>JAERSH010000044.1 GCA_016845785.1 Fidelibacterota bacterium
ATCAGCCGGTGTGGATTACGTGATTGTGGGTCATTCTGAACGCCGACATATATTCGGCGAAACAGATGGATGGATCAATCAAAAGATCCAAACGGTAATTGAAAGTGGATTGACGCCTATGTTTTGCATTGGCGAAACATTGGATGATAGGAAAGCCGGCCAGACGTCAACTGTTCTGAAAGAACAAATTGAATTGGGATTGGCTGGATTAACAGATATTAATCCGAATCAATTCATTGTGGCTTACGAGCCCGTATGGGCCATCGGTACAGGAGAAACTGCATCGGTTGATCAAGTGGAAGCGGCCCATAAAGATGTGAAAAATATTTTGGGATCCTTGTTTGATGCCAATGGTACAAACATTCCCATTCTATATGGTGGATCGGTCAATGCTGAAAATGCAAAAACCTTGATCCAAACAAAAGGTGTAGATGGCTTCCTCATTGGAGGTGCCAGTTTGAAAATTGAAAGTTTTTGCCACATTATTGAAACAGTGGCAGCCCATTATTAAGAGGTAAATCGTGTTAGGATTTTTAATTACAATACATGCCATTATCAGTTTATTGCTGATTACAGTGGTATTAATGCAAGCGAGTCAAGGCGGTGGATTGGCAGGATCGATTGGTGGACAAACCACCAATGCTATTTTCGGCGGTCGGAGTGCAGCCACGGCGCTGAGTAAAATTACAACGTATCTGGCCATTGCATTCATGGGATTAGCATTGTTGATTAGTTTGGTGGGTGCACCGGATGCGAGTGGCACCGGTTCTGTCGTCGAAGAAGCACAGGAAGAGCGTACATTGGCGCCTTCAGCTGAATCGTTAGACCTCCCCACCACACCCGTTCAGGAAAAAGAAAATAATTAATTTTGCCTAAAGGCCGAAGTGGTGGAATTGGTAGACACGCTGTCTTGAGGGGGCAGTGGGGGAAACCTCGTGCCGGTTCGAGTCCGGCCTTCGGCACAAAAAGTTTAAAATGAGGAAAATGAGGATAATGATTAAAAAAGTATCCATATTGATGTTGGTCATTGGGTCAGTTTTGGCTCAATCACCTGATGAGTTGTTCAATTCGGCCCAAGCCAGTTTAGATGCAGGTAATGTAACTGAAGCGGAATCTGGTTTTAATGCAGCATTGCAGGCGGATCCAACCTTTGCCCCCGCTTATCTTGGGCTTGCCCATGTGGCTATGCGAAAAGGAGACCTGAAAGAAGCCGGTTCTAAATTAAAAGAAGCGATTGAATCTGAACCTGAAAATCAGGGATACCGCGATGAATTTGAAAAAATGAATGAATTGAATACACTCATGAGTAAAGGAAATCGATCCATGAAAAATGGCGATGCGGACAATGCATTTGAATCATTTCGTGTGGCCGCTGAAAAATTTCCTCATTATCCCGAGTCCGTTTTCAATATGGGACTAACCCATTTTCGGAAAAAAGAATTTTCTGATGCGGTGGGATATTTTCATAAAACATTGGAAATATATCCGGATCACAAAACCGCTTCTGCAGCTATCCGCAACGTAGCGAAAAATTATTTTAATAACGGAAACCAGTCTTATAAACGAGGCGATTTAGAAGGTGCATTGGCATCTTATAATGAAGTGCTAAGCGTTGATGAATCATTTTTTCAAGCCCATTACCAGATCGGTGTGATTCAATCCAAAATGGGTGATAAAGACGCAGCCGTAGCCTCTTATGAAAAAGCATTGGCTGTAAACCCAAAATTCTATAAAGGATTCTTCGCACTTGGATTGGCCAAAAGTTCAATGAATGATACCGATGGTGCTATTGCTGCGCTGGAATCTGCAGTAGATATTCATCCCGGTTATGATAAAGCATATGGTGCCATGGGGGATATTTACATAAATGCCAAAAATTATGAAAAGGCCAAGCAAGTCTTGACCATGGCCATTACGGTTAATCCAAACTATGCCAAAGGATATGCAAACCTTGGTATTGTCAACGGTGAAGAACAGGATTGGGAACAAGCTGTATCCAATCTTGAAATGGCTGTTGCACTGAATGAGCGGGATGCCATGAGCTTTTTCCGATTAGCAGGAGCCCATAATACATTGGGAAATTGTGATGGTGCAAAAAACGCAGCCCGTAGCAGTACAGAATTGAAGCAGCGATTCGGCGGTGCATGGTTTGAGTTGGGTATGGCCGAATGGTGCGGCGGTAAAGGAAATAAAACCGCAGCCCTGAATGCTTTTGAAAAAGCTCGTGGAGATCGTGCTTGGCGGAAAATGGCCGAGTACGAAATTGATAAGGTTAAAAATCCGCAAAAGTACGAAAATTAATTCGAGAATATTTGATTTATAATCCATGATAAAAGCGATCATATTTGACCTAGATAATACACTGCTTGATTTTATCAAGATGAAGCAGTTTGCGGTTAAAGCGGCCATCACAGCCATGATTGAAGCAGGCCTAGAAGTGGATGAAGAGAGTGCCTACGAAGATATATTTAATCTATACATGGAAAAAGGGTGGGAAAATCAACAGGTATTTGACGATTACCTCACTCAAACTGTGGGAGAAGTGAGCAATAAAATTCTCGCTGCAGGCATTGTATCATACCGTCGTGCACGTGAAGCGACACTGCTTGTATATCCCAATGTGAATAAGACCCTGATTGAATTAATCAAGATGGGAATCAAGTTGGCCGTAGTTTCTGATGCGCCCAGCCGAGAAGCATGGATGCGGTTATATTATTTGAATCTTCATCACGTTTTTGAACCGGTACTCACATTTGATGACACAGGTGTGCGAAAGCCATCTCCAAAGCCATTTGAAATGGCATTACAGCATTTGGATGTAAAACCGGAAGAAGCGCTCATGATTGGCGATTGGCCGGATCGAGATGTGGTGGGTGCAAAGCAAATCGGCATGAAAACCATTTTTGCCCGGTATGGTGATACATTCGGTACCGTCGAATCCGGCGCAGATTGGGACGTGAATGATGTGTATGAAGTGGTGGGCATAATCAAGGAGTTGAACGACGTCTAATCCTTTCATCGGTACGGATATAGTTTCCGTCCAACGGATTGACGGATTGCTGAAAAAACACGGCAATCGGTTCAAACAAAAAACATTCTCTCCGCAAGAAATTGCATATTGTGACACCAAGGCAAATCCAGCCATTCATTATGCGGGTCGATTCGCCGCAAAAGAAGCCATTAAAAAATGTATTTTATCTTCAGGGGAATTGGTTCAAGTTGATTTTACTGCCATCGAAATTTTGAATGAATCAAATGGTGCCCCCATTGTCTCTCCTATAGAAATCCTCTCATTTTCTTCCCTAAAAGTAAGTATTTCTCACGAATCGGATTATGCCATAGCTATGGCTATTCTTGTTCTGTAAATGCGTGTATTAACCCAATCCCAGGCCAAATCATTAGATCAACTGGCCATGGAAGATCATGGCATTCCCGGCGAAATATTGATGGGAAACGCCGGTGAAAAAATCGCCGCACATGTTCAGTCATTATTAGGAGATATTCATTCACCAAAAATTGGTATTGTTTGTGGAAAGGGAAACAATGGCGGTGATGGATATGCTGCTGGGCATTTGCTCCACAGCCGTGGATTTAATATCACCATTTATACATTGATGGAGAAAAGTACGATTAAAGGTGACAGCCTCATTTTCCATGATAAATGCGTGAAAAATGATATGTCAATTATCTATACCAAAACACGCCCGGAACTAAAGCCTAAATTTGATTTAATGATTGATGCTATTCTTGGTACGGGATTTTCAGGCGAATTGAGAAATGAACTTCTCCCATGGATAGATTGGCTAAATGAAGATCATATTACGATCTCAGCCGATATACCCACCGGTGTCAATGCCAATACGGGGCATGTGGCCAATGGTGTTGTCTGTGCCAATCACACCATTACGATGGGGTGGACAAAACTGGGAATGACACTTGAACCGGGAAAAAGCAATTGTGGTGAGATTCAAAATGCGGATATTGGATTCCCCAATAGTCTTGAAGTACTAGAGGGTAGAGCATGGTCATTAATCCAAGGTGGAGATATTCAATCAATACTTCAACCCCTAGAGAAAACGACCCATAAGCATGTGCAGGGTAAAGTGCTCGTTCTGGCCGGATCATCTGGGATGACCGGTGCTGCATATTTGACATCCATGGCTGCACTCAGAAGCGGCGCTGGAATGGTCATTACATTTTCACCAGAGTCTTTACATCCGATTTATGAAACAAAAATTACTGAAGGTATGACAGTATCTTGCCCAGACGAAGGTAAAGGATATTTCATCATGGATAATTTTGACACCATCATGTCACATCTGAGTTGGTGCGATGTGTTGGCCATCGGTCCTGGTTTGGGTGATCATGATGATACGGTTACCCTTGTAGAAAATGTGGTAAAAAATGTAGATAAACCCATGGTGATTGATGCGGATGGGCTACGTCCTTTTTATGAAAATCCGTCTCTTTTTCAAGATATTAAAAGTGATTTTGTCATTACGCCTCACTTAGGTGAGTTCTCTAAAATAGTGGGGCATTCAGCTGGATCAGTTCGCAATGACTTTCCTGCAGCGATTGATGCATATATGGCGGATTTCCCCGGTGTATTGTTGGCAAAATATTCTCCTTCTTTAGTTGCATGGAAATCCAAAGGGTGTGTTAATTCTATAGGGAATCCGGGCCTTGCCACAGCAGGGTCAGGCGATGTGCTTACCGGTATGGTGGCTTCATTTATAGCCCAAGGGATTCAAACAGAGTTAGCAGCAAAAGCAGGCATGTATATCCATGGTAAAGCAGGAGACCAATTGGCAAAGTCCATGAGTCAGCGTGGTATGGTTGCCAGCGATTTATTAAACCAAATTGGTAGTGTGATAGCCGATTATGAATCATAAAACATTTCGTATTTTATTGGTGGCCTATATGATCGTCATCCTCAGCGTATCTTCTTTGCCCGGTCAAAGTATTCCAAAAACATGGTTGTTAACTTGGGACAAACTTATTCATTTGGTGGAATATTTTATTTTTGGGATTTTGGCCATGAAAAGTATGAACACTATTTCATCGAAAATGCTGTTGGTGGTTATTCCCTTTGGGATGGCTTTTGGGATTGCAGATGAATATCTACAATCATTTATTTCCGGTAGATATTCTAGTGGATGGGATGTGTTGGCAGACACAATCGGTGTGGCCATTGGTGCACTGTTGGTTTTAGGGAATCGTGACGAATGATTCAGCGGATTTATATTAAAGATTTTGCCATTATTCGTGAAACTGAGGTTTCACTACAAAATGGACTGACTGTCATTACCGGTGAAACTGGTGCAGGAAAATCAATTTTATTAAAATCCTTGGGCATAGCACTTGGGGGTAAAGCAGACAAAACAGACGTCCGCAGTGGGCAATCACAATCCGTTGTAGAAGCTGAGCTATCAGACGAGAATATCTATAGACGGATCATCAGTAAAGGCGGCCGAACAAGATCATTCATTGATGATGAACCATTGGCCGAATCAGCTTATAGAGAATCAGTTCAATCACTGGCAGATTTTCATGGCCAACATGAACAACAATACATTATGAATGCCCACACACATATTGATTTTTTAGATCGGTTTTGTAAAGCAGAAAAGATGGTGGAGAAAATCGATACCCTTTATAGCCAATTAATGGACAATATTAGCGCACTAAAAGAAGCCAAATCCAAATTGGAAAATGCATCTAATGAGAAGGAACTTCTTCAATTTCAAGTCCAGGAGATTGAGGCGGTTTCACCGGAGATTGATGAGGATATTTCCTTGGGTAAAGAATTCAAACGATTGAACCATATGGACGAATTGGTCTCTACCGTCCAGCGCTTAAATCAATCTCTCACAGAGCATGATCATTCCATATACCGTCAATTATCTTCAGCATTAAGTGAATTGGAAAGTTTATCAAAATATGATGAATCTATTCTGTCATTTATTGAATCGATTAAACAAGCATCTGTTTCTATTCAGGATGCCTCATCTGATCTTATCCAATATGCAGGTGGAATTGAAAATGATCCGAGTCGATTGCAAGAAGTGGAAGAACGATTACATGCCATTGAAAGCCTGAAGCGGAAATATGGTGGATCTATAGAAGCGGTACATGACTTTGTTCATTCTGCCGGAGAAAAGTTGAAAGACTTATCCGGATTGGATGAGAAGATAAATGAGTTAGTATCGGAACAAAAATTGTTAATTCATCAATATCAAATCAATGCCGATACATTGCATGAAAAACGATCTGAAATTGCCAAAACCATTTCAAAACAAATCGAAGATGAAATGGCCAAATTGAACATGGCCGGCGCTACATTTGAAGTGGCCATTAATGTAAAATCGGAAATGGATAGTCCCATTAAAAAAGATAGGGATGGTGTGAAATTTGGTTCAAAAGGGTATGACCATGTGGAATTTTTTCTCAGTGCCAATCCGGGTGAAATGCCCAAACCATTAACCAAAGTGGCTTCAGGCGGTGAGGTCTCGCGCATTATGTTGGCGATCAAGTCGGTGCTGAAGAAAAGTGATCCTGTTGAAACATTGATTTTTGATGAGATTGACTCAGGCATCTCTGGACAAGCAGCAGAAAAAGTGGCAGACGCATTGGCTGATTTATCCAAAGAAAAACAGGTCATCTGTATTACCCATTTACCTCAAATTGCTTCCAAAGCTGACCACCATTTATATGTACATAAATCTATAAAAAATGAACAAACTGATGTGGTGGTGCGTTACTTGAGCGAATCAGAAAAAGTGGAAGCAATTGCAGAATTATTTAGCGGCGAAAGCATATCAGTCGAAGGCATATCCTCAGCAAAACATTTCAGGAGTCAGGCCCGTGGATAAATTGGTCGTTCATGGCGGAAAACCACTGAGTGGTGCCATTGATGTTGGTGGCGCAAAAAATGCAATTCTGCCCATGATGGCGGCTGCATTATTAGCCGATGGCAAAACAGAAATAGATCGCGTTCCTGATCTGCGTGACACACGAACATTTATCAGACTTTTGGATATGCTGGGCGCTAGTTCCACATTTTCAAATAATAAAATTTCCATTGATGCATCCAACATCACCTCTTTAGAAGCGCCTTATGATTTGGTAAAAACCATGCGTGCTTCATTTTATGTGATGGGTCCCTTGTTGGCACGCTTTGGTGAGGCCAGGGTCTCCTTACCCGGCGGATGTGCATGGGGACCACGGCCAGTGGATTATCATTTAAAAGGATTTGAAGCCTTAGGTGCAGAAGTAATCCTCGAAAGTGGATATATCCTCGCACGGGCAGAAAAGCTGAAAGGAGCTCGGATTCATTTTGAAATTCCTTCTGTTGGTGCAACGGCCAATATTGCCATGGCGGCTGTATTGGCTGAAGGAACGACTCGCATCACCAACGCAGCCATGGAACCCCATATTGTCCAATTATGCAATGTATTAAATGAAATGGGTGCAAACATCGAAGGGGTGGGGACGAATCGGCTAAAAATTCATGGTGTGGAATCATTAAATCCTATAAAAGTCACAACCATTCCGGATATGATTGAAGCAGGCACTTTTTTAATGGCCGGTGCCACTTTAGGTGAAATTACCCTCAATCATGTGGATCCATCTCATCTTGCCATCGTCTTGGAAAAATTAGAGCAGGCAGGATGTGAATTAAATGTTTCTTCCAATTCGATTACTATTTTCAAATGTGATCATTTAAAAGCAGTGGATATGACAACTGATGTTCACCCCGGATTTCCCACTGATTTACAAGCCCAATGGATTGCATTAATGGCGGTGGCAGAAGGATCCAGCATTATTACAGACACCATCTATAAAGATCGATTTGCCCACGTACCGGAATTGAATCGATTGGGTGCCAATATTTCTTTAGAAAATAATGTAGCCATTGTGCGGGGGGTAAAATCATTGAAAGGTGCACCGGTTATGTCCACGGATATCCGGGCCAGCGCATCATTGGTAATTGCTGCATTGATGTCAGAAGGTCGTTCGGATATAAGCCGGATTTATCACATCGATCGCGGATATGAGCGAATTGAAGAAAAATTTCAATCTCTTGGTGCGGACATACGTCGAGAAAGTGAATGAATAAAAGAATGGGAAGCATTTACTATTTTTAGTTAAAATGCGTGCTTTTACCAGAAAGGATTCATCATGCGAATCGTAATCATAGGTGTAGGTGAAGTGGGGTACCACGTTGCCAAGGCATTAAGCCAAGAAGATCATGACATCATTGTGATGGATATTGATCCGGCCAAATGCAAGCGAGCCACAGAAAGTTTAGACGTCATTGTGGTGGAAGGGAATGGAGCCAGTCCCAGAAATCTTTCCATGGCCAATGTACAAGATGCAGATTACGTCCTTTGTCTCACCCGTGTAGATGAAGTTAATCTAATTGCATCTCAGCAAGCCCATGAATTGGGTGCCAAAAAAATTATCGCTCGGTTGAGAAATCAACAGTACACCACACGGGATTCCATTATAAAGCCTGAAAAATTCGGCATCGATCTTGTTATACACCCTGAAAAAGAAGCCTGCCGTGAAATTGTGCAATTGGTACGTCATTCCTATGCAACACAAGTGATGGATTTTGAAGGTGGGCGGATGCAAATGATTGGTATCCGACTGGAAAATGATTGTCCGATCATTGGAAAATCCGTTCGGGAAATTTGCGAAGAAGAGCGCGATTTTAAATTTGGAATTATTACCGTCGTCCGGGATGGGGAGTCTCACGTGCCATGGGCAGATTATAAATTTCAAGAATGTGATATAGCTTATTTCATTGTGAAAACCGAACGACTTGAATCGCTTATGTATATTCTCGGAAAAGAAGCCACCCAGACCAATTCAATTATCATTTTAGGCGGCAGTAAAATTGGCCGTAGTGTAGCGGAGCAATTGGAAAATGAAATGAGTGTCCGTTTGATTGACAATCGTCGAGATAAGGCAGAATGGCTCGCATCCAATTTGAAAGAAACCATGATTCTTCATGGCGATGGTACGGATGTTGAATTGCTCAAATCTGAAAATATTCAGGATGCTGATAGTTTTATTGCAGTGACAGAAAGTGAACAAACCAATCTCCTTTCAGGTATGTTGGCCCATCATTTGGGTGTGAAGCAAACAGTCATCCATGTAAGCACCACTGAATATATGCCCATTGTGAAGGAACTTGGTGTTGGTGCGGTATTAAGTAAAAATATGTCCACTGTAAATTCAATTCTCAGATTTATTACCAGTGATCAAACGGAAACATCCGTTACCACTTTTGATGAAATTGATGTGGATGTAATTGAATTTAGTCCCGACCCGGGCAGTAAGGTGACCAAAGCACCATTAGAGGATGTAAAATTCCCAGAAGACAGTATTGTGGGTGTCATCAATCATCACGGCCATTTATCTATTGCCAGAGGATCAACCCAGCTTACTGAAGAGGACACAGTGCTTGTGTTTGCTAAATCAAAGGCAGTTTCAAAATTGAGACGGCTATTTGAGGTTTAATTGAATTTAAAAACCATTTCAAATATTCTGGGTGCCATGCTGGTGCTGACAGGATTATCCATGGCCATACCGGCGCTTATTGCTTGGGGGTATGGTGAATCGGATTTAAATGGTCATATCAAATCCATGGTCTTATGTGTAGTCGTTGGTATCCCCATTTGGTTTTTTACCCGAAAAAATCGATCGTTAAATAGTAAAGACGGTTTTGCTATTGTGACTTTGGCTTGGTTGTTGGTTGCCCTTGCGGGCGCCATGCCATTCTATTTAACCGGGGCTATTCCGAATTTTACGGACGCATGGTTTGAATCTATGTCTGGTGTGACAACGACTGGCGCATCCATAATCGGGAATCCTCAAACACTTCCTAATTTACCCAATGGTATCGAAAGTCTGCCTCATGGTGTACTGTTTTGGCGATCATTTATCCAATGGATCGGTGGTATGGGTATCATCGTCTTTACCATCGCCATTTTGCCATTGTTAGGCGTAGGTGGTGTTCAGTTATTTAAAGCAGAAGTACCGGGTCCTGTTGCGGATAAAATTCGCCCTCGCGTAAAAGAAACAGCAAAAATTTTATGGATGGTTTATGTTGGCTTGACTGCGCTAGAGACGATTTTATTGGGAATGAGTGGGATGAAATGGTTTGATGCGGTATGTCATGCTTTTACCACCATGCCTACCGGTGGGTTCAGTACTCAAAATGCAAGTATTGCTGCCTATTCCAATCCCGTGATTCATTATATTATTATTTTATTTATGTTTATTGCCGGAGTGAATTTCACATTGCATTTCAGGGCACTTACCGGAAATGTGAAAGGCTATTTTAAGGATACAGAATTTTTGACTTATATGGGCATTTTGGCCGGTGTAACCTTTTTTATTTTTATCAATATTGCTTCAGCAAGTCAATCATGGTCGCACGATAACTTTTTAGGCGCATTGTTCCAAAGCATCTCTATTTTAACCACCACAGGATTTGGTTCTGCGGATTACGAATTATGGCCATTTTTTAGTCAATATTTATTATTAATTCTCATGTTCATTGGGGGTATGGGTGGATCGACTGGTGGTGGTATGAAAATTGCTCGAATCATCCTGTTAATTAAATACTCTGCCACAGAAACGAGACGGATGCTCCATTCTCGCGCCATTATCCCCATTCGGATCGGCAACCGTTATATTGGTGAAGATGTCATTCGAAATACATTGGGATTCTTTTTAATCTATATGTCCATTTTTGCCATTACAACGCTTATCCTTACTGCACTGAATTTAGATGTGCAATCGGCTATTGGAGCGGCTGCATCCGCCATTGGAAATATTGGTCCAGGTTTGGGTGCTTTTGGTCCCACAGATAATTATGCATTACTCCATCCTATTGGAAAATGGATGTTAACATTTTGTATGCTCTTGGGTCGGTTAGAAATTTTTACAATTATGGTTCTATTTAGTCGAACATTCTGGAAATAGGGGAGGAATTCATGTCGTTCGTAGAGAAAAAAATTGAAAATTATATTGCCACTTTAACCATCAATAGACCTGATGCATTGAATGCCATGAATGATGAAGTAGTGTCCGATTTAGAATCTGCGGTTCAATCCTGTATAAACGATGAACGTGTTGGTGTTATTATTATAACCGGATCTGGCGATAAAGCATTTGTTGCTGGAGCTGATATTAAAAAAATGCAATCAATGGGACCGGAAGGGGCACTGGCTTTTGGCAAAGCCGGTCAGCAAATGACATTGACAATTGAAAATTCCCCTAAGCCTGTGATTGCAGCTGTAAACGGTTTTGCCCTTGGTGGCGGCTGTGAAATCAGTATGGCCTGCCACATTCGCGTGGCTAGTGAAAATGCCACATTCGGTCAACCGGAAGTTTTATTGGGAATTTTGCCGGGATGGGGCGGGACGCAACGATTACCCCGATTGGTGGGTTCTGGCCTGGCCAATGAAATAATTACCACTGGTCGCATGGTAAAGGCAGATGAAGCCAAGGCAATCGGATTGGTAAACCATGTTGTGCCCCAAGATGCATTAATGGACAAATGTAAAGACATTGCAAATCAAATATTAAGGAATGGACCCAATGCCATTGCACAATCTCTGGATTGTATTCGCAAAGGGGTGGGTAAATCCACCGAAGAGGGATTGGCTGTAGAAGTAGAAAATTTCAGTAAATTATTTGGGACAGAAGAAGCATCAGAAGGATTGACCGCCTTTGTTGAAAAACGATCTCCAAAATTTAGAAAGTAAACATGAATAAGACGACAAAAACGCCTTCGATAACGGATGCACTAATCCCCATAGTATTGCTCATAGTCATGTTGTCAATGTCAGTCTATCTTTATGGGGATAACTCCTCATATGGCGGTAATCAGATTGCATTGATTTTAGCGGCAGGGGTGGGTGCAATTATCGGCATCAAAAATGGATTTACATGGAAAGAAATTGAAAAAGGAATCGTTCAAGGTGTATCCATGGGGATGGGTGCCATCATGATTTTATTGGCTGTGGGCGCACTCATCGGAACGTGGATAATGTCTGGTACGGTTCCAGCCATGATTTATTACGGATTGAATATTTTATCTCCGTCTATTTTTTATTTTGCTGCATGTATCATTTGTGCTGTTTCTGCAATAAGTATTGGGAGTTCATGGACGGTAGCCGGCACACTCGGTGTAGCGCTCATGGGTATTGCGGCTGGGTTGGGTCTTTCCCCTGAGATTACAGCAGGCGCTGTGATTTCCGGTGCATATTTTGGTGATAAAATGTCTCCTTTATCTGACACAACTAATTTGGCACCGGCAGTGGCTGGCACCGATTTATTTACACATATCCAGCATATGATTTGGACGACGGGACCCAGTTTAATTATCGCGCTGATTTTGTTCTTAATCATTGGTATGACAGGGTCTGCTTCCGGTGAAGCCGGTGGCTTTGCCATTATTCAAGACACCATCCAAAGCACTTTTAAAATCAGTGTATTTTCATTCATTCCATTATTGGTGGTATTTGCTTTGGCAATGAAGAAAATGCCTGCATTTCCAACGGTATTAATTGGCGCCCTTTTGGGTGGCTTATTTGCGGTCGTTTTGCAGCCCAATATTGTAAGTGCGTTTGTGGGCAGACCTGATTTGTCGGGAGGGCTTACCATGATTTCGGGTGTGTGGACGGCTCTTCATTCGGGGTTTGTATTAAACAGCGGTGTAGAAGTGGTAGATGATTTACTATCCCGCGGGGGAATGGTGAGTATGCTCAATACGATTTGGCTCGTCATGTGTGCCCTTACTTTTGGTGCTGTGATAGAAACGATTGGTGCATTAAATCGGGTGGTTGAGAGTTTGCTCACATTTGCCAAATCCACTGGTTCTTTAATTGTCACCACCATTGCCACATGTATTGGCATTAACATTATTACGGCCGATCAATATATTGCGATTGTTCTGCCGGGGCGTATGTATCGCACCGAATTTGCCCGACGAAATTTGGCGCCAAAAAATCTATCCAGAACGTTGGAAGATGCAGGCACCATTACTTCACCATTAATCCCTTGGAATACCTGCGGCGCGTATATGTCCGCATCGTTGGGTGTGGCGACTTTTGCTTATTTGCCCTTTTGCTTTTTCAATTTAGCCAACCCCATCGTGGCATTGGTCTATGGCCTTCTCAACGTTAAAATTGAAAAATTAGAACCAGAATCAGTTTAAGTTTTTAAATTCATCATCCCATTATGGCTAAAAGCAATCGACTTACGGATAAAGCAATATTTTCCCACTATATAAACATGGGAGAATTGTTAGCGGAAATGTTCAAACCTCATTTAGAGGTGATTGTTCATGACCTGCGATATCCTGAACATTCAATTATTGCCATTTTTAACAATCATATTACGGGAAGAAAAATCGGCGAGGGGACGAGTGATTTTGGCTATAAAAAGGTAAAGGGAGAGGTGCCTGATCAGGTGGTGAACTATAAAAATGAAAGTCCGGACGGTAGACCATTAAAATCTTCTTCATTAACTATCCGGAACGAGAAAAATGAAATTATTGGCTCATTAGGCTTAAACTATGACATTTCCGTTTTCGAACAATTTTCTGATGTATTGTCCTTATTTACAGGCACAAAAGCCAACCCGGTCATGGATGATTCTGAGGCATTCTTTTACGGCAGCACCAAAGAAGATATCCAAATTGCCATTAACCATTTTCGCGTGTCTCATGGATTGACCAATCGTGTATTTTCTCGTAAAGATAAATATAATGTAATCAAATTCTTGATTAAGGGTGGCCATTTGAACAAACGGGGCGCCGTGGCCATTATCGGCGAATCTTTATCTGTTACACGTCCAACTGTATATAAATACATTAAGAAAATAAAGGCAGAACATTAATTTTTTGTAAAATAATTAATATTTTTTATTTTATTAATTGCATCGTATTATTTTATTGAATTAGCATCTACAAAGGGTTCTACTTCGTTTTGATTCACCATCAATTAAAAATCAGAAGAGTAGAACGAAAAATTCCATAATTGTTTAAATACATTATTTGGAGGGTATTCAAATGAAATCAATCTTAAAGGGTATCCTTTTTGCAACCATTCTGTTCGGGGCTTTAAGTGCCCAGTCAACCGTTTCTGGTACAGTGACGGATGATAATGGAAATCCATTGGCAGGCGCCAATGTAGTTGTAGATGGGACATCAATTGGTGCAGCTGCCGGTTCTGACGGTACATATACTATTAATGTGCCTGCGGGAACTGTGGGCGGTCAAACGGTGACCTTAACTGCCAGCTATATTGGTCATGAAAGCCAATCGGTGCAATTGGCAGTACCGGCCAGCGGAAGCACGACTCAAAACTTTTCTTTAAATATCGATGCGATTGGATTAAAAGCGGTCAGTGTTACAGCGCTGGGTTTTGAGGCCAATCGTGATCAACAAGGCTCTACCAGTGTTTCGGTAACACCAGCAGATATGACACGATCCGGTGAAGCGTTAATTGCCAATTCATTGGCAGGAAAAGCATCCAATGTGATTGTGAATGCAGTCAGTGGAGACCCCGGTGCAGGGACATCCATTCGTATTCGTGGATCCAACACCATTTCAGGTGCAAGTCAACCATTAGTGGTTGTGGATGGTATGCCCATCAACAATTCTCAAATTTATGGTGGTGCTTCCCGTTTTGGCGGTACATCTCAGCAGTCTCGGCTTAATGACCTAAATGCCAACGATATTAAATCAGTGGAGGTGTTAAAAGGTGCATCAGCCGCAGCACTATGGGGATCGAAAGCATCCAATGGCGTGATCGTTATTAATACCAAAGAAGGGTCAGCCGGTCGCATGAAAATGAGTTACAAGCGGACAGAATCGTTTGATGAAATTCATGAAAGATTGCCCATGTAGACAACTTATGGTCAAGGTCGTAATGGTGTATGGACTACTCACGCAGAATCTTGGGGTGATAAAATTGCTGATCGTGCCGGTGGTAAAGATACCTATGATACGAATAAAGCATACTTTGTTTCAGACGTAGGTGATTTTACGCAGTACACGATTACGCAAAAGAACTCAAAAGAAACATTCGTAGATAAGAATTTTAACGCCGTATTTAGAACCGGTCGTTATGCGCAGGATGATTTCCAAATCTCCGGTGGTGATGCCTCCAAAACATACTTATTCAGCTATAGCCGTTTACGGCAGGATGGTATCGTACGAGGATCTCACTATGACAGAGATAACTTCAGATTGAACACGAAATTCCGTCTGGCAGATAATGTTTCTATGACATCCAAAGTGGGTTACTCTTACAGTAACTCCAATCGAATTCAGCGTGGTTCAAACGTCGCTGGACTTTTGCTGGGACTATTACGGACAGCCCCCGATTTTGATCTGGAACATTATAAAGGGACTTATGTCAGCGGTGGGGTAGAATATCCTGGCCGTCATCGTGCCTATCGCCGGTATTTGGGTGGTTCAAGTACAAACCCCATTTATAATAATCCATTGTGGACAATTAATGAGCAGAAAAACATTACACGTGTAAACCGTCTCATTATGTCCAATGAAATGAATATTACGCCATATACAGGTACAGAAGTTGTGCTTCGTGCCGGTGTGGATACATATACAGATAACAGAGAAGGATTCTTCCCACCGGGAAGTGCCGGATCAGGGCTTAACTCTGGTGCATTTGATATTGATCGAATTACAAACCGAGAAACAAATTATGATGTGATTGCCCGTCAAAATCTTGATTTGGGTACCATTTCTATGCTGGTTACAGCCGGTTGGAATTTGAATGATCGTACCTATAGCCGATTATCTTCTTACATCAATGGATTTTTGGTAAATACAGATAAACATACGACTAATGTTAACACTGCCGCAGAAGCGTCTGCAACTCATAACAGTAGAATGTTTATCCGCTCTACGAGAGCCTATGGTGTTTTGTCATTGGATGCGTTAGATCAAATTTTTGTGAATCTTTCCATGGCAAACGAAACACATTCAACCATCAGTGATTCATACTTATATCCTGCAATGGATATGGCCTATCAGTTTACGGATATGGCCAATGGTGTCGCACCATTCATTAGTTTTGCAAAACTGCGGGTAGCCTACGGTAAAGTGGGTGTGCGACCAGCTGCGCATCGATTTGAAACCTTGGCTGAGTCCGGTTTTAGCTATAGCTCTTATAGTGATCCCGTATCTGTGGGGCAATGGGGCGGTGGCTATCGCGTGGATGATGACAAAGGCAATGAGAACCTCAAACCTGAGGTCAAAACCGAAACTGAATTTGGTGTTGACCTGCGGTTCTTAGATGACAAGTTTTCATTAAGTTTAACCAGTTATTCGAATACCATTGCAGATATGCTTATTAACACGACTTTGGCCCCATCAAAAGGGTTTGATAGTCAATATGCAAATGCAGCAACCATGACCAATGATGGATTAGAAATTGATGGTTCATGGGATGTAATGAGCAATGCTACTCAAGGTGTTGAATTGACATTCAACTGGTCTAAGAATGACAATATGGTGACCAAACTTGGTGCCAATGAGAACGAAGTATTGTATCTTGGCTCTGGTTCGGTTAACTCTGTTGCCATGGTGGGATATCCAATCGGTACCCTTTATGGTACAGGATCACAGACCGACAATGGTAAAGTGGATGGTAAACTCACATTGAATGCCAACGGCTTCCCACAGATTACGTCTACAAAGATTGCCTTAGGTGATCCCAACCCTGATTGGCGCGGCACACTCGGCTTAAACGCCCAGTGGAAAAACCTTGCAGTGAATGTTTTGTTTGAACATTCACAAGGTGGCGACTATTCTCCACGGACGCAATGGGTGCTGAGACGTTTCGGTACAACTAAAGATACTGAAAATGAAGTGACGTTGACCAAAGATCTGAAGAACTTTGATGGTAATACCATCCCTTCAGGTACAACCGTTCGCGGCAAAATTGAAAACTTTGGTGGTGGCGATGTACTCTTAGATGAAGCATGGTACCGTCATGGTATTGGTGGTGGATTTGGTGATAACCAGGCCTACAACTTTGCCATCTTTGATGCAACCTATTCTCGAATCAGAGAATTATCAATGTCTTACACCATGAATTCTGATGCCCTCCGCGGCGCCACTGGTCTAAACTCCCTTACCTTTACTGCAACCGGTCGTAACCTGTTTGCATGGTATAAAGAGTTAGTCGGTGTTGATCCCGGTGTAAACGTCGGTGGTATCCAAACTGGTTCAGGTTTGGATTATTTTGCTAACCCGTCTACCAAGTCGTTCCTGTTTTCAGTAACGGCAGACTTTTAAGGGGAGGGGTTAACGATGAAAACACAAACAAAAAGGTTTAAAACCATGAAGCATATTTTAGCACCATTAACGGCTATTGCATTGATTGCAACCGGGTGCGATGTGGATAAATCAATTAATGATAACCCCAATGAAATCACATTGTCTGATGTGGATGCACGGTTATTCCTAAATGGTGCGCAGTTGGCAAATGTGATTGTTCAAGTTGGACACCTGAATAGGATTTCAGGTATGTTCTCAGGACAATTAATTGGATTTACATCCTTGTACTCCAATATCTATGGATATTCACTTTCAACAGTAGAATCCAATGGCGTATGGAGACGGGCTTACACAGGTGTGGTCACCAATGCACGGCACATCATTGAATCCGCGCCGGACGACAAATTGCTCGTCGGTATTGCAAAGGTTCTTGAAGCCAATGCAATTGGAACTCTGGCTATCTTGATGGGTGATGTGCCCTATTCAGAAATCGGTGGTACTGTTGATCCGAAATTTGACGGTCAAAAATCAGTACTGTCTGCAGTCACCTCTTTGCTGGATGCTGCCATTTCTGATCTGGGCTCTGCTTCTTCAAGAAAAGAGTCTTACGATATCTATTTTGGTGGAGACAAAGATAAATGGATTGCCGCTGCATATACATTAAAAGCACGTTATGCCTTAGCAAATAAGGATTATTCCGGTGCCCTATCTGCAGCAAATAGTGGTATTGGATCTGCAGCAGGAGATATGTTGTACGTTCCTCGTGGTGATGCAGCCATTAACTCCGGTGATAAAAACCTGTTTTACACCATTCTTGCCGGTTCACGAACCGGTGATATCGGTAATGCAGGCAGCTATCTGTTGGAGATATTGGATCCATCCAATGCGAAATATCGTGGGAATGCGAAGACCAACGAAACAGCGCGCCATGGATACTACACCATTGATGAAAGTTCCGCTTCAGGGAATACAGGTGTGATTGAACAATTCGAGCCACAACCTATGGCCACCTATACAGAAAATCAACTGATCAAAGCAGAAGCATCTGCACGATCAGGATTTGCAGGTGGGCTTGCTGCATTGAATGCGTATCGAGCATGGTTAGCCGGCGGTGGCCGTTTGAATGCCAATTTTGACGTAGCTGCGAATTACAAATATGACCCGTATGTTGAAGCTGACTTTGAAGCTGGCGGTATGGAAAATGCTGATAATATCAGTAAAGATAATGCATTGCTCCGTGAGATTATTGAAGAACGATATGTATCCGGATTCGGATCATATATGCCATTCAACGATCAACGTCGTCTCAGAGGGGCGGGAGAAACTGCATTGATTCCTGCATTTCCCTTAAATACAGCCGCAGCCACGCAGCATGTAGAACGGATTCCTTATGCACAGGATGAAATTAGTTCTAATCCAAATGCGATCGATGGACTGACGTTGTATGATAAAACAGAAGTAAATAAATAAGACGCTACTCTCCGATTTTCCAAGGTGAGTAATGTAGATAAAAAGCCTCCTTCAACGGAGGCTTTTTATTTTCTATGAATCCCACTAAAATAATATCATGAAAAAATACACCTTATGCTTGAGTGCGCTAATCAGTATCTCAGCCCAAACCATTACAACAGAACAATTAGATCAACTACATTTTAGGAATATCGGCCCATCCGTTGCTGGTGGTCGAATTCATGATGTAGAAGTGGTGCCCAACTCACCGGAAATTATATTTATCGCCAGTGCTTCTGGTGGTATTTGGAAATCCACGAGTAAAGGTACAATGTGGAAACCGGTATTTGATCATGAAACTGTATCTACTTTTGGTGATATGGCTATTTCACTTTCCAATCCAAATGTGATTTATGCAGGTACTGGAGAACAGCAAAATCGCCAAAGTACATCATGGGGGAATGGCGTATATAAATCCACAGATCAAGGTGATACATGGACATCCATTGGGTTGAAAAAAACCTATCATATCGGTCGAGTGATTATCCATCCAAAAAATGCCAATATTGTTTATGTGGCTGCATTGGGTAACTTGTGGGATTCATCCACAGAAAGGGGTGTATATAAGACCACCAATGGGGGTCGATCTTGGAAAAAAGTTCTCTATATTGACGAAAATACAGGGGTGGTGGATTTAGCCATAGATAGAAATGATCCAAACGTACTTTATGCGGCCACTTATCAGCGAATGCGGAAAGTGTGGGGCTTTAATGGGGGCGGCCCGGGAAGTGGCATTTATAAAACGAGAAATGGTGGTTCTACATGGCAGAAAATTGAAAATGGATTACCGACCGGAGATAAAGGGAGAATCGGACTCGCCACATCGAGAACTCGATCACATGTATTGTATGCGACGGTAGAGCACGCGGATTCCAGTGGATTTTATCGAAGTGGGAACGGGGGCCAAACTTGGAAACGGATGAATAGCTTAAATCCAAGGCCCATGTATTACAGTCACATTTTCGTAGATCCTACAAACGATGATATTGTATATATGCTCGCCACAGAATTTTATCGGACGGAAAATAAAGGCGAAACATTCCACCAAATGCCTACGCGACCCACCTATGATGTTGGCGTTCACAGTGATCACCATTCATTATGGATTGATCCGAAAAATCCAAAACATTTCTATTTGGCAGGGGATGCAGGTCTCCATGAAAGTTGGGATTATGGCAAAACATATAATCGACTGAACAATATGCCTATTGGCCAATTTTATGGAATGGGTGTAGATATGGAAGTCCCCTACAATATTTATGGCGGTATGCAGGATAATCATTCATGGATGGGACCCAGTTCCACGCGTCATTGGTTGGGCATTTTAGCAGATGATTGGAAACAGGTTGGATTTGGCGATGGCATGTATCAGCAACCACATCCCAATTCTTCTATTGTGTATAATGCATCTCAAAATGGAAATATGATCCGATTCGATCGAAATACAGGGAATATGCAGGGATTGAAACCATTCCCCTCAGATCCAGATGAAAAATATCGATTTGATTGGGTAACCCCGCTGATGGTTTCAAAGCACAGTTCCAATCGCGTGTATTTGGGTGGGAACCGCTTATTTATTAGCAATGATGGAGGGCAATCCTGGGAGCGAACTAAGGATTTAACCAAAAATATAGATCGTGAAGCGCTATCCATTATGGATGTGTTGGGCGCAGATACAAAAATATCAAAAAATGATGGTACATCAACATTTGGTGAAATTATTTCTATGGATGAATCACCCTTATGGCATAAAATAATTTGGGTAGGCACCGATGATGGAAATGTGCAAGTATCCAAAGATGGCGGAAGAACATGGACGGAGGTGAGTCAAAATATTCCTGACCTCCCCACTGGATCTTATGTGAGCCGAGTAGAAGCATCTCACGATGGACGTGGTGCTGCTTATGTTACCTTTGACCGTCACCGTGAGGGAGATTGGTCACCATATGTTTACCGCACAGATGATTATGGACAATCTTGGCAAAACCTATCTCATGGACTTCCATCTGGATCCATTAATGTTATTTTAGAGCATCCTGATAACCCGAACGTAGTTTTTTTGGGTACGGAACATCATGTATTTATTTCCGTGAATCGTGGTGAAAATTGGGTGAAATTCAGTTCCAATTTGCCAACCACTCTTTATGATGATATGGTGATTCATCCTCGAGAAAAAGATTTAATCTTGGGAACTCATGGCAGAAGCTTTTGGGTATTGGATGATACAACACCATTGGCAGAATGGTCAGAATCCGTAGGTAAAGATGTTCATATTTTTTCTGTGCGTCCATCTACATTATTTCATTATTGGAAAGATACTTCTTATCGGGGGCAGGAGGAATGGGCAGGGCCTAATCCTCAATATGGCGCATTGATACATTTTGTCATGAATCAGGATGTAGATTCGGTAACTGTAAAAATTGGACGAAGATCAGAGACGATTCGCTCCCAAAAGGTCAAAGTGGATAATGGGATCATTCAGCGATATGTGTGGAATTTGAAACATCCTGCACCACCATTCACAAGAAATGAACGAAACCGTGAAGGGCTTACCAAACCGGATAAATCAGAATTGCTGCCAATCCCACCTCATGACTTGGATCCGCAAGGCCCTCATGTTTCCCCGGGTAATTATTGGGTTACGATTGAATCAGGTGAATTTTCAATGACGCAAGATATCAAAGTTTTAGGGGATCCAAAACTGGATTTACTCACAGGAGATTATCGACAGCGCGAGAAATTTTTATTAGAAGTTCATCATCTACATCGCAACGTATTTTTTGCAAATGCAGAATTGAAAGAAATAGTTAAACAATTGGAAGAAAATATGGATGAAAACGATCCCAAATTGATTGCCATGAAGGATCGTCAGAAAAAAGTCAATTCTGTTCGGTCAGGGCTCATGCGGTTGGCAGGAGAATTGCAGGGTGGCGGCGTTCGCCAAGGATCATTCTTCCCGCCCACGGATACCCACAAAGATCGATTGAACCAACTCCAAGAAATTTGGGATTCGGTTCAGGATAAATAAATATGAATCACCTTCCAATATCGAAAAAGATCATCATTATTTTGTTATGGGGCATATTTAGTTATGCACTCAGTCACTTTATCATGGATGTGGACATTACCCAAAAGGGGCTATTTATCCTTCTCATTTGTGCAGGATTATGGATGACGGAAATATTACCACTGCCCGTAACGGCACTTTTGGTACCTGTGATGGCCTATTTTTCCGGTGTACTGGCACCAAAAGCGGCCATGGCACCGTTTTCAAGCACAATTATTTTTCTGTTTATGGGTGGGTTTACACTTGCTGCCCTGTTAAATAAATATGGTATCGATCGATGGTTGGCTCAGTATGTAATAAATTTGGGGAGAGGACAGTTATGGTTATCCATAATTGGATTCTTTAGTGTCGTGTCATTCTTATCCATGTGGATGAGTAATACAGCAACCACAGCTATGATGCTGCCCATCGCACTGGCATTGGTGGATGGACGATATCCTCGCATGAGAACATTTATTGTGTTGGGTACAGCCTACGCTGCCAATATTGGTGGACTGGCCACAGTGGTAGGTTCACCACCTAATGGCATCGCCGTTGCGGCATTGGATATTGACTTCTTTACATGGTTTAAAGTGGGCTTTCCTGCCACGGTGATGATGTTCCCATTTGTAATATTGGTGTTGAGATTTGTACTTAAACCAGAATCCGATGCGCAACTCAATCGACTACAACAGTCAGATGAAAGTATGGATTGGTCACCAAATGCAAGGGGGAGTGTTGGATTATTTGTCTTTACGGTGATTTGCTGGATTTTTTCCAGCCAATTCAATCAGTGGATTGGTGTCATTCAATTTGATCGAATGATTGCCATTTTAATTACGGCCTTGGCGCCGGCACTGGGACTCATATCCTGGAAAGAATTGGAAGATAGAATTCAATGGGGAATTTTACTATTATTCGGAGGCGGACTTTGTTTATCGGTTGTTTTGACAAAAACAGGGACAACCAAATGGTTGGCCACTGCCATATTAGATTCAATCGTTGGCGCACCCGAATGGCTTATTGTGATGGTCTGTATTGGGTTTATGATATTCTTGACCGAATTGGCTTCGAATACAGGGTCTGCAGCTATTCTGGTGCCGGTGATGATGGCATTATCCGTTCAGTTTAGCCCCGCTATGACTTATGCCTTAGTCTTCGGAATTGGCGTAGCCGCAACGTGTGCATTTATGCTGCCGGTAGCCACCCCGCCCAATGCATTGGTTTATGGCACAGGATATATTCAGCAGAAGCAAATGCTCCGTGCGGGACTTATTTTAAACATTATTGGCATTTTTGTTGTGTTTACATCTGTGAGTTTGTTCGCGTAGATCATGGATCGTTATAAGTTATTATTCGTTAGTTTCATCACAATTGGCTCAATTATTGTGGGGTGCGAAGATGGAGAAAAGGAGCCGGATGAAATTGTACCGCCCGATACCACACCGGTCAAACAAGATACATTTCCTGCCTTGGGCCATGATGGTCCTTATTATGCAGATTCGGTATACTATGGTCGTGAAGAATATGTAGAATATTGGGCAGGGGATTTACCCATTATTCTTTCGGCGCCACATGGCGGAAGCCTTACACCTGACGAAATACCTAATCGTACATATGGAACAACGGTCACGGATGTCAATACTTATCAACTGACGAAAACCCTTATGGATACGATGGTGGCGCGGTTTGGTGGGCGACCTCATGTCATTCTCTGCAGATTAAAGCGAACCAAACTGGATGCGAATCGAGATAGTGTAGAGGCAGCGCAAGAAGATAAATATGCATTAAGAGCATGGCAGGAGTATCACCATTATATCGGTGTGGCAAAAAAGAAGATTGAAAATGATTTTGGTAGTGGACTATTTTTTGATATGCATGGCCATGGTGCGAATCCGGATGGGTATTATGATTTAAGGAATTGGTTGGGATATTTACTCTCAGGGAGTGAATTGGATTTATCTGATGCAGTTCTGAATACAAATAAGTTTAAGAATGAATCCAGTATTCGGGCATTGGTGGATTCTTCATCTTACTCTTTTATTGAGGTGCTACGCGGTCCAAATAGCTTTGGCGCCCTTTTGGATAGCTTGGGTTATAAGAGTGTGCCCAGCGTAAATGATCCCGGTCCGGGAGGAATGCGATATTTTTCGGGCGGTTATAATACGGCCAGACATGGATCGAGAGATGGAGGAATCATTAGTGCCATCCAGGTGGAGGCACCTAAACCTGGGATCAGGGAAAACCAATCCACGTGGTCGAGTTTTTCAAGTGCTTTTACTTCAACGGTAAGTATATATTACAATAGACACCTCAAGCGAAACTTGAATCGTTAATTCTTATATTTATTATAAAATTGTTTCGCCGCTGCTGGTGCCATGCCTGAGTTCGAGTGTGATACGCCGGGAACGGTTTCTATGGTCCAATTAAAATCGACACCTAATGAATCGGCAATTGTCTTTGCAGTATTGAAAAAATAATGACCCCGTTCGAAACGATGTTTTCCTTGACGCATGGCTTCTTCAGTTTTTCGCAGAGACGAATGATTCGGGTCTGTATCGTTTTCTCCCAGTAAAATGACTATGGGTAGCTGAAATTTTGTTTTCAATTGATCAATGGTGATGGGACTATCTTTTAATCCATAAGGGAATCCGATATCTATTTCAGTTGTGGTGTACCATCCTGCATTTGCTGGGATGATGATGGATGCATGTTTAGGTTCTGTGAATAAAGAGAGTCGATGCACAAATTGTGATCCCGCTGAATGGCCATAAAGACCGTATGATTCTGCTGTGGTTACTTTCTCAGTGCGCAAATATTCAAAAATGGATTCAATATAGTTGAACGCCCACCTAGATGAATCCTGCCACACACCATTATTCTGCATACCGCCGAGATTATATTGTTCAGAACCGGGATACATGGCATCCGTGAAATCGGGACAAATGGTAATAAATTGGTATGCTTTCGCGTGAGATACCCATGCAAAGCAGTAATCTTTGGGATTTCGACTGGCACCATGCATGACAAACATAACAGGCAAATCAGTCCGTATGGAATCAGGTAGGTATGTGTGCACATTGATGGGTTTATCCTTTAGGGGAGCATATCCATTATAGTGAAATTGGTTGACGCCAAATGGAACCAATTTTGTCTCTTCTTTTTTCTCTTCCTCATTTGATTGAGTGTCCTCACAGCCCAAGCAAACCAAAGTCACGAAAAAAGTAAATATTCTAAAAAATTTAAAGTGTAAAATAATTTTCATTTTGTTAATTTTCCGAGGGATTAATTGAATCATATTAAGTAATTTTATTAAAAAATATAAACTTAAACTTAAGAAAAATAAATATTCATGAGTGGCAACCATAAAAAAATAGCAATATTATGTCACGGCGCATTTAATTATATCAAAAATAAAACGGGGAATATGCTCATCCGTTACCGATCCGATGAGGTGTTGGCTGTGATAGACAAAACCAAATCTGGTTCCACATCTCAAGACGAATTGGGCTATGGGGGTGACATTCCTGTTGTCGATAGTTTTGATGCTTGTAAGTCAATGGATCCAGATACACTGGTGATTGGCAACGCATCCCAGGGAGGGTTTATTAGTCATGAGTATCGCGTTGAGGTGATCAATGCCATTCAAAATGGCTGTGATATAATTAGCGGTATGCATCAATTCATTAATGATGATCCGGAATTGTCAAATATGGCGAAGGAATACGGTGTTACATTGACTGATCTTCGCCGGCCGCCAAGTCCTCCTCATTTTCCTAAAGGTTCTTGGCACGATAGAAAAATTCCTGTTTTGCTCATTGTGGGTACGGATTGTGATACTGGTAAAATGACCACAGGATGGGAAATGACCCAGCGTCTGAAGGCAAAAGGGAGAAATGTGGCATTTGTTGGTACAGGGCAAACCGGCATCCTTCTTAGCGGATCAGGTGTGCCTATCGATGCGGTCACTGCTGATTTTATGGCAGGTGAGATAGAACATGAAATTGACAAATTTAACTCAAACACAGAGTTAATTATTGTGGAAGGGCAAGGGTCCCTGACTAATCAATATTATGCAGGTGTTACGCTGGGGTTACTCCACGGTGCTATGCCGGATTATATGGTCATGACACATGACCCTGGACGCGCAGACGATGTAACGGAATATCCAATGGCTACGATGGATCAAGTGATGGATCTTCATTTAGACTTAATGAAAAATTTTAAAGCATCAACATTTATAGGTATCAATTTGTTAACATTCAAATTATCGGAATCAGAAGCGAAAGCGGAAATCCAAAGGACAGTTGAGAAATATGGTATGGCTACTACTGATTTGGTGCGATTTGGTAATTTAGATTTCATTGATGCAATTGAACAGGTATTAGCTTGATGAAACGATCATTGTTTATAATATTTTTGCTATGGTATGGGTGTGCTCGACCTACCACCTCTGAATATGGGGACACTCAATCAGCACAAAAAGTTCGACAGTCCAAAAACGGTATAGTTGTCACCGGCCACCCTTTAGCCACAGAGGCTGGGGTGGATGTACTGTCGCGAGGAGGTAATGCCGTCGATGCTGCAGTGGCTGCTGCTTTTAGTCTCGCAGTAGTCGAGCCCTCTATGAGTGGTATCGGCGGTAGAACCCAGATATTAATCTATTCACCCGACACTGGATTCCATGGCATTGATGGGACTACGGCTGCGCCCAGTGATTATGATTATGAAAATGCGCCGAAGAAACGATACGGGTATCCCTCCATTGGAGTGCCCGGCGTGGTGCGTGGACTATCAAAAGCGTTGAATGAACATGGTTCACTCCAACGATCGGTGGTGATGAAACCGGCCATTGATCTTGCAGAAAAGGGGCATGCACTCATAAATGGAGAAGCCATTCGAATGGCAATGGTAAATGAGCAGTTGAATGAATTTGAAGGATCACGCCAACATTTTTTAAATCCCGATGGAACGCCATTGGCATCCGGACAATGGGTTGTACAAGAAGAATTAGCCAAAGTCTTACAATCGATTTCGGATGAAGGTCCTGATGTATTTTATACCGGATGGATAGCCGAAAAGATTATAGCAGATAATCAGGCCAATGGTGGTGTGTTAAGCATGAAGGCATTGGCAGAATATAAAGCAATGGATTCACACATTGTTTCGGGATCTTATCGTGGTCATGATTTAACTGCCCTGTGGATGCCGGCATTTGGCGCCATCACCATTGAAGCATTGCAAATTTTAGAATTACTTTCAGACGATCTCTCTACCAGCCAAGATTGGGGAGAAAATGTATATCATGCCATTGAAGCTGCCTATTTGGATCGTCGTGAACAAAAGACTTTGGCCGATGCGGATCGGCTTACGTCAAAAGATTGGGCAGAAAAACGGGCGGCTGAAGTGCATAATGAACAAGCGTTTATAGATTGGACTTCCCTACCTGAATCTTTCACTGCACCCATGGGGCATACCACCCATTTAACTGTCGTGGATAAAAATGGTATGATTGTTTCTCTGACCCAAACCGTTGGGACTATTATGGGTTCGAAGGTGGCCACACCGGGATTGGGATTTGTATATGCCCAAACACTTGGGGGTTATTTAGGGGAAGTGAAAGGCGGAGATAGAGCGCCATCACATATTTCGCCAATGATTGTATCTAAAGATGGCCAACCATTTCTTGGACTCGGTGCCGCTGGTGGCTCTCGAATTCCATCTTCCATTGTGGCTGTGGTAAGTCGAATTATTGATCAAGGACAGTCTTTGGAAAGGGCAATGGCTATGCCGAGAGTCCAACCTACCGATGAGGGGATTGATATTGAATTTACAGGCCAAGATGGATTTACACTGGCTGATAGTGCCTATTTTGCAACCATGGGGCATGGCGTTTCTATTCAGCGGAAACCAGGGAGATTTGGCCGAATCCATGCAGTTATGAAAAATAAAGAAGGAGATGGGTGGATAGGTGTAGCCGATCCCGATTGGGAAGGCAGTGCCGGTTCGCCGAAGTAAAAATGAATTTATCCTATACCACATACCGGATTTATTGTAACCATCCATTCGGAATTTCACGAAGTACTCACGACCATTATGATGTTGCATTTGTTTTTTTAGAACAGGATGGTATCATTGGCCGGGGCGAAGCTGCCCCTTCAGGGCGGTATAATGAATTTACGTCCGATATTCTCAGTGTTTTGGATGATGGTATTTCTTTGCCTCAATCCATGGATGACCCCATTGCATTTTCTGATACTGTATTACCACAATGCAGAGGCATAAAATCGCTAGAAGTAGCATTTTCTATTGCCATTTTAGATTGGTGGTGTCAAAAGAATGAAATGCCACTGTATCAATATTTAGGTGCAGATCCGACAAAAACACCCAAAACTTCATATACAATTTCAATTGGGGATATGGACCTCATTCCAGAAAAAGTGAAGGAGGGTGCACCTTACCACATCCTGAAAGTGAAATTGGGGATGGGGATGGAGAAGGATAAGTCCATTATAAATGCCATTCGAAAAGAAACAGATCAGTTGATTCGTATCGATGCCAATGAAGGGTGGGATTTGGAAACGGGTATCGACATGTCTAGATGGCTAGCGGATAGAAATGTGGAATTTGTAGAGCAGCCATTTAAATCCACAAATTTGAAGGATACGGCCGAATTGCGGCAGAAATCACCCTTACCCTTGATTGCCGATGAAAACAGCCTGAATTCAGGCGATATCCCCGGCATTGAAGGTGTATTTGACGGGATCAATATTAAACTCATGAAATGTGGTAGCTTAATGGAAGGGTTAAAGATGGTCAAAATGGCTCGTGAGCGTGATATGCAAATCATGCTTGGCTGTATGATTGAATCTTCAATTGGGATTACGGCTGCCGCTCATTTATCACCTTTAGTAGATTATGCAGATTTGGATGGAAATCTACTCATTAATAACGATCCTTATAGCGGGGTAATGGTGATGGATGGAAAATTGGTTTTACCACGAGGGAATGGCCTTGGTGTGTCTTTATCTTCTAACGATTCAAATTTAATTTAATTGTAGAGGCGCATGGTTATGCGTCTTTACATTTTATCATGAAAATTCTTGGGATTGAACATATCGGCATTGCAGTTAAAGATATTGCAAATGATGCACCTTTTTGGAGGCATATCCTCAATATTTCGCATCGAAGCACAGAAGTGGTGGCAGACCAAGGTGTGACCACGGATATCTATGATACAGGGCAGGGAAAAGTTGAGTTATTGGAGGCCACCGGTCCCGATACACCTATCGGTAAATATTTAGAAAAAAGAGGTCCCGGCGTCCATCATGTATGTTTTGAAGTGGATAATATAACCGAAGCAATAAAAGAACTTAAAGAATCAAATATTCAAGTATTATCTGATAAGCCTACGGTCGGTGCTGAGGGATTTAAAGTCGTATTTATCCACCCCAAAAGTACAGGCGGTGTTTTAGTCGAACTGGCAGAAAAGCCTTAAAATTTGTGTGCAAAATTGGTGTGCAATGATGAGATGAAATCGAATCATTGCAGGTGCAAAGAAATGATTCGCAAACCCTCATCATTTCAATCCTTCTATGGCGTTTTCTCTAATTCATCTACCGATTTCAAAATTAATTCCCAAGACTTTTTCAAATGATCCAATGTGGTGGTGGCTTGTCCCACAGAAAAACGAATCACAAATTGATCGTTCAATTTTGTATGGGTCAAGTATATTTTTCCGCTTTCGTTTAGCCTGTTCATAAGTTTTTCGTTGAATGCATCACCTTTCTTGTGACGGAAACAAATCAAATTCAGTTTGGCTGGCGCGACAATTTCAAACCGATCATCTGCCTCGACCCAGGATTTTAACTCCTGAGCATTGGCCACATGCTCACGAATATATTCCTGCAACCCTTCTACGCCATAATAATTGATCACATGCCACAGTTTTAATGCGCGAAATCGTCGACCTAAAGGAATCCCCCAGTCCCGATAATCAAACACGGCACCGGATTCCGTGGCCTTATTCTTCAAATACTCCGGTAAAATGGACATGGCATCTATGAGGCTTTTTCTATCCGCGACATAAAACACACTACAGTCAAAATTGGTTAGCATCCATTTATGTGGATTGAAGGTATAGCTATCTGCAAATTCGATCCCATCGTGGATAAAACGGAATTCAGGGCATAAGGCTGCAGGACCGGCCATAGCTGCATCTACATGAAGCCAAATTCCAAATTCCTCACATATTTTTCCAATTTTATCTATGGGGTCAAAAGCAGTGCTAGAAGTCGTCCCTGCGGTGGCGCAAACAAAAGCGGGAGTCAATCCATTGTCTATATCATTTTTAATTAATTCCCGAAGATGATTAGAATCCATAGCGAATTGGGAATCCACATCAACAAGCCGAAGGCTCATTTTGCCCATTCCCGCAAGCTTCACGGCCTTTTCTATTGACGAGTGGGCTTGGGTGGAGGTATAGACAGTCAATTGGCCATTATAACCTTTTTTGTTTATTTCTCCATTGGATGTTCTTTCCCTGGCGGCAATCAATGCCACAAGACTGGAGGAAGATGCCGTATCTTGCAGGACGCCCCCGCCTCTGGAATTGGATTTGAATTTCTGTGGAAGAGCCATCATGTCTACAAGCCAATCTAATACGTGGGTTTCTACTTCGGTGCAGGCAGGGCTGGTGGCCCAGATCATCCCCTGAATACCCAATCCTGTAGAGATAAGATCTCCTAAAATAGCCGGTCCGCTGGTTGCACAAGGGAAGTAGGCATGAAAATTTGGGGACTGCCAGTGGGTGATGCCCGGCATGAATTGATCCATGTCGGATAGAATCTCCTCATAAGATCGACCTTTTTGTGGTGCGGATTTCGGAAGGGAGTTTCGAATATCTCCCGGTTGGACTTGAGAAAGAACAGGATAGTCCTCAATTTGATCATAATAATCGGCAATCCAATTAATGACTGCATGACCTTGTTTACGGAATTCATCTGTTGTCATATGGAGGTTTGATTGTTTATTCATCAGTTTCCCTTAAAGAATATGAAATTATTTATATTCGAATTTAGATTTGACCATGGTAACTCTGAAAGATATTGCAGCGGCCCACGATCGGATTCGTCCATTTGTTCATAGAACGCCGATTTTGACGAACAAAAGTTTGGATGATCTGAGTGGTGCGACCCTCTATTTCAAGTGTGAAAATTTCCAAAAAGCCGGTTCATTCAAAATCCGTGGTGCCACCAATACAGTTGAACAATTATCTCAGACTGAGTTAGATCGAGGTGTGGCAACCACTTCTTCGGGGAATCATGGTGCAGCTCTCTCTATGGCCGTGACGAGACGAGGTGGAAAAACGAAAGTGGTCATGCCCCACAATACGCCGAAAATTAAAGTAAACAATGTAGAGCGGAACGGGGGTGAAGTGGTGTGGTGCGATCCGGATCAACCTTCACGTGAGCGTATTCTCCATGAACTTGTGGAAGAAACAGGCGCAACGGTTGTCCATCCCTATAACGATGAGCGCATCGTGGCAGGACAAGGAACGGCCGCCAAAGAATTGTTAGAAGATCACCCCGATTTGGATTCTATTATTTCTCCCGTCAGTGGTGGCGGATTATTAGGTGGGACATTATTAGCAACGAAAGGATTGAATCCTGAGATTGAAGTTTTTGGTGCAGAACCGTCAGAAGCAGATGATGCTTATCGATCTCTTGAAAAAGGGGAAATTGTAGCAAATAAAACCATTGATACCATTTGTGATGGTCTTCGGGCGCAAATTGGTACAATCACTTTTCCCATAATCCAAGAGCATGTGGATGGCATTATTACTGTCACAGAATCAGAAATTATCGATGCAATGAAAATGGTATGGGAGCGAATGAAGATTATCGCCGAACCATCCTCTGTAATCACCCTTGGTGCATTATTGAAAAATAAAGATATGTTTTCCGGCAAAAAGGTTGGATTGATTCTGTCGGGCGGAAATGTAGATTTGAATCAGTTGCCTTGGTGAACAATTAAATTATTGATTAGAAATACATATATGTTATACATTGTAGTATAACCATTGGGAATTTGCCATGAAAATGAAAATACATAATAAAGGTCAAGTGGTCATTCCGTCTGAAATTCGGAAAAAATTCGATTTAGATGTGGGAGATCAAATGGATGTAGTCGTTGATGATAATGGCGTTCATTTGTACCCGGTAATTGACGAATCTGTCCATTTAGAAGGTGTGATCAAAGAGGAAGCAGAAAAATTCGGTTTCCCTGATGAAACAGAAATAGATAAAGCATCAGAAAAAGGGTTTGCCGGAAATGAACCTGATTGACACGAATGTCATTCTTCGATATTTCGTTGGAGATCGATCGGCGCATAAAGGGGTATTCACTCTATTTTCGCGACTAAATGCCAATGAAGAAAAAGTGGAGTGCACACTTTTGGTTTTCTTTCAGGTCATATTTGTCCTGAAAAGTTTTTATAATATATCTATAAATAGAATCATTGAAATCATGGGCGCATTTATCAATATCCCCGGGATTTTTATTAAAGAAAAACGAATTTTAAAATCAACCCTTACATTGTGGAATAATCATGGCGGCGATATCATAGATGCCTATTTGGTATCTGTTTCAGACCATGGACAAGGACGAAAAATTTACAGTTTGGACAAAGGTATGAATAAAATGACCCAAAACAGGATTAATCCCAATTGAGATATAGAAACGTATCGTCCTAATTATCGAGACGTCTCTAGATAACTAACATGAAAAAACGATTATTTATATTATTTCTCATTGGCCTCTTTACGAGTTGCACTGCCTATCGCGAAGCACAGCTTCGAAAAAAACTGGAGCCGATTGCGTTTGTAAACATCCCCGGGGGGACATTCATGATGGGTGATTTTTATAATCAAAAAAATGAGGATGCCCTGCCGCTCCACCATGTGGATATTCAATCATTTGCCATGTCAAAATATGAAATCACCTACCGCCAGTATGATACATATGCAAAATTGAAAAATATGCCTTTACCCGATGACATGGGCCATGATCGGGGCGATCGGGCCGTAGTGAATGTCAGTTGGTTTGAAGCGAAAGCATTTTGTGAATGTTATGGATATCGACTTCCCACTGAAGCTGAATGGGAGTATGCAGCAAGAAGTGGAGGGAAAAATGAATTGTGGTCCGGGACAAATGATTACCGTGAAATTGATGAATATGCCCGTCATGTGGATAACAGTCTGGAATATTCTTTTTATGTGGGAGAGAAAAAGCCCAATAATTTTGGTTTATTCGATATGACGGGGAATGTGTACGAATGGATTGGCGATTATTATCCTCAATACCCCGATTCAGGCGAAGCGCCGGTTTATGCGGATTTTTCAATCAATGGTATTCGTATTATTCGCGGTGGGAGTTTTAAAACCGATCCCAAAAGAAATTATACGCGAGTAGCAACTATCGTTGATATACAATCAGAAATGATGGGTTTTCGGTGTGTAAAAGATTTGGAATAATAAGGACAACTTTTTCTTTTATAATCAACCCTATATTCAATTCAACCTTTAAGGATAATCAATGAAATTTCGACCAATTATATTTGTTCTCACGATCGCAGGACTTTCTGCCCAGACACAAGTGGTCATGGAAGAAGTGATGCACATGGATGCGCCCTATGTGGGTGAAGTCATGACCACAACCACAAAGTATGCATCGGAGAATATATTTCGTCAGGAGTCCGCCGTTGAGGTCGATCGATTTTTAGTTCGAATGGCTATGGGTGGAAATAAAATCATCGGTAGTCTATTAGATGGGGAAACAGAATCACGAATTGTTTATAATGTTAAGGATGAAGAATTTGCCATGGAAACATTTGAAACCATTCGAGAAAATGATGGTAAACCAAATCTTCGAGCCATGAGCGGATTTAATATGAGGAACGGTTCCGATGATGATTCGGAGAAAAAGGAATCAACGGATGGAGATAATGGAGATGAGTCCGAAGATCAAAATCCAGAAAATGAATATTCCCGAACCATTTCAGAATCCTTAGAAACCGTATCCGGATTTAATTCACAAAAAGTCACCACCATAATTAAAAGTGATGAGGGGATGGTGGAGATTCAAGAATGGTTTACCACCGACACCACTTTATTTCTTTTTGTATTGGATGTTGAGACCAAATTAATTGAATCTTATGGTGGAGAGAAAAGAGGAAATCCCCGCAGTTTTTCTGAATCCATGTTGAAACAGGCTGAAAAAGAGTTTGAATCCGTTCCGGGACGAATGGTGAAATACACCATGGAGATGAAGGACGATGACGATGGATTTAAAATGGAATGGAAATTAAAACGAATTCAAGAAGTACCATTCAAGCAATCCGATTTTGAAATATATAAAAAATTCGATAAGGTAGATGAGTTGGATTGAATGTATAAGTGACAAAATTCAAAAGTAAATATCGTATAGAATCCACCCGTTTGTCAAATTGGGATTACAGTCATCCTGGATTATACTTTATTACTATTTGTACAAAAAATATGGTTGAATGGTTTGGTGATGTCGTTGAAGGAAAAATGCAATTAAATCAAATTGGAAAAATTGTTGCAGAAGAATGGATAAAGACACCCATAATTAGGGATTATATTGAATTGTATGAATGGGTTGTCATGCCCAACCATTTTCATGGTATAATCGGAATAAATGACAATGTAGAGACGCATAGCTATGCGTCTCTACGAACCAATCGTTTTGGACCACAAAAACATAATTTGTCATCAATGGTTAGGGGATTTAAAGGTGCGTGCACCAAACGCATCAGAAAAGACCACAACCCCAAATTCGCATGGCAATCGCGGTTTTGGGATCATATCATTAGAAATGAACATTCATTCAAAAGGATTACAAAATATATCAGATTGAATCCCCAAAACTGGGAACGGGATAAAAATAATCGAAATGTGGATTCAGATTTTATAAATCATTTGTAGAAGGACTTTGGGGAGGTCGATTAATTATGTAACAGGAGACGATCCGACGGATCGTCTCTACAGAAGGGACTATCTCATATTTTTAATCCATTCCCGAACCAAGGCCACCCCTTCTTTATGAACCAACTTTCGGCCTAATTCCGGCATCATAACCCCTGGGTCGGTAGATTCCATCCGATAAATCATAATAGATTCATCAGGCTTCCCCGGGACGATGGTATGGAGTCTATCCCCTGAACCACGACCGGCGGCTACAGGCGGTTTCAATATTCCCAATCGTGTGGGGTCCGTTTCTTCAATATTCAAAAATAATCCCGACGTTTCTCCCGGGGCACCCTTCATATGGCAATGGGCGCAGTTGATGTCGATCCATGCCCGAGCACGATCATCTAAGGATCCATCGTTCGGATTGCCATAATTCGGTGTGTGGGGCAATGATGCAATTTCCGGTAAACCATTTATCATATCCAAAGCGGACCATTTTTTCAATTGATTCATCTTGCCGTCAGAATAGTCAAAATCATGGTTGAGTAAGCGGACTTTCGGGCCGATAGGAATCATGCGATTCTGATTCACATGACATCCTTTGCATTGGTTAAAATTGGGGACGCTATAACTCAAGTTGACAGATTCACCATCATTATCAATAAATGACGCATCCATCCGTTCGCCGGCGATTTCTAATACGGCTTCTGTTTGGGCCTCATTCCAAACATAAGGAAATCCAAGCCATCCTTCCGGTGTATGGATCAGTAATCGAGTTTCCATGATTCGTATATCTTTATCGGGAATTCGAAAATCAGCAGGATAATAGAATGTTTTAATGAGTGTGGTCCCCATAGGGAAATCAAAAGAACCATCGGTTTGATAATCCAATTTTTGTCCTTTGGGTAGGACTATAAAGCGGGACTTTAGGGCATAATCAGAAAAGAGTTGTGCGGATACATCATAGGGAATGACACCATCACGTGGATTGTGATCGGCCATATTTCCAATGAAAAAACCGTAATCGGATAGTTTTGGTTTAGCGTATTTGAGGGGATTTGCCCCGAACAAAAATGATATGAGAAGTAAAGCGGAAATGGCTTTACGAGAAAAGGAATTCATCAATCAGGAATAGACGTAGCTAAATGGGGTGAGGGACAACTATGTTTTGATGCATCCTCTGAGAAATTAGAAATAAAGGGGGAATACCATTTTTCAAAATTATGTTCTATGTCCAGATTTGTGAAGTCCGCACGCCCATTATTTTGAATGCACAATCCAGACATAACATCCGGATCCTGCATGCCATCATAAATAATGTCTGGTGTATTGCGACCATATTTGATGGCCAATAATTGACCAATTTCAAAATCGAGAGTGGGGAAGCCGGCCGGTCTTTCATAAAAGTTATTATAGACATGAATATCGGAGGTATAGGGGTTATACAAGCTATCGGTCATGGCTTCTTCCGTAATAAAATAGCTCACAATCCCCGTCCCCACACTTTTATTATTCCGAATCACATTTTCATATATATGCACATTATGAGCGGCTAAAACCATCACACCTGTCCCGGGGAGAACTTTTCCCACGATATTCCCCGGTGGAGCGAAATTGGCTATATTATTTTTCTCTACAAGATTGCGATATATATGAACATTTTCACCTTTTTTCAGAACAAGATCCGGCAGGTCAAATACCAGAATACCACCCGTATTTTCATAGGCATGATTGTCATAGACTTCTGCATTAATGGAATTCTCTATCTCAATCCCTGCTACGTTGTGATATGCTTTTGAATTTCGCACCACAATATTTTTGGATTGCCCCACATAGATGCCCGCATCGGATGCGCCGATGGCTACAGAAAATTCGATAAGTACATTTGTGCACTGTACAGGGTAAAGTCCGTAGGCACCATTGTTGGGGTCGGGACCGCCGGTCCATTCTGCCGTAACACCACGAAACACAATCCTGTCCACATATTGCGCTTTGATTGCATCTCCTTTGGAATCCTTTACGGCAAAATCTTCAAGTATGATATTTTGAGAATTGGTAATGCTGATGCCCTGCGCACCTTCATCTTGATTGTTAAAAGAGAGAATGGATCGATCCATTCCAAAACCCTTAATCACCAAATTATTTTTACCTTCGATGGATAAGGTCCCCTTAATGGAATGGGTGCCCTCAGGGATATAAATGGTGTCTCCCGGTTCAGCCAGAATAAATTGGGTTTGCAATTCTTTTTCTAAGTCAGATGAAAAGAGGAATTGAGATATCACTGTGAAAAGGATGAGGGCACGTTTCATAATATTTTTGTCTGTTATTTGAGGTGCATATGAATTGCAGTATTGTAGTTCGTATAGTGAATATAATGCCCATTCATCCACAATACATGGTCTTTATTCCCGTCATACCCATGGGGCACAACAGGTCGCGAATTTAATTTTTTAGAAATTTTTGTAATAGGGATAACTGACCATGTTGAACCCTTATCATTGGTGGTCCATTTTTCAATTTCGAATTGGCCATTAATCGGTCTAGAAGTATAGACAACTGATGGATTATCTTGATTGATGGATATGCCGCCGGAGTAGTGGGATTCAAATTCTTTTTTTCCTTCAGGCGTTTCGGGGAACCATTTTCCACCTTCCGTGAATTCTACATCCAGCCATGATTCGCCCGTCCAGCGAGCGTAGGCATAACGATGATCTGTTTCGGAAGGTAATCGCGTATATGCGATTACAGGAAATTGATCTTTATCCAAGGCAATATCCCAAACCCACGTCCGAATTTTTGAAGATTTAGCATCGTACACAAGGTCACTATGGGCATGGCTCACCGGGAGATTCTTCATAGAGCCTGACTCACTCCCGTCGGCCTTATAGAATTTTCCACCTTTATATTTTAAATAGTAAACCGAATTGAATGGTTCATTTCTGGGATGGCCGTCCGTGAAAGTAAAATGGATCGATGATTCTCCATCTGAAACCACTTTTAAATATGGGCGAATGGTTTTGGCTTCACGTCCCGCTTCTTGGATTAAAATTTTAGGCTCACTCCATGATTTACCATCTTTGGAGGTAGAAAAAGTAGGCTTCCAACTGGGGCCGCGCCAGAAAACATAAAATAGTTTTTCATCACTCAAATAGACGGGGTGGTTGTAGGAAATATTATTGGTATTTGAAACGGTAACTTCCTCCTCCCATTGGGTAATATCTTCCGGAAACTTAGACGTTCGGCAATGGAGACCGACCTTTCCGTGGCGGGCGTAAAAGATCATAAATCGCTTATCAGGGAGTACGAGAATGGAGCCGACATTATGATCATCCACATCCCAATCGGTTTTGAGAGTATCGGTCAGGATTTCTTTCGTGTTATGGTCAAAAGCACCCATAATCAGGACACCGTCTTTGGTCATCCATTGGGCGTATGTCCGTTCATGTTCGCCTTTTACATAGACTGCCCGTGGATCCTGAAACCAGCACCATGCGCCATCATCAGAAAACTGAAAATTTTCTGATGAAAATAAAAGTCCATGGATGAAAAGAATGGCGAATGATTTAATTAGTTGATAAATCATGAATAAATTCCACGAGGATAATAATTATTCTCATGGCTCAAATCAAGAAAAACAGAATTCAGCAAGTGCCCACCAAACCGGGAGTGTACTTCTTTAAAGACGATGCAGGAGATATTCTTTATATCGGCAAGGCGAAGCATTTACGCAATCGCGTTCGATCCTATTTTCAACAGAGCAAACATCAGTCCGCCAAAAATGTATCTATGATTAAACGTATCGCTGATGTGGAATGGTTAGTGGTGCGAACCGAAGTGGAAGCGCTCTTAACCGAAGCGAATCTCATTAAACAGCATCAGCCCCACTATAATGTAAGTTTAAAGGACGATAAATCTTTTCCCTATATCCGAATCACTAAAGAGCCATACCCAAGGGTGTTTATCACGCGAAAAATCGCTCGGGATGGGTCAAAATATTTCGGCCCTTATACGGATGTGCTTCACCTGAGACGATCACTGAAGGCAGTCCATAAGATTTTTCCCGTCCGCAGTTGCGATTACTTTATTGATGATACATCCATTGCAGCAAAAAAAGTAAGTCTCTGTTTGGATTATCATATTAAGAAATGTCAGGGACCCTGCGAAGGAATGGTGTCAGAATCGGATTACAATGAAATGATTAAGCAGGTGATTCAGTTTCTGCAGGGACGGACGAAGGACACAGAAGTTTATATCCAAGAACAGATGGAAAAAGCATCTGATGAAATGCGGTTCGAGGATGCGGGCATGTATCGCGATCAGCTTCATGCCATTGGCCGATTTAAAGATCGTCAGCGAAAAGTGACGGCAGATTTTGAAGATCGGGATGTGTTTGCACTGGCGAAGGAAGAAGATTACGGTGTGGCCGTTATCGTTCGAATTCGAAATGGACGAATCACCAGTCGTGAAAAATTGTCATTAAGAAATTTGGATGAATCGGATGGAGTCATGATGGAAACCATTATTACCCGTTTTTATCTCGAATCTGATTTTATTCCCAAAGAAATATCTTTGCCTGCTGAACCGGAAAACCAAAAGCAATTGATACAATGGTTAAAAGATAAGCGTGGTGGGGCGGTTCATTTTACCATTCCACAAAGGGGGGAACGAGCTAAAGAAGTACGATTGGCATTTCAGAATGCAAAACTGCTTTTGGGCGAATGGATGATCAACCGGAAGAAACGGCGGGAATTGGTGCCAAAAATGGTGAATCAACTTCAGGAAGATCTCCAGATGAAAGTACCACCGCGTCGAATTGAAGCGTTTGATATTTCTCATTTGGGCGGGACCAATACGGTGGCATCCATGGTTTGTTTTGTGGATGGAAAGCCCAGAAAATCAGAATATCGAAAATTCAAGGTGAAGACTGTGGATGGAATTGACGATTTTGCATCCATGCGGGAGATCGTCCATAGGCGCTACAAACGGGTAAAAGAAGAGGGTGCGGGATTGCCCGATCTTATTCTTATCGATGGGGGCAAGGGGCAACTAAGTATGGCTGTTTCAGCTTTAAGAGAATTGGGGCTAGACTATTTACCCATAATCGGATTGGCAAAGCGATTAGAAGAAGTGTTTGTTCCGGGACAATCTGAAGCCCAATCCATTCATAAACAAAGTCCGGGGTTGATCTTATTGCGGCGAATTCGAGATGAAGCCCATCGATTTGCAATTACATATCAAAAGCAGAAGCGAACTGATTCCGTCACCAAATCCATTTTTCATGCATTACCGGGGATGGGGGAAAAACGGGTGCAAAAATTATTATCGGAATATAAAAATGTAGAAACCATCGCTGGATTGGAACCGGATCAAATTCAAAGTGATTTGAAATTTCCGAAATTGATTGCTGAAGCGATAGTAGAGATGGCGATAAAAAATAAGTAGGGGCGCAATAAAGTGTCCCTTGCTACTTTTAATACAATGTATTAAATAGTAAACCCTTGCTCTTTCATCCATTCATCAGACACAAATTTGCCGAGATAATTTCTAATACCATCAGCGAGGATGCAGAGGCATTTTTGTCCGGGTGCTAATGATTTTGCCGCTTGGAGTGCCGCCCATACTACCGTCCCGCTGGAACCGCCGCAAAGCAAACCTTCTTCTTTAATAAGGCGTCGAGCTACATCAAATGAATCCTGATCATTGATCTTAACGTATTGATCCACAAGCGAATTATCCAAAACATCGGGGAAAAAGTCATAGCCGATTCCTTCGACTTGATATGGGAATATTTCATCACCGCCACCTAAAATTGAACCGAAAGGATCCGCACCCACAATTTGAATATTGGGATTCATTTCTTTCAGTTTCTTGGCGATCCCTGTAATCGTGCCGCCGGTGCCGACGCCGATCACGACCATATCGAGATCTGCACCAAAATCGTTCCATATTTCTTCTGCTGTCCCTTCGTAATGGGCATCGGGATTATCAGGATTGGCATATTGATCTAAAATGTGTGCATTGGGGATTTCCTGCTGCATGCGTTTCGCCACTTCAATGAGTCCATCAGGATCGTCGTGGGCTGCTTCTGTGGGGGTGCGAACTACCTCAGCACCAAGTGCTTTTAGTGTATATTCCTTTTCCATACTCATTTTTTCAGGCATAACGATAATCATGCGGTACCCTTTTACGGCGGCTGCCATCGCCAGTCCTATACCTGTATTCCCGGAAGTGGGTTCGATCAATGTATCCCCCGGTTTAATTCGGCCGGATTTTTCTGCATTTTCTACCATTCGAAGGCCAATCCGGTCTTTTAATGATCCGCCTGCATTAAAAAATTCACACTTGGCATAGAGATCGCAATCCAACTCGTTGCCGATAGAATTCAGTTTTACCACGGGCGTATTTCCAACGGCACCTAATATATTATTTAAGATCATTGGGTTCTTTCTTTCAATCCATTTCAAAAGGTAATTTCATTACTTAGAAATTACAGTAATTATGATGGAGTTATACTAATGAACTTACTCAACGATCAGGTTTGTATCATCACAGGGGGCGGCCGCGGCATTGGCAAAGCCACTGCAATAAAATTTGCTGAAGAAGGTGCAAAAGTGGTGATTGCGGAATTTGATGACGCCTCTGGACAATCCACTGCAAATGAGGTTAATGGACTTTTTGTCAAAACGAATGTTGGTGATAAGGGAAGCGTTGATTCGTTAATTCAATCCACCATGGATACTTATGGTCGCGTGGATGTGCTGGTGAACAATGCAGGCATCCTTATGGATAGTACATTAATCAAAATGGAAGAAGATCAATTTGATAAAGTGATCGAAGTGAATTTAAAGGGTGTATATCTTTGCACACAGGCCGTGGCACCCATCATGAAAGCACAGGGAAGTGGCGTCATTTTAAATGCTTCATCGGTGGTTGGGCATTATGGAAATTTTGGACAAACCAATTATGTAGCGACGAAATCGGGTGTGATTGGCATGACAAAAGTGTGGGCTCGTGAATTGGGCAAGGATGGGATTCGTGTGAATGCAGTTGCCCCGGGATTTATTAAAACGGACATGACCGCACAAATGCCTGAAAAAATTATCAAAATGATGGGGGATAAGGTGCCGGTAAAACGGTGGGGTGAACCGGAAGATGTGGCCAATGCCTATTGTTTTTTGGCCAGTGAAGAAGCATCCTATATTAGTGGAACCGTTCTAAATGTAGATGGAGGCGTGGTAGTCTAATGGGAAGAATAGCTATTATTTCAGCAACCAATGACAGCAACTTGGAATTGGCCAACAACCTTAATGAATTATTAAAGGAGATGGGCCATGAAGGGAATGTGATCAGTTTAGAAGATCAATCTCTGCCATTGTTTATTGGTGGTGCAGCAGTAGAAGATGAATCTATTGAACCTTTGGTAAATGCATTTAACGATGCGGATGGATTTATTTTTTGTTCTCCGGAATATAATGGAGGTGTACCACCAGTGTTATCCAATGCCATCACATGGATAACCGTAAAGTCTGAAAATTGGCGTGATGCATTTAATGGTAAATTCGCATTGATTTGTACCCATAGCTGGGGAAGTGGTCACCGATTTTTATCCGCATTCCGCTCTCAATTGGAATATATGGGGACGAATGTATTGGCACGATCGATCTCTGTAAATAAAGATAATCCATTAAATGAGGATTCAGCGAAAAGGATTCTACAGGGATTGTTAGATTTGGTTAAATAAAAGTAGGGAACGCAAAAGTGAGTTCCCTACTTTTATCATGATTAACCGATTTTAATTTGACGAACGTCAGGTTTGACTTCTTCTGCTTTTGGAATGGTCACAGTTAATGTGCCATTTTTGAATTTGGCGCTGATATCGTCAGCCAATACATTCTCAGGCAAGGTAAAACTGCGGCTGAATGATCCGGCACGTCTTTCCCGTATTCGGTAAGCACCATCTGTAGATTTTTTATCCGGTTCCCGATTGGCGCTCAAGGTTAATACACCTTCTTCAACAGTGAGATTCACGTCCTTTTTGTCAAATCCTGGAAAATCTGCATTCAATAAAAATGCATTATCATTTTCCGCAATGTCAACAGGTATGGCATTGGTGCGAATTGTTGGATTTAAATTCCATCCATCGTTAAAAATACCATCGAGCATCCGGTCAAAATCCGTAATCAATGAGCGAGTTGGGTTCCATTTTACTAAAGTCATTTGAGACTCCTTTGTTGTTTAGTTTGAGAAATTTTCACTTTTCTTTATTCAATGGCCGTGCCATCATTGGAAAATTGCCGATATTTCATTCTAAACTGTCTATCTGACAGTATGGTGTGAATAATTGACAAGCGACTATGAAAATGAGGCGGAGTTGAATAGTTAATTGGTGGACATTTTATTAATTCATTAATATTCGGCTTACAGATTTAAGGAATATGAAAGAAATCATGTCTACACTAGCAATCCACGGCGGCGAACCAATCCGCACGAAGCCATTTCCCGAATGGCCAAGACCTACATCCGAATTAAAAGATGCCATTATTTCTACATTAGAAAATGAAGGATGGGGCGTAGGTAGTGAAGCCATTAGCCGATTCGATGAAAAATTTGCCGCATTCCAAGATGCGAAATATTGTATTAGCACCAGTTCCGGGACCACAGCTTTGTGGGTGATGCTCAAGGCTGCCGGCGTAAAAGCGGGAGATGAAGTGATCGTGCCGCCATACACATTTATAGCCACTGCTTCAGCTGTGCTCATGGCCAATGCAGTGCCTGTTTTTGTGGATATTGATGAAAATACCTTTAACCTTAATCCCAATTTGATTGAGGATGCCATTACCGAAAAAACCAAAGCCATCATGCCGGTTCATATAGCAGGGAATCCTGCTGACATGGATGCAATTGTGGCCATAGGCAATAAACATGGAATTCCAATCCTTGAAGATGCAGCCCAAGCACATGGTGCCGAATGGAAAGGGAAAAAAGTTGGGGCATTAGGATTGGGAGGCATTTTTAGTTTTCAGACCTCGAAAAATATGTCCGCCGGAGAAGGGGGCGCTATTGTATCTAATGATGAAGCATTTTATGAAACCTGTTTTTCTTATCACAATTGTGGTCGGACAAAAGGTGGGGCATTTTATGAACATTCATTTTTAGGTGGAAATTTCAGATTGAATGCTATGGCCACCAGTATGCTCATGCCTCAGATCTATACGGTCGTGAATGATATGGCATTACGAGATAAAAATAGAAAAACTCTAGATGATGCCATCGGTCAAATCGAGGGGCTGACGATAAATAGTGCATATGAGGGAACCACACGTGAGGCCAATCATATTTATCTCACTCGGTACAATTCAGAAGCATTTCATGGCATCCCTCGGGAACAATTCTTTAAAGCCATGCAGGCAGAAGGCGTCTATACTTACATGGGTTATACACCTTTATACCGTGAAAAGCTTTTCGTGACGGATTATGAAGAATACCCTTGGCTAAAAGGGTATGATTATGGATCAATCCATATGCCTGTAACTGAACGACTGGCTGACACAGAAGCCGTATGGTTAAAGCAAAATCATTTGCTCGGCGAAGAGCAAGATATTCAAGATATTATTGATGCATTTGAGAAGGTGACGACTGCCTTAAAAACATCACCCGAATTATTTAAAGATTAATCGATAAAGGACGAAAATAATTCGTCATAAATCGGTGCCATATTGGACCAATCAAATTTTTCAGCGATAGATGAGAAATTTAATTTTCTCGTTTTTAATATATCTGTAATTGCATTTTTCAGCTTCATAAAAAGATCTACATCATCTTTGTAAATTTGATCTTTATGGTATTTATCCGGCAATAATTCAGGATACGTGAGTCGATTAGGCAATAGTGGATAAGTGTTACAGTATATGGCCTCCATAATACTCATGCCAAAAAAGTCTTGAATATTGGTCACCGGTAAAATATCTGCTATCCACAGCCACTGAGCATAATCTTCAAACGACTCACAAAATCCAAAATGAACAATTTTATTTTCAAGTTTTTCTTTGGCTTCGTTAAAAATTGAAGGTGATGTCTTGAAGTTTTCACCCAAAACTGCCAATTGAAAATCATATTCTTCATTATCTAGTTGAAATAGGGTTTTAAAAAACGCTTCCGGATTTTTATCATATTCCCAGCGATGATTCCAAAGTATAAGAGGGGGGCCTTCATTATCATTTTTGAACGGATCAAACTTTTCTAAATCCATACCAAGATATAAAACACTACTTTTCGCTTCAATCTCGTTGATGGTGTCAAATTCATTATAATCAGGAAAATGTTTTAATAAATTTTTCGCTTCATCAATGAACGACTCTTTGTGGTAGTTTGAATTAAATAATACATGATCGGCTGCAAGCGCAGAGGAATAATTAATAAATCCATAATGCTTATTTCGATTTTCTACCACATCCCTATCTGTAGGTGACCACGGATAGGATAGTTGATTCTCATGAAAATAGATTGCAGTAGGAATGCCATTGGTTTTTTCTCGCGTTAAGGCAAGAAAAGTTGTGAGGTCCACCATGCTTGTGGCCAATATTAAATCGGGCTTACTGTGCAGTTCATTAAATTGATTGGCTAAGGATATTGCACCGCCATGCATGCGCCATTTCCAAAATTGGCCTTTCATAGACAATATCTCAATTTCATGCCGTGAATGAAATTGGAGCCCTTCAGACCACGCCCGGTGTGACCCCGTATAATATGGTTCAATGAGTAAAATGTTCATATTGAAAGTTAGGTTGATATGGAAAATGAGGTAAAGCATATTCATCTTTACCCATAATTTTTGAAGAGGTAAATTAAACGACTACCATTTGGAGGAATCAAAATGAATCATCTCTTAAAATCAAATCGAATTTTAATTTTTGTTACCACATTAATGTCCACAGTAATCTGGGCTCAAGATGTGAATGTTACATATCCTGTTGCAGAAATTGAGCGAAAGCTTACCCATGACGAGTTTACAATTTTCAGATTCCGGGATCTCCGATTTAAAGGAGATATCGGGAAACGAGTCATACTCCAATACCCTGATCGAAAGGATTTACAAATCAAGTGGAGACGAGCTTTGCCAGGTGGACATGAGTTCAATAATGCGCCTCGATTTGAAGTTGCTGCGTACCAATTACAAAAATTATTTCTGGATGAAACCAATTTTGTAGTTCCCCCTACTGTGGTCCGAGGATATAGTTTTGAAGATTATAAAACGATTGAATCTGATGCGGATCCTACATTTAAGAAACCAGATATAGTAATTGTAATGCTTCAATATTGGCTAAACGAGGTGACCGTTGGTGGTGAAGTTTACAATAAGAAAAAATTCAATTCTGATCCAGTTTATGCCAAACATTTCGCAAATACAAATATCATGACTTATATCATTAATCATCAGGATAGCAATGAGGGTAATTTACTGACATCAACGAATGCTGAAAATCCTCGTGTATTTACGGTGGATAATGGTGTCACATTTAGTAGTCCAAAAAGTAATAGAGGGGCAAAGTGGAAACATATCCGTGTGAAAAAACTACCGAAAGATACTATAGAGAAATTGCAGGGATTATCCTCAGGGACCTTATATGAAAAGATGGGTGTTATTGCTCAATTTGAATATGTAGATGGTAAAGTTTTATCTGTAAATCCTACAGAAAATATCAATCCAAATAAAGGCGTGCGCCAATCAGGAAACATTGTTCAGTTTGGATTAACAAAAAGAGAAATTCGAGATGTGGAAAAGAAAATAAAGACTATTTTAAAACAAGTGGAAAAAGGAAAATACGATTTAATTTAATTCAGAATATATAAACATGCCCGACCCATTATAACTTCATCTGATTTAACCATTTTTGTCCTTCAGCGGATTTGAAAAACCGCTCCCTTATAATGGCGTCTTTTTCAAATTTAAACTTTTCAGAATAAATCACTTCCCATGGGCGATGATCTCGCGTTGCCCTAACATTTCTCGCATTGTGCTGATTCAATTGGGATTTTAGGTTTTTGCAATGGCCTACATAACGATGTTTGCCATCGATGGATCGAAGTACATAAGAAAAATACATAATGTAGTGCCCGAGACTGGAGTCCCCGCCAGCCCTCCCGTTGGTCGGGAGCGGGCTGGGAACCAGCTATATCCCTTGATTATCCAGCCACTTTCTCCCAAAGCCGGACTTTAAATATCTCTCCCTCGAAACGGCTTCTGCTCTGGTCTTGAAAGATTCTGAGTGAACGATTTTCCATGGACGAAAAGCTTTCGTTGCTTTCACATTCCTTGAATTATGTTGATTTAATCGAGATTTAAGATTCTTGCAATGGCCTACATAGCGATGTTTGCCATCGATGGATCGAAGTACATAAGTAAAATACATAATGTTGTGCCCGAGACTGGAGTCCCCGCCAGCCCTCCCGTTGGTCGGGAGCGGGCAGGGAACCAGCATATTTTATTAATTGAAGTGCCCGAGACTGGAGTCGAACCAGCACGTCTGTTAGGACACACGGACCTGAACCGTGCGCGTCTACCAATTCCGCCACCCGGGCATAAAAAATCGGTCGAAAATTAAGATTTTGGTTATTCGATGGGCAAGGAATAAACTTGGAAGCGGAAAGGCGAATTCCGTAGTTTTGCCGTCAGAATTTTGACTATGGATAATCAGGTTGTCGCCACCAATCGCAAAGCCTTCCACGAATATCACATCCTGGATACCTATGAAGCCGGTATCGAATTATTGGGAAGTGAAGTAAAAAGTCTGCGGGAAGGCAATGCCAATATTAAAGAAGCATATGTCGCGATCCGTAAAGGACAGGCATGGGTGGTTGGTGTGCATATTAATCCTTATTCCCATACGGGGACCGAAGGTCATGAACCGGTGAGGAATCGGCGACTATTACTCCATAAAAGGGAAATTTCAAAAATACAGGCATCTTTGGATCAAAAAGGATTAACAGCTGTACCATTGAAAATATATTTTAATAATAAAGGAAGGGCAAAATTAGAAGTTGGAATGGCGAAAGGAAAAAAGACTTTTGATAAGAAAGATGCCATCAAAGAACGAGATATTAAGCGCGATGCACAACGGGAATTACGGAATAGAGGAAGATGACATTTAAATCGATAGATACGCAATGGGAATTGATTAGTCGCGGTGCTGAAGAAATCATCCCGGAGAATGAATTAAAATCCAAACTGGAAAAATCTAAATCCAGTGGAGCGCCACTGATCGTGAAATTGGGGTGCGATCCCAGTCGTGCCGACTTGCATGTAGGCCATGGTGTCGTCCTTCGAAAGTTACGCCATTTTCAAGATTTAGGTCATCAGGCCGTCCTTGTGATTGGCGATTTTACCGCCATGATTGGCGATCCATCTGGTCGAAATAAAACGCGCCCTCAATTGACATTAGAAGAAACGAAAGCCAATGCGCAATCCTATATTGAGCAGGCAGGGCACATTCTCAATATTGATACATTAAAAATAGTCTATAACTCCGATTGGCTCAATGTCATGAATTTTAGTGATGTGATTCGTTTAACGAGTCATTATACAGTGGCTAGAATGCTCGAGCGGGATGACTTCACGAAGCGATATCAGTCTGAAACGCCTATTTCTATTCATGAATTTATGTATCCGCTTGCCCAAGGGATGGATTCAGTAGAATTAAAAGCGGATGTTGAATTGGGCGGTACAGATCAAAAATTCAATCTATTGGTGGGGCGAGATCTTCAGCGTGAGTATGATCAACCTCCCCAAGCGATTATTACCTGTCCATTATTAGAAGGAACGGACGGTGTTGAAAAGATGTCCAAATCATATGGTAACGATATTGGGCTGACAGATTCGCCTGAGGACATGTATGGAAAATCCATGTCTATTTCAGATGAAATGATTGAAAAATACTATTTACTCGCCGCTGATGCAGATGAAAAAACAATGAATGATGTAAGAAGCCAATTAAGCGATTCTTCTGTAAATCCGAGAGATGTGAAGCGGGCTTTGGGTCGGGCCATTGTGGCATTGTACCACAGCGATGAAGCAGCGCAAAGGGCCGAACAGCATTTTGATCAAGTGATAGTGAATAAGGATGTGCCCGATGATATGGATGAAATATCTTTAGATGAAGACATGTCAATCTTAGATATTATTGTAGATAACGGAATGACTAAAAGTAAAGGTGAAGCAAGGAGAATGGTGAAACAAGGTGCCGTTCGAATTGATAATGAAAAGGTTACGGATATGGATCTAGTTATTTCTAAAGGAACAAATATGGTAATTAAAGTTGGCAAGCGAAGATTTTTGAGGGTGAAATGAAAAAATGGATTTTATTGCCGTTAACAGCGGCATTTTTCTTTTATGGATTTACGACGAAAACTATCGATAATCCTAAATTGGTCGTTTTTATTTCGGTCGATCAGGGGATGCCCAGTTTATTGAAGAAATATGATCATTTATTTACAGGTGGATATCGGTGGCTATTGGATCATGGCATTCAATTTGAAAATGCCTATCATAACCATGGATATACAACCACAGGTCCTGGGCACTATGTATTGACTTCAGGGCGCCATCCGGGGAATGGGGGCGTCATCACCAATCAATGGTTTGATAGGGAACTGCGCCGTGGATGGTATTGTGTAGAAGATACATCTTCAACGGAGTTGATTGATGGTTCTACAGGACGGTCGTATAAGTATATTCATAATACCACTTTAGGAGACTGGATGAAATCTGCCAATTCGAAAGCTAAGGTAGTCTCCATTGCCGGAAAAGATCGTTCGGCTGTTCTATTGGGTGGAAAATCACCGGAAATTGCCTTGTGGTATGATAAAAAAGGGGGTTGGACATCTTCCACATATTATACTGAAGAATTGCCTCAATGGGTCAATGATATGAATAGCCAATTAAAAGTGGAAACCTATGTGGATTCCACATGGGATCGATTGGTGTCGGAATCTGTATATCTAACGAACGCATCTCGCCAAGACAGCACTTATGGTGAATCAGATTGGTCACAAAAAAGTGGTTATAATCCAACATTTCCAATCGTACTAGAAGAAATGGGGTTGCCATCCTTAATGGGCGCTTTTTATATCACACCATATGGAGATAAGACTGTACTTCAGTATGCTCAAAAAGCTTTGGATGAGTATCAGTTAGGCGGAGATGATGTAACAGACATTTTATTTTTAGGCTTATCTGCCACCGATGGGATTGGTCATGAATTTGGCGCTCACTCTCATGAACAATTGGATAACTATCTTCGATTGGATAAAAACTTAGGTGAATTTATTCATGAATTGGAATCACAATTTGGAGAAGGAAATGTACTCTATGTGGTTTCTAGTGATCATGGTGCCATTGAACTGCCGGAATATTTGGTGGCTCAAGGCATAGATGGCGGACGAATCCCTAAACCCACCAGAGATGAATTATATAGTCGAACCATGAAAGAGATTGGTCAAAAAATTGGGCCCAATAAAGTGTATCGTTATGGAAACTTTTTTTATTATGATAAATCCATGGGATTCTTTGCCAAGCGAAAAGCAACGAAGATTCTGAAAAAGAATTTAATTAATATTCCGGGAATTGCATCTGTATCCACTAGAGAGGAATTATTAAAAGGTGGTGATTCCGATGTAGCCGTTCGACTCAAAAATATGGTTCATCCTGAAAAAAGCCCGAATGTATATCTCATTCCCAAAAAAAATTGGACATGGCGATACCCAATGGGCTCAAGCCATGGTTCGCCTTACGACTATGATGCCCATATTCCGTTAATATTTGCGAAAGGTGGTGCAAAGGGGAAGACAATAAGCAAAGAAGTATATTCGGTAGATATTGCGCCCACCGTGGCAAAATTATTGGGCATACCTTACCCGGATGATCTGGATGGGAAGCCCATTTCATTTAAGTAGTGATACATAAACAAAAAAAATAAAAATATAAGAAATTGGTATTTTTTGCATGGGGTTAAATCCCCTAAGTTTCGAGCCAATTTTTTAATCCTAAACAAGGAGAAGACATGTCTGAAAATGTCAAAGAATTTACTGCAGCAAATTTTGATGCTGAAGTATTGCAGTCCGATTCACCTGTGCTCGTCGATTTCTGGGCAGAATGGTGCGGACCTTGTCGCGCAATTGCGCCGGTAGTCGATGAAGTGGCCGAAGAATATTCCGATTCAGTTAAAGTCGGAAAATTAAATGTCGACACCGATAACCAAGTGGCCAGTCAGTTTGGCGTAAGAAGTATTCCTGCGCTACTCATATTCAACAACGGTGCAGTCGTGAATCAGATTGTAGGTGCTGTACCCAAAACCAGAATAACTGATCTACTCGATACAGTTGTTTAAAGATTAATTAACCATAGAATGAATCGAAAGGTTATCATTATTGGCTCTGGCCCTGCAGGATTGACTGCAGCTTTATATACGGCCCGAGCAAATTTAAATCCGTTGGTACTCGAAGGGAATCAACCGGGAGGCCAGTTGACCATTACAACTGATGTTGAAAATTATCCCGGATTTCCTGAAGGCATAATGGGGCCGGAATTGATGGAACAATTCCGTAAACAAGCTACCCGATTTGGTGCCGAGTGCCATTTTAAGCATGTGACAAAAGTGGATCTCAGTGAACGCCCATTCAAAGTATGGGTAGGGGATGAACAGTATACAGGAGATTCACTAATCATTGCCACTGGCGCATCTGCAAAAATGCTCGGCCTAGAGAGTGAAAAAGAACTCATGGGCTATGGCGTGTCTGCATGTGCAACCTGTGATGGGTTCTTCTTTAAAGATAAAAAAGTACTCGTCGTTGGTGGTGGGGATTCTGCCATGGAAGAAGCAACATATTTGACGAAGTTTGCCTCTGAAGTAGTGATTGTCCATCGTCGTGAAGAATTCCGCGCATCAAAAATCATGGTTGATCGCGCACTGGCCAATCCAAAAATCACGGTCGCATGGAATTCAACCATCCATGAAATTTTGGGGACCCAAGAAAAAGGCGTCCATGGTGTCACAATTGAAGACACACAAAATGGAGATATGCGTGAAGAGGCATGTGATGGTGTATTTATGGCTATCGGTCATAAACCCAATACGGATTTATTTGGAGATTATTTAGACGCAGACCAAGCTGGATACTTGGTCACTAAAAACGGCAGTACAGCGACAAATATCGAAGGTGTGTTTGCTTGCGGAGATGTGCAGGATCATATCTATCGCCAAGCCGTCACCGCCGCCGGTTCAGGCTGTATGTCTGCCATTGATGCTGAGCGATATTTAGAGGCACAGCATAGCTAGATAACCAATCGATTCATCATAAACTTTTAGGAGAAGTGATGAATCAACGATCCACTTTAATATATGAGTTAAAAGGGCTTAAAAAGACTTTTAACAACGAAACAGTTCTTAATATTGGCCGACTCCAATTTCACAGGGGTACAGTATATGGTATCGTCGGCTCTGTCGGTTCTGGGAAATCCACCTTATTGAACATTATGGCTGGATTGGAAAAAGAATCTGAAGGAACGGTCAAATACGATAATTCTTCATTTGAAACCAATTGGCTTGGCAAAGTCAAATCCAACCCAGAAATACAATTGTCATGCCTGGATGCAGAATTGAAAGGTGGGAAGGTATCCGATCTATTTAAAGGAAAATCAGCAGATCAAATTTTATCTCGGTATATCAAAAATGGCAGTTGGAAGCCTTTATTGGATCGAAATGTAAATGAATTATCCAAAGGGGAAATTGCTTGTATACAAATGGCATTAGGGGTTGAATCAGACCCGAGAGTGTTATTGGTCGATGATTATGGCATTTATTTCGATAAGGATATGGAATCAGAATTCCGTAAACGATTACATCGAATGAATAAAGATCAAGGTACCACCATTCTCTTATCATCACCTCACGATCAACATTTGAAATTCATGGCATCCGTATTGATCTATCTGGACAACGGTCATATTGCAAAAATTAGACCGGGTGTAGGGAAGGGAACAGGCCCAAGACAACAACAGCGACCACAACGATCAGGACGACAAAATCAAAGAAGAAAGTATTCAAAGCAAAGATAAGCGCGCTAATTTTGTGAATTGATGTAAATTTCGGTAATGAAACGAATATACAGATCAGAATCTGACCGATTGATTGCCGGTGTCTGTGGCGGACTAGCACAATACTTTTCAATTGACCCCACATTGGTTCGAGTTGTGCTGGTGTTTTTTACCATTTTTGGTGGTGCGGGAATTTTGGCATATGTCGTATCCTGGATTATGATACCTGATGAATCAGAAACGCCCAAAAAGATTAATCTGGATTCGATTAAACAAAACCCGCTGTGGGGGATTTTATTGATTATTGCAGGGATTGCTGTATTTATTCGGTTTGATCATGCATTATTTATCATTTGGGATATTTTTTGGGATAATCTTCTCAATATTTTTGTAGCATTATTACTGGTTGGCTCAGGCATATTTTTACTGTATTCACGATCTACAGAGGTGAAAGGATCCAATGAAGATGATCAAGATTGGGAACCGCTTCATCTATCCGATCAGGATAAAAAGATAGCTGGTGTATGCGGTGGATTGGGCGAATCCTTGGGCATAGATCCAACCATCATTCGCGCCCTTTGGGTTTTTGGATCACTCATGAGCATTGGGATTGGATTATTGTTATATATCATTCTGGCTGTTGTTCTGCCCGAACGTACCATTTTGACTGAAGATATCTGATTATGCAAAAAGAACGATTTCAAGAAATCACATCGGCTTTTTCGAGTAAAAAAGTTTTAGTCGTCGGTGACTTAATGCTTGATACTTATTTGTGGGGACATACAGATCGCATTTCACCAGAGGCACCTGTGCCCGTGGTTCAAGTGAATAAAATTGAGCACAATCCCGGCGGTGCTGCGAATGTGGCATTGAATTTGGCATCATTAGGATGCGAAGTATCTGTCATCGGATTGATCGGGTCAGACCCTGAAGGAAAAATTTTAGCAGATCAATTGGATCAGCGAAATATCGTGTGTACCAATTTAGTTGAGAGCGATCAACGGCCCACCACAGTTAAATCCAGAATTATGGCCCAAAATCAACAAGTGGTGCGAGCCGATAGGGAAGTTCATACTGATTTATCAGAAGCATCGAACCATGCACTGGCGGAATCGGTGAAATCCACTCTAGATCAAGTGGATGCCATTGTGTTAGAAGATTATAACAAAGGTGTCTTGAATTTGAATTCGATTGGCACACTGATTCAAATGGCTAATGATCAGGGGAAACCCATTTATGTGGATCCCAAAAAAGCCAATTTTAATGCCTATAAAAATGTACGCCTATTTAAACCCAATTTAGTCGAATTTAGAAACGCATTTGGTGAAATGGATTCGTTAGAGGTTTCCGGTTTCAATCTAAAAAATGAGTTGAATGCAGAAATTTTAATGATTACCCGAGGTGCAGACGGCGTTTCATTATTTGATGGTTCTGATTATCATCATATTCCTACAAAGGCGCGGCGCGTTCACGATGTTTCCGGTGCAGGGGATACGGTGATTGCTACGTTCACTCTGGCAGATTTATGCGGTGCGTCTCCTGAAGAATCGGTGGCGCTTTCCAATTATGCCGCAGGAAGAGTTTGCGAAGAAGCGGGCGTCGTACCCATCACACTTGCCATGCTGAATGAAATGGTTGAACACCATAACAGCATTTAATTTCCCTTTTTTTCTTTATTAAATTCCAATCCATGCTTGATCGAAATTCTTCATTTCGTCACTTTTTTGTGTTCATGCTATTATGGACAATTGGTGCAGCCCAACCAGACCTTCGGTTTCATCCATTTGATTGGGTGCAATATCGAAAACCAGGAAAAGTTAATTCAATTTCATTTAGTGATCAGTATGCTTATATCGGTACCCAATACGGTGGTGTTCAACGTTTTAATTTATTCTCTAATCGATTTGAAGAACCGATTACCCGTGCCCAAGGATTAAGAAGTAATTCTATAATTGCAGTCCATCGTGCCGCCAATGGCGTTTTATGGGTGGCCACACCATTTGGTGTCGAACACAGTTATGATGAAGCGGGGAATTGGCGATTCATGGCAAATAATCATTTTGGATTTTTTGCAGACCAATTCGTGGAAAGGATTGGAGAATCGGAGAATTATATTTGGCTTGATGTCGGTTCAGAAGTGCGACGTGTGGATCCATTGACGGGCGTTCAACTGGGGATTTTGCCGAATCCTGATGAGCCGGTGACATGGAGTTCTGGCTTGGCACGGTTTCAATTGGATTTATCGAACGAGTTGATTGATTATTCCATCACCGATGGATGGATGACAGATCTCCATTCTCTATTTAATCCCGATGGACGGCAAATGCGGTTAACCACTTATGCCCGAAATCGAATGAATGAACTTTGGATTGGTACAGAAGATGGTACATTTTTTCGAGGGGATCCAACCATGAGAACATTCACGCCCTATCATTTTGGATTGGGACAAGTTGATATACAATCCATCGGTGGGAAGGACTCATTTTGGATTGGGGGGCTGCTGAACAATTTATCCGATGGTATAACATATTTTGATTCGGATAGAGAAATTTCTGACGTTTATGTATTTGAAGATCGAATCAACATGGATCCCACTTCAATATTTTCGATTCTTGAATTGAAAAAAGAAGTTTGGTTCGGCGGTGAAGACGGTTTATTGATCTATAATAAGAAAAAAGAATTTTGGCGAAATTATGGACTGAGTCTCGGTGGTCAAAAAAATTGGGTAACAGATCTAATCGAAATTGAGGGACAGGTATGGATTGGTTCTCCACATGGTCTAGCGATTGTAAATATTAAAGATAAAAAACAGATTGATCATGATTTGGTGGATCAGTTTAAAAATATATACATCCATGATTTGGCATTGGGTAAGGGATTAATCTTTATTGCCACTGAATCAGGATTGTTTATTTACGACATAAAAAATACAAAACTGTATGATGGGGAATCATATGGGTATAAATCTGAAGAATTTCTATATCCCAATCGTCATGATGACTTTACGGTTATTACACGAGATAAACGAAATGTATATATTGCGAATCGATCAGGGATTTTAAAATTTAATCTTCGGGATCGTCATTGGTCTAATGCAGTTGATGCGAGTATTTATGGTGGATTAGATGTGAAATCCATGGTGGTGGATAAAAATACAATTTTCATTTCCACCGTAAATGGCATCACGAAATACGACATGAAAAAACATTTAATGGATATTTACAATTATCGGTTTATCGGTCAAGTAAACGACATGTATATTCGTGATAGAAAAATTTGGCTGGGAACATCCGAAGGCCTCATTTCGTATCGATACAAATGAAAAAAATAACTAGAATAACAATATTTGCCTGTTTGATGCTGGCCGGTCATTTAATGGCCCAAATGAATCCGTCCAATAAGCGGGAAAAAGATTTAATCCGGCAATACGGATTTTCCGTATACAGTGTGGCCGATACCCAATCAGATTCCATTCGAGTTTTGTCTTATTTATCCGTACCCAACCATGTGCTTCAGTTTATTAAATCCGGAAATGGATTTGAAGCTGAATATGAAGCCACCATTTCTTTAAAAGAGAAAAAAGGTATGCAGGTTGGCCGTAAACATTGGTCCAAGACACTCAAGACAGAAAATTATCTTGAATCGGCTTCACGTGATATATTTACGATCCACTTTTATGAATTCAAAATTCCACCTGGTGATTATGTTATTTCCGCTGAATTACTAGACAGAGATTCAAACGATAGCGGCGTGCGGCATAAAGAACTCAAATTCAAAAAACACCAAGATAAAGTCGCCCTTTATACACCTTTCTTCTTGGATTATTTATCCGGCAGATGGGGATTGAATGACAATGAAATTCCATTATTTCAAAGTATGCTTGGTGAAAAATTAACGCGCACATCCGTATTCATTTCTGGTAAAGTGGAAAAAGGGCCTTATGATCTAGAAGTGGTCATTCGTAATTCTAAGAAAAAAGAATTGTGGAAAAAGACATTTCAATCCACTGCATCAGAAAATTATTTTCATCAGCGGATCATCATTCCTGAAGAAGTAGCCAAACAGGGTCTACGGAAACGTGTAGATATTGTCCTGAAACAAAAAGGTGCAAAAAAGAAGGCATCCGTTATGCTTGCGATTTCTCGTCAAGGCATCTCACGATCCATTGGTGATATTGCCCAAGCCGTTCAAAATATGCGCTATATTTTAGAAGATGATGAATGGAAAACATTGAGCAAGGCAAAAGGAGATGATCAAGAAACCCTGTTTTTAGAATATTGGGATGGAAAAGATCCGACGCCGGAAACACCAGAAAATGAATTGATGGATGAATATTTCTCTCGGGTGAGTTATTCAAATGCGAATTTTAAAGGATACACCCACGGATGGAAAACGGATATGGGTATGATTTATATTTTATTTGGCCCTCCAGACGATCTTGAAGTATATAACGACCCCATGACAAGGTTTTATTCTCAACGATGGCATTATTATCGAATCAATAAATATTTTGATTTTGTAGATGAACAAGGATTTGGTGATTATAGATTAACCACACCATTTTTTCGCGGACAGAGCTGGTAATAGCCGGTTCTTTTCTTTTTATAAAATATATCCATACTAATCGCTTCTGTCGTGGATTCAGACAATAGCCTCGACGTATCTTTCGCCTCGATAAAATATCGATCTATTTATGATTGAACGATTTTCATACAGCAGTCTAGAAACATATAAAAAATGCCCTGCCCAATTTCGATTCCGTTATATCGATAAGGTGGTGAAACGGGATGAGGGTATAGAATCATTTATGGGCAAACGTGTCCATGAGGCATTAGAATATCTTTATGATGAAGTTTTAGCCAGCCGTTTACCATTTTTGGATAGTGTGATGGAAAAATATCATGAAGTATGGGAATCCCATTGGCACGATCGAATTGCTATCGTCCGGAAAGAGAACTCAGTAAAATTCTACTATGAACTGGGCGAACGATGTATTGCAGCCTATTATCGAACACACAGTCCCTTTGCTGAGCCCGTGATCGGTACAGAAGTGGAGTTTGTATTCTCCATTGATAATTCTGACGATTACATGATGAAGGGGATTGTTGATCGAATTGACCACGATGGCAATGGTAATTACGAAATCCATGATTATAAAAGTGGTAAAAGAGCCATGAATCAATACAATGCGGATCGAGATGGGCAATTGGCCACCTATCAAGTGGCATTGGCGCAAACCAAATCAGATATTTCTTCCGTCAAATTGGTATGGCATTTTTTACAGCATAATTTAGAGGTGTACTCCACGCGAACGTCTACCCAGATTACTCAATTAGTGAATCAAACCAAATCACGAATCGATGAAATTAGAGGCCATATCCAGAATGGGGGCGCATTTGCTCCAAAAGAAAGTATCCTTTGCAATTGGTGTTATTATTGGGAAGAATGTTCAGCAAAGGATGGAACCAATCCATACATTTAAATCAAAATGAAATTAGATAAAAACGAAATTCAAGCACTAAAAACTTTGCTGGCCAAACCATCAAATAGAAGGAATAAAACATTGGAATCATTATTTGACCGCTTGGAGGGCGGCGAAGACATTACTTTATACATAGATGGTGCAGCAGACCTCCACTCAAAAACTGCCGGCATTGGTGGTGTAATCTATCGCAACAATGAAGAATTATTTTCCTTTTCGGAATATTTGGATAATGCCACCAATAATGAAGCAGAATATACCGCACTGATTCGCGGGTTAGAGCATTTGATCGCATTAGATCAACTTTCAGTAAAAATATACTCTGACAGTGAATTGGTTGTTAAACAAATCAGTGGCGAGTACAGGGTAAAAAACCCACGAATGCAAAACCTGTATCAAAAGGCCATGACCTTATTCAATCAATTGGATCAGTACACATTTACCCATGTATTTCGGGACAAAAACACAGTGGCAGATAAATTGGCCAATGCGGGACGTGCAATGGGTAAAAAATAATTCCCTTTTTCCAGTTTTATTTAATGAATCGATACGGACTTTTAAATTAACTTTGGCGTCATTAATCCGAGCATAAAAATATAAGTAGAACAATTCATGGGCCTTTTTAATTCCTTCACCAATCCATTAAGCTGGGTCTCCGGCGATATTGCCATCGATTTGGGTACTGCCAATACATTGGTGTACATCAAGGGTAGAGGTGTGCTTATCAATGAGCCATCCATCGTTGCAAAATCTGTCCATGATGATAAAATTATTGCGGTGGGATATGAAGCAAAAGCCATGGTGGGAAGAACCCATCGTGAAATCGAAACGATTCGTCCTTTGCGTGATGGTGTAATTGCAGATTTCAACATGACTGACGGTTTACTGCAGGGATTCATCAACAAGATTAATATGAATCGATTGGCCCGCCCAAGGATGGTGATTTGTGTACCGTCCGGCGTAACAGAAGTGGAACGTCGAGCTGTGAGAGATTCTGGTGAAAGGGCCAACGCGCGCGAAGTATATCTCATTGAAGAACCGGTAGCCGCGGCCATTGGTATTGGATTAGATATTTCTAAACCCATTGGTAACATCATTATTGATATTGGTGGCGGCACCACAGAAATTGCAGTCATTGCGTTAGATGGCGTGGTGACAAAAGAAGCCATCCGCGTAGCAGGAGATGAAATGGATGAAGCGATTATTCAGTGGTTTAGAAATGAGCATAAATTGGATATTGGTTCATCCACTGCAGAAAATATTAAAAAATCCGTTGGATCTGCCATGCGCGTGCAAAGTGAGATGATTGGTGTAAAAGGTCGGGATCTCGTCTCCGGTATCCCAAAGACCATCGAAGTATCTTCTGATGAAATTAGACAGGCATTAAAAGATCCAATCAACGCCATTGTAGAAGCGGTAAAGCGTGCTTTGGAGCAAACGCCTCCAGAATTATCTGCTGATATTTTAGACCGCGGTATTATTATGACCGGGGGCGGCAGTATGCTAAAAGGCATTGATCAACTTATTCGAGAGCGAACCAATGTGCCTGTAAATATTGCTGAAGAACCGCTTTTATCCGTTGTAAGAGGTACAGGAAAAGTACTCGAAGATGTTAAAAAATACGAGTCCGTTCTGATTTAAGCCTTGAATGCGGAACGTTGTACTAGCTCTTCTAAAATATAAAGATCATTTTATTTTACTGATAGCGGTCTCGCTATCACTCACAATCCTTTTGAAAAACGATTCGCCGAATGTGCACATCATTCGGGGAAAATTCAGTGATACTTTTTCTATTATTTCTTCTCCCTTCGCATGGATGCGGAGTATGACACAGTTGCAAGAGGAAACTCAATTGCTCCGTGAAAAAAATGTACAACTCACATTACAAATGGAATCGATGCTCCAGGCCGAAGCACAATTTCACAAAATGAGAGAATTGGTGGGTTTCAAACAGGATAGCAGTCTTACCTTGTTGGCGGGTCAAGTGGTTAATATGGGTGCATCTTCTAATCTTTCATCTATTACAATAGATATTGGTTCAGACCATGGTGTAAAAGTGGGGCAGCCAGTGGTTGTGCCGGAAGGTGTAGTCGGTAAGACAATTGTGGTGGGAAAAAATACCACAATCGTTCAAATTATTAATGATGTGAATTATCGATTGTCCGTCCGGATTTTACCTTCCGGAACTGCAGGTATACTCCAGTTTTTAAATGATAATATTTGTGAGGTACGGGAACTCCAAAAGAATGCAGAAATTTCCATTGGTGATAAAGTCGTAACCTCAGGATTTAGTAAAATTTACCCAAAAAATTTACCCGTGGGCGAGGTGGTTGAAGTTTTAGATGAAAGAAGCAGTTTTCAAAAGGTAGCGCGGATTCGAATTAAACCGAACTTGGGTGCTTTAATGTATGTATTTATTGTGTCAGGAGCACAAGATGGTTTGGATTAATCGAATCATACCCCCAGTCTTGGTATTGTTGGTCCAATTCCTTTTGGTTGACTTTTTATCTATAAACATGATTCGCCCGGATTTCGTAGTGATTTACGTATTTTACTTTAGTCTGATGTTTGGAAGAACGCCGGGAATTATTATGGGTTTTTCAATCGGATTATTATCAGATTTTACCGGTGTGGGTTCTCATTTTGGATTGGCGCCATTGACATTATCTATCACCGCATATTTAACAGGATATCTTAATGGGAAGTATGAACGCTTGTTGCCCTATGTCTTCCATTTATTCTGGATTGGTATCATTGGATTTCACTTTTTTATGGTGACATACGTTCGATTTCAAACGGTACTGGTTGGAGATATAATGGAATTCGGAATCAAATGGGTATTATCCTTCGGCTATACAATGATATTTTTCTTAATCATTCAATTCTTTTATCCTGTGAGAGAAGCATCTCGTGCTGAGATCAACTAATACAGTTTCAAAATCCAAATTCTGGATTTTATCCGGTTTTGTCATTTTTATTCATATCATTCTGGCATATCGGTTTTTTCAGTTACAGGTACTTGACCATGATGAATATAGTCGTCGTGCTGAAAACAATCGCATTCGGGCCACTTCAATTCCTGCGCCAAGAGGATTAATATTGGATCGGCATGGCGAAATTATTGTGGATAATTATCCCACATATATTGTTTCAGCCATTGGATCTGAAATTGTTAATAAAGAAAAAAATTATAAAGTCATCAGTGCTGCCACTGGTATTGATACGGCCACATTAAAGAAAAACTATAAGAATTATTACCGAAACCGGTTTTTACCTACACGATTGGCAAAAGACCTTACCATTGGCCAACTCAGCCGGTTAGAAGAGGCAAAGGATGAATTGACCGGTATAATCTATTCCCAATTTCCCGAACGTATTTTTAATCCAAAAATTCGTGCATCACACGTACTAGGATATTTGAAAGAAATCGATCAGAGTATGATAGATGGAATGGATGAAAATAGTGATTATCAATATGGTGATCTCATTGGATGGTCCGGATTGGAACGTCAATATGAGTCCCGATTACGGGGTGATAAAGGTGTGACCTATTATCAGGTAGATGCATTTGGTCGTGAAGCCGGCAATGTAGAAGGGCATGGAAACATTTTACCCAACCCTGGCAATGATATTCATACCACATTAGATGTATCCCTTCAGGCGTTACTTGAATCTGAGTTCAAAAATAAAAAGGGGACCGCAATCGTTTCTAATCCGAGGACTGGCGGAATTTTGGCTTATGTCAGCGCCCCTGATTACAAACCGGATTTATTTACGGGTTTGATCTCAAACCAAGATTGGAAAACCGTTATTGCTGATACGAATCGCCCACTCTTAAACCGTGTAACGAACGGGACATATCCACCTGGATCTATATATAAAATGGTGGTGGGTGTTGAATTATTGGAGAAGCGATTGGTCACCACAGATTGGTCAGTTTTTTGTACCGGTGCATATGAATTTTACGATCGCACCTTTCGCTGTTGGGATGAAAATGGCCACGGTAAAATTAACCTGGAGCAGGCCATTGTGCAGTCTTGTGATGTGTATTTTTATCAAGCCATCCAAAATGTCGATATTAATGATTTGGCCGTCCGGTCTAAACAGTTTCTGCATGGTGCACAAACCTATATTGATTTGCCCACAGAAATGAAAGGTCGCGTTCCTGATCGACAATTCATGAATAAACTACATGGCCGTTATGGATGGTCTAAAGGGGCCATGTTAAATCTATCCATTGGTCAGGGAGAAATATTGGTGACGCCGTTACAAATGGCTGCCTACACGAATCTGTTGGCCACTAGAGGAAAAACATATCCGCTTCACCTGGTTCAAAAGCAGGATATAATGATAAATGCCCCATCCATTCAGATTAGGACTTGGGCATTAATTCAAGATTATATGGAACTGACCATCACTCAATCAAATGGGACGGGACGCCGATCGAATCCAAAAATTCCCGGTTTAAGGATTGGTGGCAAAACAGGTACAGCTGAAAATCCCCACGGCGAACCCCATGCTTGGTTCATTGCTTACGGCGAAAAAGATGATGACATGATTTCTATTACCATTATGATTGAAAATGGCGGAAGTGGCGGAGAAGTAGCTGCGCCCATGGCAAGAAAAGTATTTCAGCATTATTATGGTCCTAAATCAACAAAACTGGTTTCAAAATAATGATTGCGGAATTTTGGTATAAGATTAAAACCTCTCCATTGAGTCTATTATTCGTAATTGGACTTTTATTGTCGTTGGGCTTAGGCACACTTTACAGCATTGCGCAGGTTCAACTCCAAGCGCCGCCCAATGCATTTTCTAAACAGGTCATCTTTTTAATTCCTGCCACCATATTAATGATTTTTATGACCCTTGTTTCAAAGCGGTTGGTTCATAAGTATGTTTATTTGGGATATGGGTTTATTGTATTAGCCGTTTTTCTTCCATTCTTCGGTCAAAAAGTTGCGGGTACATATCGATGGATTAATTTGGGTCTCCCATTTGGATTGCAGCCATCTGAAATTGCAAAATGGGTTATCGTCATTACCCTAGCAAGGTATTTATCAGACCACAATCTTCAGATGAATAATTTTGCATCAAACCTGGTTCCATTTGCCATCGCACTAATACCTACTTTTATTGTATTGAATCAGCCGGACCTCGGTACAGCATTTGTCATGATGACACCGGTGATTCCCATGTTGTTTTGGGTGGGTGCACGTCCCTACCATTTATTTTTGATTGTGGCACCATTATTCAGCATTTTGGCCGCATCAAATGTGTTGGCATTCTCAATTTGGGCTGCAATAATGGCGATTGTTCTTTATATGGCAAAACCACAGTTGTGGCATGGGGTCGCTATTTATTTTGGGAATATATTTCTAGGATTGATTTTTCCACTCCTCTGGGATACGTTGCGCCCATTTCAACAAAAACGAGTATTAACCCTTATTAACCCCGAATTAGATCCATTGGGTGCAGGCTATCAAATTATCCAAAGTAAAACCGCTTTAGGTTCCGGGGGATTATTCGGTAAGGGGTGGGGACAAGGCACCCAAACCCATTTAAAATTTTTACCGGTGCAGGAGTCCGACTTTATCGTAAGTGTGATTGGCGAAGAGTTCGGCTTTGCAATGTTATTTATCATGCTTGTTCTGTTTTCGTGGTTAATAGTAAAAATGATAAAACTGGGATTAAATGCATCCGATCGATTTTCCGGTCTTATTCTCATTGGAATATCCACCATATTTTTGGCCCATGTATTTGTGAATTGCGCCATGTCAGCAGGGATGATCCCTGTTAAAGGATTGCCATTGCCATTCGTTTCTTATGGTGGTTCGTTTTTACTGTCGAGCTTTATGATGATTGGATTGGTGCTGAACTTTGGCCGTGAAGAATTAGATTAATCCAACATGAAAAAGATAATGCCGGGAAGGGAATAAAAGCGGTAAATTCCCGGCCACGATTTGATTATTTAATCCAAGGCTGAAATCCATGATGAATCGATTGTTTAAATCCATAGCAACCATAATGATACTGGCTTCATTTTCATTGGCCACTGCACAAGATGCTGCCACTAAGCGCGAAATGAAACGCCTGAATGCAAAAATTGACCGCCAAAATGTGCGCGTTGATTCTTTGGATACCCAAATTCGGATGTTGCTTCCTGAACTCCAAAATGCGTTAAAAGCGAATTTGAAGGCCAAAGAACAAACTGATTCCGTTGCGATTCTCCTGATCAATAGAATCAACACGATCCAAAATAAAATGCGTCTTATGGAAGATAAGGCTGCCTATATCGATAGTGTGAATTTTGAAATACTTGCTCAATTGGTCATGATAGAAAATAAAATTGTGACGTTGACCAACAGTTTTACCGAAATGTATAACCTCAAAAACAATCGATTGAATGATAAGGTGAGCGCAAAGATTAGTCCTGCCGAATACAAAAAATCATATATCGATGCGTTATCCAATTATCAAAATGGTGAATTTGAAAAAGCAGTAACTGGTTTTGCGGGATTGGTTATGAGTGATCCCGGGAATGATCTGGCAGACAACAGTCAATACTGGTTAGCCGAATGCTATTATACCATGAAAAACTATAAGCGAGCCGTCATTGAGTTTGAAAAAGTATTTACCTTTCCCGGAACGGACAAGGATGATGACGCTCAATTAAAATTAGGTCACTGTCACCGCAGTATGGGCAACATCGATAAAGCACGTGAAGAATATCAACGATTGATCGACTATTTTCCTGGTTCTGAATTTTTTGAAAAAGCCAGGGAATCTCTTAAACAACTCAACGTACAGTAAGAATACCAACTATGTCTTTAAAACTTTTTTATCTCACTACTGAGATTAAACCATTCGCGAATACATCCCATTTAGGTCAATATTCTGTGGATGTTCCTTTGGCGTTACAAACCATGGGGCACGATGTTCGTACCATGATCCCAAAATATGGATTTGTAAGTGAACGAAAATATATTTTAAGAGAAGTCATTCGCCTCAGAGAAATTCCATTTGAATATGATGGTGAAGATGTAATGACATCCGCTAAAAGTGCATTTATCCCCAAAACGAGGGTACAGGTTTATTTCTTAGAAAATGTGAAATGGTTCAAGGGTTTATCCAATTTGCTTTATAAAGCCAAAAATGGCCGCGTATTGCCGGATAACGATGAACGATATGCATATTTTTCAAAAGCGGCGATTGCCACGTTGCCCCACTTATTCTGGAAGCCGGATGTTTTGGTTTGTAACGATTGGCAAAGCGCATATGTGCCATTGATCTACCAGCAAATTTATGATTCAAAAGAATTTTACGGTGACATTAAAACGGTCTTAACCGTTCATTCTGTAGATGAGTACAGCGAGTTCTCTCGCGGGGCTTACGAAAAGGTAGGTGTAACGCTTCCAGACAACTTAACTGGGGACAAAGTGAATTGTTATGAAGCGGCGGCACCTTATGCAGATTTAATTGTTGCAGTGGATTCGCCTGAGAATAATGTGACAGAAAAACTATTGGCATTGCCAGGCGTGAAAGCACAAAAGAAAAAATTGGTATCCATCTCAATTGATGATGAAGAATCACCCAATTTTGAAGCAACAGCCAGTGCGCTAAATGAAGAATTAACGAAACATTTCGTTTAAGACTTCGTAAAAAATAGCTGCACAAATCTCCCATGAATAAAACGATTTTTAAAACCGCTATAGGACTGTGTCTAATGGGCGCCCTGTTCTTCTCTGCTTGTGAAGAAGCAGCTGTACCAATTGAGGACAGTGGCACGCCTATGAAATTGGATACCATTTCATTTCCCGTGACCCAGACAGTGACCTATCAAGTTCCACCAGAACTGGGTGGTACAGATTATCTTTATTTTGGTGAAAATGACGGATATAAATACCTATATAATCTGATTCGTTTCGACAGTTTAAATACAACCAATCTGTTCACTTTTGACCGATATAATGATTCATTGATCGTTGCGGATAGTATTCGATTATCCATGCGGCTCTCAGTAGATAGTCTAGATGAAAATTCAGAATTCCAACTACGGTATTTCCCTGACGGAGGCGATTCTGTATTTCATGAGAATTTGACCCATTATCTCAATTTTGATAGAAACACTGCCTCGCCAGTTATTGCTTCAGCTGAGATGGTCACAGATTCTATCGATACAGTCAAAACAAAAGTCATGTTAAACTTTTTGATGGATACAACCATCATTAATGTGATGAAAGATACATCCCATATCAATTTTAATCATTCATTTTTGGTTGAATTAAAAACCGGTTCCTCGTCAGAATTTAAATTTCACAGTTCAGATAAAACAGGTGGTGAAGCACCAAAGCTTACGGTTTTTTATCGAAAACTATTATCGGACTCAGTAGTAAGTGATACTTCTGAACATGATTTTATAGCGATTCAAGATATTTCCATAGTTGAACCGCCGGCGATTACATTAGAAGATTCCAGCCATTTAGCCGTCAGTGTTGGAAAAGGGCTTCGATCCCTTGTCAAAGTTGATATGGGTGGATGGTCATTGCCAACAAAAGGGATTATCAGTTCTGCAGAATTGATTTATAATCGGTCTCAATCTGACACGCTGACCGGGTATTCAGTTTCGTCTTACCCAATTACTGGGGCTGGAGATTATTCTATTTTTAAAACTTATGAATCAGACCCATATTCAAATGATGTTGACTTTGGTGTTTCATCTTCAGTTGTACAAAACATTTTAAAAATTAATTATAGAAAAATATCCACGGAATTTGGTCGAGGCAAAAAGGTTAACCATGGATTTAAAATATTACCCGGTCCGAATAATGATCCATTTAAAACGGTATTGTTTCATAACCTGGATAGTGATGATGCCTATCCAGTCATGAGAGTGATTTATGTCCATCCGTAAAAGTTTATTAATCATAATGACTGCATCGGGCATGATGTTTAGTCAATCTGTATATAATGCATATGGATTGGGACTTTCCCGTACATCATTTCATACATCAGTGAATGGTGCCGGCAGCATCGGATTGGTGCCCACATTCCACCCTGGCGTATCCATGGACAATCCAGCAACATGGCCTGGACTAAAATTCACATATATTAGCGGTTCATTCTCCAACCAAGCCCATGGGTTGAAAAGTGCAGGGATCACCAATCAAGTGGCAAGATTTAATAAATTACAATTTGTCATTCCTATAAAAGATCGGTTTGGTGTTGGACTTTCATTAAAACCCCTGAATAGTCACAATGCTTTTTTCAGCACGGACACTGTATCATTTGATTATGAAGGGAAGTCTATTCGTGCCAATAAGGAATTTCGATCCGGTGGTGGCATCATGTCCGGTACATTTGGTGTTGCACTACCATTGAATGAACATATGGGAATCGGGTTATCTTTTAATCGCTTATTTGGTTCCTCCCGAGATGAACATTCTATGGTATTAAATAATACTTACTATCGATTGTTTAATATTCGAACATACAGCGGTTCAACATTTTCTGTTGATTTTGCCGGCCGATTATTCAAGAATGACAAAGTGATGTTGCTTACTTTTGCACGAGTAAGTATGACGAATAAACCGGTTTCCGGTTCCTTATATCAGTTTGATTTATTTGAAGATACAAACAACAATTATTCATTTGATACCGGTGACTATCCTGGTGAAGTTGATGTGGATACCTCTGATGTAGCCAATATTTATGCACCGAACAGTTTTAGTTTTGGTGTCAATGCCAGTTTTATAAATGACCTGAATATTTTTGGTGAATTTGAATTATGGAATGATGAAGCCACCAATGCGAATTTTGCCAGTATTCACAAGGATCAAATTGGAAGTAAAACCCATATTGGTTCAGGGTTGGTTCGATTCGGCAGAATGGGTGCAAGAAACTGGCAAGATCGAATGACTTTTAGACTAGGGATGCATAGGGATACTTATCAATTTATATACTCCGGAAAATCATTAATTGAGAATGGTATCTCAGTGGGATTTGGGTTTAAATTCGCCGCCACCGGAAATCAGATAGATTTTTCATTCCGAAATGGTACTCGAACATTTGATGAATCCCAAAAAGAAGTATTAAAAGAATTTACAGTAGGAGTTAGCCTGGGAGACATATGGTTTCTCAGAAGAAGAGGTAAACAATGAGACAAAACAAATTTATTCAAAAGCTGTTGCTATTGGGTGTTGCATCCATCTTTATGACCATGTGTACACCACCTGAACAGTCAGACGCTGATGCAGATGCAGCCGAACAAGCCCGCGCAGATTCAATTAGAAAAGTAAGATGCCCAAGAGTATTTAGCAGTGCCGCTGAATTCTATAAAAATAGAGATTGGGAAGCAACGGTTCGCGCTTATGATGAACTTACTGACTTGGGTTGCGATAGAGAAGATCCTCAAGAAGTATATCTCTATTATGCAATTGCCTATGAATACATGGGAAAATATGATAGTTCTGCAACTGTGCTCTTGAAAGGACTGACACTTCTCCCTGACAATGTGGATTTAAGAAAGCGTCTTGCATTTGCTTATGAAAAGCAAGGTAAAACAAATCTCCATATGGATGAATTGGATCGTCTTTCATTCCTCGCACCTGAAGATGTAGAAATTAAAAACAAGTTAGCCAAATTGTATGGTGAGCAAGACAGATATGACGATCAAATCGCTGTATTGAAGGACCTTTTAGAAATTCAACCCAACAATGAAGGCGCCCAAAGTGATTTGGCTCAAGCTTACGAAAAAAGCGGCCGTGACCCATTGGATGTATACAAAAATCGGTTTGATAATAATCCCGATAATGTAAGCTATGGATTAGATTATGCCGATAAACTGATTGCTGCTGATCGCCCTGATGATGCCACCGACGTGTTACAGCAGGTTGTAGATGTTGATCCAACCAGCAAAGTGGCATACCGAAAATTAGCTCAAGCATATGATTCTGCAGACCGTTTGGGTGATGCAGCGCGGACCTACGAACGATTATTTAAATTAGATCCGCGTGATTTTCGTGTGGCTATAAAAATCTCAGAAGTCTATGTAGAAGACCAAGACTATGCCTCCGCGTTTGATTGGGCAGATAAAGCCGCCACACTCTCTGGAGAGGGAGAAGCTTTTGGCGCAAAAGGGAATGTATATTACAAGGCATTTCAATCCTGCCGTTCCGGCGAAATATCTGTGGATGACAGAGTCGTCGCAACTCTCGCGTATAAATATTATGATGAAGCAGAGCAAAAAGGATTTTCGCGTTATAACCGTTCAAAAGAATGGTTGAAAGAAAATGAAGTTCTTTTCGGAAGAGCCCAATGGTTTATGATGGATGCAGAAGTGAAAAATAAAGGTTATGTAAAAGCATCTAGTGCCTGTTATAGATGGGTAAATGAAAAATTAAATAAAGGTAAAGGCTGGTAGTCTGTGACTCAAACCAAAGATGTATTTTCATTTATTCAAAATGCAGACTCTGAAATATATGACATTCTAATGCGAGAAATCTCAAGGGAAGATCAAACCCTTGAGTTAATCGCATCTGAAAACTTCGTCAGCTATCCTGTATTGGAAATGGCCGGTGGTGTCATGACCAACAAATATGCAGAAGGTTACCCTGGCGCACGATACTATGGTGGTTGTGAACATGTTGATGAAGCTGAAAATCTCGCCCGAGATCGCGCTAAGGCATTATTCAATTGCGAATATGCCAATGTTCAACCCCACTCAGGATCTCAGGCCAATATGGCTGCTCTCATGACTTTTTTAAATACAGGTGATACGATCATGGGATTGGATTTAGCGCACGGTGGACATTTAACCCATGGCAGCCCTGTAAACTTTTCTGGACAATTGTATAATGTTGTCTCATATCAAGTGGATCGGGAGACAGGTCGGGTGGATTTTGATTCAGTCCGTGAAATGGCAAAAACACATAAGCCCAAACTAATCATCTGTGGGGGAAGTGCTTACCCAAGGTATATTGAATTTGAACAGTTTCGAGCGATCGCTGATGAAATTGATGCATTCCTTATGGCTGACATCGCTCACCCTGCTGGATTAGTTGCTACCGGATTACATCCTTCGCCCATGCCATATTGTGATGTGGTGACCACCACCACACATAAAACCCTTCGGGGTCCTCGTGGCGGTATGATAATGATGGGCAGAAATGTTGAAAATCCATGGGGAAAGGTGGCGCCAAAGTCTGGACGAACTAAAATGATATCCGAGTTGCTGGATTCGACCGTTATGCCAGGAATTCAGGGTGGGCCACTCATGCATATTATCGCTGCAAAAGCCATCGCATTTGGTGAAGCATTAAAACCTGAATTCAAATCTTATACCCAAGAAATTATAGATAATGCCCAAGCCATGGCTGAAGCATTACTTGAGAAAGATTATCATCTAGTCTCCGGCGGAACTGACACACATGTCATCCTAATTGATTTATCAAATAAAGGGGTAACGGGCAAAGCATCCGAAAAAGCGTTGGAACGTGCTGGGATTACCGTGAATAAGAATATGGTTCCATTTGATGAAAGAAGTCCATTTATCACTAGTGGAATGCGAGTTGGAACACCGGCAATTACCACACGTGGTATGGGTACAGATGAAATGCTAGCTATTGTGGAACTCATTGACCGAGTCGTGAGCGACATCGAAAATGAGGCAACCATTGAACAGGTTAAATCCGAGGTTCAATCTCTTTGTAATTCTTTTCCACTTTATCGTGAATTACACGATTAAGTTCCGTTTCACCGCGTTTCGCCCTTTCTTTTTTCCACTCATTAGTATAATCATACTTGCTGGACTGGCATGCAGTCCAGCGGCGGTTATGCTTGCCCATAACCCTGACATGGCAAAGACATCGTTCAAATATTTTACAGAACGGGCTGAAAAGAAAATTGCTAAATCTCCAAATGATCCTAAAAAATTGATCGCAGGATGTAAATCTTTAACTCAGCTCGGTTTTGGATTCACCATGGAAGAAGCAGATCGATTGGTTATGGAGGATTACAAAGGAGGTAAAGCACTATATGTATCAGCTAATGAAACATTTTCGAAAGCAGTTTCATATGGTGATCGCGCATTAGAAATTAAATATCCTGGATATTTGGCCTGGGTGAAGGGTGAGTCAAACAAATCCCCAAAATTTGTTGAAGAGGATATTCACTATTTATTTTGGACGGCGGGTGCTTATGGAGGCGCCATTAAATCCAGTCGTGGAAATCCTAAATGGGTGATCTTATTGCCAAGAGTGGGGAAGTTGTTAGAATCTGCTTTGGCCCTAAACCCAGATTGGAATAAAGGGGCGCTGTATAGTGGTATGATATCCTATACAATGACTCGACATGATGCACCGCCGAATAAGATTGAAATAGCCGCATCCTACTTTGAAAAAGCAGTAGATGCATCCAATGGTTTAGACTTGGGACCCTATATTGCGATGGCTGAAAGTGTATGCATTCCGACCCAAAATAAGAATGAATTCACCAATTTATTATATAAAGCATTAAATATTGATATAAACAGTGACCCTGATTTACGTTTGACGAATCAAATTAACCTAAATAGAACCCAATGGTTGTTAGACAACATAGATGAGTTCTTTTATTAGATGATGAAAAAATATCTCAAATCCATAATTATAGTATGTGCTTTTACTCAATTGCTTTGGGCTAAAAAGATTGTAATTAAAATGGCAACCCTCGCCCCTGAAGGAACTGATTGGCACGGCATTTTGGTTGAAATGGGCCAAGCTTGGACCGATGCGACCGATGGTGAAGTTAGATTGCGCATTTATCCCGGCGGTGTGGTGGGCGATGAAAGAGATATGATTCGTAAAATGCGGATTGGTCAGATTCAAGGGGCTGCCATATCCACTGAAGGGATGACTGAAATCAATCCCTATTTCACTACATTCTTTATGCCCTTAATGTATCAATCTTACGATGATGTTGATTTCGTCCGTGAAAAATTGAGCAATGAATTATCCTCTGAAACAGAAAAGAATGGTTTTAAAATATTGACCATGGTGGATGTGGGGTGGGTCTACTGGTTTTCGACTGAGCCGATTTATACTCCGGAAGATTTGAAAAAGACTAAGTTGTTTATTTGGGCAGGCGATTATAAATCCGCTCAATTATATGAGAAAAACGGATACCATCCTGTACCACTCGCTATGACCGATGTCCTTTCTGCTCTTCAAACGGGGTTAGTCACTTCGATTGGTTTTAACCCCATGTATGTATTGGCGCAACAGCTATTCGGGATAGCGGAAAATATGCTGGATATGAAATGGGGTAATCTAACTGCAGCAGTGATTATTGATATGAAAACATGGCGCAGGATTAAACCCAAACACCAAGAGGCCATGTTGGTCGCGTCCAAAAAAATTGGCAATCGATTTCAAAGTAAAAATCGTCATGAATCTGATAAGGCAGTGGATGTCATGAAAGAGTACGGATTAACGGTGAATACACCGACGGCCGAACAAGTGAAGGCTTGGGAGGCATTAATTGAAGGCATGGCTCCTGATTTTCGCGGTACGGTTATCGATGAAAAAGCTTTTGATCGTCTAATGGAGATTAAAAAAGAAATGGACTCTCGCTAAAGAGTGAGTCCCTTTAATTTATAATGAATATTAAACCTATAGAAAGGGGTATTACCCTATTTGTATTTATTGCCCTCGTATTGCTCCCTGCTATTGAAGTATTAACCCGATTATTCGGCACCACAGGTGTAGTTGCATCCCCGGTGTTGGTTCAACATCTTACGTTGTGGATTGGCTTTTTGGGCGCCATGGTTGCTGCACGGCGAAATCGATTATTATCCCTCACTTCAACACCGCTGTTCTCGTCAGAAGAAAAAATAGATTGGTTTAAATTTATGGCAAAAGTCACCACGATCTTTATTGTGATGGCTCTGGCTTATGGAGCATGGGAATTGGTCAAAGTAGAAAAAGAATTTCCGGTTGATATTGCACCATTTCTTTCCAGATGGGTCGCCCAACTAATCATGCCGACAGGGTTTTTTGTCGTTGCCATTCATATGGTTATGAATAGCTATGAAACATGGAGAGATCGCGGTATGTTATTGTTCGGCGGCATATTGCTCACATTGACTGTATGGTATGTTACTCCACTCCAAGAATCTACATTTTTTATGTGGGTGGCGATTATTGCAATTCTATTTGCGTTGATTAAAGGCGCACCTATTTTTATTGGATTAGGTGGATTGGCAATCCTCTTTTTCTGGCGAGATTGGACGCCCCTTTCTGCAATATCCGCAGAAACTTACCGCATTGTTGTATCACCCACATTGCCGACCATTCCATTGTTCACACTGGCAGGATATATGCTGGCAGAAAGTCATGCGTCTGAGCGATTGGTAAAATTATTCCGAGCATTGTTTGGGTGGATCCCCGGAGGTACACCTGTTGTTTTGGTGCTTTTATGTGGATTTTTCACTGCATTAACAGGCGGTTCCGGCGTCACTATTTTGGCTCTTGGTGGATTGCTGATGCCGCTATTGATAAAAGAAGGCTATTCAAAATTATTTAGTTTGGGCCTCATTACGGTCGCAGGGTCCCTGGGCTTACTATTCCCACCTAGTTTGCCATTAATTATCTATGGTGTCACTGCAGGAGTATCGGTTAAAGCTATTTTTCTGGCAGGAATCGTACCGGGGTTAATCCGGATATCCATGATTGGTGGATGGGCCGTATGGCAGGGGAAGGTCCAAGCGGTGAAAAGACATGCTTTAAATTGGGCGGAAATAAAATCATCCTTATGGGAAGCGAAATGGGAAGCGGTCATTCCATTTTTCATTCTCTTTGGTATTTTTGGCGGATTCACCACTTTGGTGGAAACCGCAGCCATGACCGCCGTTTATGTATTTATCATAGAAGTGGTTGTCCATAAGGATTTGGAATGGTCCAATTTGAAAAATATCATTTTGGATTGTGCAACGCTCATTGGTGGTGTATTGATCATTTTGGGTGTGGCCATGGGGCTTACCAGTTACCTTGTAGATGCACAAGTACCATTACACTTATTGGAATGGGTAAAGTCTAATATCGAATCCAAACTTCTATTTCTGCTCATGTTAAATATATTCCTCCTCGCTGTGGGCTGTATGATGGACATTTTTTCGGCCATTATTATCGTAGTCCCATTGATTACACCATTGGGGGCATATTTCGGAATTGATCCGGTCCATTTAGCCATCATATTTATTGCCAACCTTGAACTTGGATTTTTGACGCCGCCCGTGGGAATGAACCTCTTTTTATCGGCCTATCGTTTTGAAGAGGATATGCCAACGATTTATAAATCCACATTACCCTTTTTTATGGTGATGTTGGTAAGTGTTTTGGCCATTACATATATCCCAATTTTATCAATTTGGCCTAATCATTAATGAAGGCACAATACATTTATTAAACCATTTAGATTGTATCAACTGTGTTGATGCATGAATTGACATAGTCAATTCAAACCAAAACCATTATTTGCACTAATCCTCTTCATAATATCTCATGTTGTTTGGTTTGGTGCCTATTGTGGATATACATGAAAATATGTAATTTTAACTATGCGTCGTCTTTATCCAATTATTCTACTTTTATTCGTCTTTTCATGTGAAGACAAAGTAAAGCCCGATATGACACCTCCAGTGTTGTCCATCATTTCACCCACCGCAGGTGAAACATTTCGTGATACAGTTTTTATCCAAGTTGATACAAAAGATGAAAAAGGTATCGCATTTGTTGAATTTTTTATAAATGACTCGCTTCATTTCACTGACAGCACTCATATGTATAAATACGATTGGGATACAAAAAATAGCCCCAATGGTCAATATACTATTAAAGTTATCTCTGTTGATGAAGCAATGAATAAAATAGAAAAATCAGTCACAATCTCTATTTTGAATCTCCCTGGCGACTATTATCCAAAATCTATTAAATGGTTTTCTCTCAAAGCATTTGAGGTAGAAAAACCATTTATTTATGCAGCCTTATATGATGAGGGTCTTTGGCGAAAAAACTATATTGACGAAAATAGCAATTGGGAATATATGGGTTTTACGGATACAACCAGACGTGCAGGTGTGACTGATGTATCTATTAATGGAGACGATATAATTATTGCGACTCTTCAGGAACATTTTTGGTTAAGTCAGGATAATGGAAAAACTTGGAAAAATAAATATTTATTCAATACTAAGAACGATAGTATCAATTCATCTATTCGAACTATTCAGCGATCCTATGAGAATCCGAATATTATTTTTTCTATAGAAAATGGAACGTCTTTTTATAAATCAATTGATAGTGGTAAAACATGGGATTTCTTTTATGATGGATTAAAGCATATGACTGCTGGATTTTATCATATTAAATGGCATCCGAAAACATCTGGTGAGTTATGGACTTTTGGAAATGGACCCATGTCTTGGGGAGAATTAATTTGTTGGAATGATAATGGGGTGTCATTAAAAACATATATTTATTTTGATGAAATCAAAGAAAGAGTCTTTGATTTAGCTTTTGATTCAATTGATGAAAACAAAATGTATTTCTTAGGGGATTCTAAAATTTACCAATCAATTGATGGTGGCTTAAATTGGCGAGAAATATTTAACCATTCTATTCTTTCGGATAGAGTTTGGTATATTATTGGCGACCCACGCTTAACCGGTGCCTTTTTCATTATAACTCTATTGGACGGTGTATATTACACAAGGGATGGGTTTGAAAATTATGAACAAACAACCAAAATAAGTGGTAGGGTACAAGATGTTATCATAAAGGACAATTTATTTTTTTATAATAATGGCAAAGATATAATTCATATGTCTTTAGAAGAGTTAAAGCCATTATAAATATAATCGATTATACACCGTATTTTTGCTAAAATAATTATGAAGCAACCCCTTGCCTCGTTTGAGGAGAAAAGGGTAATTTCGGCTAAATGACACAGGAGTGCACATAAATAAACGCTAACGGTTGAATCGTTTCTCACATCAACAAGGGCAATAAGCCCTTACAACATTTTACCCCGAATCGGGGAAAGGACTATTTATGAAACGGGTATATTCAATTGTGGCGGCGCTTCTGCTGGTTAGCAGTCCGTCCCTCAATGCACAAAGTGAAGCAGGCGCAATATTCCTGCTCATATCTCCTGGCGCACGTGCAGGCGGCATGGGAGAGGCACAAGTGGCTGTTGCCAATGATGCCTACGCCAGTTATTGGAATCCGGCAGGTCTTGCCTTTCAGCAAGGAACCGAATTGGCCATCATGCACGTAAATTGGTTGCCCAACTTAGCCGATGATCTATACTATGAATTCATGGGGTTTCGGAAAGAATTTCCCAAATTGGGCACTTTGGGTGGTCACTTAATTTATCTGAATTTGGGTGAGCAAATTCGCATGGATGAATATGCCCAATTTCAAGGAAAATTCACCTCCTACATGATGGCAGCCGCCATTTCATACAGTACCAAATTATCCCCCACATCTTCATTCGGAATGAATGCAAAAATATCTTACCAGCATTTGGTGGAATTAGGCACGGGTTCCGAAAAGGGAAAAGGCACATCCACAGACTTTGGTTTTGACCTTGGTTACATGAAAAAGGGATGGCTCACACCCAGAATGGATTTAGGCATTACCATGACCAATATTGGTCCAAAAGTATCATTTATCGATCCAGACCAGGCGGACCCACAACCGACCAATCTCACATTCGGTTTGGCATATGAAGTATTCAAGAATGAAGTAAATAGTTTCAAAGTGGTATATGATGTAGATAAGCTTTTGGTGGCTTCCTATCCTGATATGGATTGGGATGGAGATGGTATGATTGGCGGTTATAATAAAGATGGAAATGAAAGTGCAAAAAATAATGATTATAACAAAAGTGGTGATTTAGAGATTGCCCATAAAGATCCCATTTATAAAGCCATTTTTACTTCTTGGGTAGATGATTGGCTTTTGGGAGGAGACATTGATCGTGCACCGTCCGGTGAGGATGCAGACCGTAAAATCGGCGGTTGGGAATGGGCCGGTGACGCAAATGGAAATGGTAAACGTGATCCTGAAGAAATGGTGGATACAGCCAAAGAGTATGGTGCAAAGTTTGGTGATGACAAATGGGGTATCTATAACCAGTGGGGTCAGAAAGAAGTAGGTTCCGCAGACGATCGTTCCATCCAGGATGAGTTAGATAAATTGGTTCACAACTTTGGAATGGAATATTGGTATTCATCCTATTTTGCATTACGTGGCGGATATTATTTTGACAAAACAGGAAAAATTTCTAATCCTACATTTGGTGTGGGATTGCGATTCTCTAATTACGGTTTCGATTTTGGTTATACTTCAGGAGAGCCCGGTCACCCATTGACCAATACCATGCGGTTCTCCATGAATGTTCAGTTCTAGTACTCGTTCTTTATGAACCGTTTTTCACAACGCAGATGGGCCTTGGCCTTTCTGTTCTTCGCATGCTTACCTGTGGATGCCCAAGTGTTGGGCGATTTAAAAGTAGCATTTATCCGTGTATCTTTTCCAACAGGGGATTATCCAGGATTTACGGGGACGGGTCAATATGAGATGGTTCAAAATAATATTTGCGGTGATTATACCATCGATCCTGCACCCCATGATAAAAACTATTTTCAGTCTCACATAGAAGCGATCGATAACTATTTCCGTTCCGTATCATACGGCAAGTTTGGGCTGGATGTAGCGAATTCAACAATTTTCCCTAGTGGAAATGAATCCAGTTATGTCATTCAAAAGCCAATGAATTATTATCATGAATTGGGGCAAGAAGATGACCATGAAAAACGGATAACTGAATTATTGCGAGATGGAGTAAAGGCGGCTTATGAAACTGACCAAGTTGATTTAAGTGGATTTCATGTTGTCGCCATTATTCATCCCGGGGTCGGTCAGGATTTTAAACTGCCATTTCTCGATCCCACCCCAGAAGATATTCCATCTACATTTGTGGATAAAAAAATGGTGGATACCCACTTGGGGGGTCCCATTCAAATTGGTAACGCGTTCATACCATCCGGAATAATTCTCCCTGAATCTCAAAACCATATTCTGATGGATTCTTCCATCCATGATGCGCTAACAAATCCGTGCAATGTACAATTTAGTATTACGGGCACGTGGGCATTAATGATTGGATTCGCCGTCGGATTGCCACCATTATGGGATTTGGAAACGGGTTTATCCGGCGTAGGTGTGTTTAGTCTGATGGATCAAGGATCTAATAATGGGAATGGTATCATCCCTGCACCACCCGATGCATGGACGAGAATTTATGCGGGGTGGGAGGTGGCAACGACGGTCAAATATCCCGGAAGGATTGCCATCCAAAGTGGGGTTGAACATGCCATCGTTAAAATTCCCATCAGTACAGATGAATATTTTTTGATCGAAAATAGAAATAATTGGTATCGAGATGGGGTGAGTATGGATTCGGCACGCTATGCAGTATGGGAAAAGACCAATGAGCACCCCTCCATGATCAATGTCCTCATGGATTCAGTGGGTGTGAAAAAGAATGAATATGGCGTTATTACAGATATCCCTAATTACGATTTGGGGTTGCCCGCTTCCGGATTGTTGATTTGGCATATTGATGAAAAGAAGATCAATGAAGGTATTAATTCATTTTCTATTAATGCTGATCGTAATCATCGGGGGATCGACCTTGAAGAAGCAGACGGTGCCCAGGATATTGGATACGTATCTAATTTGCTCACAGATCCATCTTCGGGATATTGGGGGGATATGTGGTTTGCAGAGAATAAAGAATATTTTCGCGCCAATGCTGAAGGGAATATGGATTTCACCGGTTACACTTATCCCAATACAAAATCCAATTCCGGCGCCAATTCGGGAATAGAATTTTTAAAAATCTCAAAAGCTGGTGAAATAATGAATATCAACTTTATTTCAAGCTATATGGCCACATATTTAACTGATGATAATAAATCCATTCTATTTCAATGGGATGTGGATGGCGACGGCGATTTGGATTTTGTGGGCGAAGGGGATTCCCTTTGGTGGGGGGATGACTTAAATGATATAAATGCGTTTCATGAAAATGAAGGAGAGGACCTTCAAGTTTGTGTGGTGCAAAACTCAAATCCTATGGCGTTGGCTTCAGTAAAACGCGTAGGGGACAATCACGTTGTTGAATGGTTTGAATTTAATGGAGAAATAAAGTCGTTTTTAAAGAAGTGGGAGAAAAATATCACGACAACAAATTCATTAGAATTATTTAAGGCGATTAGTGAAGGGGAAATAACTATAGTTCAAGATGGAGAATCCTTCTTCCAAGTTGAGAAAAGTGAAATTTCAGCCATATCAGCATCTTCGGAATTATTTCCAATTTCGACCTATAATGGCCAAATGACATTTTCATTCGCAAAATATTTTTCTTATGCCAATTATCCCATATTGAGCATAAATGGTATTAAGTCACATTATGATAAAGTGTCATTAATTGATTTGGAAAATGATAGAATAGCTGAAATGATTATTGTTGATGTGGATGGGAATATTCATGCTTTATCCGAAGATTTAAATTATAAGAATGGATTTCCTGTTTATACAAATTCGTCTAGTTCTGTTTTGGGAATGGATCTTCTTAATGATAGTGAAAGAGAAATGGTTTATCAACATCAGGATGGAACTATTCGAATTTTAGATCATGAGGGAATTGAATTAGAGCAATATGCTTCATCGAAGTCCTTAAAAGGGCTAGTGAATTATAAAGATATCCATGCGGTAATGACTGAAAATAAACTTATTACATTCAAAAATAATTCGGATGCAAATGTGAATGAATGGCAATATGAAAATAGTTCTCCTGACCGATCTTCAGTATTACGTTTGGAAAAATATAATCCAACTCCAACATTTCTAATGAATAAAGATCAGTCATATGCTTACCCAAACCCTTCTTATGGGGAAGAAGTGGTTTTTAGAATATCAGTAGGAGAAGCCAAAAAAATTGAAATACATATTTTCGATTTGGCCGGATATCCAGTCGAAGTTTTGAAAAAAGAAACAGGACCATTAAAACAACCAATCTTTGATAAGAATTCTAAGCCATATATTCTCCGAAATATCATTAAAATTCCTTGGGATATTTCAATTGTTGAATCTGGGGTTTATTTGGCCCGTGTGGTTGTTTCTAATCAAGGTAAATCAGAAGAAAAGATCATCAAAGTGGGTGTCATTAAATAATGAAACTTCGTTTCATATTTTTAATGTCATTTGCCTTAGCACAAGTGAATTACAACCATCCTGAATTGGATTGGCAGTCTTTTGAAACTGATCATTTCCGAATCCATTATTATAGTGAAACAGAGCAGTCTGCACGAGAGGGTGCCTATGTTGCAGAGCGCATTTATCCATTCATTACTGAACTCTACCAGTATGAACCAATCGATAAAACGGACATTGTATTCACCGATGTGGATGATATCTCCAACGGTGCCGCCTATTTCTACGATAATAAAATTATCATTTGGACCAGTCCACTCGAGTTTGAATTGCGGGGATCCCACCGTTGGCTTCAAAATGTAATTACACATGAATTTGCCCATATTGTGTCGATTCAAAGGGCGCAAAAGTTTGGGAAGTCCATTCCCGGCGGATATGTGCAATGGATCGGCTATGAAAAGGAAAAACGTCCTGATGTGCTGTATGGCTACCCCAATACATTAGTGAGTTACCCATTGCCGGGAACGGCCGTACCACCATGGCTGGCAGAAGGTGCAGCCCAGTTTATGTATCCCGGCGCGGACTGGGATAACTGGGATTCGATCCGTGATATGATTCTGCGTGATCGAATTTTGAATGACGATATGCTCTCTTGGCGGGAGATGAATACATTCGGGAAAAGTGGTATTGGCAATGAATCGGTGTACAATGCCGGATTTGCACTGTCCCGTTATTTGGCCGTGAAGTATGGTCCTGAATCTCTTGAAAAGATTATGACCTCACTAAGTAAGCCTATGAATTATTCCATCAATAGGGCAGTGAAGGATGCCACAGGCAAAGATGGTAGACAGGTTTATAAGGAATTTGTGGGGGTTTTGGATACCAGATATGAAACGCTGACTGGATCGGTCATTGAGAATGAGGTAAAGGGCACGACCATTAACGATAAAGGGACAGCCAATCTCTTTCCGGTTTGGAATGAGGAAGGGACAAAAATCGCCTATGTCTCAAATCAGGATCACGATTATTTGGGCAGTACGGATCTTTTTGTCTATGATATGAAATCTCAATCTTCTGAAAAGATTGTGGATGGAGTCTATTCCAAACCCGCATGGAATGATGAAAAAGTATATTATACCAAGAAAGCCAAAATGCCCAATAAGGTGGGATCCAAGTTTTATGATCTTTATGAGTACGATCTTCAATCAAAAAAAGAATTTCGAATCACGAAAGACGCCCGAGCATTTTCTCCTGTATATGTCCCTCGTGATAGTGCATTATTCTATTTGGCCACATTTGATGGGACGCAAAACATTTTCAAGATTGATCTCAAATCCAAATCCACAGAAAAAATTACCAATTTTAAAAACCGTGAAATCATTGGCGGGTTGAATTATGATGGAGAAAGTCATCGCCTTATTTATGATAAGACCACCCATCATTTTCGAAATATCCATTATTTGAGTTTATCAGATTCAATTTCAGGTGCTATTCTCAATAATGAATTGTGGGATGAGCGTCAAAGTGATCATTCAGAAATCGGGATGGTTTACAGTGACGACCGTTCCGGTATTTTTAATTTATACTTTATCGATGGTGATAGGCAGGGATATTTGACTAACGTATCAGGCGGTGCTTTCATGGCAGACATCCATGAAAATGGAAAGGTGGTTTATTCCCTTTATGAAAATTGTCAGTATCAATTGGCTATACTAGATTCGATCCAATTCGTTGATGATTTGCAAGTTGGATATACACCCACATATTTTCAACGGAATAAAAACTTAAGCCCGTCTATCACAGAATCAGTCAAAAATGAATTCAAAAATTACAAAGACCATTTTCCACCCATGTTCACTATGCCGCGAATGACTATGGATTATGGCACATTTAAGCCGGGATTTTATTTTTACTCATCTGAAATATTAGATAAAGTGTCTGTTACAGGTGGCGCATCCATAAATAGATCCAAAGATTTGGATTTGTTTTTATTATTTGAGTATCGACATCTATTCCCAACACTATTTTTAGAAACCTTTTATCTGACGAGGAATACAGAAGAGCGTACCGCATACTCCGTGTATAAATTGGATAATAATCTCAAATTTCGTCTGATTGAATTTCGAGGCGGAATACAAATTCCATTTTATGGGACTCAATTCGAATTGTACGGAAAATGGGCTCAGTATCGTGCATCTATTAAAGAACAAGTGGTGGGGAAACCGCAACTGCAATCGGGAATTGGATATGATTATTTTCGTGGTAAAGAAGCAGGCGTAAAATGGCAATTGAGACAATTCAAACGGCGGATCGATCAAAATATCAATCCAGTCGGATATGAGATTCACTTTAATGTTGCGAAGGAATGGAATCAATTTATTGATGGTTTGGATTTGTCAGAATCGGGTACGTTGGTTTCGAAATTCAACAATCATGATTTAGTTAGAACCGAATTAAGCGGAAAATATTTATATGAAATCCCCAATACGAATCGTTGGACTATTTCCTTGGGTGGACAGGCAGGATGGATAACCAATACTAAAGCAGATTCATTTTTTCACTTTTTCGCTGGCGGTATGCCCGGATTAAAGGGATATCCATTCTATTCACTGGAAGGGACGAATATGGCTATAGGTGAAGTGGGCTTGCGCGTTCCTTTGTTTCGAGAAAAACATATTCCCCTAGGATGGTTCACTTTACAACATTCTACCATTGGTTTGATTGGGCAAATTGGAGACGCATGGAACCGCGACCAATCCAAATTTATTGCGAAACAATCCTCAGGTGTAGAATGGCGAATGTCCGGTGCATCATTTTATAATTATCCTACATCCATCGGTATCGAATATCATCGGGGATTAGATACATTTGAAATGGATATTGGAGATGGAACTCATATTAAATACGGCCATGAAAACAGATTCTATTTCACCGTTCTGTTTGGATTTTAAAATGAGACGAATATTCGCATTATTCATTTTTATATCCATTAGCGTTGCCCAATTCGATCCTTATGATTTGGCTAATTATCCGGTGGAAAGAGATTCAATCGGTTTGCCAATACCGGTGAAAGCCATGTTTAAATCCTTTGTATTGCCTGGATGGGGTCAAATGCAGAATCAAGATCATTGGCTAAAACCAGTTCTATTTGCAGGGATTGAAACTATCGGTATTATTTCATCCATTAATTATGGGAATCGTGCAGAAGATATTCGGCATCAATTTGAGGCTTATGGTGATGCACATTGGACACTGGAAAGGTGGTATAACAATACCAAAATCATCTTCCCAGATCGATGGGAAGACATCATAATTGGCACCCATAAATTGGGATTGAAAATTGGAAGTAATTATTATTTTACAGATCAATTGTCCCAGTTGGTGCAGCAATATGCTTGGTCCGAGATTTCTGTTATTCGAGATCGTGACTTTTATGAAAATATAGGCAAATATGACCAATTTGTCGGGGGATGGGATGATCCATATGACGATCCATTTGATACGGAAGGGAATTGGTACACAGTCAAAAAAGGAAATGTTGAATCGATAATCCTTACCACACAAAAAGATAAATATCGAGATCAGCGCCATGAGAGTAATTTACTGAAACATTATTCTCGCTATGCCGTATCGGTGGTAATGTTTAACCATCTTGTCAGCGGATTGGAAGCGGCTTGGACGGCTAATAAACAACAAAAAAATATGCCAAAACTGGATTTGAATTACAATCCATTAAATAAGTGGGGAGTAGGGGGTGTACGAATCACTTATGCGTGGTAAATTCCCGGCTCAAAATTTGATAGAAAGAACCATTTTAATGCGAATCGCAGTCTCATTAATTTTTTGTATAACCATTGTCATGACCGGATGTGCGGGAAATAAAAACAATCGGGATATTGATTATGAAGCGGAATTTGAAAAAGGAAAAACCGCTTTGGCCAAAAAGAAATACGTCCGAGCGCAGGACCACTTTAATCGTGTCGTCATCGCTGCATCACACACAGAATTGGGTGATGATGCTATGTACTATCTCGGAGAATCCTATTTCTTGAGTAAAAATGAATATTTACTCGCTATTGCGGAATACGACCGTCTAATTCGGCGTATGCCTTTTAGTCCATTTGTCGAAAAAGCAAGGTATCGCATTTGTGAATCTTATGTGATTATGTCTCCAAAATATTTCCGGGATCAAACCTATTCTGAAAAAGCAATTGAAAAGCTTCAGGAATTTATCGATGATTATCCTAATTCAGATAAACGAGGTAAAGCGCAAGAAGATATATTAATCCTCCGAGATAAATTGTCGAATAAAGCATATGAATCCGGCATTCTCTACATGAAAATGGAGGAATATAAAGCCGCCATGTTGGCGTTTAAGCAGGTTACTGATTTATATTATGATACAGATTATATAGAATTGGCCCATATGAAAATGATCGCTTGTCATATTGAACGTGAGGAATTTGATGAAGCGAAAACATATTATGAAACAAACCGAAGTCATATTGAAAACATTAAAATGGATGACCTTGTAGATGCATGGTTTGAACAGAAACGTGTATTCGACAGAATCGAATTAGAATGAAAACCTGTCTATTTGGCGGTACATTCGACCCACCTCACTTTGGTCATCTCATCGTTGCCCAGACTATTTTCGAGGCGGAACATTTTGATCAAATTGTATTTGTCCCTGCCCACTTACCTCCCCATAAAAAGGATAGAAAAATATCCTCAGTGGAGAATCGATTGAATATGTTGGAAATTGCCACCAAGGATAATCCCAACTTCATTATTTCTGATATAGAAATTCGGCGAGGTGGTATATCATATTCTCTAGAAACAATACGTGCGTATAAGGAAGCATCAGGTATTGAAACGAAAGATTTATTTTATTTAATTGGTAGTGATTCATTAAAACAGTTTCACACATGGCAAAACCCAAAAGAAATTTTAAATGAATGCCGATTGATTGTGGCGATTCGACCGGGTTTTCGTCCTAGTGACATACCCAATTGGATTTTAGCCAAGATACAATTTGCCAATATTCCACGAATTGAAATTTCATCCACGCAAATTCGTGAACGTTGGGTAGAAGATAAAACGATTCGGTATATGGTGACGCAGCCCGTTTGGGAATTTATTAATCAACATAATCTATATGCTGAATAGTATCCTTTTTCTTGGGGTCGGTTCTGCCATGCTCTATTATGGCGCAGAATGGATTGTGAAGGGCGGTGGAAATATTGCCACCAGATTGGGCATCCCATCATTGGTCATAGGATTAACCGTAGTGGCTTTTGGTACCTCATTGCCGGAATTAATCGTCAGCGTGATTGCCGCATTAGAAGGCAGTTCTGCCATTGCAGTAGGGAATGTGGTCGGATCGAACGTAGCCAATGTGGGGTTAGTGCTGGGATTGAGTGCATTGATTTTTCCCATCACGGTGAATTTCAATCATCTAAAAAGAGACTTCTTCATTTATTTAGCCGTTTGTGCCCTATTTATCTTTTTTGCATTTGATGGGCGATTAAGTCAATTTGAAGGACTGGTCTTTTTCATTAGTCTAATTTTTTACATTTTACTTTGCATTAAATCTCCAAGCGGTGAAGAAACGGAAACAGAAGAATTGATTGAAGGTGGAATGGGGAAATTAGTCGCATTAATAATTGGCGGTATTATCCTCTTATCGATCGGAGCAGATATATTTGTAGATGGCGCCATCTTTTTGGCCAGATATATGGGTGTATCAGAAGTGGTGATTGGCATGAGCGTTGTTGCATTTGGTACATCTCTGCCTGAACTGGCAACATCGGCTATGGCGGCGTTCCGAAAGGAGAGTGCCATATCTGTGGGCAACATCGTTGGATCCAATATATTCAATATTTTATCGGTGTTGGGCATAGCATCAATAATTCATCCGTTGGATTCACCTAAAGAAATTATTGGCAAAGAAGTGGTGTTCATGATTGCTTATGGTATCGGCATGATTATTATTTCAAAAATGCCGCAGCCTATTAATCGATTCACTTCAGGTGTATTATTGGCTGGTTATATATTTTTTATTTATCTACTGTTTTAACTCCAATAAATCCAATTAGATTAATCCCATGATTCGCCTTGATAACGTTTCCTATTCCTATGAGAAAGGGGGCGGTGTGTCGAATGTGAACCTATCATTGGGAGACGATGAGTATGCCTTTTTAATCGGCCCAACCGGTTCAGGAAAAACCACACTGCTTCGTTTAATCTATATGGATTTAATACCTCAAGTGGGCAAAGTTGAAATTGATAAATTCAAATCGAATAATATTAAACCAAGAAGAATTCCCTTTTTGAGACGAAAAATAGGGATGGTATTTCAAGATTATAATTTATTGAATGATCGAAATTTATTCGAAAATATCGCATTGCCACTTCACGTAATTGGTGTTGAGAAAGATGAAATTGTTGAACGGGTGAATGAATCAATTGAAGAGGTAGGATTAGAAGGAAAGGAAGATCATCTCCCAATGGAACTTTCCGGTGGAGAACAGCAACGTGCATGTGTGGCGCGGGCATTGGTGAAAGATCCTGATATTATTCTCGCAGATGAACCCACGGGCAATTTGGATCCCGTCACATCCTTTGAACTTATTAAATTATTAGAAGAAGTAAATCGTGAAGGCACGGCCATTTTGATGGCATCCCATAATTATAACTTAATTAAAGGAAGAGGTCATCGCATCATAGAAATCCAAAACGGAAGCGTGAGGCAATCCTGATGGATAAAATGATGTTCCTGTTTTCTGAGGGATTGAAAAACCTGTGGCGCCATAAACTCACTGCATTCTCTGCCATATTTTCAACATTTCTAACATTGGCAATTACCGGTTCTTTGATTATCGCCAGTGAAAATACACACAAGGTTATCGAATACTTACGAGATAAGTATAAAATAGAAGTATTCTTTAAACAGAATGTGTCTGACGGTAGGGTAAAGGAATTGGCCAATGAATTCAAATCCATCAGAGGCATTCGATCAACCACAGTCATAACAAAATCCGATGCAGAAAAAATATTTAAATCACAATTTGGTGAAAATATTATGGACATGGTTGGTTACAATCCCTTACCGGCCAGTTGTGTATTGAATATTGTAAAACATCAAACTGATCCCATTAAAATTCGACCGATTATTGATCGCCTTCGTTCCTTTCCAGAAGTGGATGAGGTGAATTATCAAGGTAGGCTTATCACGCGGATCGAATCATATTATCAAAAATTTGTGCAGGGGATGACCGGATTGTTAATCCTGGTGATGCTCATATCGATTTTAATTATATCCAATACGGTACGGTTAACCATATATGCGAAAAAGGAATTAATTGGAGCACTGCAATTAATTGGTGCTACGCGCGCATTTGTGAAAGCACCTTTTGTGTTAGAAGGCATATTTCATGGGTTAATTGGTGCACTGTTGGCCTCCATTTTATTGATCGGCGGATTATCCTTAGGAGAGGGTATTGTGTATTCAGTAACGGGATTAAAATTACAATATGATGCCATGTTTCTCATTTCTGTTTTATGTGGTACTGGTATTCTCATTAGTTTATTGGGAAGTAGTCGGGCCATATCCCGATTTTTAAAAAAATAAATCTGTGATTCCCTCCTTGACTGATGAATTATAAACCGTCTAATTTTTCCGGTTATGTCTGGACATAAAAACTACAATTTGACTGATAGAGAAGCAGTGATTCTTACTGCTGTGATTGAAGGATATATTGAAAACGGCACGCCCGTATCATCTGGTTATATCAAAGAAAATTATAACCTCAATGTATCTCCGGCCACCATTAGAAATGAGATGGCTTCTCTTGAAGAAAAGGGATATCTTACCCATTTGCATACATCGGGTGGACGCGTGCCAACGGATGTGGGATATCGGTTTTATGTCAATAGTATTCAATCCATCCATGCAATAGAGTTACCTGTGGGGCAGGATGTGGAGAAGGAACTCTTAACCATTTCAAATAATGTAGATGAATTATTAGGTGCGACAGCGACCATGTTGGCAAAAATTAGCCACATGTTTGGTGTGGTGACTATTTCCGGATATCAACAGAGTACATTGACCGATATTGAATTGGTGACCATTCAAGGTGATCGAGTCATGCTGGTATTGGCACTGGACACAGGATTGGTTAAATCAATCGTATTAAATCTTGACGTTATCATAGATCAAAAGCGGATTCGAAATATTACACAATTGCTTAAGGATCGCCTCGTTGGATTAACCCTAAAAGATATTCAAACCACTATAAATCATCGATTGAATGATGCTGAAATGTATGCCCATGAATTGGTGCAAGTTCTGATTAACGAACGGTATTCATATTTTACGATCGATAATAATAATACGATATATACTTCATCAACAAATGTGCTGCTTCAGCAGCCTGAATTCCAGGACTTATCTTCATATCAACGGGTCTTGCCGGTGCTCGAAAAACCATTTATAAATAGTCATTTTAAAGAAAATTTTGATATGCATTCGGATAATACTTTAATCGGAACCGAAAATGGGGATGTGCGATTAGACGACTGTGCCATCATCACTACTCAATTTGAGAGTAGAATGATGCAAGGACGTATCGGTGTCATCGGTCCAAAACGAATACCATATTTCTCAATGAAAGCTTTATTAGAAAAATTTACGGAGATTGTGCAAAGTGCCATCTAAAGAAAAAACTACCAAAAGTGCGCCTAAGAAAAAAGCGACTAAAAAAACACCAACAGCGAAGTTGAAAGATGAGATTAAATCCCTCAAATCTGAGGCGGAAAATCAATCAGATCGATATTTACGTCTGAAAGCAGAATTTGATAACTACCGCCGACGGAAACAGGAAGAAACATCCAATTTATTGAAATATGATGGTGAAGCAGTTATTAAGCAATTTTTATCAGTTTTAGATGATTTGGATCGCCTTGAAACCGCATCGGCTGAAAATGGAGAGTCGAATAAAGAAACCCTCCATGAAGGCATTGAAATGATTGTCAATAAAATCAATAAACGATTTGATGAATTAGATGTAAAGCCATTTACGAAACCTGGCGATACGGTTGATCCAGAACTACATGATGCCCTCATGATGCGGAGTGAAGAAGGCAAAGCAGAAAATGAAATCATTGAAGTATTCGAAAAAGGATATCGATATAAAGATCGTGTTATTCGACATGCCAAAGTTGTGGTTAATCAAACACCATCATGAGAGATTTATATGACATCCTTGGCGTTAATAAAGGGGCCTCTGGCAACGATATAAAAAAATCATATCGTAAAATTGCCATGAAATACCATCCGGATAAAAATCCCGGTGATACAGAAGCAGAACAACAATTTAAAGAAGCGGCTGAAGCGTATTCAGTCCTTTCCGATGATCAGAAAAGACGCCAATATGATCAATTTGGCCATGCCGGTGTGGGTATGGGTGATGCCCCCGGTGGTGGTGGCTTTCATGGCGGTATGTCTATGGAAGATATATTCAGCAGTTTTGGTGATATTTTTGGCGGAGATTTTGATCCATTTGGCGGGATATTTGGTGGCGGTGGACGCAGACGTCGTGTAAAAAAAGCCAGAGATTTAAAAGTAAGTTTGGCGCTGGATTATACAGATATTGTCAAAGGAACGGATAAAACTATAAAAATAAAACGGCATGAAACATGTGACACATGTAAAGGGAGCGGCGCACAAGCCGGTACAATGCCTACGTCATGCCGACAGTGTAGTGGCTCAGGCCAAATTCGACAAATGTCCCAATCGTTTTTTGGTCAATCTGTAACGGTTAGAGAATGTCCTGTGTGTAATGGCTCTGGTGAAATGATTGAAAACCCATGTCGTGGTTGTGGCGGCAATGGTATCCAACGAAAGACAGTAGAAATCAAAGTGAAAGTGCCGGCAGGGGTTGCTGAAGGGAATTATATGACCTTGAATGGCCAAGGCAATAAAGGGCCGAAAGGGTATGAGTCCGGCGATTTAATTATCTTCTTCGAAGAAAAAGATCATCCTGTTTTTACTCGGAATGGAGAAGATGTAATCACAGAAGCCAAAATCCAGATTTACCAAGCGGCATTGGGCATTTCTTTAGAAGTGCCAACCTTAGAAGGAAAGGCCAAACTGAAAATTCCTGCAGGTATACAGTCGGGACAAATTTTACGGATGCGCGGCAAAGGGTTTCCAAAAGTTCGGGGATCTTCACGCGGAGATCAATTGGTTCGCATTCAAGTGGTTACGCCCAAGTCATTATCAAAGCAGCAGAAGAAATTATTGGAAGAAATGGCTAAGGTGAACGGGCAAGCTGATCCCACATTTACACGGGTAGATTTGGATTGAACCCATTTACACAACAGGAAAAAATGATTATCAATTTCCTGTTGGGTATCATTACAATCGGGTTACTCATCAAAGGATATCGATTGTGGTTTTCTGAGCCAGTTCCATCCATTGAAAATGAAGTATTGGCATTTAAAGCAGTGGCAGAGGAAGTGGAACGGGAAAAAGCTGAAAAATCGAATGAAAAGAAGCAGAATCCAATTGTAAAAAGTGTTAATATCAATACTTCGAATAAAGCGGATTTGATGACAATCCCTGGTATAGGACCTGTTACTGCTGAACGTATTATGATTCACCGGGAAGATTTTGGCTTATTTCAATCCGTTGAAGATCTTTTGGAGGTGAAGGGTATTGGCCCAAAAACATTTGAAAAACTTAAACCGTTTATTAAGACAGAGGATTGACTAGATGTCTGAAAAGAATCAATCAGAATTAAGTAAACAGCGGAAGATGCATTCCGACCTACTCGAATTGGCAATTGTTTTTGCCTTTCTATTCTTAATCATTAGCATTTATGTGCCGAGAGCCATTTGGGATGAAGAAGAAAAATTTGCTGATCAGAGCCAATTTCATATGGAAAATATGTTTGATGTGCAAAACTTCTACAAATCCGTAATGGGTGAATATAATCCGGATGGACTTTGGGCTACACAAGTGGTTAACTCAGTTCGGGATTCCCTTACGGGTGATTCTACTTATCTTGGTGAACAATCCATTACCCTTGGCAATAAAACTTTTACTGTAAATGTACCCAAAGGATATGATATAGAATTTGATACTACCTTTGGTTTCCCCATGACTCGCCGGGATACAGTTCTTGATACAACAGCTACAATTGTCATGTTTTCAGAAGACTTGTCTCGGAATGATACCACATATGTCCAAAAGAAACGTCTCGCCAAATTTATGGCCGATACCAATTTTGTATCATTATTGGAAGAAGTGGGAACAGAACGGGTAGAAGTGGTGAATTACTATGATTCGTATATGCCCGATTCATCCATGTACTTTTGTCCTGTAACAGAAAAGCCTTACCTAATTTCAGTGAAAGATGAGGGCAATGCAATCCGAGTGGATAGTCCAATTGAAGAAACAGTTGTACGTAAACGGTATGTGATTTTTGCATTTAAAGCAGATAACCATGGTTTTATTAATGATGGTGCAAAAAGTTGGGATAGGTAACAATCTGTAAGTGATCCATCTCGCAATATCGGATACCCATCTTTTTTGTGCACAATGGACGGAAAATGATGGAAAACCGTTACTTTCTTCCGTATCATATAAAGCACTCCCCAGGCCTCTAAGCCTTTTGAATTCTGTTGAGAGTGAAACTGTTTCCATTCTCAATGCAGGCCTCCATTTAATTCGGGAAGGTATTCCCTTTGAAGGTGAACAGGTTTATGTAACCATTCCAGACCAATTCACCCAATCTGTTTTGGTTCCCTTTGATCAGGATATGACTGAAAACGATGGGTGGGCTTTTGCCAAATGGACATTGGATCAGCGTTGGACTTCTGATCAAAATTATGAATATTTTGGCCGATCTTTTGAGGTACCAAATCGCCATGTCTATGCCGTTCGGGTGCCAACTATTTTTACTGAACCAATCAAAATGGCCATCCAAGAATTGGGCGGAGAAGCCCATTGGATGGGAACTGAATCCAGTTCATTTTATGGGTTAAATCCTGAAAAAGGGGTCACCCTATTTCATATTGAAAAAACGGGATATAGCTACCACCATTATTCCCAATCCGGTTTTCAAAATGGGACTGCAAGATTTCTAAAGGGTGAGTGGGTACTTCACCCAGCAAATGGAGGGAGTAATCCAAAGGATGTTTTCAAAGGCCAACTCATGGCTGCGGGAAAGTTGTCCGATCAGCGCAAAGCCCATTTTAAGGGGCGGCGAATAAAGCAACTGGTATCGCTGGCAGGGATCAACGTAGAGGGGGATAATTTACCCAAATCATTGACCGAAGAAGATCTTTACACATTTACAGCCATCGCGCAAGGGACGGTTAAAGGAGTGGCTTTAAACTTTTTTGACCAACCGGGATTTCAACCATACAATTATGAACCTCCCGTGGTTAAGGAAGAGTCAAAACCGAAAAAATCGAAAAAGAAAACAGTCAAAAAGGTGGCAAAACCACTGGTAAAAAAGAAATCGGGAAATGGGCTGAAAACGATACTCTATATTTTCTTTTTTGGTGCAATCGGAATCATGCTTACTTATGACCAAAAACCAGAATTATTTAAAGACATTATTCCAAAAATTAATTGGAATGAATCTGAACCACCCAAAGCAGTTGTGGATGTAATTGAGGTGAAACCCGAAATGGTATCACCAATTGGACAGGAGATTCCCCAATTTATAATTCAATCACAAAGTTTAATTGGATCTGCACTGAAAACGCTTAGTTTAACGGATAGCCATCAAATATTATTATTATCCATTAGTGATGGGCGAATGGACTTAGAAATGCTTGGCAACAAAACCATGGATGCGCCGATTGATTCAATTGGTGATGTGTTAAACTATTCACTGCGGCAAGTGGCAGGTGACAACCGATTTGAACATGGTTATTTGGTTCAATATAATGTGGCGGACTCAATCAGTAGTAATGAAGGACAATCCATTGAATCATTTGAAGCATATATCGGTGAAATTCAACAATCATTCTTTAAAGCATTAGCACCGATTGAAAAGAATGAGAAATCGCTGACGCCAGTCATCGTTCGAGTCAGTGGAGATAATTATATTCAAACGCTTCTGAATCATTTATCATCTCATGGGCAAAATATTGCATTAGAAAAATTTGTGTATAAAGGCGGCACAGATTTGATTCAACCATCTGCTGTATTTTATATATCAATCTATGGTCTAACTCAACCCGAACCCCAAGAGTAAGGGATGCAAATTCAGGCAGGCCAATATAAGGGTCGCCGTGTTAAAACGGTAAAAAATGCACCGTACCGCCCCACTACATCATTGGTGCGAAAAAGTCTATTTGATATCTTAAGAGATGTTTCCGGTAAATCCATTCTTGATTTATTTGCAGGATCCGGAATTGTGGGATTTGAAGCGGCAAGCAGAGGGGCAGCATCCGTGACGTTTGTTGAATCCAGTATGCGGGTGAATGCGTTGCTGAAAATGAATGGGGCATTATTTAAAAATACACCATTCCATTATTTCCGTCAGGATGTAATCAAATTTTTAGATTCATCTGATTCTTATGATATTATTTTCGCTGATCCACCATATCGATTTCATGATACGGATGCATTCGTATCATTGGCCATGTCTCGGTTAAATCAAGATGGCATTTTAATCCTTGAATCTTCACCAAGAGAATTCCCAATTTCTCCCTATCGAGTAAAGGAATATGGCGACACACAGCTATCCTTTTGGAGAAACGAAGAATGAGAATCGTAATTTATCCAGGAACATTTGACCCAATTCACAGCGGCCATTTAGATATTGCCGAGCGTGCAGCAACTCTTTTTGATAAGCTCATTTTTGCCGTCGCAGTGAATGCAGAGAAAAATCCATTGTTTAGTCCGAAAGAACGGATTGAAATGATCATGGATGCCACCAGACATATTCCTAACGTTGAAGCATTCTCCACAGATGGCTTGGTGGCTGATTTTGCTAGGAAACACAGAGCAGCTGCACTGATCAGAGGATTGCGACACGTATCTGATTTTGAATTCGAATTCCAAATGGCAACGATGAATCATCATTTAAATTCTGAGGTATCTACCTTGCTAATGGTTACATCGGAAAAATATATTCATTTAAATTCAACTGTAGTAAAAGATGTAGCTAGGTTAGGAGGCGATATCTCTAATTTTGTACCAATAAATGTAATGGTTCATCTAAAAGAAAAATATAATTTGAACTAAAATATTTTCTTTCCTCTCACATTTGCGAAAGCAAATCTTCTCTATTTTTATTAAATTCCCCGTCTATTTTTCATAGAAAAACAACCGAATGCCCACATACGATTACAAGTGTAAAGAATGCGATCATGCATTCGAATATTTCCAGGCCATGTCTGATGCACCTTTGGAATTATGTCCCGAATGTACGGGGAATGTGCGTCGTTTGGTCAGTGGGGGATCAGGTTTGATCTTTAAAGGAAGTGGATTTTATCTTACTGATTATGCAAAAAAAGATTCATTCAAAACAAAGACAGAAACAACATCCAAAAAAGAAACCAAAAAGAAACCGGTAATAGAAAGTAATTAAATATGAACAGCGTTATTCAGGGTGAAAAAATTATACTCGAAAATGGACAATTAAATGTACCCAACCATCCCGTTATACCATTTATTGAAGGTGATGGTATTGGTCCGGATATTTGGCATGCATCTCAATTGGTTTTTGATGCATCCGTAGAAAAAGCTTATGGCGGCGATCGATCCATTGTTTGGAAAGAAGTATTGGCCGGAGAAAAAGCAAATGAACAAACCAGCTCATGGTTGCCGGATGAAACGTTGGATACAATTCGAGAATATTTAATTGCCATTAAAGGTCCATTAACTACACCGGTTGGCGGTGGGATTCGATCATTAAATGTGGCCCTTAGGCAATTATTGGATCTCTATGCATGTGTACGGCCAGTCCGCTGGTTTGAGGGTGTGCCCTCACCAGTGAAAAAACCGGAATTGGTTGATATGACCATCTTCCGTGAAAACACTGAAGACATCTATGCTGGAATTGAATGGATGCATGGGACGGACGAAGTAGAAAAAGTAAAATCATTTTTGAAAGATGAAATGGGTGTCACCAATATCCGATTCCCTGATACGGCATCCTTGGGTGTAAAACCGGTTTCTTTAGAAGGTACTGAACGGGTGGTGAAAGCAGCTTTGGATTATGCCATCGCTCACAATCGCGATTCGGTCACGCTTGTCCACAAAGGTAATATTATGAAATTCACTGAAGGACAGTTCAAAGCATGGGGATATGAATTGGCCAAGCGTGAATATGGGGCTACGGATTATGAAGGCGGCCCTTGGCAGGTGATTGATAATAATGGAAAATCACTTATTGTAAAAGATGTCATTGCAGATGCCTTTTTGCAGCAAATATTATTACGCCCAGCTGAATACGATGTGATTGCCACATTAAACTTAAACGGAGATTATATCTCTGATGCATTGGCCGCCATTGTGGGCGGGATTGGTATTGCGCCAGGGGCCAATATCAATTATGATTCTGGTCATGCTATTTTTGAGGCGACCCATGGCACAGCGCCAAAGTATGCAGGTAAAGATATGGTGAATCCATCCTCGGTGATTTTATCCGGTGTCATGATGCTTGAGCATATGGGATGGCAAGAAGCGGCAGACCTTATCACAAAAGGTATCGAAGGTGCTATTGGCGATAAAACGGTTACCTATGACTTTCATCGATTGATGGATGGCGCAACAAAGGTATCCTGCTCAGGATTTGGCGAGGCCATTATTGCCAATATGTAAACAATTCACTAAGCATTATATGGAAAAAGGTGTGTAAGCTTTTGCACACCTTTTTTATTATGAATCATGTTTGTTGATTATACCAAAGTAGAACTTCACGCCGGCAAAGGCGGTCCGGGATGCGTATCATTCCGTCGGGAGAAATACATTCCAAAGGGCGGACCCGATGGAGGGAATGGCGGCCGTGGCGGGAATATAATCGCCAAGGGAGACAACAATCTGCACACCCTTCAAGATATTCGTTACTCACGGATTTATCGTGCCAAAAATGGAACGCCCGGTTCATCCAGTATGAAAACAGGGAAGGATGGTGAAGACATCATCATTCGGGTTCCTTTAGGTACAATAATTCGAAATGTTGAATCAAATTTGGTGGCAGCTGATTTATTAGAAGAAGGGGAAGAAGTCATCATTTGCAAAGGTGGTATCGGTGGAAAGGGCAATATTAATTTTAAATCATCTACCCATCAAACGCCGCGATATGCTCAACCCGGAACAGCGGGGGAAACAGGTGAATTCGAATTTGAATTAAAAGTATTGGCCGATGTAGGATTGGTTGGGTTACCCAATGCAGGCAAATCCACTTTGCTTTCCGTATTATCTAAAGCCAGACCGAAGATAGCTGATTATCCTTTTACCACTTTGGAACCTCACTTGGGCATTGTGAAAACGGGAGAGTACCAATCGTTTCTCATGGCGGATATTCCCGGGCTCATTGAAGGTGCAAGTGCAGGAAAAGGACTTGGGCATCAATTTTTACGCCACATCGAGCGGAATCGATTACTCCTATTTTTGATCGATGGGAATGTGGAAAATCCACCTGAAGTATTTAATACATTAAAAAATGAACTTAAAACCTATAACGAAGCACTGCTCCTCAAACCCATGATTTTGGTTCGAACCAAAGGGGATGCGCTCCATAATGTGGATGAATCCAAATGGGAAACCATTCCTGAATATCTCATGGAAATTTCAGCCGTTACCCAAACAGGCCTCGTTGCTTTGGTTCGAGAAATAGCAAATAGATTAAATGACATCTGAATTCAACATCCGACTGTTGAACCTGACGAAGGTTAAAGGATTGGGTCCTCAGCGGGTAAGATCCATCGTATCATTCTTCCCAAAAGACATTGATATTTTTTCATTATCCAAATCAGAATTGTGTCAAGCGCCGGGGATTGATTTAAAATCTGCAGAGGCGATTCATCAATATGACCCCGATGGATTTGGCGAAAAAGAATTGAATCGCTGTGAAAAAATAAATGCAAAGATTATCACATTTTGGGATGACGATTTTCCCGTTTTACTCAAAAAGATTTATGATCCACCCGTTTTGCTCTATACGAAAGGAAAACCACTCCAAAAACAATTTGACGGTCTTGGGGTTGTGGGCACAAGAAACATAACACCATACGGTCGAAAAATGACCAAGAGTATTGTAAATGAATTGGTGTCATTTGACCTTACCATCGTCAGTGGACTCGCACGAGGTGTGGATAGTGCGGCCCATAAAGAAACCGTAAATCGTGGGGGACAAACCATTGCCGTTTTAGGGAATGGGATTGATTTTGTTTATCCGGCTGAGAATAAGTCATTGGCAGCGTCTATTTGTGAAAAGGGAACCATCATTTCTGAATTCTCCATTGGCACCAATCCGGATGCAGGGAATTTCCCCCAGCGGAATCGAATTATCAGCGGATTGAGTCATGGTACCATTGTTATCGAAGCGGGGAATCGAAGCGGTGCCATTTTAACTGCGTTAAATGCCATTGACCAGAATCGTGAAGTCTTTGCATTGCCGGGTCGACTTACTGATAAAATGAGTGTTGGCTGCAATCGATTGATTCGGAATGGTGCTATCCCTGTTGAAAATGGGAAACAAATGTTAGATCATATTCAGCATCAACTATTTTCACCGAAGGAACCGGTACAACAGCACATGAAACTCCATTTAACGAAGGCGGAACATGCCATGGTGAAATTGCTGGAAGAAGATCCCAAACATATAGATGATATTGTATCCGGAAGCAATTTGAATGTGACTGAAGCATTATCTCTATTATTAAAATTAGAATTAAAAGGTGCAGTAGTTCAATTGAGTGGGAAACAATTTGCGAGGGCATAGAATGCTTTGTGTTCCCATGATGAAATCCATTAAATTTGACGCAGTTATTTAATAAATATATCCAAGATTGGAGGGGTGGCCGAGCGGCTTAAGGCGGCACCCTGCTAAGGTGTTTTAGGTGAAATATCCTAACGTGGGTTCGAATCCCACCCCCTCCGCGCGATGCGCAAAGCGCAGTGCAAAGAGCGGACAAGCATTCTTACACCTAGTGTTTGTCCGAAACTATCGACAAATAGAAGGCCTCCATATCGGGGGCCTTTTATTATTTATAACATGGTGGAATTCTCCTCTATTTTCATGGGTATGATTGCTTAATTTCCCCGTCTAATTTTATGTCACATTCATCCGTCAACGTTCGTTTTGCCCCAAGCCCCACAGGGGAGCTTCATTTAGGTGGTGCCCGCACCGCACTTTTTAATTGGCTCTACGCCAAAAATCAGGGCGGTCAAATCTTTCTGCGGATTGAAGATACAGATCGAACGCGATCCAAAGATGAATATACAGATCAAATTTTGGATGCATTGCAATGGTTAGGTCTCAATTGGGATGAACCCCTCGTCTATCAATCCAATCGATTTGATGATTATAAAGTCCATATCGCCAATCTGCTAAATTCCGGTCAAGTTTATCGGTGCTTTTGTTCAAAAGATGAATTGCAATCCGCCAGAGATGAAGGGCATTATCAATATCCGGGAACATGCCGAAATCTTAAGGATGAAGGGGTGAAAATGCGACTCAATCAGGGGATTGGATTCACCTATCGAATTCGCATTTCCGAGGGTGAGACCCATTATAATGACTTGATTTATGGTCCCATCACTGTTGACCATAATGAAGTAGATGATTTTATTGTGGTCCGATCTGATGGATCGCCCACGTATAACTTTACGGCAGTGATTGATGATCATGATATGAATATCACCCATGTGATCCGTGGAGAAGATCATATTTCTAACACACCGAAACAAATTTTACTATATGAAGCATTGGGGTTTGATGTACCTACATTTGCCCATCTGCCCATGATTCTAGGCCACGATAAGAAAAGGTTGAGTAAACGGCATGGGGCACCAGGCGTCCAATCTTACCGGGATGAAGGATATCTTCCTGAAAGTCTGAATAATTATCTCGCCTTACTGGGATGGAATCCTGGGACTGAAGAAGAAATTTTATCCATGGATGAATTGGTTCAAAAATTTGATTTGTCTCAAGTGCAGAAAAAAGGTGCGGTATGGGATGAGAAAAAACTCCATTGGGTCAGTGGTCAGCACATGATGCAGACAAATACGGATTTTATTTTAGATTCAATTCGTAGCATTTCACCGAATTGGGGAAAGGGAAGCGACATATCCTATCTCATTTCCATTATTGAATTGTTGAAACAACGCGCCAAGTCCCTAACGGAATTTATTACCCAATCTCACTACTTTTTTCAAGCACCGTCCGTCTATGATAGTGCCGGATTGAAAAGAGGATGGCCGGATGACCAAGTGAACGACCGCGTTGAAGGGATTAAATCTACACTGCAGGAAATAACCATCTGGCGAAAAGAAGATATTGAAACTGTGTTAAAAGATCATGCAACTGAACATGAATTAGGTATAGGTAAAATAATTATGCCCATACGCTTGGCTATCAGTGGCGGATTGAGTGGGCCAAGCGTATTTGAAATCCTGGCTCATTTAGGGAAAGAAGAAACACTAAATCGCATTGAAACTGCATTAAAAGAATTACCACAATAATGGAATCAAAATCTAGACCTCGACATTTTATTCAACGCATTATTGATGAAGATAATGTGTCCGGAAAGTTTGACAATCGTGTCCATACACGATTTCCCCCGGAACCCAATGGATACCTCCATATCGGTCATGCTAAAGCCATTTGTTTAAGTTTTGGCATTGCAGACGAATATGATGGCCAATGCAACCTCCGTTTTGATGATACCAATCCCATTGCCGAAGAAGATGAATATGTCCGGTCTATTCAAGCTGATGTAAAATGGCTGGGATATGAATGGGATAATCTTTGTTTCGCCTCAGATTATTTTCAGCAAATGTATGATTATGCGGTAGATCTTATTCACAAAGGCAGTGCTTATGTTTGTGATCTCACTCCGGAAGAAATTCGTAATACCAGAGGATCGTTAACCAATCCCGGTAAAGACAGTCCTTTCAGAGATCGAAGTATTGAAGAAAATCTGGATTTATTTCAGCGAATGAAAAATGGTGAATTTGAAGATGGTTTTCGGACTCTCCGTGCGAAAATTGATATGGCCCATCCCAATATGAATATGCGGGATCCTATCATTTACCGTATTTTGAAAGCCCATCACCACCGAACAAAAGATGATTGGTGTATTTATCCCATGTATGATTGGGCCCATGGGTTGGAAGATTCAATCGAAGGTATTACCCATTCATTATGTTCATTGGAATTTGAAGACCATCGACCCATCTACGATTGGTATTTAGATGAGTTGGATGTTTATCATCCGCAGCAAATTGAATTTGCTCGATTAAACTTGAGCTACACCGTCATGTCCAAACGAAAGTTAAAACGATTGGTTGAAGATGGCCATGTGTCAGGATGGGATGATCCACGAATGCCCACCATTTCTGGATATCAAAGACGGGGATATACCCCGGCGTCCATCCGAAACTTTATGGATGAAGTAGGCGTTGCCAAACGTGACAATGTGATGGAAGTCGCTAAATTGGAATCCACACTGCGAGAGGATTTGAACAAACGATGCGAACGGCGAATGGCAGTATTAAACCCTTTAAAAGTGGTCATTACCAATTATCCGGAAGGGGAATCTGAAACTTTAAGCGCAATCAATAATCCGGAAGATGAATCTGCCGGCCGTCGTGAAGTGCCATTTTCTAAAGCATTATATATCGAGCGGGATGATTTCATGGAAGATCCGCCGAAAAAGTTTTTCCGTCTCGGTCCCGGTAGAGAAGTCCGACTACGGTATGCGTATTTTATTACATGCAATGATGTTCTTAAAGATGCGGATGGGAACATTACTGAATTGCATTGCACATACGATCCGGAGACCAAGGGCGGCAATGCCCCCGATGGGCGTAAGGTGAAAGCCACGTTGCATTGGGTATCTGCAGATCATGCCATAGATGCAGAAGTGCGTCTCTATGATCGACTGTTTAAAGTCCCTTCTCCAGACAGTGAAGAACAGTTTGTCGATGCCCTGAATCCGGATTCTCTCACCGTTATGAATGATTGTAAATTAGAGCCGGCTTTAGATGATGCTGAAGTGGGTGAACCCGTCCAGTTTGAACGATTGGGATATTTTTGCAAAGATCCGGACTCCAATGATACACCCATCTTTAATCGAACCGTTCCCCTGCGAGATGCATGGGCAAAAATTGAAAAGCAAAATCAATCCGGGCAGAAAAAATAGCATTGAGAATAGACAGAAAAATCTCATAACTTGAACCTTCATGCGCACGAAAATTAAATCCATTTTTACCCTCATTTCGCTGTGGAGCATAATCGCCGCTGCACCGCCAGTATTAAATGTATATGTCATTCCATTTGATAATATTAAAAATGATGTAGCCATTGGATGGCTTTCAGATGCTTTTGCCGAAATGGTGAATAAAGAATTGAGCCAGCATGATCGAATCTATTTAAAAGATAAATCAGGCTTAGAAGAAGTCATGACCAATCGTTCACTATTATTAAAACAGCGCCCGGGCTCTAAAAATTTGCTCATGCTGGGAAAATTTGAACGATCTTTGGCCAAAATTACCATTTCACTTCAGCTGATTGATATTGCATCTTGGGATGAATTGGATCGCAGAAAAATGCGTGGCGATTATAATGATGTAACCGGTATGAATCGACTCCTCACTGAATCCGTGAATATGATGCTAACGCCATATTTGCCAAAGCCCGTGCAAAGTCCCTATCCTACATTAACGGAAGGAAAGCGGATGCGTACGCCGCCCACCTACGCAGAAAAGGCCATCGATGTAAGTTCATCCATTGACGAAGCCATTTTAGAACTGGAGAAAAAATTAGACTTAAATATTGGCGCGAGGGGAGAAGAAGATCTCAAAGCTTTACGCGAAGAAGATGGTGAGTGGGTATTGGATATTTCTAAAGATAGTTATGAAGATTCTCGTCCGGAAAATCAATTCAATACCACCATGATGGTGGATGTGTTAGGGAATCTTATGTCTAATCCATATCAGGTGAAATTGGAGCGGCCTCAGTTTAATTATGATCCGGATAATCGGAAGGAATTCCAAATTAGTTTACCGGTCGAATATAAACTAAAAGGCAGCATCATTAAAGATATGCTCAAGTCATTACCCTACTCCGGATTGAAACAGGATGGTAATTTGACCGTGTTTTATTTTAATCGCGACAAATATAATTTTCCGAAAGATATTGCAGAAAAAATTCAATTGGGTACTTATCGATCAATTCCGGTCATTCAGCTTTTGGATCAATCAGGAAGACCTTTAGTCGTCTTAGTAGATTCTCCTGATCAAGGCATCCATGGGATGGACAGTGATCGCGTTCTGTTTAAACCATTTCGATTTTTCTCACCTCTCATTGATTTCGCTGTGGGCGGATGGTCCATGCAAGTTTCACTTGAAACAGTGGATATTCCTGTAGAGTACACGTTTAATATGGATGTGAATTCAGCGGATGACATTAGCCGGGTGAGCCTCAAGTTTATTCCTGAGAATGAACTTCATACATTTTTAAATAAAATTCTCTAAAAATTTTCATCATGCTTAAACGATTGTTTATAATCGTCATGTTTTTGATTGGAGTATTGGTGGGTCAAAATCAAGTCCCTGATATTCAACTCAAAAAACTGGATGGCAAATCAGCCCAACTCCATTCCTATTTGAAGGACGGGCCTGTATTAATCAATTTTTGGGCCACGTGGTGTGCCCCGTGCAAAAAAGAAATGGTCTATCTTGATGAATTTGAAAAGCGGTATAATAAAGATGGGTTTTCTATTTTGGCCATCAGTATCGATAGCCCCAAAAGTTTGTCAAATGTCCGCAGTTATATCCGCGCCAAAAAGTATTCATTTCGAATTTTTATCGATCCAAATCGGCAAACCTTTAAAAAACTTAATGGGAACCTAATGCCCACAAATATTTTGATTGGCCAAGACGGGAAAATTCTGTGGCGTCATTATGGCTATTTGCCAGGCAATGAAAAAACCATGGAAGCTGAGATTCGCGCTGCTCTAAAATATAATTTTTAGTTGATCCAATGAATAAACTTCGTTGCTTTCTCATGCTAGGTGTTTTCTGTCAGATTTTACTGGCCCAATTCAATTTATCCGGGACTACATCCTTAGGGTATGGGGATAGCGAAAATGATTTCAATTTTTCGGAGCATCGTGTTGACTTGAATGGCAATTGGAATCAATGGATAGGGTGGATGCAATTCGAATATGCAAAACCACCTCAGTTGGGTCGTGAAGATGCAGGACTTCGAAAATTTCGTCTTGAATATGTAAAAGATAATTTTACCATTAAGTTGGGTGATATATATGAATATTGGGGCCGCGGATTAATGCTCAACATGGAGGATGATCAATCCATAGATTTGGATACTGGGCTTCGAGGCGGACTTCTTCAATGGTCAAGCGATGTAGTTTCCGCTGAAGTGTTAGGGGGTACACAATCCATTTGGCGATTAACCAACCAAGTAACAGGATTTAACGATCGTGTTCCCAATTATAAAGTTGAACATGGAATGGTGGGTGGACGAGTTTCTTTTAATGGGGATCGGTGGCAAGGCAGTATTCAATTTTTAAATAGTAAAGAAGATCATCCAAATCCCATTACAAATGAGAATGATAACATCAACCACAATATGATGGGAGGCACACTTCATTATTTTGCGGACAATATGGATGCAACCATTGATTACGTCAAAAAGGACAAAAGCGGTTTTGGCTTTTATTCGAACGCAAATGTATTTCTAGGTTTATGGTCGATTGGATTGTCCTATAAAAATTATTCCTTCGCCACTTTACCACCATCTGATCGTTGGAATTTTGTAAACAACACCGGCGGCGCACTTACTATGCAGCAAATGCCCACTGGCTTTCGAACCCATAATTCCAGTTTATTGGGTAAGATTACCCATTTGATCGATTTTAATGATGAAGTCGGTTACTATTTTACACTGTCTGGTCCTGTATTTAATGATGCATTATTTACATTGGAGTGGGCCAAATCCAGCCGACACAATGAATGGTATAACGATATCCAATGGAATTGGCAATCTCGGGATGCTGTATCTTTACCATCGTCAAATCCACTCATGAATCCGTTTCAAGAAATCTATGCTGAACTCAATGGGTATGCCATGGGCCAAAAATTCTACTATGTGATTGGTGTGGTAAAAACAGAAGATGTGTTAGATATATTTACAAACCAAGAAATCGATCAATATCAATCCTATAGTTACGAAAGTATAGAAGCGGTGACAATACCCACACACTTCACGTATCGATTTGATAATCAATATAGTATCGATATTCTTTTCGAGTATCAGGACAAGAAAAAAGGATTTAACACATTTTCAAATTTTCCAAGTTTTGGACATGATATATTTGGTTCTCTTTATTTAAAGGAAAAACAAATTAATCGATTTATCAGTGTAGGCATAGCGAAATCGCCACGTTGGTCTGCATCGTTGAGTGTGGATTATGCGGATACAGAAGAGCGTGCAGTGGTCGAACAAGAACGAAAGAATAATGCCATCGAAAAAGCATTGGACTCAATTTGGGATACGTCCTTGACATGGGCCAACCTTGAAGTTGTCATCAATCTAAATCAGAATAATCGATTGGCCATTTCTTATGGATCCCTCCGTGGCGGTGTGTATTGCAGCAATGGTGTCTGTAGATATATTCAGCCCTTTGAAAATGGGTTTAAATTTGGGCTGGTTTCTACCTTTTAGGTAAATTTAAACCTTAATATTTGAGAATAAATTTGAAAAAACTAATCACACTCCTTACTGCATTTGCATTTTTGACTTATGCTTGCGATGATAAGTCCGGAGAGGACGCACAAGTGCCCGAAACCATAGACATATCGCCGGGGAGCGGTCGTCTCATGCTGCAGCCTGGGCAAACCATTCAACTCAAATCACGGGTGATTGATCAAAAAAATCAAGAAATCTTAGATGCGAAAGTAGTCTGGTCTTCGGAAAATAATGCCGTAGCTACCGTCAGTGAAAATGGTGTGGTCACTGCAAAGGGAGTTGGTGTCACGACCATTATAGCAACCTTTGAAACATTGCAAGGGATGAGAGGGGTGACGGTCAGTACCATAAAAAGACGCGTACTGAGTGAAATGTTCACCTCTAGTACATGAGGACCATGTGCATCCGCGGAGCGGATATTCAATGGCACAAAAAAACCAGGCACTGCGAATTATGTCGGTGCAGATTTGGATACAATCTGGACAACCATTGCCTACCATGTGTGGTGGCCGGGGCAAGGCAACGATCCAATGTATCTCGCCAATCCAAATATGAATAGATCACGAAGTGGGTTTTATGGAAATAGCTTTACGCCCCAAATGTTTACCAATGGCAAGGACTCAGAACATATTGTAAACAATTGGATTAGCCACCCTAAACAGTATATTGGAGAAATTTCCCTATACGATATTTCGATCTCGGGGACACAAAGTGGAAATGATATCAGTTTTACGGTAAGATCAACATCCTTGCAAAGTGTGGATTCCGGTGATGATATTCGATTGTTTATTGCCACAGTCATGGGGCAAGTCATGTATGATGCATCACCCAATGGATTAAGAGACCATCATGATGCGGTGATTGAATTGGTCCCGGGAAACACAGGTAAAAAAATCGATTATATTGCTGGTGTGGAATATGAGGAAACGATTGAATGGTCCATGCCCGACAATTGGATCAATCATGCGGATATCACTTGGAAAAGTGAAGACTTAAAAGTGGTGGTTTGGATTCAAGACTACAGTTCAAAAAAAGTCCTTCAAGTGATGGATTTTGATTTTGAATAAATTAATACTTTAATCCATTTGGTGAGATGAGTGAACTGATTAAATTCTCGACCCTTTTTAGGGATATTTATTGGGGTGTCGTCTAACGGTAGGACATCAGGTTCTGGTTCTGAGGGTTGGGGTTCGATTCCCTGCACCCCAGCGACCCAATAAAAATATCTTATGCGCCCGTAGCTCAATTGGATAGAGTGTCTGGCTACGGACCAGAAGGTTGGGGGTTCGAATCCTCCCGGGCGTACTTGAAGCCATCTTAGGAATAAGGTGGCTTTTTTATTTATTTCAGTTGGTCCGATATTTATATTCTGCCCTTAATAATGAAGGAGGATCGAATGCGTTATTCACATCGCGTCGTAATTTTTGTTTCTACATGCATGGCTGCACTTGCCCTAGCCCAGAAACCTAACACTAATATTTGGGCTGACCAAAATTTTGACGGATTAGAATTCAGAAGTATTGGCCCGGCGCTCATGTCCGGTCGAATTGCAGATATTGCTATCCATCCGGAGGATGAGTCCATTTGGTATATTGCCGTCGGCTCAGGCGGTGTATGGAAGACCGAAAATGCGGGTGTTACATGGACACCCATTTTTGATGATGAAGGTTCCTATTCCATTGGATGTGTTACGATTGATCCCTCGAATCCACATATCGTTTGGGTCGGGACTGGCGAAGATCAAGGCGGACGTCACTTTGGTTACGGTGATGGTGTGTATCGATCCGAAGATGGAGGTAACACCTGGAAAAACATGGGATTGAAAAATTCCGAACATGTTTCCAAAATTGTTATTAATCCAAACGATTCCAATACCATTTGGGTTGCTTCTCAAGGTCCACTCTGGAGTAAAGGCGGCGACCGTGGTGTATATAAATCCACTGATGGTGGAACCAACTGGCAATTAATTCTCAGCGATAATGAATGGACAGGCGCCACAGAACTGGCATTAGATCCAAGAAACCCGGATCGTGTATATGCTGTGTTGTGGCAACGCCATCGGACCATTGCCGCTTATATGGGTGGCGGTCCCGGTTCGGCCATTTACCGCAGTGAAGATGGAGGTGACAATTGGAAAAAATTAACCAACGGATTGCCAACATCAAATATGGGGAAAATTGGATTTGATTACTCAAAACAAAATCCCGATATACTTTATGCAGCCATTGAACTGGATCGCCGAACCGGTGGTGTTTATAAATCATTAGATCGAGGTGAAACATGGACGAAACAATCCAATGCTGTCTCCGGTGGAACGGGTCCCCATTATTATCAGGAACTCTACGCTTCGCCCCATCATTTTGATCGCCTCTATTTGACCGATGCCAATATGCAGATTTCCAATGATGGTGGTAAAACATTTTATCGCATGAATGAACGGAATAAACATGGTGACAATCATGCTATGGCTTTTAAAAAAAGTGATCCGGATTATTTATTGTTAGGCACGGATGGCGGTGTCTATGAAACATTTGACCATACAAAATCTTGGCGGTTTATGGCGAATCTTCCATTAACTCAATTCTATGATGTTGCCGTGGATGACGCTGAACCCTTTTACAATATCTATGGCGGTACACAAGACAATAGCACAGAAGGTGGCCCGTCTCGCACCGACACCCACCAAGGCATCGAAAATGCCGATTGGAGGGTCGTGCTCAATTGGGATGGCCATCAGCCCGCCACAGAGCCGGGGAATCCCGATATTATTTACGGGCAGCGTCAACAAGGTACACTGGCTCGAATTGATATGACAACAGGTGAAGTAACCGACGTTCAGCCTCAGGCAAAAGATGGAGAACCCATCGAACGATTTAATTGGGATGCGCCCATTTTGGTGAGTCCTCATAAACCAACGCGACTTTATTTTGCCTCTCAACGGGTATGGAAGTCCGAAAATCGCGGCGATAGCTGGGAGCCTATTTCTGGTGATCTAACTCGAGACGAAAATCGATTTGAATTGCCCATCATGGGAGCCACTCAAAGTTGGGATAATGCTTGGGATGTGGGTGCCATGTCAAATTATAATACAGTTTCTGCATTGTCAGAATCCCCCGTTAAGGCAGGGCTTATTTACGCTGGTACGGATGATGGTTCCATAAACATCAGCGAAAATAATGGTAAATCATGGCGGAAAATTGCGGTTAAAAAATTACCGGGCGCACCGGCCATGGCCTATGTGAATGACCTCAAGGCAGATAACTTTGATGTGAATACAGTTTATGCCGTTTTAGACAATCACAAATATGGCGATTATCAACCATATATTTACAAAAGTACGGATAAGGGAAAGTCGTGGAAATCCATCACATCCAACTTGCCAGATCGTACGCTCACTTGGCGTATTGTCCAAGATCACGTGGAAGAGGGATTGTTATTTGCCGCAACAGAATATGGCATTCATTTTACGGTGAATGGTGGCGAAACTTGGTCAAAATTAAATGGGGGAGTCCCAACAATATCATTTAGAGATTTGGCCATTCAGAAGCGTGAAAATGATTTGGTGGGTGCTTCCTTCGGACGAGGGTTTTACGTCTTTGATGATATATCCGTATTTCGCGGTATTTCGAATAAACAGATGAAGTCTGCAGGTGCATTGTTTCCTGTTCGAAAAGCATGGTGGTATGTGAAACGGGCACGATTGAGTTTTAATGATCCATGGAATGGTCCGAAAGGGAGTCAAGGCGATGGGTATTTTATTGCACCTAATCCACCTTTTGGTGCTGTGTTTACTTATCATTTGGGCAAAGGATTTAAAACCAAGAAGGCCAAACGGCAGGCGACTGAAAAAGTGGCATTGGATAAAAAGAAGTCCGTTGGTTTTCCTGGATGGGGTACGGTAGAAGCAGAACGACGGGAAAAATCACCTCAAATTATTTTCGAAGTGAAAAATGTTGCTGGTGATGTAGTTCGACGAATTAATGGCCCCACATCAAAAGGATTTCATCGGGTGGCTTGGGATTTACGTTATCCTTCACCCAATGCGGTTTCCGAGAATAATCCTTCAAGCAACAATTCCGGATTTTTGGCACCACCGGGTTCATATACAGTCACCATGTATGTACAGCAAGATGGACAATTAAAACGGCTATCCACGTCTCAACAATTTGATGTAGTACCTTTGAGACAGGGTGCATTACCAACCAAATCCCACGGTGAAATCGCAGATTTTTGGCGGGACTATGAAGATGCAGTCCGTCGTGGATCTCAATTGCAAATTTCTGTGTCCAATGCACTAAAGCGGATAAAGAATATGCAAATAGCATTAAATCGCTCCAATGCGGAAGTGGGTGATTTGGACAATCGTTTACATGAAATTCGTGCATCCATATTAGACATGAATACATCTTTAAACGGGAATCAATCCCGATCTGGACCGGGCGAAAAAACAATTCCAACCATTGGTAGCCGATTATTTGTGATTCAGCGGATTATTGAACATTCAACCTATGGTCCGACGGAAACGGGATTGGAAACACTTCATTTAATTAAACAAGACACGAACGCTATTCAAAGTCAGTTGATTACCAATCAGAAGGAATTAGATCAGCTGAGCCGGCGATTAGCGAAGTCTGGTGCCCCATGGGTTGAGGGAGACCCAATCCTGAAAAAATAGGCAATTTGCATCCAAATTTGGGGTCAGAATAAAATAGACCTAATGATTGCCTCGTTTATGACGAGAAAGTTAAATTTGAGGCGGACAACGTATTCATTCGAGGTAAGTATCTTGCCTAAAAGTGCGCCCCTCGGAGAAAACCATTAATTTGGAACAGCTTATGAAGCAAGGATCTCGCACCTTTCTACCCATACCATTACTACTGGGATTATTCCTGGTGCTAACCCCTTTTACTACCCTTTCTGCCCAAGATGAAGAAGACGATGCGGTAGAAGAAATTTTTTGGGGAGACGAAGAAGAGGATGATGTCGGTTTAGATGAAGAATTTGATTTTTCTGACGATGAAGCCGAAGATGATTTAGAAGGATTTGAATTTGAAGACGATGAATCCTTTGATGATGAATTCGCTGAAGATGATGAATTTGCTGAAGATGATGAATTTGCTGACGATGAAGGTGGTGATGATTTTGCCGATGACTTCGCCGATGAACCGGAAGAAAGCATTCAGGAAGCGGCCAGTCGTCTCGGTTATACATTAAATATAATTGGATCCTCTCCGGGCTTCGTCAATCACCAACTCCGGACATACAATTCAGGTGTGGACTTTCGTGCAGCTTTTGAATTCCCCATGTTATTGAGTTTAGGGCCCGTCCGTTTTCGACTCGGGGCAGAGGTGGGCACATTCAATTTCACCAACTATAAACCCATAGGTGGAACATACTCCGGCGTCCATGTAACTGGGATCTTATCATTCCCTGCAGGGCCGGGACAAGTTCGACTTGGCGGTGGTATGGTGGGCAAAGGTTTTGGCGTCATTGCAGAAAATTCTTACGGCTTCGCTGTGGGGGACGCATTGGATATCCGATTGGGGCTTCGATCTACCACAGCCTTTAATGTGACTGACGATAAAAAGAATAAACTCGGCACCGTGAGTTGGATGGATGGCATCATTGTGCTTGGGGTGAGTTTATAATTCTAACTTTTTCTGAATTTAAGATAATGATAAAGCTGAACCGATTACTCGTTTTAATTGGGACTATGTGCATAGTATTTTCCCAGACATCTAGTCATTATTTCCAATCGAGAGGTAGTAATCTAGGTGCCAATTATTTCAATGAGAATACAACGGCATTAAGACTTTATTTTACTGCATCTGAAGCATTAACAAATCCACAAGTATTTGGAAAAATAACTACATCAAATCTGTCAAGCTGTGATGAAAACACCTTTGATGTTAATAGTCCACTAGAGTTGGGGACGGGAAACGGTAGCACTTTATCTGGTAATATTTGGGGGACTTCAATATCCAATGGAGTTTCTGCCTATATAGATTTATATCCAAGTGAAATTTATTCTACCCTTGGAGCAAACAGTGATTGGAGCAATAAAGAAGGTGATCGACTTTACCTCGGAATCCGGTTTAATTCCAGTAATGCAAAATGGGATTGCCCGACAGATTCGGACGGCGATGGTGACAATACAAATAATTCACAAGCTGATGGTAATGGGATTTATTATTTTTTAATTGATAGAACCGATCCTACACTATCATCTATTTTAGAACATTCAGTTAATGAAACGATTTATGGGGATCCAGATTATATAAAAACACCAAGTTTGGCTATTACAATCGGAAGTGAAAATGTATCTACTGGAGGGATTACGTGGACAGTCGTATCAGGAGGTGGGAGTACCGTTTCAGATTCTGATGCACTTGATGGTGCCAATGCAAGCAACACAGTAAATATGACTACTGACCCCGGTTTGGTAGATGGAACTGTTTACAATATTACATTTACTATCAATGATGCAGCCGGCAATTCTGCTACATATACCCGTTCGAATGTGTTGTATGATACAAGTGCACCAACTGTTTCGGGTGTTCATAGTGAAGAATCCAATGCAGCAATGCTTGCAGAAGGTGCTATAGCAGATTTTTATGTGGAATTTTCTGAAAATGTAAATTTTACTGGCACACCCCAAATCACTTTAAAATCAAATTCATCAGCTACAGCCACAGTTAATTGTGCAACCTGTACAAATGGTACGGATAAGGCATATTTTGATTGGACCGTTCCTGATGGTGCATACTCAGTCTATTTAGATTATGAAGCTACTAATTCATTATCCGGAACCATCAAAGATTTAGCTGGGAATAGTGCGACACTTACTCTGCCGGCACCCCCGTCATGGGGAAGTCAGGGAACAAATGCTTCTTTGAGTGGCGCATCTACAGGTGGATATTTCGGTGTAGATGGTGATGACCCAGCTTCATTTACAGCCGGGACAGTGGTGACCACAGGTGGGAATGTGACAGCCAATTACTGGAATGGATCCAATACAGGAGTAGATGTAACAATCCCCGTAGCAAATGATGGAAGCCTTGAAGATGGCACCGTACAATTACAATCTGAAGCAGATGGTACATATGAAAATATTGGTGGCGCATATACCATTACCAATAGTGACCTAAATGGCAATGTGACGCTCTCAGTGAATGGATCCGGTTCAGCCAATACTGATGTCACTGAACTGAGTGGATATTCACAAAGCGATGAATTACAATGGCGAGCAGTTATTACAGATAAATCTGGGAATGCAACAACCGGAACGGCTAGTTCAACAACACTCACTGTCGATACAGTGGCGCCCACAGTAGGCAGCGTTACCAGTACTGACGGGTTTTATAAAGCAACTGAATCTGTAGATGTGGTTGTAAATTTTAGTGAAAATGTATCCATCAGCGGTACACCTCAATTAACTCTAAATACAGATAATTCTCCCGGTTCTGCAGATGCAGCTGTGGATAAATCCGGACTTTCCGGGTCAGCGGTAACCTTTGCATATACTGTCGGGACTGAACATTATTCCAGTGACTTAGACTATGAGAGCACCTCAGCGCTTACTGCTGGTACTTATATCAGGGATACAGCAGGAAATGACGCTACATTAACTTTGCCAGCAGTTGGAACATTTGCGGCTGCCCAAGCCGTTGTGGTGGATGGCGTATCTCCAGCGGCATTTACAACCGGAACTGTAATTACAGTTGGTGTACCGGTTGTGGCCAATTATTGGAATGAAGATAATACAAGTGTGAACGTGACCGTTCCCATCGCCAATGATGCTTCACTTGAAAATGGGAAATTATACATACAGGCAAAAATTGGTGCAAATGCCTATGCCAATGTGTCTTCAGCATACACTATTCAATCTGGAGACTTAGGATCAAATAAAACAATTTCTGTATCCGCATCAAATTTAGAAGGTATTACTGGATTCGCCGAAGGTGCTTCCGTTTCATTTACAGCCCTTTTAGAAGACTACGCAGATGGCGCAGGGGGAACAGGAAATCAAACAACAGGGACTGCATCTTCTACAACATTAACTGTTGATCAACGGGATCACGCTGCATTTACAACGGGTGCAGTCATAACACTTACGGAACCAGTTGTCGCTGGTTATTGGAATTTCCATAATACTGGCCTTACCGTAGCCGTACCCATTGAGAATGAAGCTTCTCATGAAAATGGTTGGGTTCAGATTATTGCTAAAACCGCTAGCGGTACATATGAAGACATTGGGGATTCTGTTCAAATTGCTAGTGGAGATTTAGGTAGCAATGTTACGGTTACTTTAACGGCAGCACAATTTGAAGCGATTACTGGTTTTGCCGATGGTGAAACCATTACCATAAATTCTAGAATAGATGACGTGGCCGGAAATGCCACAACCGGTACGGCTAGTAGTACCACATTGGCTGTGGATCAAACTGCACCTACCGTAACTCATGTATCTTCAGACACTACAGATGCCAATCCATTTGGAATTGATGACAACATTCCACTGACTGTCAAATTTGATGGAAGTGTTAATATAGTCACATCTGGGGGTACGCCATATTTATCTCTTGATACGGATGAATCTCCTGGAAATACCACTTCAACCGCATCCTATAACGCGGGTACCGGTTCTAGTGATATTATTCTCCGATATAAAGTGGCAGCGAATGAATACAGTGCCGATTTGAATTATATCAATACGTCCTCTTTGGTGACGAACGGAGGGTCTATTCGGGATGCGGCAGGGAATAATGCCACACTCACACTACCGGGAATTGCCGATAATAATGCATTAAAGCAAAAAAAAGATATTTGGATTGATGGTGTAGCTCCAGCCGCGGGTACAGTAGATTCTGTAAAGACCACGGGTGGTACCGTTATGGAAGGATTTTGGAATGCCACCAACACAGGTGCATGGGTCAAAGTATTGTTAAGTGCATCCGATGTAAGCCTTGAGGGCGGGTCTGTGCAAATCACGGCTGAAGCGGATGGAACATTTGAAAATATTGGCTCAGCAGGGACAATTCTTTCTGGGGATGTAACAGCAGGATATAAGAAAATTAGCCTTACTGCTGCACATATTGAAGGGTTAAGCGGCTATAGCGACCAAACTCCAAATCCGGATGTGATATCATTTAAAGCAGTTGTCACAGATAAGGCCGGGAATGCTACTACCTATGATGCAAGCGCAACAACGTTGATAGTGGATGAAACGGATCCATCTGCATTTACATTAGGGGGAATTGTAACGGTTTCGGATGAAGTAGTAGCCGGTTATTGGAATGAAGACAACACGGCCATCAATGTATCCATTCCAATCGCTAATGATGCTACCCTCGAGAATGGTCGAATTATGATAGAAGCAGAGGCAGATGGTAGCTATGAATATATCGGCAGTGGATCTTTGTACAATTTTGCCGCATATGTACCAGCCGATCATGAAGATTATTATAAAGATTGGACAACCGTTGCAAATGGAGAATTGAATAGTACGAAAACGATTACCATTAATGGAGCATCTACTTCATTAGCGATTCGGGAATTAGAAGAATTAACCAACTTCTCCGATGGGGATGAAATCACATTCAGAGCCATCATCATGGACGCAGCAGGGAATACCACCACTGGAACTGTATCTGCCACCACATTAATTGTTGACCAAACCGATCCAGTGACACCCACCATTGTGTTGAAAACAGATTCAGATACGGGAATCGGTAATTGGGACAAACTCACGAATGACGATACGCCCACATTCACTCTCACTAATTTGACCAATACAGATTCAGTTTTTCTGAAAGTGGCTACGGATGCAGCCACATTGGCTCAGCGCACATCCATAGTGGTTCGTGAAAAAACTGCATCTACAACCAAAGATTTGACGCCAGCCAGCTATGCGAATGGTACATATTTGGTGACAGCAGTAGTAAAAGATGTGGCCGGTAACTGGGGATCTGATGCCACCAATACATTCGTTCGGATTGATACGATTCCGCCCGATGTACCCAATGCACCGGATATGCTGGAAGCTGATGATACAGGCTTTAAAAATAATGACAATATAACCAAAACCACCCAGCCCCATTTCATATTCACGGGCTTATCTGCAACGATTGATTCTCTCAGATTGGTGATTGATGCAGGCGCTTCTGTGGGACGTGATTCCATCATGTCTCAAGTGACGACGGATACATTTAAAGTGAGTACCGCTTTGGCCAGTGGATATCATACAGCCGGTGTTATTGCCATCGATTCAGCTGGAAATGTGCAGGACACAAGTGCATTCTTAGGTTTTGTCGTAGATAACGTAGCGCCACCCATTTTAACAGCGCCGGATATGACCGCAGCTACGGATTTGGGTATGAGAACCACAGACAATATAACGAAAGTCCAAAAGCCCAATTTTGATATGACCAACTTAGAACTGGGTGCATTTATTAATTTGTATCATGTGGATGGAACACCCGATACCACCATGGCGAAATCCGATACAGTAGGGACAGGGGTAACCACCATTACATTGGCGCCGACAGTCAATATGGATGATGGTACTTATACCATGTACGCTACAGCCGAAGATACAGCAGGGAACACTTCTGAAAGTACAGACTTAGCCGGGGTAGTGATTGATGCGACTGCACCCACTATTACCACCCATTATTACAACAAAACCATTCATACGGCCTATGGTCTATTTGCCAATAAATATAATGCTGATTCGGTGAAATTTGGGAAAGGTGGCGATGAACTGGAATTGATTGCCAAATTGAGTGAACCAGCAGGGACAAGCCCCGAACCTACATTGGATGTCACTTATGGCGGTGGCGCAACACCAACAGTAGATGATATGGCCAAAACCAGCAAAGCCAATAATGATTCTACATGGACATGGAAATTTAATTTACCGACGGGTGCAGCAAATAACGGTACTGCCAAAGTAGAATTTACGGCATATGACATTGCAGGAAATCTGGCCACTTCCTTCACAGATACCCAGTCCTTTGTCGTAGATAATACGGCCCCCGCAGCATTTACCACCGGTTTGGCCACGGCCCATGGGGATACGAATGTATCCATGTTGGTGGATGCAAAGACAGGGTGGTTCATTAATAAAGCCACAGATAGCCTTAAAATTCTTGTGAATATTGATGCGACAGACAATTCCCTTGTTGGGGGTGGTTATGTGGATATTCAAGCAAGCGTTCGGAATAAAATGGTGAATTCCTGGGCCAGTATTAAAACGAAGAATACAACCAATCCATTTGCAGATCAGGATTCTACAGAAGGGCTGGGGACGAATAAAGTTTTCTTAAGAAAGAAAACCGATCTGGTTTCTTCTCTAACCGGAAGTGGGCTAGTACAAGGGGATACGATTGATTTTCGTGCGGTTATTTATGATAAAGCATTAAACTTTACAGCCGGCACCCAAAGTGAATCATTTTTTGTCTTAGACACATTACCTCCAACAATTGGTACTCACATTGGAGATACGCTTTTTACTGCCTATGATAAAAGCAATTTATTGTCCGTAAATCGTTATTTAAGCTGGACAAGTGACACAGTTGGCTTTGGTATAAAAAATTGGGTAGATCCCGTTAATATTAATGAAAAAGCATCCGGCATAGATCGATTTGAATATGCCCTTTACCAAGGCGCAGATAGTACGGCTGCTACCACTTATACAAAGTTTCGGGATTATAAAGTACATCCAAATAAAACCGATTCTGTAGTTGTTGATACATTTGCACTCACCCATCTTAGGCGATACCGAATACATGTAAGGGCAGTAGACGTTGCCGGAAATACATCTGATTCAAACAATGCAAATGCGATCTCTAGTTCGTTTGTGAGACATAATGCACGACCGGTTGTGGATACGGTGGCTGCACTCATCGCGCAAGAAGACGTTTTACTCGAACAATTATTAACCGTAAATGACAAAGATTTATTAACACTTCGTTCAGATGAGTTCACCTATGCACTCACCACTATGAAGTTGGATACGACGGCCACACCCATCGATTCTGCAGTTGTAACGAATTTAACTGCGGCTGTTTCTACCAGTGGAAAAGTCAGTTTTACGGCAACAAAATTGGATACGGCCAAATATGTATTTCGAGTAATTGTCACCGATAATTGGACATTGAAAGATACGGTGGATCTTAATATCAGAGCCCTACCGGTCAATGATCCGCCAGTGTTGGATTTATCATCTATCACAAAATTATCCTTCTTAGAAGGGGCGAATAGCGATTCTATTAACTTAACCCGTTATGTGTATGATGAGGATAATGATACATCATCCATCAAATTCTCATTTCGGATTGCATCGAAGATTCCCGCCAACATTGGTTATCCCACAGCGAAAATGGGATTCTTGTCCGATTTCAGCAACGATTTTAAAAAGTCGTTTATCAGCAAACTAGTGGATGAATTTCCTTCGTCCACCATTATTCAAAAGAATAATGCTTTCGTGGTGTATCCGGCCAATGTGACGAAATTCAGAGATCCCATTAAGGTGGATTCATTGCGCCAAAGTGATTCTCTCTATACGTGGATTATGCCCACGGATACGGCGTCCGCTGATACGAATTATTATACTGAATCGGATATGATGGTTGAATTTACCGCCACTGATCCTGATGGTCTTGAGGGGAAAGATACAGTCACATTTTTCATTAATCCCATTAACGATCCGCCAGTATGGGCCGGATTGCGAGATACAGTGGTAAAAGAGAATGACTCGCTTTATCTCGACTTTGCCAATTATTTAACCGATGTGGACGATTCCACATTGACTCTATCCATTCTGCCATTAAGCCATGATGCCAATGTAACGGTGGAGCCATCCAAGACATTTGAGAAGAAAGCCACAGGATATGTTTATACGAGTAAGGCGACAAAAGATACAGTCAAATTCAAACCGGATTCATTATGGTTTAAGAAAGATTATGGACCATGGAATCCGTCCGATACATTAAGTAATCAAATTAAATTTCAAATTACGGCCGCTGATGGCGACACAACTGCAATCGATACGTTTGTCGTCAAAGTCCAGCGTGTACCACGTCCTGAGATCCGCATGTACGTTGTCCAAAACAATGCGTTCACCAATTATTACGAGATCTTTCTCGTAGATTCGGTGGGTAAGACAAAGGACCTTACACTGAAAGTTCAGTCAAAAGCTGTGACACTGGACACAGCGGCCGCATATACTTACGTGGGACACTATAATTTTCAATCGAAGGGGAATTATACATTTGAAGTGGATGCAACTGGAATGGTTGGTGATACATCTATTACAGAAACAGTAGGTCTCACCCTAGCCAAAATGTACGGCACGTGGTCCGGTCGAAGTGCAGATGGTCAATTCCAGGTGATTGGCCAAAATGGTGCTGTGGATTTTGATCAATCCATCATGATTTTAGATTCAACACTATTTGAGCCATATTTTAACGATCGTGCATCCTATTTATTGGGGAATGAAGCATATCGATTTAAGAAATCTGTAGAAATTTCCATGCCCGGTGACGATGAAGAAATGGCCATTTACAGACGATCTACCGGTAGCGGTTGGATCGAATTGCCATCCATCACCATGGGGAATCGAGTGAATGCATATTCGGAACAGATGGGCTATTTCCGGATGGGCCCAAAAACCTTAATCGTGCCCGGGCAGACATCTCTGCATCAGAATTATCCCAATCCATTTAATCCCACCACGACAATTGAATACGACCTTGGGTTTATCGATGGGCCATTCCAACGCGTCAATGTGACTGTTTATGATATTCTTGGCCGGAATGTGAAAACATTGGTGAGCGAAGAGCAAAGTATTGGAAGATATCGCGTTCGTTGGAACGGGAAAGATGCAAATGGCGTGCCAGTATCCTCCGGTGTTTATTTTGTCCATTTACTCACGGATATGGGTCGGAGCCAAACGAAGAAAATTATGTTAATGCGATGATGCGGCGAATTCAAAGACCGACCCTATTATTCTTGCTGATTATCGGTGTTATCACTATTGATGCATGTCGTAAAAAATATTATGCCACCGCTGAGGATATGGCCGAATATGGGTGGGAACTTTATGAAGCGAAAGATTTTCTCAATAGTAATACATGGTTCAATGATGCCATTGTCAAAGACGATATGTGGAAAGATGGCTATAATGGATTGGGTTGGTCCTACGCGAAACTCATGGTTCTGGATAGCAGTATCGCCCATTTTAAAACCGGTCTTAACAAAGAACAGGATACGTGGAATCCTACGGATATTCAATCTGAAATATTAGCCGGTTTGTCTTTTGCTTACCACGCACAGGGGAATGATGCAAAATCCATTGAATACGGTCGGGCATTTTTGGATTCGACCGTAAAGCCATTAAAATCCGGATGGATATTTTCCCACGATTCCCTATTAAATTATTTGGATGTTCGTGTGACACTAGCCGCATCCTATTTTGCGACTGGTAAATTTGATTCCACCATTCTTCAAGTTACCGTCATATTGGATTCCTTGAATTCAAGCGAAGTGGCCGTTACAGATACTACATTGGAGGGAAGAAGGCAAATGGCAAAGCAAATCAGCACCCTTCAAGACCTCTTGTTTACAAAGTAAAATTCCAATGAAACAGGATCATGCCTATTGGATGAAACAAGCACTCGTTCAAGCCGAAAAAGCATTTGAAGCAGAAGAAATTCCCGTAGGTGCCATTGTGGTCAAAGATGGGAAAGTGATTGGACGAGGGTATAATCAACGGGAACAGTTAAACGATCCAACTGCCCATGCAGAAGTGATTGCCATAACTGCTGCGGCCAATACACTTGAGGATTGGCGATTAACAGATTGCACTCTGTATGTCACGAAAGAACCGTGCCCCATGTGTGCCGGCGCTATCGTAAATGCTCGGCTTAAAATGGTTGTATTTGGATGCTATGATGAAACGGCAGGGTGTTGCGGCTCATTATATCAGTTATGCGGTGATCCTCGATTTAAAACCAAAGTTGCTGTCAAAGGTGGGGTGATGGAAGTCCAGACGTTGAGCATTATTCAAGAATTTTTCGCGAAACAGCGAACAAGATCAAATTGAGAATTACCGTTATATGAATCCGGAAAAAAATATTGTAATTTCGCGCTCAATTTTTAGGAGAGATGGCAGAGTCTGGCTGAATGCGCCGCACTCGAAATGCGGTATATCCTATGGGTATCGGGGGTTCAAATCCCTCTCTCTCCGCAGTATTTCAAATTAAATTAATCAAAATAATGAAACACATATTTAAACTAAGCATTTTGCTTTCAATATTTATTGGCTGTTCGAAGCCTGTATCCATTAATGACCTCGAAGGGAAAGATGGCTTGGCCATTGATCCAAAATCAGGAGACGCATATACAGGAGAAGCATTCCTCAATTTCTATGATGGCAGCATTCGTATGAATGGCCAATACGAATCTGGACTAAAAACCGGTGATTGGAAGTATTATTTAAAAGGGGATGAGACGCGATACTATAATATCACATTTGAAGCTGGCAATATGGTGGCAGTCAATTATAATGATGCTGATAAACAATGGCATGGTACGCCGATAATGCATAAAGATTCGGTCATTGCCAATGGGACCTATCTGGCCCAAACAGGAGATAGTCTTTATAATTTCAATTTATCGCCGGAAGTCTATGTGCAAATGATTAACAATGCATCCCATGGTGAATTGGTGCGATGGTGGCCCAATGGAGAAATTCATTCTATCGGCAATTATATGAATGGAAAAAAGCATGGAAAATTTGAATGGTGGTATGATTCCGGGGAATTAAAAGAAACTCGATTTTGGAATGACGATAAACCAGCCGGTATCACCACTCAATGGTATGAGAATGGCAATAAATATGCAGAAGCCACATATAAAAAAGGCGTCCTGTCCGGTAAATTAGTTTGGTGGTATGAAGATGGTCAAAAGAAAGAGGAAGTTAATTTTATCAATGGTGAACGAGATGGGTTTGCCTATTGGTGGTATTCAAATGGGAATAAAAAGGCAATTGCCGATGTATCAAGTGGTGCAGGTAAAATTACACTCTTTAATGAAGATGGGGCTTACTCTAAACGGTACGATGTGAAAAATGATCAAATATTCTGCAGTTCAGGCGAGATGTTTTATTCCATTAAAAAAGTTTCAACAGAAGCAACACTTCTCATTGGAGATGGTACTTGTGATTGTGCAGACTGTTCTGATGAACCGCAATAAAAATTCAATTCAATATAATTTATAATCATATGATATAGTCGGTTGTGAATCCCGTCGCTAAAGGGTTATTTTTACGGTTACCCTTATGCGCAAAATCTTTATAACGCTCCTCCTTTTATCTGCATACCTACCTGCGGATGACCATACTATTGCTGTCCTGGATTTTTCCGGGGAAGGTATCCATACTGAAGAACTAAAATCTCTAAGCGCTCAATTTAGAATTGAACTCCTCAAAATGGATACCCTACGTGTTTTAGATTATGGTGAAATGAAAACCACGCTTTCTCGTGCTGGATATGAAAACCCCACTTGTACTACCCTAAGCTGCGGCGTCATTGTATCAATGCTGTTAGAACAGGAGTGGATGGCATCTGCCCATGTCGCCAAGGTAGGAGATGCATATATGGTGGAGGCTCACCTATTTGATTCTGAGTCAGGGCGTGTGATCAATGTGGTTACGTATGACAAGGAAATATCCTTGGAAGGACTACAAACACGAGGGATGCACAATGTTGCTGAAATGCTTTTATCAACGAGAATGCCCTTAGAGGTTCATCAACGACAGAATTTAGTGTATATCAAAACCAAACCAACTGGTGCCATGGTTCGCGTTGGAAAGGATACTTTAAGTGGCGCAACGCCCATGGCATTGAATCGAGTGTTGGTTGAAAGCCGCCCAATTATCATCTTAAAAGAGGGGTATGAACCTTTTCGTGTTAATCAGTTGCCACAGGATGAATCCGATATTCTATATATCGAACTTCAGCATCGCGTACCGCAAATTGGACATTTGGCTTTTACGAATCCAGTGCCTGAAGGGATTGTAATTGTTTCTGCTGATGGTGAAGATCGATTTCTTATGGCTCCCCAATCCATCGAATTCAACGATTTGGCTGCAGGGTCTTATCATTTGGAGGGCGCAAACCACATCATTCTGAATGGAGAATTCAGGATTCGACATCGAAGAACGACCCAGATTAATCCAGACATATATTTGATTACGGACATTGAAAAAGAGCGAGACCGATATAAGTTGAAGCGAAATATTATGCTTGGCCTCATGGGTGCCAGTCTCGGTTACCGTGCGTTTTTATCTGTAGAGTCAGAAAAGATTTATAAGCAATATGGCAGTGAAATTCCAAAAGGAGATAGTCGCCACACCCAAATTGAATCTTATGATAAACAAAAGCCCATTTTTGATGTGGTTTCAGGCGGTTTGGTTTTTCCCATTATATATTATCATGTAAAGTATATGCAGATGAAACGGTGGTTATTACAATGATCCGCTTCTGTTTCATTTTACTATTTATAATCATCGCCTGCGAAGATGTAAATCGCATTTGGGATAATCCATACGACCCTAGAAGTGATCGTTCATTATGGACGCCAGACAGTTTAAAAGCAGATCCCGGCACTGAAGGTGAAATCACATTAAACTGGCAGCGGAAAGGAAGAGACTTTGATGGATTCCGGATTGATCGAAAAATAGGAGATAGTGTCTGGGTGGATACAGTGGCAACCCTTTGGGACTCCACCTTTACTTGGACAGATCGATTGGATATGAATTCAGTGGTTTCTTTGAAGCCTTCGTACCAATACAGACTTTATGCATATGCGGACACCAATCGATCGAATATGGTCCTTATTTCAGTGAATCCATTGGTGCCGTCACCACCTGGGCCTGTAGAAATTCAATCCATTCTTTATGACGACTTACCGCCAAAAACATTGACCGTTTCTTGGACAAAGTCAGGCGAAAACGCTTTTAAGCAATATAATCTTTACCATGCGGAAAAATCATCAAATACCTTCAATCTTTATAAACAGATTTTTGATGTTGGGACTATTTCAATGGACACAACTAATTTTACCGTACTGAAAGAGAATTGGTTCAAAATTGGTGTTGTAGATACGACAGGTCAAGAAACGATGGGCGAAAGTGTGGGTATTGATGTCGATCCGCCACCGCCGGCAGTGACGTTGGATTCAGTTACCTTCGCCAATAATCAATTTCATTTTTCATGGTCTCAGACGGCTATCACCGATTTTGAACATTATATAGTTGAACAAATTTCACTTCCTGATTCTACTGTACTTAGTCGGGATACAACAAAGACCATTGGTACACTTGCCACATCCATTACTGTGCCCGAAGATAGTGAGCATTATTATCGTTTATCCTTGAATGATGATTGGGGAAATAAGACGAAAAGCAGGGTGTGGGGTGCATCGTCCTATCAACGGGTAATAAAAGTGGATTATTTCCGCCCTATTGGCGATGATATCACCATCCAAAATTTGGGTCCCTCCTTACCATTTACCCAATTACTGTCCAATGTGAATGCTCAGTTTCCTGTATGGATTCAAAATGGAAATAAAGTCTTTGCACTCATGGATGGAGGAATGGGGCTCATTGTGAATGAAGATGGATCTGGATTGAGAACAATTTCAGGAGAAGTCCCACAAGATGTAGGATTTAATCCGGATCAAACGTTGGCAGTTTATGCCGGTGCAGATCACAATATTTATATTGCATATTTAGAGAAGGACCAAGCACCAATTCGAATCACCAATTCCACAAATAACGAATGGTATTCAGATCCTGAATTCATCGATGGTGGTAATAAAATTTTATATAGTCAGCGAAAGCATCAAGCAAACAACAATGTGGGTGTAAAGGATATTTACACCATGGATTTGGATGGGCTTAATGTGGTGCAAATTACCAATGCGCCAAATGTAGATAAATTTATCATGCCTCGGTTAAATCCTGCCGGAAATAAAATGCTCTATGTTAAAGAAGAAGATGGGCTTCACATATTGAATTATCCGGGAGATAATATCGGTTCTCCTGTCACGAAGTCGGGATCGGTGAAAGTGGTTCCTGAGGCGAGTGAACATTTTCGAAATATCCGATGGTCGCCAGACGGAAATAAAGCGGTCATGTGGTCTAAAGAAAATGGTACGTATTTTCTTTATATATACGATGGAAATACTACGCCGCCCTTAAGGTTACTCCAATCCGGTGGCCGATATGGTGATTGGGTCAATAATGACACGGTATTGTTTCGATATGAATCCACGGATGCCATGTATACAAAAGTAATTACTGATGACTCAGGGGAAGAACCTGTGTTATTTTACGACGCCCCATGGGCACAACTTCAACCAAGGCAATAAACTATGAAAATGCGATCTTTAAGACGAGAAGATTTCGAATTTATTATCGAAATGGAACCACGATGGCGAGATATGGACGGGTTGCGTCATATAAACCATGCAACCTATCTGTCCTTCTTAGAAACAGTCCGAATACGATATATGGAACAATTGGGGATTGACGTTAATGAATGGGAAGGTGAGAATAGTTCAATTTTGGCCGGGATGAAAATCGATTATCATCAACAATCTACCTATCCAAACCAATATGATATTGGTGCACGCGTGGTAAGAATCGGTCATAAGAGCTTTGATATTTTAAATGCACTGTTTGAAGAAAATAATCCAATCCCTGTGGTGACGGGTGTATTTACTGTGATTGGGTTTAATTATGCCCTTCAAGAAACCGTACCGGTATCGGATATAATAAAAAAGGAATGCCGCCCCCTTTAATGGATATTCCCGCCGGCATATCATCGAATCGGTGGTCAACGCGCCTCATAGATCGTTTGGCCTATGCCCACGATGCCAGCATGTACAGGTTGGTACCTCAGGCCGTAGTTCGCCCTGAATCAGAACAGGATGTTCAATCATTACTCCTTTATGCAAATGATACCAAAACGCCTGTAACATTTCGAACTGGCGGCACATCCCTCTCAGGACAATCGATTACTGACGGTATCATTGCTGAAGTGGTGCGAGGGTGGCAGGATAATGAGGTTTTAGACCAAGGGAAAGCCATTCGGTTATCACCGGGAGTGATCGGCGCCAGAGCCAATTTATATTTATCTCCTTTTCAAAAACGGATTGGTCCTGATCCTGCTTCAATTAACGCGGCTCGCATTGGCGGTATCATTTCTAATAATTCATCAGGCATGGTTTGTGGTGTAAAGTATAATGCATACCACACCATGAAGCATATCCGTTTTATGCTGGCAAATGGACACATTTACGATACCCGAAACCCAGATGATTATGATCGATTTGTTTCGGAAGAACTTGGATTGGCACAGGGATTATTAACCTGTAAAGCAGAAATAGAATTTCGGCAAGAATTAATCGATAAAATACGAGATAAGTATTGTATTAAAAATACATTAGGATATTCACTTAATGCATTAATTGATTATGATCATCCCCTTGATATATTTGCACATTTAATCATTGGTGCAGAGGGCACATTGGCTTTTTTCTCATCTGTAGAATTAGAAACGATTGATGATCCACCGCTTAAATCTACAGGGTTAGTCTTATTTGAATCGGTAGAAGCCGCTGTATCCGCTTTACCCATTTTGGTAGATGAAGGTGCAGATGCCATAGAAATGTTGGATGATGCATCATTGAGAACAGCTCGATATGTAAAAGATGCACCTTATGATTATAAATCTATTCAAGATCAGTCGGCAGGGTTATTATTTGAATTTCAAAAAAATGATGGTCAATCTATTGAGGCATTAAATATGACCATTCCAAAAGCATTAATTTCTGTCGGCGGCAATTTACCTTTGGGTATGACAGACCATGTTAAATCTCGAATGGATTTATGGAATATTCGTAAAGGACTTTATCCAACCGTGGGTGCTATGCGCCAAAAAGGGACCAGCGTAATCACGGAAGATTTATGTTATGATTACCGAGATTTGCCCAAGGTAGTAAATGAACTCAAATCCATTTGTAATCATTGGCAATATGATGATGCTGTCATATTTGGCCATGCGAAGGATGGGAATTTACATTTTGCCGCTTCCATGGATTTAAATAGTGCAGATGGGGCCAGTCGGTTTGAAGGTCTTTTAGATGATATGGTAGATTTAACTGCAGGTAAGTTCAATGGATCATTGAAAGCAGAACATGGCACCGGCAGAAATATGGCACCATTTGTGGAATATGAATGGGGTGGAGATCTCTATGAAATCATGTGGAAAATTAAAAAATTAGCGGATCCAAACCATATTCTGAATCCCGATGTTCTGTTAACGAAGGACAAAAAGCTCCATGTTAAAAATTTGAAAAAAATGCCCATTGTTTCAGATGAAGTGGATCTCTGTGTCGAATGTGGGTTTTGTGAACCGGTTTGTCCATCAAAAGAAATAACCATGACGCCACGTCAGCGGATTGCCATTCAGAGAGAAATTGCAATGGGCAATGGAGATACTTCTGTTCTGAATGATTATAATTATGATGGTATTGATACATGTGCCACCGACGGATTATGCGAAATTGCTTGTCCTGTTAATATTAATACCGGCACGTATATAAAATCCTTAAAGCAGGATCATCATTCATCATTGGCTCATGGAATGAGCCAGTGGATGGCCAATCACTTTGGATTCGCTCAGTCTATGGCGCGAATGGGGTTAAGAATAGGGAAGGGCATGGAATCCATCTTTGGTGCATCAATGATGATTAAGGTTTCTAATGGATTCCATAGTTTAATTGGTACACCGAAATGGCATCGTAATTTGCCCCATCATGCATCGAAGATGAATATTTCTCACCCTGTACAGAATACAAAATGGGTTTATTATCCTTCTTGTTTAACTCGCGTATTTTCCAGCGATGGTGCCAAAACATCCCTATCAGATATGGTGTTGGAAATTGGTAATAATTCAGGACAGCCCGTCATGATTCCGGATCAAATTCAATCCACTTGCTGCAGCCAGCCATTTGCCTCAAAAGGGTATAAAGAGGCGGCCCGTTTGATACAAGAAAAAACAATTAATTTATTGTGGGCATCATCTAATGAAGGTGAATTACCAATTGTGGTAGATACATCGCCTTGCACCTATCAATTTTTGCATCCCAATACAGATTTGAGTAATGATACTAAATCGAAATTAGACGCATTAACGATCGTGGATATTGTGGCATTTTTGACTGAATGTGTACAAAAGTCCGACTTGCCAAAGCTCCAAAAAGAAATTGCACTTCATCCCACATGTTCAACTGAAAAAATGGGACATTCAGCTACCATGGAAAAATTGGCCAAATCCTGCGTAGAAAAAGTGAAAGTGCCTACCCATTGGGGGTGTTGTGGGTTTGCCGGGGACAAAGGATTAAATACGCCGGAATTAAATGAATCAGCGATTAAAAATGAATTAAAGGATGTTCACGGTATTTCTGAAGGATATTCTACCAGTAAAACTTGTGAAATGGGGATGAGTCAAATAACTGAACCGAGATATAAATCTATGGTATATTTGGTTGCAGATTATCTAAAACAAGGTGTGAACTAACGCACTTGAGGTCTGGTGATTCTATGGTAAATTCGACTGAAATTATTATCCACATTACGACAATTAAAGGACGGGGAACCTAAAAGCCTTATGTTGAAAAGATTACCAATTTTATGCCTCATTTTAATGGGGTCTCTGCTTTCGGCAGAAACCATCGGCCGCGTTATGAAAGCCAATGGAGAAGTGCTCATTAAACCCATTGGCGGCGGATCATATTCTGTAGCTGTAAAGCCGGGACAGGCCATTGCCAATGGAGATGCCATTCGCGTTGGCGAATCTAGTTTTGCGGTGGTTATATTTTTGGACGATAAATCTGTAGTAAAAATTCGTGAAAATACAGATTTCCAATTTGTAGAAACCTCTAATACCCGAAGTCTAATTATTGAGCAGGGGACAACCCTTCATAACGTCAATAAAGACAATCGCAAAAAGACATATCGAGTCGAGACACCTGTATCAGTTGCATCTGTAAAAGGCACTGAATTTTCTGCATTTCATGATGCCATAGCGGGGATAGACAAATTTGTCGGTAAAACTGGGAATTTCGAAGTATTTAATACCATTAGCGGTATGACCGTGAATGTAGGGGCAGGGCAAAAGGCTGTATCCAATGCGTTGGGGCAATTGATTCCAGCACCGGCCCAACCGGGGGATTATCCTCAGGATCCTGAAGGTGGTATACCTGACCAACAACAGGAAGAACCACAACCGGAAGATAGTCATGATACTCAAGATCAAAAGCAGGATCAGCCAGAACAACGGCAAGAGGATACACGTCAAGAAGATCCTCAACAAGATCAAACAGAACCAGAAACCCAATCTGAACCATCGGATCCACAACCGGATCAACCCCAAACAGGGGATACCCCCAAACCAAAACCCAAGAAACCACTCAATCTGGGATTGGGTGTCGGTTCAGCAACAATTGACGGAAAATTGTATAATCAAGTGGCTTTGCGTCCGCAACTCTCATTCGGGAAATTAGGCATTGGTTTAGACTTGCCGATTTATATTGACAATGAAGGTAACATTCGAAAAGATGAATGGGATGAAGCTTCAGATATTATAGACAAGTTTCTCTACATTAGCTGGGGAAAAAAATCCGATCCATTCTGGTTCAAATGGGGTGCGTTGAGTAATGTAACCCTTGGTTATGGCGGATTGCTAGGCGGTTATTCCAATATGATGGAATTTCCATCCGTACGAAAAGTGGGCATCAATACAGGCATGACTTTCGGTAATTTTGGCACGGAAGTATTTCTATCGAATATGAAAGAATTTACACGGGGCGGTACGCTGATGGGATTGCGTGGAACATATAAACTATCAGATGCAATTCCACTAACCTTTGGTGTGAATTTTGTCATGGATATGAATCAATTCTCAGGATTAAAAGATGCGGATGATGATACGTATCCGGATATATTTGATGATTTTCCAAATGATAAAGATTATTGGAATGATACGGACGGAGACGGTATTGCCGATAAAGATGGTGGAAACAAAGAGCCGGATACAGGCTGGGATATAGATGCAGACGGTGACAATATTCTGGATACGGTCGATGGTGAAGTGAAATTAAAACCGACCCCATTCAGTTTGAAAAATAATAAAGCCACCGCCCAAGGATTTGCTATCGATCTAGGCTATCCTGTCATTAAGAGTAAAGCTTTTAGTCTTGAAGCCTACATGGAATACAATAAATTGATTTTCCCGAAGGTGGCGGGCGACTCATACTATAGCCGAAAGGCCATGGATGGGACAGGGATTACCGTCCCTGGTGTAAGGGCAAGCCTGTTCAGTTTCTTAAATGTGAGTTTCGAATACAGAATAAAACAGGGTTATTTTGCACCTCAGTTCTTTGATGGCAGTTATGACCTCTCTCGTGTGGTCGCGGAATTCAGCGATGCGGGTACCATTATCAGAACAAAGGAACAAGTGGTCTTAGTGGATTCATCCAATACATCTGGAATGTATGGTGCTGCTTCCGCCAATTTATTTAATCTCATGAGCTTTAATGCAGCCTATGCCAGCATGAAGGGTGAAGGGGATGTGGAATTCAACAGCTTCAATGCGATGCTAAATCTGAATGCTGAAAAAATTCCAAAACTGAGTGTGGCTCAAGTCTATTATCAACGGAATAACGATAAGAACCCATTTGACTTTTCTAACCCATCCATCAATACCATTTTTGGATATAAGGTTGGATATGAAGTGAGTGGTGGTGTGAGTTTAATTTGGGACTTCCGTCAATTTTATAGAGATACGGGCACAGGATTAGAACCGGTGAAACAAACCACTATTGAAACTGCATTCAATTTCTAATGGATGACAATCTGAAAACGGTGTACCGTTATGACGCCGGTGGAAAGGGCTTTCGCAAAGCAGCCATAGTTTTAATTGGGTTGGCAAGTGTGTTGGCCCTGTTCGGATTCTTTTGGGTTAAATCGTGGATTTAAAGAGGTAAAATGAATATTTCGATCGAATATTGTAACGAGTGAAACTATCTACCCAGGGCGGCCGGTCTGGCTACCAAGATTTTAGAAACATATGGGAATGGCGTCTCAGAATTGCAACTCATTCCGTCTGGAGGCGGCGTGTTTGAAGTGACAAAGAATGGTCATCTTTTATTCTCGAAAAAACAAGAAAGCCGTTTTCCGGAAATGGATGAAATATTTGAGTTGTTGGCAAAGCCAGTTTAGATATGTTTTATCTGCACTGCTTGTAATCCCACTCATGGGACAAGAGCGGGATGTGGTTAATATTACGCGACATATTGGCCATACGCTGGATGCGGAAGAAAATCTCCATTATAAAGTATTTACGGATATACCCAATTTTGAAAGTGCCCAGTTTTTTGAAATAAATCCCGACCGATTTGAAGCGCGCATATCTTATGTTGAGTATACCAAAACGAAATTGAGTAAACGGGCATATACATTAAAATCCCTGACTGAACTACAATTCCGTCTGAATCAAATGTCCCAGATTACAGATGAAATCCGAGAATCCTATCAAAAAAACTTAACTTATCTTCGCACCAAAGAAGTTTTAGAGAATATCCCCACAGGCCAATATGTATCGGTCAAAGATATTAATGGAAAATGGGTGCGAGGTACTTTATTGTCCTTTCAAAAAGAAAAGCTGCGATTACAAACCCCGTTTGCCGTTAAACAAATTCCAATGAGCCAAATGGAACGAATCAACTATCGGGAAAAAATTATGAACCGTCCTGAATGGAAATTGACCATATACGGTATCGCTGCATTCATGGGGTTCGGGATGATGGAATCTTGGAACCGGCAAACCAACCCGGAATGGGGTTCTAAATGGCACAATCGATTTATGGGAAGTATTTTTGGATTGGTGGCAGGGGCTGAGGTTTACGATACATCCATGATATTATTATCAAAGAAAACTCAGTTTGGACTTACACCTGCAGAATTAGATAAATTAAACCGTTGAAAAATCGGAGATAATGTGCCAGAGACTCAAAAAGAATTCAATCAAGACTATTTAGCGGAAAAGCTTCAAGCCATCGGTGATAAGTTGGGGGATGCTTATGGTGCACCCCTCATGGATGAATTGATCACCCGAATGGAGCGGACCGTAGCCCACTTTAACGAAGAAGTGGATGTAATGGTCAATACGCTCAAAAGCCGAACAAAAAATCAAAGAGGCCTGTTGGCATCCATGCGGGGAGAAGATCCAAACGCAGAACCGGTTGAATTAAGCGATTTAGAGAAAAAATTGGAAGCTGAAGGTGGGAGCAAAAAACAGAAAAAAGAAAAAACTGAAGCGCCGCCTAAAAAGAAAAAGTTTTCTCTATTTAAACGAAAAAAGAAAAAATGATATCGATCCGCAGGGGGAAGTGGATCACCTGCATTTTATTTAGTTTATTATCCTCGGCAGCCCTTTCCCAAGAACCCAATCAAAAGTATACAGAATTTAAAGCGCTTACCAAGCGCGTCTATCACTTTACTAAAGTAGAATTCATCACGCCGGAGGGGGAATTCAATGATGCCATTTGCACCTTGGTCATTGAAGATTTACAAGAAGAAAGTCCACCTTACGTTGCCATTTATTATAAAAGAGATAACTCCGATTGGTTTACAGAATCTTTATATCGAAAGCGGGTGCGCTATAGTTATAAAAATGGCATCATAAAATTAGACCGCTCCAACTTTTGGGATTGGTACGAAGTGAATGAAATTAAGGTGGTGGTGATTTATTAAGGGTAAGAAGCCTTGCTTCCCGTCAGAAAATTCGGGTAAATTTCGGACTGATTATTTGAAAATTTGGTCGTGCTAGATGGGGAATTAGCGGTGCCCTGTAACCTGCAATCCGCTACAGCAGGATCGATGCTTGTATGCGGCAAATGCTGAACTTCGTACTCGAATTAAGTGGTGTTGAAGTTTCAATTCTTCGCAATGGTTTTACACTAAACTCCGTCAGGACCGGAAGGGAGCAGCGGTAGGTGACTAGAATTGTGTGCCGGAGAACCCCTGGAATGGAGCTAACTGATTCGGTGTAAGTTGTCCCCAGATTTGTCAAGTGCGAGTGCACGGCCATCCTTATTTGAGAAAGCATGTCATACCAAGTCTTATCCCTGAAATGGCGACCCCAATCCTTTGGGGATGTGATCGGCCAAGATCATGTCACCCAAACATTGATCAACGCATTTAAAAAAGAACGCGTTGCCCAGGGATATATGCTCACGGGGCCTCGTGGTGTAGGTAAAACCACTACTGCACGGATTATCGCTAAAGCCTTAAACTGCCCAAATACAAAAGATGGTGTGCCCTGTAATGACTGCAATAACTGTCAAGAAATCACCGATGGCAGAAATTTGGATGTATTGGAAATTGATGGTGCTTCTAACCGGGGAATTGAAGAAATCCGAAATCTTCGTGAGCAAATCAAATATGCGCCCATGAATGCGCCTTATAAAATATTCATTATTGATGAAGTCCACATGCTCACCAATCAGGCATTCAATGCACTGCTTCGGACTTTAGAAGAGCCGCCACCCCACGGTAAATTTATTTTAGCCACAACAGACATTCATAAGGTGCCATCTACCATTATTTCACGGTGTCAGCGGTTTGATTTTAACCGAATCACCGAAGCGACGATTGGGGAGCAGTTGAAGACCATTTTAGCGTCGGAAAAAATAAGTGCAGATGACGAGTCTATCAATGCCATTGCACGAAAAGCAGACGGCAGTATGCGTGATGGATTAAGTTTGATGGATCAAGTCATTGCTTATGCGGGAGATTCAATCAAGATTGATGATGTATCTGCTGTCATTGGCCTCATCCCATTGGATGTATATTTTGGTTACTCTACCGCTATTATTGAGAAAGATGCTTCTAAGATGATGGATGTACTTCAATCCATCCGGACAACTGGATTGCCCCTAGAAGATGTGGCGCAGGGGTTGAATCATCATTTCCGAAATTTGATAATAGGTACAGTGCCGAATGGCGATGGTCTTCTGGATTTAAATGAAGATCATAAAAAGCAATATATCGCCCATGCGACCTTATGGGATGGAAAGGATCTCCTGCGGGTAACCAAAGAATTAAATGAATTAGAATTCAGTTTAAAACGGGTGACACAACCGGTGATTCATTTTGAAATGACCGCAATGAAATTACTCGAAATGGATACGTCTGTATCTATTGGTGAATTACTTTCGGGGGCGAAACCGGCAGAAGTAAAAAAAAATCCTAAGCCTGCACCAAAATCGGTAGATCCTGTCCCTCAAAAAGTGGTGTATAAAACCGTAGAGCCACCATCAAAGGTAGAAGCGCCCAAAGTGGCCACACCACCGCCTCCAGCGGAAAAAGAAGTAAAAACAAATACAAAAATATCCCTGGAAACTATTGAAGAAAAATGGGGTGGCTTAGTGGGTAAAATCACCAATGAAAGGCCATCCATAGGGACCGCATTGGAGCATAGTGCACCGGCCGAACTTGATGGGAATAAATTGATTATCAATGTGTATGATTTGCCCAAATTCAGCGTGGGGAATTTGAATCGGAACAATCAAGTGATCGAGCGGTTTGTAGAAGAACATTATGGGGTGGAGCTCAAAATTAAGGCAGAATTGGACGAAGGAAATGGTTCAAAGAAATCAGCACCAACTCCAGTTTCGGAACCGCCAAAAGCTGCACCAACAGCAGACGGTGAAACAGTCGTATCCCGTGTGTTGGAAGTATTTGACGGCGAAATTTTAAGATAGGAGAAATCATGTTCAATAAAGGCAACATGTCTAAAATGTTAAAGCAAGCACAAGAAGTGCAAAAGCAAATTGAAAATGTTCAAAATGAATTGGATGACCTTCATATTGCCGGTGAATCCGGTGGTGGAATGGTAAAAGCAACCGTGAATGGAAAAATGGAATTGCTAGATCTAAACCTGCAGGATGACATCCTTGAGGAAGATAAAGATATGATTGAAGATTTAATTATATCTGCAGTGAACAACGCCATGACCAAAGCACAGGAAGAAAGCCAAAATCGCATGAATTCTGTGACGGGTGGTATGTTGGGCGGTATGAAAATTCCGGGCATGTAATTGCGCTCCATTCCAGACAGTATTGTTCGATTGATTGAGGAATTTTCACGATTCCCCGGTATTGGGCGAAAAACAGCCCAGCGGATGGCATTTCATGTGTTGAAATCCCCTAATGACCAAGCGGTTCAATTGGCTCAATCAGTTATGGATATGAAAACAAAAATCCAATTTTGTTCCGTATGCAATGGCATTACAGAGGATGACCCTTGCGGTATTTGCACTGATCCGAAGCGAGATCAATCTTCTATCTGTATCGTTGAAGATGCGGCGGATGTATATACATTCGAAAAGACCAATGCATTTCAAGGGGTTTATCACGTCCTAGGCGGCGTTTTATCTCCATTGGATGGCATTGGACCGGATGATCTTCATATCAATGGATTAATTGACCGCGCAAAGCCGGGAACAGAGGTTGTGATTGCGACCAATCCCAGTATCGAAGGTGAAGCCACAAGTTTGTATATTGCAAAGCTCCTGAATGGGAAATCTGTGAAAGTGACACGATTAGCCAGAGGATTACCCATGGGCGGCGATTTGGAATACATTGATGATGCAACCATTATGAGAGCCATGGAAGGCAGAACCACCATATGATGACCTTACCCAATATATTGACCTTTGGACGCATTTTGTTGACACCCGTTTTTATCGTATGTCTATTTGCGGAATTCCAAGGTGCCCACATGTGGGCATTGACCATTTTTATTATTGCATCTATTACGGATGCCTATGATGGTTATTATGCCAGAAAAAATAATATGGTCACGGATACAGGCAGGTTTTTAGATCCGCTGGCGGATAAAATTTTGGTGTCTTCAGCATTTATATCCTTTGCTGTCATGGGGCTGATCGACTTTTGGATGGTCGCCCTCATAATTTTCCGAGATTTATTTGTCACAGGATTGCGGGTGGTCATGTCCCGTTCAGGATTTACCATGATGACAAGTAAAATAGCCAAATCCAAAACCGGCGTTCAGCTCGGCATTATTATTTTTACATTGCTCTTTTTAAGTTTAAAAGGTTTGAATTGGGTATTGACCAACGAAATCCACGGATTTATTCATCAATATGAACTGGTCTATTATTTCACCATGATTGCGGCCCTGTTTACCTTATTTACAGGATGGACATATATTCAGGAAAATCGCAAAGCGATTAAAGAAATAATGAATTAATCCATGAATCGTCAGGCAGCCGAATGGATTGGAACTGTTTTTTATATTGGTAAGCTGCCATTAGCGCCCGGAACGTGGGCCAGTTTGATTGCTACCATATTATGGTATTTTATTTTTCAATATCAAGATCCCCTGATTTTACCCATCGTGACCGTATTTCTGTTTTTATTGGGGAGTCTTGCAGCAGATACGGTGGTCCGTGATTCAAAAGAGCATGATCCGTCCAGAATTGTGATCGATGAATGGGTAGGGCAATGGATTGCATTTACCATGCTGCCTGTCAATATTTATACAGGAATAATTGGATTTATAGCGTTTCGGATTTTTGATATTACCAAAGTGGGTCCGGTGAGACGGATGGAAAAACTACCCGGTGGATGGGGTGTGATGGCCGATGATGTGATGGCGGGCATCATGAGCTATTTTGTAATTCTATTTGTGTATTGGGTCATGAGTTGAATATTGGTTTAATCACGATTGGGGCGGAATTACTAAATGGCGCACGGACAGATACAAACGCTGCATGGATTGGTCAGTCTGTCATTCCTGTCGGTGGGAATGTGGTATGGCATATGACGGTGAATGATGATAAATCTTCCATAGAATCTGCTTTAGATAATTTGCCGCAACATATAGATATTGTGTTATGCACAGGCGGTTTGGGACCAACGCATGATGATATTACACCGACAGTCCTCTATCAATATTTTAATGCGGAGCCAGAATTTGATGAGGCTTATTGGCAAATTTTAACAAAAAAATTTGCAGCCCGTGGCAGAGTCATCCCTGAATCGAATCGCAACCAAGCCATGAAACCCAATGTGGGAGACGTGATTCCAAATCCCGTAGGTTCAGCGAGGGGACTCCATTTCAGTAATGATGATTACGAATTATTCGCCATGCCCGGTGTACCGGCAGAAATGAAAAGTATGATGAACAATACGGTGCTCCCCTGGATTGACGAGCAATCTAACCATGAGACTTTTGTCACTACATGGCGGACAACAGGTATAATGGAATCGGTTTTATTTGAACGGTTAGATCCGATTCTGAATAACCATCCCCATGTGGATATTGCCTTTCTACCCAAATTCACCGGGGTGGATCTTCGCATTTCATCTGATGATCAATCCTCCATGACCGCATTTCTAGCTGAAGCTGAACCCATCGTAAAAAAATACCACTTTGGGGATGAAGACACTGAATTAGAAGATGCAGTCGGATCAATATTGTTAGAAACGGGCAAAACCATCGCCACAGCAGAATCATGTACCGGGGGATTAATTGGAGATCGATTAACCAATGTATCCGGCAGTTCATCATATTTCAAAGGCGGTGTGGTGGCCTATAGCAATGCTGTAAAAATGAACGCTCTAAATGTGAAAAAAACCACTTTAGATGCCCATGGTGCCGTGAGTGAAGAAACGGCTATAGAAATGGCAAGAGGCGTGCGAAAATACTTAGATGCAGATATGGGCGTCTCTACAACAGGGATTGCAGGACCCACAGGCGGAACGGATGAAAAACCTGTTGGATTGGTCTATGTGGGTATTTCCACAGCAGATTATGAAAAAGTATATCGTTTCACGTTTACACCCCATCGAAAAACCAATAAACTCATGTCGAGCCAAGCTGCCTTAAATATTACCCGATTATATTTATTGAATGGCGCCTAATTTGATCCGAACATTTGTGGCTGTACCGGTGCCTGAATCGGTTTTCGATTTACAAAATACGTTGAGATCAACCATTGATCCGAAAAAAGGAAAAATCAAATGGGTGCGGAGAGATCAACTCCATCTCACTTTAAAATTTATCGGTGATACACCTGAATCATCATTCGGTGATATTCGAACAATTTTGGATGAAATTGTGAATAAAACTTCAACCATTCAATTAGAGATAAGTGGGACAGGGTGTTTCCCCAAAAAGGAAAGACCGCGCGTTCTATGGGCGGGTGTAACTGGCGAGACAGACAGGTTGCTTCATCTTGTGGATGATGTTCAATCTGAATTGGATCCACGTGGGTTTTTTAAAGATGAATTAGATTATCATCCCCATATTACCTTAGGGCGGGCTCGTTATCCTCAAAAGCATACACCGAATATTTCAGCATTTTTAAAAACGGAATATTCACCCATCCCATTTGTTATAGAAAAAATTCAATTTATCAGCAGTGAACTCTTCCCAAATGGGCCAGTATATACTATTTTAAGCACTCACTTTTTTAAAAATAATTCAGTTTAGGAGCATATATGGCTGCCACAACAGATAAAAAAACAAAAGCATTAGAACTGGCAATTACCCAAGTCGATCGTCAATTTGGCAAAGGATCGATCATGCGTCTTGGATCGGATCAACCGGTCATGTCATCCAATAGCATTTCAACAGGGTGTTTATCCTTGGATGTGGCTTTGGGAGTAGGCGGTGTACCCCGGGGTCGAATCATTGAAATATATGGTCCTGAATCATCAGGTAAAACCACATTGGCTTTACATATCGTGGCGGAAGCACAAAAGGCCGGAGGATATGCCGCATTCATTGACGCGGAACATGCCATGGATCCTCAATACTCCCAAAAGTTGGGTGTGAATTTAGAAGAATTACTGGTCTCTCAGCCGGATACAGGTGAACAAGCATTGGAGATTACAGAAACATTGGTTCGCAGTAGTGCGCTGGATGTGATTGTGGTGGATTCCGTAGCGGCATTGGTCCCTCGTGCTGAATTAGAAGGCGAAATGGGAGACACCCACGTGGGCCTTCAAGCGAGGCTCATGTCTCAAGCATTACGAAAATTGACAGGAACCGTAAGTCGCTCCAATACGGCAGTGATTTTTATCAATCAGATTCGGGAAAAAATTGGTGTTATGTTCGGTAATCCGGAAACCACTCCCGGTGGACGTGCGCTCAAATTTTATACATCAGTTCGGATGGATATTCGCCGAATTACCACCATTAAAGATGGACAGGATGCCGTGGGGAATCGCACCCGGGTAAAAGTAGTTAAAAACAAAGTAGCGCCACCATTCAAACAAACTGAATTTGATATCATGTACAATCAGGGTATTTCTGTTGAAGGAGATATTATTGATTTGGCATTAAAGGGAGACATCGTCCAAAAAATGGGTTCATGGTTCTCATATGGTGATATGAAGATTGGTCAAGGTCGTGAAAATGCGAAACAATTCTTGACGGACAATGATGATGTGAGAGAAGAAATCGTCGAAAAGGTCAAAAACTTCATGGGCGTGGAAGAGGCACCGCCTGAGAATGGCAAATCGTAAAATTGTTCGAATTAAGCGATCCACCAAATATAGTGATCGCATTATTGTTCATTTAGATGACAAAAGCGTCTTCAGGATTCCTGAGGACGTTTTTGTTTTGAACCCCTTGCATGTGGACGATATGGTTTCAACGGAGACTATTGAATCCTATGGTAAAAAGATGCGCCTTCAGGAAGCGAAAGATGCGGGATTTAGATTATTGGGGTTTCGTATGCGGAGTATTGCTGAAATGCGGAAGCGCCTGAAAGAAAAAGATTTTAATGCAGATGAAATCGATCACGCGGTAAATCATATGATTGATCTCAATTATCTGGACGATAGTGCTTTCGGCAAAGCATTCGTTCGTGAAAAAGTAAAAAATAAAAAAATAGGTCCCATGGCTTTACGGTCTGAGTTAGTGCCTCATTTTTTACCTTCAGAATTGGTACTCCAATTAATTCATGACATATATACAGAATTTGATCCCCAATCATTGATCGAGTTCCATTTAAAGAAGAGGGGTGTACGAAAGAAAAAACCGCTTGATCAAAAAACTCAAAAGCGAATGAATGATTTTTTGGCCAGAAAGGGATTTTACTGGGATTCTATCCGTGAAGTGTATTTGGAATGGGGTTTATTGTAGTCACGGGAACCTGTTTGCGTATAATGTAATATGAAGAAAAAAGATACCGCCATTCAAAAAGTATTGGGTCGTATTCCCAATAATATAGAATCTCAATTTTTATCCGCATTCCAATCATCAATTTCAATTCAAAATGGTTTTCAAAGTGAATTAGAACAAATCACAACCCAAAGTACATTTGATTCTCCACTCATGCTTATTGCGCAGGGGAATGAAGATGTGCGTGGATCCATGGCCGTCCATACCCTCAATGCGAAGCATGGGACAAAAATTGACGCAATAGAGACAAAATTGGGGTCAGTGCTCATGGGGTATGCGCCGCCCATTAATCGGGATGTAAATCCTGATTTAGGTCAAATATATTTTGTGAAGGGAACAAAACAAGAACCGGTCATCAACGCATTAGAAAAATTGGCATTAAATATGACGTTAATTCCCGTACCAAAATCCGGATTGGGTCATAGTCTTTTATCGATCTTAGAAGCGAATAGCTGCGGTATTCATCTGGAAAAATTCATGGTAAGTCACATATCTAGCAAGCGGGGTCATGGTATTCTTATTCATGTTGATAAAAGATCGGTACCAGAACTAGAAACGAATGCTTTACTATATCAGAAACTTTTAATGGTGGGTGTGTTACAACGAGAACAATCCATAAATATTGTAGACGGAGAAAAATCTAAGGGACATATCCCCATGCAGTTATTACAGATAATGGTAAATCAAGATCGTTCCATGGATGAAATTAAAATGCAGTTGGAATTGCCTCAATATGATGCACCATCGTTGAAAGATAAAAAATTATTTAATAAAGAATTAAAAGCTTTGTTGGCTGATGGACAAAAAGAGAACCAACTATCTATAATTTCAAAAAAAAGAATGACAGTTGGGTACGCGACCCATTCGAATGACTATATTAAATATGGAGATTATGAAATGGGCGCAATTGCAGTCATCACCAATGTTGCCCGCCATTTGATTTGTGCCGGTATTCGCCCTGAAGTCGTTACCGGAATTTTATCATTACCACAAGGGAACGTGCCTGAAAAGGGATCCTTTTTAAAGGGTATCCATTTGGCGAGTAAAGCACTAAATATAACAGCGGATCACTTTGCTTTTGGGAATGATACAGATAAACCAGCAGGGCGATTTTATATAGGGGGACAGCGTATAATCGATTCGGATTTCCCCAATACATTTCAGTCCTCAGACCAGTTTATATCCATCCTGGGTAGCCATCGGGGAGAATTAGGGGGCAGTCGATATTTGGCCTTACATAATCAAGCAGATAAAGGTGCAAGGCCTACCGTTGATCTAACCATGGAATCAAGATTGCAAGACGCTGTTTTGACTGGTATACATGGGGGATTAATTCAATCGGCACGACCTATTGGCCGCGGTGGAATTGCCACAGCAATTGGACGGTCTTTCCCCAAATCTACGGCATTGGGTGCTCGTATTCATTTTTCTCGGAAACTGACGGCGCCGGAACTTTTATTTGGAGAAACACAGGGATTGGTATTGGTCACCATTAATGAAATGGATTTAATGGAATTTGAGCGAGTCTGCATGACGATTGGTGTGCCGGCCACTACCGTTGGCCGCGTGACTGATGATGGTCAATATACTTTTAATGAATCCATAAATTTGTCTGTAGATTCATTATATAAATGAGTAATCTTTATCAAATTCAATCACCGGCAGGAGAGTGGATTCCGGTGCGTAATATATACTGCATCGGCCGGAATTATTTGGATCATATTTCTGAATTAAATAACGAAAAACCCGATACACCATTCTTCTTTCAAAAATCACTTCCTGCCCTCAATACATCGGATATTATTGAAATGCCAGAGGAGCGGGATATTCATCATGAATTGGAGATTGTGATTTTAATCCATGAGGATGGAGAATTTATTTCATTAACGGATGCACCCAAACATATCGGTGGATATGGATTGGGATTGGATCTCACTGATCGTTTTTTGCAAAATCAATTCAAATCAAAGCAATTGCCATGGCTTTTGGCCAAATCATTTAAGGGATCTGCTGTAGTGAGTGAATTTCAATCGAAACCCATTTCAGACGATTTTTGGTTAAAGGTGAATGGAGAGGAAGTTCAGCGAGGGCAGGTGAATCAAATGATCAATTCAATCCCTGAACAAATTGTGTATTTATCGTCCATGATTCCTTTAATGAAGGGTGATATTATTTTTACTGGCACACCAAAAGGGGTGGGACCAATTGTTGTGAATGATCAATTAGAGATGGGCGTGGGTGATCAATTTATTAAATCACTTACTGTTAAGTGATGCAATCATGGGTGCCGTAAAGTGGATCATGGCTTCATGAATGGATCCATTGGCAGCCAAGATTTGATCATCATATATGGTATAATCTTTCCCGTCCATTCGCGTTACGGTTCCCCCTGCTTCTTTCACCATGAGGATGCCAGCTGCTGTATCCCACGGATGTAAATCCAATTCCCAAAAGCCATCCACCAGCCCTGATGCCACATGGCAGAGATCGATAGATGCAGCGCCCAACCGTCGTACACCTTGGGTGATGTCCGTAAATGCTTTAAACAAATCCATATTTGCATGCCATTTTTCGTCATGGTCATATCCAAACCCCGTCACCAACAAGGATTGACTTAAATCAACTGTATCAGATACATGGATGGCTTGTCCGTCCTTTTGTGCGCCTTGGCCTTTTATAGCTGTATAGCAGTGGTTTGATGGCAATTCCAACACAACACCAACAACAGGTTCGCCATTCACCACGCATGCAATGGATACACCGAATGATGGATATCCGTGGACAAAATTGGTGGTGCCATCTAATGGATCAATCACCCAAAGAAATTCAGATTCTACTTCATTTTCACCGCTTTCTTCAGCGAGAATGCGATGAGAAGGAAAAGCATCCGTAATGTGTTGAATAATGGTCTGTTCAGCTAATCGATCCGTTTCGGTGACCAAGTCTGTTCGCCCCTTATAGGCCACCATCCGAGGATGATTTAGTGCATCTAATATATGTGCACCCGCTGCATTTGCAGCGTTTGCAGCACAGGTTAAAAGTGAATTATAATCCATAAAAAATTACCCCGCCACCATAGACGGGGTAATCCTTACCGGTTTGATATTTTAATTTACTTATATGCTTTATGCTCCATTGAGAAATAATCGTTGGTCATCTTCTTCAAGACGCCAGAGAGGAGAATAATGGAAATCAAATTGGGGAAGGTCATGAAGCCAAGTGCTGCATCACCGAAAGACCAAATGGCCTCTAAGCTAGCAATAGCGCCGATGAATACGAACAAGATGTAAAACATTCTGTATGTGGGAATGGACTCTTCACCAAATAAATATTCTGTTGCACGATCGCCATAGAATGACCAACTGATTACAGTGGAAATGGCAAACAGTAACACACCCAAAGTGATGATTTTATCACCATAAGGGAAGATCCACGATAATCCGGTTTTGAATGCCAATGAAGTCAATAAGCTACCATTCAGTAAATCACCGGCAAATGTGGGATCAATACGAGTGGTATAGAACTCCGTATGATGCCATGTGCCTGTAACGATAATGGTTAATCCGGTGAGGGTGCAAATAATGATGGTATCAATAAATGGCTCCAGCAATGCAACTACACCTTCACGTACAGGATATTCAGTCTTGGCCGTGGAGTGAGCAATAGGAGCACTCCCTTGTCCCGCTTCATTGGAGTATAATCCACGTTTTACACCCCAGAGCATGGTATTCATGATGACCAGTAATGTACCACCGGCCACACCGCCAACTGCTGCGGGAGGATTGAATGCCATGGAGAAAATCTTTCCAAATGCGGCAGGCACATCCACGATATTGGCCAAAAGAATAAGTACTGCAGCAATGAAATAGATTGCAGCCATAAAGGGGGCAAGGAAGGATGTAACATTTCCAATCCGTTTAATACCGCCAATAATGACTAAGCCTGCAATTCCTGCAATGAGGATACCATTAATCACCTGTTGAATTGAAACGGCGTACCAATCGGTCAATTGATGTTTCACCGTTAGCCAGTGTTCTGATCCTACCACTTGTGTCACTTCAGAATATAGCTGATCTGATAGGGTAAAGGATTGAATTGCATTCCCTGTGGCAAATGAACAGATCACGGCAAAACAAGCGAATATGATGGCCAGCCAACGCCATTTAATACCTAAGCCACGTTCAATGGTGTACATGGGGCCGCCCGCTGTCATCCCTTGATTATCAAAATCTCTGTATTCAACAGCGAGTGTACATTCAGCATATTTTAAGGCTGAGCCAAAAAATGCAGTAACCCACATCCAAAATAGTGCACCGGGACCGCCATAATAAAGTGCCGTAGCTACACCGGCGATATTTCCGATACCCACCGTTGCAGAAAGAGCTGTGGTTAATGCTTGAAAGTGATTAAGGTCACCAGCTTCATTCGGATTATCATACACACCGCGTGTCACTTTAAGTCCATGTTTTAAGTAACGAATCTGGGGGAACCCTAGATAAAATGTGGTAAATATCCCTGTACCTAAAAGTCCGATGACCATAAAGGGAACCATCCGTCTGGAGGGGAAGGACCAAATGCCTTCAAAAAATTCTACACCGAATGCATAAAGGAATAGAATAATGATACTAAAGAATATGAGTGCGCCTGTCTTTTTACTCATGAGTGTTATTTCCAATCAAGGTTTTGTTTTGGTTTATGATTTAACAGGAGAAAATGCGCTTTTAAATCGCTTCTCCGTATAGTCGATCCACGATTTTCCATGAATCTGAAATGTTTGACCATTTTTATGTTTAAAGGTCCAGAATCCCGCATGGGTGCCTTCAGTCAATCCGCTGGGATTAAGCCGACCAAGATATTCCTCTTTATCCGGTACTTCTTGAATTTTACCGATGATATTATCCATAGCAAGGATTTCATCGTTGGTATATCCTGTGAGGCCCTCCCAATCACCTTCAATATGGGTGAGGCGAATAACAGGATTTTCATCAATAATAATAAATTCACCGTCGGAAAAATATTGAGCAGAAATATTGCTAATGGACTGAATGGCTTTGATATCTTTGATGTTTTTGTTGAGGGTAATAAGGACTTCTGTCAAGGATTCTACCAATTCTACATAATTGGTGGGTTGGGATACTTGCAGCTTTATGGCATATTTTGAAGGAATACTATTGGTCCGTTTCCAGTTGGAAACTGCTTGAGTGGTAACGCCAAAATATTGGGCAATATCCTTTTGCCGGCGTATCCGATGGTGCTCATACATGTAGTCCAATAGCTGATTGAATGTCATTTTGTCCTCATTTAACCCCGCAAGCTTAGAAAAAGTGAACTAAATAAACAATTCCTGAAATGGGTATTTCTGGTTCAATATAAATAAATCATTTATATTTCCACTATGTCATTTAATTCTATCTTCTACAAGATGCCATTTGGCATCGTTCTGAGTGCCTATCTCATAGGTGTTTCTACGATTATACTTTCACCGTGGACAGCCCTTCTCGTGTTAATTGGCATTGGCTGTATTCTGCGATTCAATCAACAAAAAATCTACATTCTAATAATCTTAGTACCTTTTATAGGCGGTGTGTTGCACACGTGGGATCGACAGGATAAAATAATAATTCATAAACAGAATGCTGAAATCATTCATGATGCTGAAATTATTTTTTCCGGGAAAGTCGTTTCTGTCCATTTAGGAGAAAATAGCCAACGAATCGGATTAAAAGATGTAACCATTCAATCTCATGGTCTGGATTCAATTCCCATGCCGGGACTAAATATCCACGCTAAAACGCCTTCGGTAGTGACACCGGGAATGACAGTAATGGGGAAGGGTCAGTTTTATCATATCGATGGACCACGAAATCCCGGTGCATTTAATTATCAAGAATTCTACAACCGTAAGGGATTCTTTGGCCGAGCCTATTTAGATGAGGGAAGGGAACTGGATATAATTGAAAATAATCCAAATCTCGTTTCATCCATTCAAGAAAGCATTCGTTTATTATTTCAAAATAAGTTGGGGAGCAATTATGGATTATTAACGGCGTTGATCCTTGGCGATAAATCTTCTGTTGATCCTGAAATACGTGAAGATTTTACAGATACGGGGGTAATCCATGTTCTGGCTGTATCCGGGCTTCATGTGGGGTATGTGCTCCTCATATTAATGAGTGTGGGAAAAATACTGCGTATCCCTTGGGGGTGGGACCGGTTATTCATTATTATTGGTTTAATTGCATTTTGCATTTTAACCGGCGGTAAACCCAGTGTGGTTCGGGCCAGCATCATGGCCGGTTTATTTATATTGACACCGGTGGTGAATCGAACGGGGAATTTGTGGAATACGATTTTTTTATCAGCATTCCTCATTTTGATGTTTGATCCATTATTTATTGAAGATCTTGGGTTTATACTCAGTTATGCAGCAGTGGCTTCCATCATTTTATTATACCAGTTTTTTCAAACTACTTTACCGGAATCATTCCGAATTGCAAACATAAAATCGAAGCCAACTCAGTTCATTTTCGGACTCTTTTTGGTGTCTCTCTCTGCACAATTGGGCACATTGCCTATCACTGCATTGCATTTCGACCGCATCCCGATCATATCCCTTTTGGCCAATGTGGTGATCGTACCCATCATTGGTATATTGGTAGCCACAGGATTTACATTAATGTTTCTGGGATGGATACCCTTCATTAGCGATCTGATTGGAGAAACGGCTTGGTTGACCACTGAAATCATCACATGGATTGCAGCCCAATTTTCAGAAGTACCTTTTGCATATTTACCTGTCCATCAGTTGAATTGGTCTTGGGCAGTCGGATACTATGTCATATTGATGTCAGTCATCCTATTATGTTTGCCCACGTATCGTAAATATAGCCTTGTAACCGCAATGATTTGGATGTCGCTCTGGGTAATTAAACCAAGCTCACCAAATCAATTAGATGTGATTTTCATGGATGTGGGGCAAGGGGATGCCACTTTGGTTAGATTTCCAAATGATAAGAATATGCTCATCGATGGGGGGCAGCGGTTTGGCAATCGGGATTATGGCGCATCCGTTGTCATTCCTGTATTGAATCATTTTGATATTAATCGGATTGATTGGATGATTATGTCACATCCCCACAGTGATCATATTGGCGGTTTAATATCCGTAATTGAATCGGTAGAAGTTGATTCCGTTTATGATTCCTACTTAGCTATGGATTCGTGGACATACACATCTTTGATGGATTCGCTGGTCTCTAGAAATGTAGGTATTCGCCGTCCATCTCCAGGGGATGTGATCAAGATAGATGAAGATGTATCCATACTATTCTTTGCACCCGATTCATCTACAGTATCCAAATCCCATATCAATGATGCCAGTATTGTTATTAAGTTGATCTATGGCGAAACATCCTTTTTATTTACAGGGGATTTAGAGGCAGGGGGAGAGACATCCTTGCTAAAATTTGGGAATCAATTGAAATCTGATGTGTTAAAAGTGGGTCACCATGGTTCAAAAACCAGTTCAACCGAACCATTCATCAATTTAGTTTCACCGGAATTAACCGTTGTGTCTGTGGGATATAAGAACAAATTTAGACACCCATCCAAAGCAGTGATAGAGCGAATTGAAGAATATTCAGATCGTATTCACAGGACGGATGAATCCGGCGCATTATGGCTACGATCAAACGGGAAAGATATTAAGGAAATCCATTGGAAATAATTGCAGGTGTTGATGAAGCAGGGCGAGGACCTCTAGCAGGACCGGTTGTGGCCGCAGCGGTCATTTTACCGGAACGCCATGAGATTGAAGGATTGGCTGACTCGAAAAAATTGACACCCAAAAAAAGAGAAGCCCTTTATCAACAAATTATGGATGTTTCGGATGTGGGTATCGGCATTATATCCCACCGCACCATAGATAAAATAAATGTACTTCAGGCCACATACAAAGCCATGCGAAAAGCCATAGGTGCATTATCTCAGACCCCGGATAAAGCATTAATCGATGGGTATGGTCTCCCGGATCAGACCATTAAGAATGAGGGCATTGTGGATGGAGACAATTTAATAGAATGTATTTCAGCTGCTTCCATTATTGCAAAAGTGACGCGAGATCGGTTTATGGCATCTGTAGACCCCATCTTCCCTGAATTCGGTTTTGCTAAACATAAAGGGTATGGAACGAAAGAACATATGGAAGCACTTCAAATGCACAGAGCCACACCCATCCATCGTAAATCTTTTGAACCGGTGAAAGTAAACCTACCCAATATGGACTGGCTGAAATACAATAAAAAGGTGGGTCAATTGGGCGAGCAACTCATCGCCCTCCGATATTTAAATGAGGGCTACAATATTTTTGAAATGAACAAAACCTGCAGTCATTATGGTGAATTGGATATTATTGCAGAAAAAGAAGGGGAGACTATATTTATTGAAGTCAAAACCGCTACACGAGATCAAATGGGCGGCCCTGTTTTAAAAGTGGATAGTGCCAAATTGCTGAAACTGGAATCTGCCATTCAATATTATTGTTCGGAACAGGAAGATGAATTGGATGTTAGACTGGATGTGGCAACTGTCATCTTAGATAAAACCCCAATCATTAAAACATATAAAGGAGTCAGTCTAGATTAATAGAATAATCGCTTCGGACTGAAAAGGATGATTCCTAACTTCGCCGCCTATGAATTCAAAAATATCAAGCATAATAAACGAAATTCGATCCCTGTTTATTTTGGTCGTTATCGTCCTCACATTAAAAGTAACGATTTTCGAATTATATATAGTTCCCACCGGCAGTATGGAGAATACCATCATGACCGGTGATTTTCTTGCGGGCAACCGATTTGTTTATGGGATGCGAACACCGGAGTGGATTGGTATCCCTTATACAGATATCGGATTTGATGTGCCCTCGATAAAATTCCCTTCTTTTAAAGAACCCAAAAAAGGGGATGTGATCATTTTTAAATTTCCCAGGGATGTGAAACAAAAGTATGTGAAACGGGCTGTCGCCGGTCCGGGAGATCTATTAGAAGTGAAGGATAAAGTGATTCATTTAAATGGAATTCCTTCACCATTGCCTCCCAATGGTAAATTTGTTATGGCCCCATTATCAGATGGTTTCACCCAGCAAGATATTTTTTTGGGAGACCGTGGAAATAAGGACCATTTTAAAGCATTAAAAATGCCAAAAAAAGGGGATCAGATTGCAATATCCCCTGAGAATGCAAAACTATTACTCCATCTGATGTTATTGGATGGGCATGAACTGACACTCAAAAGTGGAAACAAAACTTACCAGTTTACCATGACCAGTCCCGATGAGTTATATCGGCGCAAGGGAGAAATGAGCGTATATCGGCCCTATTATCCCGAAGGGAATTTATTGGTACCATGGTCTGATAACATCCCTAAAGGGACCTTATTGATGGATGGCAAACCTTTGGGCGACATGACCCATTATACGGTAGAGGATGATTATTTTTGGGCCATGGGAGATAATCGAGACGACAGTTTGGATTCCCGATATTGGGGTTTTGTGCCACGATCACATATTTTAGGTGAAGCACTGTTTGCCTACTTTTCGTTGAACTTGGATACGTGGATGCCGCGATTCGATCGAATCGGTACCGTGATTCGATAGGGCTTGACTGAGAGAAATCTGACTGTGTATTTTGATAGTGTAAAAGGAGCAAGGTAATTCAGATGAAAACTATTTTTTCCACCATTATTCTTTCAACATTCATTTTCGCACAGGATGCTGAGTCAAGCGAAATACAGGCTCAGGCTGAGTCAACTGATATGCCCACCCAAACTGACGCAGCATCTGATACGACAGTTCAATCCGTACCCTCCAGTTTAGAATCAGGATATAAAGGACTGCCTTGGGGAAGTGTTAAAGGTGATACAATTACCACAGCATTCACCCCTGTTGCCAACAATGATACTCTTTCATTAAATCAATCATTTGTGGGCTCATTAGGACCCGATTCAGTATTGGTTACCTATTTCTTTGCCGATAGTGGATTTTGGAAAGTTGAAATCGATTTTGTCATGGCGGGTGGTTCATTAGAAAAACAAATTTCTGATTTTAGACGATTAGAGAAAAATATCTCTGCGGTTTACGGTCCACCTCAAAAACTAAATCATAAAGAATCGGGCGCATCCGGTGCCTATGGGAATTTATTGGACCAAAAATTTGCCACAGCTTTTTATCGTTCTACGTGGAGCGTAACTCCGGCTATGATTGAATTGCTTCTAAATTCAGCTGTATTGCTGCCTCAATCTGACCTGCCTATCTTTTCAGGAAATTTTAGCGTGATGAAGCTGGTGTATTACAATCCTGATTTTATGCATTCATCTCAACCGATGCCCGAACCGGAGGAGATACCATCCATTTTTGATATCTATTGATTCAACCTCGTAAAGCCGTACATACGGTTTGGCTTTCCCTTTTCTTTATAACCCAATGCACACAACCGCCAAGAATGGTGCGTCAATATGAATATAATATGCCAAAAGATCAGGTATTGGCGGATTGTTTGTCTGTATTAGAATCCTTGGATTATGAAATCGACATCTACGCACCGGAAAGTGATGTGCTCACCACGAAGTCCATTCAATTTCGACGGATATTGAGACGGTACAATTATTTAATCTATATTCAAGTCAACGATAAGGTTGAAGTGTATATTGCGGCAGAGCGGAGTATCTTTAATCGGGGATCAGAATCTACCCTTGGTGGTTCAGATATTATTATACAACAACCGGAAAATGCACTACCCATAAATTTGCAAAACCGCATTTTCTCGCCTATAGAAAAAGCATTAAAAAAGAAAAAAATTGCACGAATTCAATTGATGCAATAAAATCTCATTTTATTAGAATAAAACTGTATTAACTTCGCGTTCGTATTTTTAATTTTTGTCATTAATTTGAATTCACTTCATGGGTATTGATTTCGGTAAAAAAGAAGATCGGGAAGGGTATCTCCAATCAAAATTGGATGATCTGCTGGATGGTATAAATGCATCCTATGGTCAGGCGCTTCTGGATGAATTGATGCTTCGGCTCGAAGCAACAGTTGATGATTTCAATAAAGAGGTGGATGAATTAATGGGATCTCTGAAAAAGAGTTCTGCTGAAAAAGAAAAATTAATCCAGCAAATTAAAGCCGGAGAGAGCCCAAAAGTTGAAACAGGAGAATCGGATACTGAGGAACCAACTTCAGAAGAATCTCGAGAATTAAGCGAATGGGAAAAAAGATTAGAAGGTATTAGTTAACGACTAAATGAGGACAAAATGAACGTTAAGGATAAAATTATATTTGGGTTATTGATCGTATTGATCGCTGCAGGCGGCTACTTTCAATGGATGGCAGATGATATGAAAGCCCGGATGGATGAACTGAATCAAAACGACCAAGAACATTTGGACGTTATCGATAAAGAATTTCGGGAAGACCTCCGGAAGTTTAACATTCGCTTTGAAGGACGTGGTAAGCATATCCGGAAAGCACAGGAGGATATTATTGCCAACACCAATTTGATTAATCAAAAAGCAGCTGAATTGAGCGATATGATTGAAGAAGTGCAATACAATTTGGATGAATACAGTCGTATTACCGATAAGAAAATTGAACGGACCAATAATGATGTGGCTGATCTTCAAGATTCATTCAATAGCCAAAACCGTCAAAACCGTCGGAAGTTCTCTGATCTGGAACAGTCTTTAACACAGTTGCAAAACAACGTGAAAGAACTTCACGAACCTAAAGAAGACGAAAAAGGCAAAAAGAAGTAAATTCAATAACATTTATTCGTTTGGAAAAAGGGTCATCTCACAATATTGAGGTGACCCTTTTTTATTAATGTTAAGTGGTAAAAAAGAATTCGAATTATTTGATAAGGGTGTCGAAGCCTTCAATCAAAATGCATATGTGGATGCCCATCATGCATGGGAAGCACTATGGAAATTAATTGGCCATCAGCCTAGAAGATCAGGGTTGAAAGTGTTTCTTCAGCTTACAGGCATCTACCAAAATATTGAATTGGAAAAATGGGATGCGGTGCGCTATGGAATCCGGATAGTAAACCAACGATTGCTCGAAAATAAGGCATCCATTGAACAGGTAGTTGAAGTGAGTTCTATTGAGTGTTTTCTTAAATTATATGAAGATAAAACAATATCACTTAAAGTATTTGATGAGCTTAAAATAGAAAGAAAATGGGGTAGAGTTCACAAAGACCTCGGAACTAAGTGAACGTCTACCCCTTCCACATACCAAAGGTACCAAGCCAGCACCTTGATAGGTTAAAGTAAAAGTTTAATCATAGTTATGCAAGCTATTTTTTATGGGAGTTAAAACAAGAAAAAATGTGCCGGAGGGGGGACTCGAACCCCCACACCTTTCGATACGCGAGTTTGAGTCGCGCGCGTCTACCAATTCCGCCACCCCGGCATGTTTATAATAAAATTGGGATAGAAAATTATTAATAAGATGATCTGGTATCCAAATTGTTAAATGGAAGATTTTGTACTAATTTATTACGGTCATATTCAAGATGAATTTTCGTTTCATCCAACCACTCATTTAAGGAGTCATTATGTCTTTAATGCCGCAATTATTGTTTGAAAACATGAAAAATATGGCAGATGAACCTGCGATTTCTACTCGCAATTCGTCTGGTGAATGGACATCCAACACTTGGTCTGAATTTGGCAATGATGTCAATGCAGTATCAAAATCCCTTTTGGCATTAGGAATGGCACCTGATGATAAGATCAGTATTTATGGATTTAATGCTAAAGAATGGTATGCGGCATATTTTGGTATGCAAACCATTGGCGGTGCTGCTGTCGGCGTGTACCATACATGTTCATCGCGAGAAGTTGAATGGATTGTAGGCAATTCTGATTCTAAAGTGGTCTTTGTGGGCCAAAACCCCATGGATAATGGTGAAAATAATAAAATGCCGAATCATAGACTTTTGGCATCCTTGGACAAGTTACCGCAGGTTGAAGCAGTGGTCATGATGCCAGGGGTAGACGTATTGAATCATCCAAAAATGATGACATGGGAAGATTTTATTGCAAAAGGTGCGACTATTGGTGATACTATAGTTCAATCAAGGCTGAACGGACTGACGGAAGATGGCACAGCATGTTTAATTTATACATCCGGGACGACAGGCAATCCTAAAGGTGTGGAATTAACTCATGGTAATTGGGCATTTGAATTGGATTGTGGACAGGATATTTTTACGTTTCATCGGGGAGAACGATATATTTCATGGCTACCCTTAGCCCATGTATTCGGCCAAATGGTTGATTTGAATTATTGGATATATAGAGGGATGCATCTCTATGTGTGTGATAATCCATTATTGGTGGTGGATTATGCCAAAGAAGTAAAGCCTCATTTATTTATCGGCGTACCTCGGATTTATGAAAAAATATATTCGAATTTACATGCAGCTATTTCGGGTAAAGCCATTCTAAAGCATGGACTAAAATTGCCAGTGTTGGGAGGGTTATTGCGGAAGAAATTAAAAGAAGCGGTTGGTTTTTCAGATGCACGGTTAATGCTCTCGGGAGCCGCCCCGATTAATACAGATATTTTAGAGCTGTTTCAATTTTTGGATATCCCTTTATATGAAGGATATGGCATGACAGAAAACGCAGCCGGCGCCACAAGTAATTATCCAGGTCATAATAAAATTGGAACCGTTGGTAAACCCATTCCCAATACAGAAATAAAGATTGCCGAAGATGGTGAAATCTTGATAAAAGGCGGCCACGTGATGAAAGGGTATTACAAAAATCAGGAAGCAACCGATGAAACCATTATAGACGGCTGGCTCCATACAGGAGATGTAGGTGAAATGGATGGGGAAGGCTATGTGAAAATCACAGGGCGGAAAAAGGAAATTTATGTGAGTTCGGGCGGTAAAAATATTGCACCGCTCATTGTTGAAGAAACAATGAAATCCATCCCCATTGTATCTCAATGTTTCTTGGTGGGTGATGGTCGCAAATTTTGTTCTGCATTGTTTACCTTGGATGTGGGTGCCATCTTGCGCGATAAGATAAATGTGGATCCGCAAGAAATTCCCAAAGATCCGGTGGAGCAACTGACCATGCTCGAAGAAAAAGGCCATACGATAGCGGACTTTACTGAGAGCGCAGAAGTAGAAGCTGAAATTCAATCCCAAGTGGATGAATTGAATGGGCAATTTTCAAATCCTGAACAATTGAAAAAATTTGCAATTCTGCCGAGAGATTTCACTATTGATGATGGTGAACTGACGCCTACATTAAAAATTCGACGAATTCAAATTCGTGAAAATTGGGCTCATGTCATTAACGCAATGTATACGGACTAATTTTGCCTAATATTGCACTTTTAGGCTGTGGCACTTGGGGCAGTGCACTCGCCCAGGGATTGGCTGAGAATGGGTATCCGGTTCATGCGTGGCACCATAAAAGAGATGTGGTAGCTAAAATGAATGCTTCCAGAAAGCATCCTCGATTGGATACTTTCAGTTTTCATGATGATATCCATTTTGATCCGGATTTAAATCATATCGTAGATGATACTGAATACATAATATGTGCAGTCCCATCCCATGCCGTCCGTGAAATCATGTCGGAATTAAAAGAGGATATTTCCGATAAAGCCATCGTTGTGAATGTGTCGAAAGGTGTAGAGAACGGCACATTGTACACCATGAGTGAAGTGATCGCTCAAGCTGCCAATCATGATCCGGAGTATATTGTATCCCTGTATGGTCCCAGTCACGCAGAAGAAGTGATAGGCGGCCAACCGACCACACTGGTTTCTGCTTCTGTCTCACATGCATCTGCCAAAAACGTTCAATCATTATTTTCTTCAGATATATTGCGCGTATATACCAATCATGATATTCGGGGTGTTGAGTTGGGCGGATCTTTGAAAAATGTCATCGCCATTGCCGCGGGAATTTGTGATGGGATCGGATTTGGAGATAATACAAAAGCTGCCCTAATGACGCGTGGATTGACAGAAATTACAAGATTGGGCGAAGCCATGGGCGCAGATAGCAGTACTTTTTTTGGTTTGAGCGGTATCGGCGATCTCATTGCCACTTGCCTTAGTCAACACAGTCGAAATCGCTTTGTAGGAGAAGAAATTGGCCGTGGTAAATCTTTGGAAAAAATTTTAGAAGAAATGGATATGGTAGCAGAGGGTGTGAAAACAACACAATCCGTCTATGATTTGGCCGAAAAATATCAGGTAGAAATGCCCATTTCTTCAGGTGTATTTCAAGTCTTATTTAATGATAAAGATCCGAAAAAGGTAGTATCTGCGTTGATGACAAGAGATTTACGTCACGAACAGATTTCATCTTAGAAATTCTGGTTTTCCTTCTTTTCACCCATTCATGAACATTCTTAATTTCATGGGCTTGCCCCTGTAGTTCAATGGATAGAATAGATCCCTCCTAAGGATTAGATACTGGTTCGACTCCAGTCGGGGGTACAAAAATATTGGAGATTCAAAAAAAATGTTAAAACCTAAACGAAAAGATTTTAGAAAAGAGATTGAGCAAGATCCATTTCTTGAAAGTGTATTTTCATTCAAATCCCATCTAGAAAATAATAAACAAAAATATTTTAAAATCGTTGGCGGTATTTTTGCCGTCGTTTTGATTGTGGTATTGTTTACCCGTTCCCAAGCATCAAACAGAGATGCGGCCGAAGCCATATTGAGTAAGGGCATGATTTATGTAGAACTGGGGGATGATCAAAATGCCATGATACATTTACAAGAGGTGGTGGATGAATATAGTAGTACCAGCGCTGGTAAGACGGCAGGGTATTATATCGGACGTATTCACTATGATCGAGAAGATTACAATCTAGCCCAACCCTATTTTGAAAATTATGTCTCTAGTGGAGACAATATCCTTCTGATCGGGGCCGCTAGTCAGGCACTGGTTGATATATTTTTGAATAGTGGGAATGTGGAGGAAGCGATACGTTATCAAAAACGCGCCATCGAGGAAGCCAATTCAAAGGTGGCCAGTGCTTTTGCTTCAGTACGATTGGCAGAAATATATGCGAATGATGGAAATCATTCTAAAGCTGAATCTATTTTAAATAATCTATTAAAGGACTACGAAGATCATTTTGAAGTCCGACAAAAAATCGATCAAGTATTTGGCCTAATTCAAGCAGGGAAGTAGATCCCTTTAGCCCTTTGATTGGGCTTAAATAACTTGTAAATTCTGTGCTGAAAAGTGGGTTGCCCGACCCACTTTTCTGTTAATTAGACATGGATACGTTAAAACAGAAAATTGCTACGGCCATACCAGATCATTTGGTTTTTCTTGATTTGGTGGCTGACAAACACAATTCACGTGTTAAAATTGTTGTGGATGGCGCTCATCCTGTGGATTTGCAGACCACCACCGCTATTGCTCGTGAAGTCCGCAATTCAGAAATGTTAATTGAAGATTTCCCCGACGGTGTTCAACTCGAAGTGACATCTCCGGGTATTGATGCGCCTTTGGTTCACCCAGTCCAGTTTCAGAAAAATATTGGCAGAAACCTAAAAATTATATCCTTAGGTGAATCTGAAGCGGTCGTGATTGAACTCATCCATGTAAATGAATCTGGTATTGAGGGTAAAGCAACAACGGGCGATCAAGTTGCGTTTCAATATGACCAGATTGAATCAGCGAAAGTTGAAATAAAATTCTAATCCATTTTTGGAGGTATTTTGGTTAATAGAGAATTAATAGAAGTATTTTCTGAAATCGCTCGCGAGAAAAACGTTGAGCGATCAGAACTTGGATCCATTTTAGAGGGATTGTTCCTTCATCTTGTCGAGCGGGAAAGGGGTGACGCCAGTAATTGTAGTGTGATTGTAAATCTGGATAAAGGCGAATTCGAAATCTATGTAGAAAAAACGATTGTAGGTGTAGATGGTGTAGAAGATCCGGTCATGGAAATCACATTGGATGAAATTCGCGAAGTCGATGCCGAATTGGCTGAAGATCTTGAAGTGGGTGATTCTTATGTTGAAATCATTGACCCCATGATCTTTGGCAGACGGATGATCCACATGGCCAAACAATTTTTCTCTCAAAAACTGCAAGATGTAGAGAAAAAATATATTTACGAAGATTACGCCAATCGTGTAGGCGAAATTGTTATTGGCACCGTGCATCAAGTGCAGCGCGATAACGTGTTCGTCAATATTGAGCACGCAGAATTGCGGATGCCGAGAAAAGAGCAAATTAAATCCGAGCGATATCGCCGTGGCGATTCCATTCGTTCTGTCATCAAATCAGTAGAGATTACATCTCGCGGACCTGATATCGTGATCTCTCGAAGCGATAATCATTTTCTCTACAAAATGTTTGAGATGGAAGTACCAGAGATAGAGGATGGCGTTATCGATATTCGGGCCATTGCCCGTCAGCCGGGAGATCGGGCAAAAATTATTGTTCAATCTCATGATCGTAGAATCGATCCTGTTGGTGCTTGTGTGGGAATGAGAGGCAGTCGTATTCAAGCCATCGTCCGTGAATTGAATAATGAAAAAATTGATATTGTCAACTATAGTGAACAATCAGAAATTTTAATTTCTCGTGCATTATCTCCTGCGAAACCATTAGATCTTTATATCGATGACGATCGGAAATATTGTATCGCTATTTTTGACGATGATGATCTTGAATTGGCCATCGGACGAGGCGGCGTCAATGTGAATTTAGCTGCCAAATTAACTGAATATCGCATCGATGCATTCGGTAAAAAAGAATATGAACGTAAACGCGTGGAGCAAGAATCATTGTTGGCCGATATTGATGGCATGCCCGCCAGAGCTGTAAAACCACTGAGTGAAGCTGGTATTACCTCCGTTTCAGATCTTTTAAATAGTGATGAAGATACGCTGTTGGACATTAAGGGAATATCTGAAGCATCCTTAGAAAAGATATATGATGCCGTTCAAAATTTTGTGGAAGCAAATCAAGCTGCAGCAGAAGCAGAAGATGTGGAAGAAGCTACCGAAGAATTAGAATCGGTAGAATCGGATGCAACGGATGAGGCAGTAACAACGGAAGGCGAATCTGAAGCAGAAGCGGTTGAGGCGGAAGAAGACAAAGAAGAATCTGAAGAAACATTAGAAAAAGTAGAATCATAATTACATGGCAAAACGTCGCATATTTCAAATTGCTAAAGAACTGAATATTTCTCACACAGAAATCCTATCCTTTTTGAAAGGAAAAGGTATCTTTGTGGGCAGTCATATGGCACCCGTAGAAGAGGATACCTACCAGATTATTTTAGCAGAATTCCATAAAGATAAGGAATCGGTTGAAAGATATCGAAAAGAGCAAGTGCGGCGGGAGATTCATGATACAAGAATTCTCGAACAGCAAAAGGCGAATAAAAAATTAAAGCTATTAACCCTTCAGGAACAGCGGGAGCTGGAAGTTGAAGAGCGGAAAAAAGCAGAAGTAGAAAAGAAAGAAAAAGAAGAAGCCGCACGATTAGCTGCGCTGGAAGAAGAACAAAGAGTTCAAGAAGAAAAGGTTCGAAAAGAAAAAGAAGAATCTGAACGTAAGCAACGTGAAGAAGAACGGGCTAAAGCAGAAAAAGAACGAAAAAAGAAGGAAGCGGCCAAGCCCAAGAAAAAATTACGAAAAATAGATCTTTCTGAAATTGAAGCCCAAGTGGGTAAAGGCACAACCCACCGCCGAACTGACTCCAGAAAGAAGATGGATGCCAAAAAGGCAAAATCTGCTGCGGAAACCGTTCGAAAAATCACAGCTAAAATCGATACGAAATCCAAAAAGAAAGTCTATAGAAAAGAAAAAGACATTGTAGATGAATCCGCAGCTGCAGTGGAAGCAAAGCCCATTAAAATTGCTGAATTTTCAAGTGTAGATGAATTGGCTAAAATATTTGAAACCCGTTCAAACGATGTAATTCAAAAATGTATGGGACTGGGCATACTAGCCACCATTAACCAACGATTAGATTGGGACGTCATTGAATTGCTGGCTGAGGAGTACGGTTTTGCTGCTGAAAAGATGGAAGATGTTGGAGAAGAATTATTTTCCCTTGAAGAAACATCTGAAGATGTAGAGAAAGCTGTTGAGCGATCTCCAGTGGTTACTGTAATGGGGCATGTGGATCACGGAAAAACATCCCTATTAGATTATATACGAGAAACCAACGTGGTAGGCGGCGAATCTGGAGGTATCACCCAGCACGTTGGTGCATATCGCGTGGAATTAAAAGATGGTAATGCTGTCACATTTTTAGATACACCTGGTCACGAAGCGTTTACGGCCATGCGTGCTAGAGGTGCCCAAGTGACGGATATTGTGGTGGTGGTTGTTGCGGCAAACGATGGCGTTATGCCCCAAACAGTTGAAGCGATTGACCATGCGAAAGCAGCAGATGTTCCCCTCGTAATTGCCATCAATAAAATTGATTTACCTGATATTGATTTAGAACGGGTAAGACGTGAACTTTCTGAACATAATGTATTGGTTGAAGATTGGGGTGGAAAAGTACAAGCCATTCCGATTTCAGCGAAAACAGGCCAAGGCATTGATGACTTATTGGCATCCATGTTAGTTGAATCTGAAATGTTGGAATTAAAAGCCAATGCAGATACACTGGCTCGTGGAACAGTCGTTGATTCCAAACTGGATAAAGGGCATGGTCCAATTGCCACAGTCCTCATTCAAAAAGGTACATTAAAAATTGGCGATCCTTTCATTTGTAATAATATTCCCGGAAAAGTTCGGGCCATGATGAATGAACGGGGACAGCGAATTAAAGAAGTGGGACCATCCCATCCGGTACAGATTTTAGGATTTGACCAAGTGCCTCAATCTGCAGATATCTTTGCAGTGGTTGAGGATGAGAAAGAAATTAAACGCATTGCATCAGAACGCCAGAGATTGAAGCGTGAGATCGATCAGAAAAAGATTGCAGCACAAACGCTGGATGCCATGTCTGCCCTCATTAAAGAAGGCGCTATTAAAAATTTACCCATTATCATTAAAGGTGATGTGGATGGATCAATTGAAGCGTTGTCTGAGCAATTAGAAAAAATCGCGCATGATGAAGTAGGCGTTCAAGTCATTCATAAAGCGGTAGGTATGGTATCTGAATCGGATGTCTTGCTTGCAGCTGCATCCAATGCCGTTATTATTGGTTTTCACGTTCAAGTCTCTTCCAACGCTAAATTACAGGCTAGACAGGAAGGGGTAGATATCCGTACCTATAATGTGATTTACAATGCCGTAGAAGAAGTGACCCGCGCACTTGAAGGATTACTCGAGCCGGAAGAGGTTGAAGAAAGTTTAGGTCGAGCTATTGTTCAAACGCCGTTTAAAATTCCAAAAATTGGTTTTATTGCAGGTTCGAAAGTGCTTGAAGGTACCATCGTGAGAAATGCGAAAGCTCGAGTGATTCGAGATGATGAAGAAATTGCATCCGGCGAAATTAATTCATTAAAGCATTTGAAAGATGATGCCAAAGAAATCCGCGAAGGATTTGAGTGCGGTATTGGTGTCGATAATTTCTCCAAATTCAAAGAAGGAGATATTATTGTGTGTTATGAAATCAAATCGATAAAGAGGACGCTAGAAGTCAATTGAGAAGTGAACGGCCCTATAAGAGAACAGATCGGGTCGCGAATGAAATCCAAAATATTTTAGGACAAGTTCAGACCCAGTTTATTGATTTATCCGATTTGGGATTTATAACCTTTTCACATGTGACCGTCTCTCCCGACCTGAAAAATGCGAAAGTATTTTTTAGTGTAGTCCAGAAAAAGAAATCTATCCCAGTGATTGAATCTGAAATGAATGCCAAAGCAAAAGCCTTTCGCAAATATCTTGGACAAGAATTAAGAATTAAATATACACCTCGATTAAAATTTTTCTATGATGATACCATGTCTTATGCTCAAAAACTGGATACCATTTTTCACGATTTAGACACGAAAGATTGAATGATTTATAATATTTATAAACCAGTGGATTGGACCAGTTTTGATGTGGTAAAGAAAATTCGCGGTATTACGAAAGAAAAGAAGGTGGGGCATGGCGGCACATTAGATCCTTTCGCTGAAGGCGTCCTCATAATTGGCACAGGGAAAGACACCAAATCATTAACAGAAATATCAGGATCGACTAAATCTTACCGCGCTATTTTAAAATTAGGTGAAGCCACGGAAACGCTGGACAATGAAGGTCCGGTTATCGAGAAGAAAACCATTCCCGAATTCACTGAGGCATTTTTAAAGGACACTATTTATAGTTTTAAAGGGAATTACACCCACACACCGCCCATGCATTCTGCGAAACGGGTTGATGGTGTACGTCTCTATAAATTGGCTCGACAGAATAAAATCGTGGCTAGAGAACCGGTCACCGTAAAAATTGAATGTATGACCTTAAACAATTATGACAGTGATTTTATTGATTTCTCCGTCATTTGTTCAAAGGGGACTTATATTCGTGTTTTGGGCAAGGATATTGCAGAAAAATTGGGCACAGTCGGCCACCTTATTAAATTAATCCGGACACGGGTGGGCAGTCATGATATTGAAGAATCTGTTCCGATTAAAACATTCGAATCATCATGGATGTCTACCGCGCATTAACGGATATACCTTATTTGCCCGGCTCTGTGGTCACCATCGGCACATTTGACGGGTGTCATCGTGGTCATCAAGAAATTATCAAAAAAGTAATTTCTGTGGCCGAATCAAAGCACGCCTCTTCTGTATTGATTACATTTGATCCCCATCCACGCCATATATTGCAATCGGGACAGAAATTGCCCATGCTGATGCATATCGATAAAAAGTTGGAGATATTGGAATCTTTTCATGTGGATACCGTATTGGTAATTCCATTTGATGCGGCATTTTCTCAATGGACAGCGGATCAATTTCTTAGTGATATTGTGGTAAAATATTTTGATCCCACCACTGCTATAGTGGGATATGACCATCATTTTGGATATGATCGGGAAGGGTCCCCAAAATTCTTAACCGAATATGGTGAGCAACATGGTTTTGATGTGGATGTGGTGTCACCCATTTCCGATGAAAATGTGACCCTTTCTAGCACGCATATTCGGAATTTGATCCAAAATGGATTTGTCCGCCGCGCTTCATTTGAATTGGGATGGGTCTATGGATTTGAGGCAAAAGTGATTCATGGGGCAGGGCGAGGAAAAGACCTTGGATTCCCAACCGCAAACTTCATTCCGGAAGAAGAAAACCAGTTGGTTCCCGCCAATGGCGTATATTTTATCCGTGGAAGGATTAATGGGAAAAATCTATATGGAATGTGTAATTTAGGTGTTCGTCCTACCTTTGATGAGACGGAATTTGTGATGGAGGTTCACTTCTTTGACTTAGCGTTAACAAACATCTATGGAAAAATCATAACTGTAGAATTTTTAGAACGGATTCGAGATGAAGAAAAATTCTCTAATCCGAAAGCTTTAATTGAACAATTAAATAAAGATAAACAGTTCTGCATGAGATTGATGCAGAAATATAAATAGGAGACAAAATGTCCTTAACAAACGAACAAATACAAGAAATTGTAAACATATTCGGTAAAGATGAAAAAGATACTGGCTCGTCTGAAGTGCAAGTTGCTTTATTAACAGCAAGAATCAGATCGCTTACTGAACATGCAAAAGCGAATAAAAAAGATAACCATTCCCGACGTGGATTGGTCATGCTGGTATCACAGCGTAAAAAACTATTAAAGTATCTTCGCCGAACAAATCCTGAGTCTTACTTGAATGTAACTCAAGAATTAGCGATTCGCCGTAACTAAGAGAGAACAAGAGAATAATAATGAAAAAACAAGAGATGAAACTCAATGGCAGCGCATTGTCAATTGAGACCGGACAGGTTGCACGGCAATCATCCGGATCAGTTATCGTACGACATGGCGAGACCGCCATCCTGGTAGCTGTAAATGCGGCGAAACAAGCACGCGAAGATGTGGATTTTTTCCCTCTACAAGTGGAATATAGAGAACGCCATTATGCCGGTGGTAAAATACCGGGTGGATTTTTTAAACGAGAAGCACGGCCTTCGGAACATGAAATATTAACCAGTCGATTGACTGACCGTCCGATTCGCCCGCTTTTCCCAAAATCATTTAGAAACGAAACACAAGTTATCATCACGGTTTTATCCAGTGATGGTGAAAATATGGCTGATACTTTGGCCGGTGTAGGTGCATCTGCTGCACTCATGATTTCTGACATCCCATTTAACGGACCTATCGCCACTGTGCGTGTGGGACGTATAGATGGTGAGTTTGTTGTGAACCCTACTCGTACACAAATGGAAGATTCGGATATGGAGATTATTGTCTCCGGAAACGAACAGACCATTGTGATGGTTGAAGGTGAAGCAAAGCTCATTACAGAAGAAGAGTTTTTAGATGCCATGAAATTTGCCCATGGGCCAATCAAAGAATTGATCGCCCTGCAAAATACATTGGTATCCGAAATTGAAGTGGTGAAACGAGACATTGCCGAAGAAGAAACAGATGCAGATTTAGAAAAATCTATTGCTGATATTGTATCTTCAAAAATCGAAGATGCCATCAAAACAGGTGATAAGCACGAGCGTGAAGGTAAAATTGATGCATTGAAAACAGAAGCGGTTGCTGCATTTGAAGAATCCCATCCGGAATCTGAAAAAGCGGTGATGGGCTTTGTGAATGATCAATTAAAAACAGCGTTTCGTGAACAGATTTTATCTGATGGTGTGCGGTCAGACGGCCGTAAAACTACGGATATTCGTCCCATAACCATTGAAACAGGTATTCTGCCTAGAACACACGGTTCTGCATTATTCACTCGCGGTGAAACACAGGCGATTGTGGTGCTAACCATGGGTACACCCAGTGATGAACAAATCATTGACAGTATGGATGTGGATGCGAAGAAGAAGTTTTTCCTTCATTACAACTTCCCGCCTTACTGTGTCGGTGAAACAGGTCGAATCGGTTTTACCAGTCGACGTGAAGTGGGCCATGGAAACCTTGCAGAACGTGCCGTGAAAGAAGTATTGCCCGATTATGATGATTTTCCATACACAGTTCGGATTGTGTCCGAAATTACTGAATCAAATGGATCTTCATCTATGGCATCCGTTTGCGGTGGTTCATTAGCACTAATGAATGCGGGCGCACCCTCAAAAGGTCACGTGGCCGGTATAGCCATGGGGCTCATCAAAGATGGTGACCGTTATGCTGTTCTGAGCGATATCCTTGGTGCTGAAGATCATTTAGGCGACATGGATTTCAAAGTGGCCGGAACGCGAGATGGTATTTCAGCCATTCAATTGGATTTGAAAATTGATGGCATTTCCTTCGAATTGATGGAAGAAGCATTGGCCCAAGCCAAAGCCGGTAGAAACCATATCTTGGATGTGATGTATGAAGCGGTTCCAGAACCACAAGAAATGTCTAAATATGCGCCGAAAGTGCTATCACTTCAAATTAATCCTGAGAAGATTGGTGGATTAATTGGTCCTGGCGGCAAAACGATTAAAAAGATCATTGCGGACACAGAATGTGATATCAACGTGGATGATGATGGTATTGTTACTGCAGCCAGCTTAGATCTAAAGCGTTGTCAAGAGGCAATCGAAATCGTTCGGGCTATTACATTAGAACCAGAAGTTGGAATGGAATTTGACGGGAGTATTACCCGCTTAATGACTTTTGGTGCATTTGTTGAATTTGCACCGGGACGCGAAGGCTTGATTCATATTTCTGAATTGGAATGGCATCGGGTCGAGAAGGTAGAGGATGTTGTTAAGCCCGGTGATCCCGTTCGCGTAAAACTGATTAAAGTAGACGACCAGGGTCGATTAGACTTTAGTCGGAAGGCATTGCTCGAAAAACCGGAAGGTTATGTAGAGCGTCCACCAAGAGAGCGCCATGATAACCGCCGAAGCAACAATCGTGGTGGGAATCGTCAAGGTGGTGGCAGAAAGCCATTCAGACGTAATTAAAACCAATTGATTGGAGCGTTCAGTTGATCATCGGTACACCAAAAGAGATTAAAGCCCATGAAAACAGGGTGGCATTGACACCCCATGTGGCTTTAGAGCTCACGCGATCAGGACATACCGTCTTGATTGAATCAAGCGCAGGCGATTCTTCTGGGTTTTCGGACATGGACTACAAATCAGTCGGTTGTAAAATCGTATCCTCACCAAAGGAAATTTTTACAGATGCTGAAATGGTAGTTAAAGTGAAAGAACCCCAACCGGTAGAAGTGGAGATGTGCCATAAGGATACAACCTTATTTACATATTTTCACTTCGCTGCTGATGAATCATTAACGCAAGGATTTTTAGATTCTGGCGCCACTGCTATTGCCTATGAAACCATCATGCTTAAGGATGGATCTTTACCGTTGCTCATTCCCATGAGTGAAGTGGCGGGGCGGATGTCCGTTCAGGAAGGTGCAAAATACCTGGAAAAATTCCATGGTGGACGCGGCAAGCTATTGGGCGGTGTTCCCGGTGTAGAGCCGGGGACTGTTACTATTTTGGGCGGTGGTATCGTCGGTACCAATGCGGCACATATTGCTGCGGGACTGGGTGCCAATGTCAATATTCTGGACGTAAACCTAAACCGGTTACGGTATCTGGATGAAATCATGCCCAAAAATGTGCGAACGATCTATAGCAATCAATACAATTTGCAGGAATTACTGCCCCGAACCGATTTATTGATCGGGGCAGTCCTGATTCCAGGTGCAAAGGCACCCAATCTAGTCACTCGAGATATGTTAGGTTTAATGGTCCCCGGAACAGTGCTGGTCGATGTAGCCGTGGATCAAGGGGGATGTATTGAAACGTGTAAGCCCACAACGCATGAAGAACCCATTTATGAAGTAGATGGTATTATTCATTACTGCGTGGCCAATATGCCTGGGGCAGTGCCCTTTACATCCACAACTGCATTAACCAATGCAACCAGTCCATATATTTTGCGCTTGGCGAATCAAGGCATTCTAAACGCTTTGCAATCCGATACAGCATTATTGCAGGGATTAAATACATACAATGGTCAAGTAACACACGCCGGTGTGGCCAATGCCTTTGATATGGATTATACTGCCCCGGATAAAGCGATAGCTTAAATCCATTCTTTTTCTTCCATAATACTTGTTTTAAGATAGTTTATTAACTAATATAAAGTATTAGTTGAATAGGTATTTTACATGGACACCCATCCGCAATCGATCAAAAAACTCTACTACTCCATTGGCGAAGTCAGTAAAACCACTGAATTGAAGCAGTATGTGCTTCGTTATTGGGAAACAGAGTTTAAGCAATTAAATCCCTCAAAGAACAAAGCTGGGAATCGCACATATCGTCAAAAAGATATTGACCTTATTTTGCGAATTAAAGATTTACTCTATAATCAAAAGTTTACCATTGAAGGCGCTCGGAATATGTTAAGTGGTGAAGAGGAAATGCCGATTGAAACATCGGTAGAATCCGAAGCAAAGACTGGCGTTGATTTAGATTTATTGATTAAAATTAGGGGTGAATTAAAGTCTATTTTAGAAGACTTAAGACAATAATAATCGGAGCGTGGCGCAGCCCGGTAGCGCACATGCATGGGGTGCATGGGGTCGCAGGTTCAAATCCTGTCGCTCCGACAATAAAAAGAATAAAAGGGTCATTTATCGATGATAAACGGCCCTTTTTTTATATGCTTTATTTTTCTGTTTCGTCTTCTAGATTGTTCTTAACAATATCCAGCATCTCTACCTGAAAAATCATGGTAGCCATAGGTCCACCAGGACCATCATTTTGTGCATATCCTAAATGACCAGGAATGTACAATTCATATTTGGCACCCGGACTCATTAGAAGTAGTCCTTGTGAAAAGCCAGGTACAACTCGATCAACAGGGAAGACGGCTGCTTCTCCACGATCATAAGAACTGTCAAAAATGGTACCATCAATTAATCTTCCTGTATAATGGATTTGCACCAAATCTTTTGGTTCGGGCTTGGGGCCATCTACCTCAACGAGAATCTTGTATTGAATGCCGCTTTTATGCTCAATGACACCATCATTCTTCGCGTTGTAATCAAAAAATTTTCCACCTTCAATGGTATTGGCTTTTTCTAAATCCATCCGATATTTTGGTGCGGTAATATCATTATATTTTTTGATAACAGCTACGCGCTCTTTATCGGTTAAATACGGATCATTCCCTTCAAAATGGTCACGAATCCCTCGAGAAAGCATATTTAGGTCTACATCTCTAAATTGTTGTTCAAGTCGCATCGCCACATCCAGCCCGATGGCATAACTTACCGAATCGATATGGCTTTCAAATCGTTCATTCACCTGTACTTCTTTAGTCTTTTTTTCATTTTTTGCGCAGGATATAATTGCCAATCCTGCAACAGATAAGAGTAAAATTTGTTTTTTCATTATTTTCCTAAAATTTGGGGGCAGAATATCCATCAATCCGACCACCTAATTCAATATGTTTAACATGATCTTTCTCGTGTGAATTTGAATATAATGCCCATTAAATTCCGGCCCCATGATTGACGCATTACAGCAAGATCCATCTCTGATTCAAATCACGATTATTATACTATTATTAGTTTTGGTGGCAATTTGGCGCCAACTCAACAAAGCGGCCATGGCAATGGCAGGTATATATATGGTATATATCGTCTTTATCATTATTTCCGCACCATCATCGGCGGTTCAACCTGTAGAGGAAGATCAAGTTTCAACAAGTGAACCGCTTCTAATGTATAAAGATGAAACATTGGAAATTCAAAATGATAAAGATTTAGGGACAGAAGTAGAATCGCTTGAATATAAATCTGAGATAATGGGAGATTCTGAAGAAAAAAAATTAACTCCTGAGAATGAGGATTTGAGCGAGGATGATCCTGTTGTGGAGATGGAAACTTTCGAATCTCAAATTCAACTTGAAAATGTCGTTAAGCGTGAAGGGAGCAACGATCTTATTAGCGTGGTTTCCATGGCGTTTGGGAGAGACTTAATCAATCGTGAATTAATCGACGTTGATTCAGTATTTTATTTATCAGACAACAGAATTTATACATTGACCAAAATTCGCAACCGAAATGACATGAAAGTATTTTTCCACAAATGGTATCATGAAGGAAAACTTCGATCAAAGATCAGGATGGAAGTTGGGCGATCCTATAATTGGCGCACTTGGAGTTATATTGATGTTCGGCCAAATATTGGGGGTAACTGGGAAGTATTTGTAAGCGATTCGTTGGGCGTGAATTATGATTCCCTTTCTTTTCAAGTTAAAGCGCCTTCCATCGAATAGATATGAAGTGGATTCGTCAATTATACGATTGGGTTTTGAAATGGTCTGAATCCAAATATGGCCCCCATGTATTGGGTGTGATGGCATTTGCAGAGGCATCATTTTTTCCCATACCTCCAGATGTATTGTTAATTCCCTTGGGGCTAGGGTTGCGCTCAAAAGCACTGCGTTTAGGATTCATATGTTCGGTGGGTTCTATACTGGGCGCTGTATTTGGTTATGGCATCGGATTTTTTATGTGGTGGAATGGAGTAGGTGTATTCTCAGGATTGGCCCAGTTCTTTTTTGATATCATCCCCGGATTTACAATGGATATATTTTATGCCATAAAAACCAAATATGAATTGTGGAATTTTTGGGTGATTTTTACGGCAGGGTTCACACCCATTCCATTTAAAGTATTTACGGTTTCAGCTGGTGCATTTGATATTAACTTTTTCATGTTCCTTGTCGCCTCATCTGTTAGTCGAACAGCGCGATTTATTTTGGTGGCGGGATTAATTTGGAAATACGGTGAACCTATCCGTGAATTCATTGATAATTATTTCAATAAATTGGCGATCATTTTTACGGTATTGCTTGTGGGCAGCTTTGTATTGATTAAATATTTGATTTAAGGTCAAATATATATTCTGATAGGTTGTTTGACCATAGATGCCCAACCTAAATTCGCCGACGTTTTTCAAGAATTTAAAATAATAAATCCGGGGTGTAGCGCAGTCCGGTTAGCGCGCGTCGTTCGGGACGACGAGGTCGGAGGTTCAAATCCTCTCACCCCGACATTGGTTTCAGTGATGAAGACGTCTAGATAAAATCAGAATTATCCCTATGGTAAATATGAAATGGCATACGATCATAAACAGATAGAAAAAAAATGGCAACAGCATTGGGAAGACAATCATGTCTTTCGCGCTGAAGACATTTCCGACAAGCCAAAATATTATATATTAGACATGTTCCCCTATCCGTCGGGTTCCGGTCTCCATGTAGGCCATCCATTGGGATATATCGCCACGGATATCATCGCCCGTTATAAGCGCCATAAAGGATTTAATGTACTCCATCCTATGGGTTGGGATGCGTTTGGACTGCCTGCAGAACAATACGCCATTAAAACGGGGACGCACCCTGCCGTTACTACAAAACAAAATATCGGTAATTTTCGCCGACAAATCAAAATGCTGGGATTCTCTTATGATTGGGATCGGGAAATCAACACCACCGATACGGAATATGTAAAATGGACCCAATGGATATTTTTGCAATTATACCATAAAGGATTGGCATACGAGGCAGAAGTGCCTGTGAATTGGTGTCCGGAACTGAAAGCTGTATTGGCGAATGAAGAAGTGGTGGACGGAAAATCAGAAATTGGTGGTCATCCTGTTTTAAGAGTGCCCATGCGCCAGTGGATGCTCAAAATTACTGATTATGCGGAATCACTATTAGAAGGACTTGAGGATCTTGATTGGCCCCACAGTGTAAAAGAATTGCAACGAAATTGGATTGGTCGTTCTGAAGGTGCAAATGTAGATTTTCATATTCCTGCCATCCATAAAGATTTAACTGTTTTTACCACCCGTCCTGATACATTATTTGGTGCCACATATATGGTTATGGCGCCTGAACATCCTTTTGTCAAAGAATTAACTACACCAGAGCAGAATGATGCTGTGGCGAGCTATATAGAAGCTGCATCAAAAAAATCAGATTTAGATCGAACAGAGCTGAACAAAGACAAAACGGGTGTTTTTCTTGGGAATTATGCCATTAATCCGGTGAATGGTAATGAGATTCCCATTTGGATTTCTGATTATGTAATTATGAGTTATGGAACCGGGGCAATTATGGCTGTGCCCGGTCAAGATCAGCGAGACTGGGATTTTGCAAAGGCATTTGAATTGCCCATTGTTCGAACAGTTGAGCCTTCTGATGGATTCGATGGAGAAGCCTATACTGGTGAAGGGCCTGCTATCAATAGTGACTTCTTAGATGGTTTGTATGTGGAGGAAGCCAAATCAAAAATTACGGCATGGCTAATCGAGGAAGGTAAAGGGGAGAAGGCCATTCAGTATAAATTGAGAGATTGGTTGTTTTCTCGTCAACGTTATTGGGGAGAACCTATTCCGATTATTCACAGGGATGGATCGCCTTCACCATTAAGTGAGGATGATTTGCCATTACTATTACCAGAAGTGGAAAAATATGAACCGGCTGGTACGGGAGAATCTCCCTTGGCCAACATATCAGAATGGGTTGAAGTAAAGGATGAATCCGGTAATATAGTGGGACTTAGAGAAACGAATACCATGCCACAGTGGGCTGGCTCCTGCTGGTATTATTTACGATATATCGATCCGGAAAATGCAGAAAAAGGGTGGAATGAAGCCAAAGAAAAATACTGGATGCCGGTGGATTTATATATTGGTGGCGCAGAACATGCGGTACTGCATTTGTTATATTCACGATTTTGGCATCACGTATTGTTTGATCTAGGCTATGTTTCCACAAAAGAACCTTTTCAAAAGCTTTTTAATCAAGGCATGATTTTAGGGCAAGACGGTACAAAAATGAGTAAATCCCGTGGAAATGTGGAAAATCCTGACGAAACTGTAGATCAATTTGGGGCAGACGCCATGCGGATCTATGAAATGTTTATGGGTCCACTGGAAAAAGCAAAGCCTTGGAGCGCAACAGGATTGCAAGGCTGCGCCCGTTTTATCAATAAACTTTGGAATGTATTATTTAACGAAGATGGTCAATTAACTGATAAAATAAATGACGATTCGGTCGATGAGCACACATTGCGCGCATTGCATCAAATGATTAAAAAAGTTTCAGACAATTTAGATCAGCTTCATTTCAATACATGCGTATCGGAATTCATGATTTTTACCAATCATATTCAATCCAAAAAATCATTAAATCGCGAAATATTAGAGACATTTATCATTTGTATCAATCCATTTATGCCGCATTTGGCAGAAGAGTTATGGAAGGCGCTAGGTAAAGAAACAGAATTAACATATGAATTTTGGCCTTCTTATGATAAATCATTGCTTGAATCCGATACTATTACGATTGCCGTTCAGGTTAATGGGAAAAGGCGTGGCGAAATAAATGTTTCTGCGGAAGCATTGGAAGAGGATGTGCTTAAAATGGCAAAATCTAATGAAAAAGTAACGGCCTTTATTAAAGGTAAGGAAATTGTAAAAGAAATCTATGTAAAGGGGAGAATCGTGAATATTGTCGTACGGTAATATTTAAATATATCTAATATTATACATAATATATATTATACATCATTATGACATGGCATTGTTCAATTGAACAAGATTTTCGCTAGACCCTATAACCATTATTTTTTGTCTTGAGGTTAAAATAGTGTCCGATCCGGGATTTATTTGGGTATCCCCATTTTTATTAACGATTCCGACAATAAGTAAACCATAATTTTCGCGAATTTGGGATTCTGCGATTGTTTTGCCAATCAAATTGGAAAGATGATCCACTCCGAATTCTTCAATAGAAAATTCAATGGAACGATCATCCTGTGTTTCTAATGAAGCCGTATCTTCTACAAATGGACTAATTAATAGTTCTGCCATACGGTGACCGCCGGTTATATATGGATTCACTACTTTGTTTGCACCGGCACGTTTCAGTTTTTTGCCCGTATCGTGTTTAACGCAGCGGCTGATGATGTATGCTTCATTATTAAGGTTCCGTGCGGACATGGTTACAAATAGATTGTCCTGGTCGTTATCTAAAACGACAACAGTACCCTTGGCATTTTTTATACCCGCATTAATTAGTGTATCATCTAAAGTGGCATCATTTTGAACAAAGCTGAAACCCATTTCTTTAATTAGCTCTATTTTTTCTTCATTTAGCTCAACAATGACAAATGGAATCTGTTTTTTCTTGAATTCTGACGCTATGACGGCTCCCATTCTACCGTAGCCACATATGACATAATGATTCTTCATTTTTGAAACTTTTTTATCCATTTTATTTCTCCGATATGTATTCATTTCCATGATCTCATTTCCAAATTCAGAAAGGAGTACGGCAAATCCTGATGCACCAAATATGATGACGACAATGGCCCATAATTTTCCAGTTTCAGATAAGGGGTGCGTTTCACTGAAACCGACCGTAGATAGGGTAATTACGGTCATATATATGCTATCTACAAATGACCAATCATTTACCGGATCATTCATGCCAATTGCATAAAAACCCATGGAGCCCGCTGTGATTAACACACCAAAATACAGGGCAAACTTAAACCATCTTCTTCCGGGCAACATTATTTCACCTCGTTTGTGATCCAGTTTAAATAATCGACATCCCCATCAGTTATATCTAATGCAATCAATTCGGGAACCTCATAAGGATGAATGCTTTTTACCGCATTAAAAGTCTTTTTATTTATCTTTTTCAATGACTTGATAATCAATAAATACTCCGAGTCATTATGGATTTTGCCTTCCCACTGATATATAGAATTTATTTGGGGTAATATATTAACGCATGCGGCCAATTGTTTCTCAACAAGATGGTGGGCAATCATCTCCCCCGTTGGTTTATCGGGTACAGTGGTAAAAATAATATTCGTTTCCATCGTGTATTAATTTACACACAAACCAACAGAGTTGTTCTTGGGAATATAAAAATAGTTTTAATTTCTCTTATCATATGCGCCCGTAGCTCAGCTGGATAGAGCGTTAGATTCCGGTTCTAAAGGCCGGGGGTTCGAATCCTCCCGGGCGTACAAAAATCTGAATTAATTTGGATTTAATATATTTTTTAGAATTTGCACCAATGCATATACATCCGAGTATGAATTGTAAAGTGGCGTCGGTGCAATGCGAAAAACATCCGGCTCTCTCCAGTCACAAACCACATTATGATCTGTTAATGCATCATATACCACTTTACCATTGGGTGCTGTGAGGGATAATTGGCATCCCCGCTGCGTCGGATCAGTGGGTGTAATAATCGAAATCATTGGCAATTCTTGGGTGATTAATGACTCTAAAAAGCCGGTGAGATTGTGGCTCGCATCAATAAATGCATCCATCCCAACATCTTGATATATTTCCAGCGCATCTTTCATGGGTGCCATGCTGAAAATGGGAGAATTGCTAATGCCCCACCCTGCCGCATTTTGGATGGGATCAAGCGTCGAATCCATTTTAAATCGTGTATCCAATCGATTACTCCACCATCCTGAGAATCGAGGTCCCTCCCATTGGTGATGTTTTTCATGGACAAAAATTCCCGATGGTGATCCGGGACCGCAATTAAGATATTTATAATTACACCATGCGGCGAAGTCCACATCCCAATCGTGCATATTTAAGCCCACATTTCCAGCTGCGTGGGCCAAATCGAATCCCACATAGGCACTCACATGCTTTCCAGTGCGGGTAATGGCCGCCATATCGTATTTTTGCCCCGTATAGTAATTCACACCACCCAATAATATTAATGCGGTAGTATCACCATGTTGCTCAATTGTTTCTATAATATCTTCAGTTTGGAGGCATGATTCCCCGGGTTTTGGCATCAATTCAACTAGGGCATCTTTAGGGTTATATCCATGGAAATTAATTTGAGATTGAACCGCATACTGATCAGAAGGGAATGCGCCTCCTTCAATAATAATTTTATATCTCTCATTGGTCGGTTGGTAAAAAGAAATCATCAATAAATGCAAATTTACTGTTAAGGCGTTCATGAGCATGAATTCATGATGTTGGCCACCAATGATTGGCTCAAAGTATGCTAAAAACTGATGATGAAATTCTACCCAATCTGAGAAATATCCATTCGCCCCCTTCTCTGCCCAAATATGAATTTGCGCTTCCAGAGATTCTTCAACGCCTTTTGGCTGAAGCCCTAAGGAATTACCGGAAAAATAAAGAACAGGTTCCGCATTTTTTATGGGTAAATGAAACCGATTTTGAATAGATTGAAGTGGGTTTGACTGATCCTTATCTAAGGCTTCACTTTTTGAAAAATTTAGAGGAGTCATGCGCCGAAACGGCCACCATCTATCGATAAATTATATCCATTGATATAGGCAGCGCTTTCTGAGGCTAAAAAGGCAACACCCTTTGCAATTTCAAGGGGTTGTCCCAATCGCCTCAAAGTCGTGTTTCCTGCCCAAGAGGATTTTATTTCATCTTGTGTAACGCCCAGGGCTTTTGATTTTGCCTCTACCAACTCCTCAAGGCGGTTGGTTTCCGTATATCCAGGCAGAACATTATTTACAGTAATACCGTCCGGCCCCAATTCTAACGCTAGAGTTTTTCCCCATTGGGCCACTGCGCCGCGAATCGAATTGGATACGCCCAATCCTGGGATGACTTGATTGACAGAAGTAGAAATAATATTAATGATTCGGCCACAGCCTTTTGTTTGCATAGATGGAACTACTGCTTTTGCAATGACTTGGTTCGCCACCAACAGCCGTTCAAAACCGATTCTAAATTCTTCAGGATCCGATTCAATTAAAGGTCCGCCATGAGGTCCACCGGAATTGTTTACCAGAATATCTATATGCGATTCCAGATTAGCGGATAACACATTTTCTAAGGAGTCAATGTCATTAAAATCGGCACAAATGGTTTCATGATGCTGATCTTCATTCGTCGATAGTTCATATTTTACTTTATCCAGTTTTTTTTGATTTCGAGCCAAGAGAGTGATGGATGCGCCTCGATCCGCCATTAGCAAAGCACTGGCCTTTCCGATCCCATCAGTGCCTCCGCAAATCAATGCACGTTTTCCGTGAAGGGATAAATCCATTATTCGCCACCTTTCACATGGAAATAAAAACCGAGATCATCCTTTACTTCAGAGGGTAATTCCGGTAATGATGATCGTGGAATTAAGAATGTAGTCAGCGCACTAATGTCACTGAAAATCCGATGTTTTTCTGCAGTTTGGTTTAAATAAGTAGATCCTGTAGATCCGCCGGTCCCAATTTTTTTACCAATCATGCGAGATACCATGAGAGCGTGCCGATACCGCCATGTAGTGAATAATTCATCTACATCGGCCAGTTTGGTTAGCAATTGATAAGGATTATGCAAAATGGGCTGTTCTCGATACAGGAGGATCAATAGGGCAGCTTGGGTTGCTTTATGTGATAATCGCCACTCCCCTTTAGAAACGACTGCATCATGTTGAGATTGATCCAATACTAAGCCAAATGATAATTCTGTTTTGCCATACTCATTTAAGTGTTTTTGTTTTTCCTCATCTGACAAATTTTCGTTGGATTCGATTAAATGGCGGTCACTGGCAAGCATTGTTTTAACGGCGGCTTCATATTCATTCCAGAATGAGGTTTTTCCCCAACTTAAAAATGGTGTCCGTTCTAACCATTTTTCTAACAGTTCAAATAAAGATGGATTCGCTTCACTTCCCTTCACTTCTTTATCATCGGATGATTTTAAATATGAGCGATAGTGAGCGCCACCGTATGAAAATCGCTTTTCCGGCTGCAATCCCAGTTTATTTTCAATGAGTCGGAATTGTGCACTTTGAAATCCGGAAGCCGGAATAAGAAAATCTCTAAAGTCAAGAAAGTCCATGGGTGTCATGGTTTCCAAAACACGCACCTGATCGATGAGGATTTTTTGAATTTCGATAATTCGATCTAATCGGGAGACTGCAGTACCGATGTGCGATTCATTTATTTCCTTCTCCCCAAAGATGGTGAGGAGGTCATCCAATTCAAACAGTATTTGTTTGAACCATAATTCGTACACTTGATGAATAATAATAAACAGCATTTCGTCATGGGCCCGGGTGCCAAATTCATCACTTTTCAGATGCTGACTATCCAGGATCTTTTTCAGGTTTAAATAATCGTTATAATACTGAGGTGGATATGGTTTATCTTTTGCCATTTGCTATGGTTTGGAATCTAATGTTGAAAATGAATCTGCCTTTCTCGTCGGCAGAAAATAGGACGAATGATATAATTTACAATGAAAAATCAGAGAGACCGTTCTGCGGCCTCTACAGTGTTTTCCACCAGCATTGCAATGGTCATGGGGCCCACACCACCGGGGACTGGTGTGATTGCAGATGCTTTCTTCAAGAGTGATGCTTCTTCTCCATCACCAACCAGTTTATATCCTTTTTCAGAATTAACATCGACTCGATTTATCCCCACATCTATCACCACTGCACCATCTTTAATATGGTCTCCTTGGAGGAATTCTGGAGAGCCTAAGGCAAGGATGACCACATCAGCTTGGCGTGTATATTGGAAAATATCCTTCGTTCCAGAATGACAAATCGTAACCGTTGCATTGGTCATGGGACTTTTCATACTGGTTAAAATGGAAATGGGGCGACCCACAATATTGCTTCGCCCGACCACAACCACATGTTTTCCGGAAAGGTCAATGTTGTAGTGAGACAAAATGCGCATTATCCCTTTGGGTGTACATGGAATGAATGTGGGCTTCCCTGCAGTCAAATTTCCCAGATTGACTGGGTGGAATCCATCCACGTCCTTTTCAGGGGTAATCGTATTTAAAATTCTATCACTGTCAATATGCTTTGGGAGGGGTAATTGGACCAAAATACCATGAAATCGATCATCTGCATTTAGGGTATTTATATGGGAAATCAGATCATTCTCAGATGTATCTGCTGGTAGTTTAATTGTTTCCGAAAATAAGCCAAGGGTAGAAAATTTTTTGGTTTTACTGTTTACGTATACTTGAGATGCGGGATCCTCTCCCACCAGAATTACAGCTAATCCCGGTATAATGCCCTTAGATTTTAGATTTTCTATACGAGAGGTAAGTCCATCATAAACAGCAGAACTGACCGTTTTACCGGATAAAATTTGTGCATCCATGGTCAGTGATTTTATTCTATTGCTGGATCGATTCTTCGACAATTTCAATTAATGATGAAACCTTTCGTTCCACTTCATTCTTTATCTTGTCTTGGTCTCGTTTTTCAGCAAACAATTCATCTGAAATATTCATGGCCGCAAGAATAGCCACCTTCGCTGGTACTTGAGGTGTAGCCAATTCATCCTGCACTTCCCTCATTTTTCCATCTACATATTCTGCAATATTTTTAATGTAGGTGGCATCTGCCGGTGCTTTGATTGTGTATTCTTGACCGTAGATGGTCACCTTAACGTAATTTTCACTGCTGTCCATATGATCACTCTTGTTTATTCTATCGTAATTTAGCACCGAATTTATTAGAAACCACTTTGATAATTCCATCTATCACGGAATTTACATCTTTATCTTCAAGTGTTTTAGAAGCGCTTTGAAATACAAGATTTATGGCGATTGCCTTCTGGCCTTCACCGACGGATTTATGTCGAAAAATATTAATCGGTTCAGATTGGATTAAAATGCCTCTCCCATTCTTACTAATGGTATCCATCACATCGCCTACGCGGATTGATTCATCCATAACAAAATTTAAATCCCGCTCTACCACGGGATAATTTACAATTCCTGCGTATGATGGCTGTTTATCCGCAATGGCAATCAATGCGTTTAAGTCGAACTGAAATCCATAGCATAGATCAGTATCTAATTGCATTGTTGATGCAAATCTCGGCGAAATCATTCCAATATATCCAATTGGAGTTTTATCGACCACAATTGCAGAGCAATTTCCTAAACCATAAGGATTTTCATCCACCAACTCATAAGATGCCTTATCAACATTCATGCGAGAAAATAAACCATCAATAGCGCCTTTAAGTACGTGGTAATCGGCTGGTTGGTCTTGTTCACGGTGAACAGATGCTTTTGTGAATTGGCCATGTACAATCCCAGCCAATTGAAATTTTTCACGAATACCTTTTAATCCAGATTCAGCCTGTTCAAATACATTTCCCCATTCGAATAACATGAGGTTGGGATGTCCGTTTTTTATATTAAAATCAACATTTTCCATTAATCCTGGAAATAAACTGGTTCGAAGCTGGCTCATTGTATCCGACAGTGGATTCATCATTTTTACCGATTCAAAATCCAAAATGGATATTTTTTCTTCCGATTGAAGGGAATTATTAAATACTTGGGTAAAGCCCAATCCAGATATAATTGATAAAATTTTTGAAAGGCCTTTATGGGGGTCAGGCTGATCACCGTTCATAATCCCCTCATAATGATATTTCGATGGCACATTTTCATATCCAAAGAGACGGATTACTTCTTCAATAAGGTCCACTTCCCTTTCAATATCAGGCCGCCATGAAGGTGGAGTGCACTGCCATGATTTGGATTTCCCGTTTACATCGCACCCAATCCCTTTTAATGCGCGAATAATAAAATCATCTGAAATATCACAACCGGACAGTATATCTAGTTTTTCTCGAGTCAATGTTATTTCGTTTTGGGTAATTTGCTTTGGGTATGGATCTACGATTCCGGGTACCCATTCACCACCAGCAACTTCTTCGAGGAGGCCTACAGTACGCCAGAAAGCCTTTTCTGCTCCATTTGGATCTGCGCCCCGTTCAAATCGCTTGGAAGCGTCTGTAGACATGCCCAAAGCCTTGGCGCCTTTTCGAACTGTGGGGGGATCAAAATAAGCACTTTCAATGAGTACGGTTGTAGTCGAATCAGTTACGGCACTTTCAAGGCCACCCATGATTCCGGCTATTGCCACAGGATCCTTACCATTGGTAATGAGCAATTCATTGGAAGATACGTTCCGTTCCACCTCATCCAGTGTGGTAATTTTTTCTCCTTTTTTACCGCGACGAATTAATATTTCTTTAGACCCCAGTTGATCGTAATCAAACATGTGAGTGGGGTGGCCCATTTCCATGAGTACAAAATTGGATATATCCACAATATTATTAATGCTGCGTTGCCCCACTGATTCCAATCTGGATTTAAGCCAATTCGGTGAATCACCGACTTTTACATTTTTAACAACACCGGCAATATAACGCGGACAATCATTTTTATCTTCAATTGAAATACTAACGAACGATTCTGCTTCATTTGATTTAAATGACCGAGGAGAATAATCCGGAATTTCTAATGGCGTTTCTAATTGAATTGCCAGATCTCGAGCCACACCTAAATGAGAAAAACAGTCGGGACGATTTGGTGTAATATCCAACTCAATTTGATCTAAATGGGAATCAATATATTTGGTAAAAGATTGTCCCGGCTTTGCCACATCATTCAATACCATAATGCCATCATGCTCTTCTGAAATACCCAATTCTCTTTCAGAGCAAATCATACCCTGGCTGACTTCTCCCCTAATTTTGGCTTTACTAATCTTGAAGTCACCGGGCAATACAGCGCCAACAGGCGCAAATGCTATTTTTTGTCCTTTATCCACATTGGGTGCACCGCAGACGACAGGGTAAGTCTCATTGCCATCATACACTTCACAAAGACTTAATCGATCTGCATTGGGATGTTTTTTTCTTGATGTCACTTCGCCAATAATGATATCACCCAATTTGGATGTAACTACATTCAATTCAGCTTCAAGGCCAAGCATGGTCAATTGATCGGCGATATCTTGGGTACTGCCTTCAAGGGAAATAAATGATTTGAGCCAATCGATGGAAATTTTCATTAGAATTGCTCCAAAAAGCGCATATCGCCTTGATAGAGCAGTCGAATGTCATCAATACCGTACTTCAACATACAAATCCGCTCTAAACCCATACCGAAAGCGAATCCATGCCAAATATCTGGATCCACATTAACAGATTTAAATACTTCCGGATCAACCATGCCGCAACCAAGGATTTCGAGCCATTGCCCCCTTTGTTCACTCCAAATATCCACTTCGGCGCTGGGTTCTGTAAATGGGAAAAAACTGGGTCGGAATCGCATCTTTGTATTCGGACCAAACATCCGTTTTACAAAATATTCTAGAATCCCCTTTTGATCAGCGAATGACACATGTTTATCGACATAAATGCCTTCAACCTGATGAAAGAGACAATAACTTTTAAAACTGATAGCCTCATTCCGATATACCCGTCCCGGTACAATATGACGCAGTGGCGGTTCTTGTTCTTCCATCAAGTGGATTTGCACATTGGATGTATGGGTGCGAAGTACGGTTTCAGGATCAATAAAAAATGTATCCTGCATATCGCGGGCCGGATGTTCCGGCGGAAAATTCAGTGCACTAAAATTATGAAAATCATCATCCACTTCCGGGCCATAAGCGACAGAAAAACCGACATCCATGAAAATCGATTTAATCTCATCCATGGTTTGCTGCAATGGATGGACATGACCAATGGGAAATGCCAAACCGGGCAATGTATAATCTACATCATTTACTTCAGTTTTTCCCTTTTCGCCTGGGCTATTGGATTCAAATGCTAGGGTTAATTCTTGTTTGAGTTCATTGAGTAATTGACCGGCCATTGGTCGATCTTTACCATCTATATCTTTCATGCCAGCGAACAATCCGGCGACGAGGCCTTTACGGCCCAAATATTTTACACGTAATGATTCAACGGATTGGTCATCCGTTGGAAAGGGATCAGAATCGGCCCGAAATGAATTCCGGACCGATTCAATTGATTCCTTCAGGATCATCTAGCTGTTGACAGCCTTTGCGAGCTCAGCAAAAGCATTGGGCTCATTCATGGCCATATCGGCCAAGACCTTACGGTTGAGATCAATTCCTTTTGTTTTGAGTCCGGAGATGAACTGAGAATAGGACAAGCCGTGTTGCCGCGCAGCTGCATTGATACGGATAATCCACAGACGGCGGAACTGACGTTTCCTTTGTCTGCGGTCCCTATATGCATACAGTCCTGCCTTCTCTACTGCATCTTTAGCAGCTTTGAAGTTGCGGCTCCGGGCACCATAGTAGCCCTTGGCCTGCTTCACTATTTTGCGATGTCGTCTGTGCCGTGGCACAGAACTATTTGCTCTAGGCATATGTCTATACTCCTATTTATTGAGCAATCATCCGACGGACGCGCTTTTCTTCAGAACTGTCTACCAAGTCAGGTTGACGCATCTTCCGTTTTGCGCTGTTACTCCGGCGAATGAGCATGTGGCTATGGTTTGCTTTGTTTCGTCTTATTTTACCAGTACCTGTCAAACGAAATCGTTTGGCGGCACTGCGTCTTGTTTTCTGCTTAGGCATTGACTTTCTCCTATTTACCAGTCAAAACGATCGTCTGACGACGACCTTCCAAGTCTCCTTGCTTTTCTACGACGGCCAAGTCGGAAAGCATTTCAATCACGCGATTTAATACATCCAAACCCAAATCGGTTCTGGATAATTCTCTACCGCGATACATGAGTGTCACTTTTAATTTGCACCCATCAGATAAAAATTTTCTACCTCGGTTTACTTTGGTCTCCAAATCGTGATCATCAATTCTGGGACGAACGCGGATCTCTTTAATTTTAACCACATGTTGTTTCTTTTTGCTCGCTTGTGCTTTTTTCTTCTCTTCGTACTTTAATTTACCGTAATTAAGAATTTTTGCCACAGGCGGCTTGGCATTTGGGGCCACTTCGATGAGATCTTGTCCCACATCCTTGGCTCTGGCAATGGCATCTTCCAAGGACATGACACCTAACTGTTCTCCTGATTCTGAAATCAGCCGTACTTCTGAAGCACGGATTTTTTCATTGACTCTGATTTTATTGACTTTCGCGATGGGGTTGACTCCTTTTGTTTACTTCGGATATTAGGCTCGATAATAGATCATCCACAGACATAGTGCCTTGATCACCTAAAAATCGACGGCGCACTGAAACGGTATTTTCATTCGCCTCCTTCTCGCCAACTATCATCATGACAGGAATTTTACTTAATTCTGCCTGACGAATTTTTGCGCCTATTTTTTCAGGACGATCGTCTAATGAGACGCGTAATCCTCCTGCTTTAAATTTTGCTTGTAGAGATTGGGCATACCCATGTGCTTTCTCTGAAATAGGTAAAATGACCGCTTGTTTTGGGGCCAGCCACAGTGGAAAATCGCCACCATAATGTTCAATTAAAAATCCAATGAACCGTTCGTGCGTACTTAATGGTGCGCGATGAATGCATAATGGTGTCTGTTCCGTGCCCTTTTCATCCGTATATGTGAGGTCGAATCGTTTGGGAATTGCAAAATCGACTTGGTTCGTTGCCAAAGTGAATTCTTTACCAATGGCACTCCAAACTTGCACATCCACCTTCGGACCGTAAAATGCTGCTTCTCCCGGAATTTCTACGTAGGGAATATTCCCCTCCTTCAGGGCATTTCGAACTGCTTCTTCTGTTTCAATCCACAGTTCCGGCTCATCAATATATTTTTTACCTAAATCTGCTGGATCATGTAAGCTGAGACGCATCTCATATTTTTCAATCCCAAATATATCAAAATATTCTAGATACATTTTACACACATCCAGAAATTCTCTGTTGAAATCTTCAGGAGAGCAGTAAATATGGGCATCATTCATTTGCATACTTCGGACGCGCATAAGGCCAAATAATTGACCGGATTTTTCATAACGGTAGCATGTGCCGTATTCCGCAATCCGAAATGGAAGATCACGATAGCTCTTTGGAGATGCATCATAAATTTTATGATGATGAGGACAATTCATTGGTTTTACATAATATTCAGTCCCATCCACATCCATGGCCGGATACATGGCATCTTTATACAAATCCAAATGGCCGGATTTTTTGTACAAATCCCCTTTGGTTAAATGGGGTGATCGTACTTGATGGTATCCATGATTGGATTCGGTCTCTTTCGCTAACTTTTCTAATTCGTCAATAATAACACCACCGTTGGGCAGCCATAATGGTAGGCCGGGACCCACTTCATCATCAAATGTATATATCTCTAATTCTTTGCCGAGTTTGCGGTGATCACGCTTTTTTGCTTCCTCTAAGAAGTGTAAATATTCTTTTAATCCATCTTTAGATGAAAATACAGTACCATAAATCCGCTGAAGCATTTTATTGCTTTCATCCCCTCGCCAATATGCACCGGATGTACTCAATAGTTTGAAATGTTTTATTTTACCTGTGGATGGAACGTGGGGCCCTCGACAGAGATCAATGAAATCGCCTTGTCCGTATGCAGAAATATTATCTTGGGAATCAATTTGCTCAATAATTTCAACCTTATAGTTTTCCCCCATCCCCTTAAACAATTCGATAGCTTCATCTCGACCCAATTCTTGACGCGATACAAATAAATTATCTTTAGATAATTCCCGCATTTTATCCTCAATCTTTTCGAGATCATCATCTGTAAATGTGCCATCAATATCGAAATCATAATAAAAACGATTTTCAATAGCCGGACCAATAGTCACTTGCGCATCTGGCCATAGTGATTTAACCGCTTGTGCCATCAAGTGGGCCGTACTGTGGAGCAATACTTCGTGACCTTCATCAGAACTACCTGTGTGTAAACTTAAATCTGCATCCTCCATGATGGGAACAGTTGCATCAGTAAATTGACCATTAATCGTTGCTGCTACCGTATCCTTGGCCAAACGAGGACCGATACTCTCAGCCACATCAAGGGGCGTTATACCTGCATCGAATATTCGTGTAGATTGGTCTGGTAATGTGATCGTGATTTGAGGCATGGGGTTAAAAATGGACGCGCAAAATTAAAATGCAAATCGGCCGTACGTCGCCGTAAGCGAAATTGGCTTCACTTTGGAAGGTGTTTGATATGTTAAATCTAACATTATGTTTGTTTTGACTTGGTTTAAAATTGGGTCTCAGGACTGATGAAATCCAATTTTAATTTGTGGACGATTATTCCGATAAATCGGGAAACCGTTGGCCCCACAGAAAAGTGGGCGATAACGGATTCGAACCGCTGGCCTCTTGCGTGTCGAGCAAGCGCTCTAACCAACTGAGCTAATCGCCCCCTAAAAAAGCTTGGGAATTTACTTGAGTTATCGAATATCCCGGAAAGAATATTTACAATTAATTATTTATGGAATCTGAAGGCGATAAGGCGATAGCATAGGCATGATCATCGGCGATCATTCCCAAAGCGGTTTTTACGATTTTATCATCTTTTAGTGCTTGTTTCAGACGACCTTCCGGGCCATCCATTAATCCGGCGAACTCTAGAAGGAGTATTTGTTTTATATCATCTGATTCAATATTTACCCTAGACTTTTCTTGAGATGTATAAAACGCTTTTAGCGATTCAAGGGCAGATTGAGCCGTTTGATCTGTTGAATCCAAATGAGCTATTTTATCCGATAGGTCGTTCAGCTCTTTTTCCCCTGGGAGCGCAACGCTATCCTTATTGTCGATGAATGTATTGAATTTATCCAATAACTTATCATCGTTGAGTACGGCATCGAAATCTGAGTAGTTATGTTTATTCTCTTGGGCAAATGCATAAAAATATCCACTGCGCCAGTATTGAGTCGTAAGGATATCCATGAGCTCAGGTGTTACCACGGAATCCGGTGTAATGCCGCCATTTCCCAAAACAGTCCGCCCACCCATTGTCGTAAAGACTGAATCCTCTTCAGTTTGATTCATAATATATTTATCATCGATATAATCTCGTCTTTGAATGAATCGACCACTGGGTACATAATATCTGGCTGTGGTGACGGTAATGGCGCGTTTATCATCGATGGGATAAGCCGTTTGAACCAATCCTTTACCAAAAGATTTTTGACCAATCACAACACCACGATCTAAATCCTGAACCGTGCCCGCAACTATTTCACTGGCAGAAGCACTCCCTTGGTTAATCAAAATGGCAATTTTCACATCAGATGGTACCAATGGCTTCCTTCGAGAATAAAATGTGCGATTTGCATCCTTAATCCTGCCTTTTGTGGAGAGTAATGGTTGATTCTTTTCAATGATCATATCCAAAAGTGCAACGGCAGATGCCATTAAACCGCCGGGATTATCCCGAAGATCGATAATAATTTCACTGGCATCATCAGATAATAATTCACCAAGCGCGTTGGCCATTTCATTGGGTGTATTTCTGGAGAATCGATTGAGCCGTACGTATCCCGTTGATGGAGATAACATACCAGCATAGGTCACATCTTTTACAATAATATTTGAACGAATCAGATTGAATTCAATAGGATCATCCTCTCCAAAACGCTTCACGGTTAATTTAACTTTGGTGCCCTTCTCTCCCCTTATCCTTGCGGCCGCATCATTAAATGATAGAGATTTCACTTCTTCTTCATCGACTTTAAGAATGATATCGCCACTAACAATACCCGCTTTTTTAGCAGGCCCCCCATCCATTGGGGCAACTACAGACATGGTTTTATTCCGATATCCCAGTTGGATGCCTACGCCACCATATTTTCCTTTACTGAGGACATTGACCCGGTGCTGTTCATCTTCAACCATAAATGAAGTATATGGATCTAGATTTTGGGTAATGCTGTTGATGCTGGCTTTGGTGAATGCTTCAGGATCCAATTCATGCAGATAGGTAGAAAAAATTTGATTATATACTTGATTAATCAATCGTTGTGATTCACCCACCTGTCGGTAAAAACTGGATTGGGTTACAGCGAGAGAAATGGCGCCGGTAATGATAACAACCGTTAATATTAATTTGATGAAATATTTTTTCATGAGAATAATTGTCTCCGTCTCAATTCTGTGAGGATAGTGCCATGAATATTATCAATGGATTCATGACCGTCTAGAACCACAAACCGTTCCTGAAATCGATTGGCTAATTCTAAATAGGCATTTCTGACACGCATTTGCAATTCGATGCCTGCCCGTTCAATACGATCCGGCTCTTGACTTTTTCTACGTGCCGCTTCTTCCGGCAATACATCTACGAAGAATGTGACATTCGGTTCCAACGCATAGGTGGCAAACTGATTTAATTTGATTAACCATTCTAAATCAAGTTTTCTACCGCCGCCCTGATAAGCTAATGTGGAATCATAATAACGATCGGCAATCACATTTTTTCCTTGATTCAAATTGGGCAAAATCACTTCGTAAGTGAGTTGCGCTCGACTGCCTGTCATGAGCAAGGTTTCGGTTCGATCACATATATCAGCCAAATGTCGGTGGAGTAAAATATCCCTGATTTCTTCAGAAATGGTTGTGCCGCCCGGCTCCCGTACTAAAATGGTTTTGCGCTGATTATTATTTAGCGCTTCTACAAGCAGTTTTACCTGCGTGCTTTTTCCGCACCCATCAATACCTTCAAATGTAATAAAGGTGCCTTTAGAAGTAGACATTTGGGTCATCCTTGCCAATCATAATTACAAATTCTCCCCGTGGAGTATTCCGGTTAAAATACGATAATAATTCAGAAACTTTACCTCGAATTAATTCTTCATGAATTTTTGTGAGTTCACGGCCAATGACTGCAGGTCGATCCCCGATGTATTCTAATATATCTTTTAATGTCCGCTGAACTCGTTTCGGGCTCTCATAGAATATGATAGTGGCATCAATAGAAGCCAGTCTTTCCAACTTTCCTTTTCGGCCCTTTTTATGGGGTAGAAATCCCTCGAAAATAAAACGGTCTGTGGGGAGACCAGAGGCCACCAATGCGGTGATAGATGCAGAGGGGCCAGGTATGGCTTCTACGCGCCCATTCGCTTCAATAGCGGCCCGAATCAATTTATAGGCAGGATCACTAATGCCCGGTGTGCCCGCATCTGTAACGACAGCTACATCTTTCCCCATATTCAAATGGTCAATGATCTGAGGGATCCGTGTAAATCGATTGTGCTCGAAATAACTTAATGTAGGTGTGGAAATATTATAGTGGTTCAGGAGTTTTTTAGTTTGACGTGTATCTTCTGCTGCGATCAATGATGATTCTTTAAGAATCCGGATGGCTCTGAAAGATATATCCTCTAAGTTTCCAATGGGGGTTGCAACAATATAAAGTGTGCCTGTTTCGGCCATGGCTTATAATTTGTTTATTGCACTTTCAATCATAGAAATGCCCTGATCGATTTCATCCTGTGTTATATTCAAATGGGGGCGAAAACGGATTGAAGTATGTCCGCACCCAAGCATGAGGGCACCCTCTTCTCCGATTAATCCGATCGTTTTATCCCGCTCTTCAGTAGAACGCATGTCGAATGCGCCAAAGAGTCCCCGGTTTCGAGCATTGGATACCTTGTCGCTAAATTTACTTTGGAGTGCCTCGAGCTTCTGTTTTAAATAAGCGCCATTTTCGGAAACTTTCTCTACCAAATTTTCTTGAGATATAATTTCCAGATATATGGTAAAACGAACCATATCTACCAAATTGCCGCCCCAAGTTGAATTGATTCGGCTAGATTCTTTAAATACGTGACCTTCTACTTCGTTCAGCCTTGTGCCGGCAAAGATGCCGCATACCTGCGTTTTCTTACCAAAACTAATAATATCCGGACGACAATCTTCACCGTAATGCTGATGAGCCCACATTTTTCCTGTAATACCAATGCCGGTTTGCACTTCATCATAGATCAATAAAAAATCATGTTCATCAGCTAATTTTTTAAGCTGACGTAAAAATGCTTCACGAAAATGGTTATCCCCACCCTCACCTTGGATGGGTTCTAGGATTAGTCCTGCAATGTCGCCAGGATTTTTTTCAATAGCTTCTTCAATTTGCCTAATAGCTCTCTCTTCTACTCGTTTGACATCAGCCAGTCCAGATTCAGTCAAAGGAAATGTGATTTTTGGATTATCGATCCGGGGCCAATCAAATTTAGGAAAATACTGCACTTTGCGAGGATCGGGAGAATCGGTTAGGGACATGGTATATCCTGATCGGCCATGAAAGCACTCTTTAAAATGGATAATTTTTCCTGTGCCGGCTGACTTTCCTACAGCCAGATTTTTACGAACCTTCCAGTCGAAAGCCGTTTTTAATGCATTTTCTACAGCCAATGCGCCCCCTTCCACATAAAATGCATAAGGAAGATAATCCGGTTGAGCCAACCGTCCCATGGTATCCACAAATGCTGCCATTTGAGATGAATAGACATCGGAGTTGGTGGGTTTGTTTAATGCGGCCGCAGTCAGTCTGTCTTTATTCGCCAATACATATGGATGGTTATAGCCCACTGACATGGATGCAAACATGGAAAATAAATCCAAATATTCTTTCCCATTTCTGGCGTCCACAAGCCATGAACCATGACTTTTTTCCAAATCAATGACATTATCCATGCCATCGGCCAACATAAATTGGCCAATACTTTCTTTTACTTCATTAGGCTGAATCATTGTATTACTATCTCCCAATATATTTAATGATACACTATTCATTTAAATCAAATTCAATACCTTGTGCCAGTGGCAATTCTGCGCTCCAGTTTAAGGTATTGGTTTGTCGTCTCATATATTGTTTCCATGCATCGGATCCGGATTCTCTGCCGCCACCTGTTTCTTTTTCACCGCCAAAAGCGCCGCCAATTTCAGCACCGGAGGTACCAATATTCACATTGGCGATACCGCAATCACTCCCACGATGAGATAGGAAATATTCTGCATTCGCCACATTGCTCGTAAATATAGAAGATGACAGTCCTTGAGGTACACCATTATGTATGGCCATCGCTTCTTCCATTGTGCTGTAAGACATCACATACAATATGGGAGCAAATGTTTCTTCTTGAACGATTTCCCAGTGGTTTTGTGCTTTGGCGATAGATGGTGTAACATAATGACCTTCTCCGTCAATAGATTCTCCACCACAGAGGATTTCACCACCTGCAGATTTTACGGATTCCACCGCACTTAAATAGTCATCTACAGCTTGTTGATTGACCAATGGTCCCATTAGAGTGCCGGCTTCCAGTGGATTGCCGATATTCACCTGTTTATACGCGTTCACCAATCGAGTTAAAAATGTTTCGTGGATGCTTTCATGAACAATGATTCGTCGAGTGGTGGTACACCGTTGACCGGCTGTACCCACTGCGCCAAATGCCACTGCGGGGATGGCCATATCTAAATTAGCAGTTTCATCAATGATAACGGCGTTGTTGCCACCCAACTCTAATATAGTTTTCCCAAACCGTTCAGAAACCGTCGCTGCCACATGGCGCCCCATTCTTGTTGATCCAGTGAAAGAAATGAGAGGAAGCCGTTTATCGTTCAGCATTTTTTCTCCCACAACAGATCCTCGCCCTATAACAGATGAAAAAATACCTGTATATCCATTTCGCTCCATAACCTCATTACAAATATTTTGAACTGCAATGGTACATAGTGGCGTGGTGGATGATGGTTTCCATATAGTTGTATCGCCACAAATGGCTGCAACAAATGCATTCCACGCCCATACCGCTACAGGAAAATTAAACGCCGAAATGACACCAATTGGTCCTAATGGATGCCATTGTTCGTACATACGGTGATCCGGTCGTTCTGAATGCATGGTTTTGCCATAAAGCATACGGGATTGTCCCACTGCAAAATCAGCAATATCGATCATTTCTTGTACTTCCCCATCACCCTCTTGTTTGATTTTACCCATTTCCATTGAAACGAGGCTGCCTAATGCATCTTTCTTTTCTCGGAGGGCGTCGCCCATTTCTCGAACCAATTGTCCGCGTACTGGTGCCGGTACTTTTCGGAATGATTTAAATGCCTCATCCGCTTCAGCTACAATGCGCTCATATTCACTTTCTGTGGCTTGATATACATTTGCAATCAGTTCCCCGGTAGCTGGATTATATGACTCTAGTAGTCCCCCATCCTGAGAAGTGGACCATTTTCCTTGACCGGAACAGGCTCCATAATTCACGTCTTGAATACCGAGTGTGGTTAAAATATCTTTCATGGTAATTCCTGTTTTATAATGATTCGATAACAGATTCGACTGCATCAGCAATTCGATCAATTTGATCGGCAGAAATAGTCAATGCTGGTGCAACCCGAACGGTGCTGTGGTGCGTCTCTTTTGCATAGACGCCCTTCTCTAATAATGCCACCGATACATGATGGCCATCCAATGCTGGTGCGTTATGCATTTCAAAAGCGGTGAGAAGTCCCTTCCCTCTCACTGATTTCACTTTATCCGGGAATCGATCTTTCATTCCATTAAATCGACCAATAAGTTGATCTCCTCTTTCTTTGGCTTTATCTGCCAAGCAATCATCTACTAATACTTTAATGGCATAAGTGGCCACTACAGCACCCAGAGGATATCCTCCGAAAGTAGATCCTTCAGAGCCCGGCGTCAGTACACCGATCACATCATCACGGCCCGCCACAAAAGAAACGGGAAGCACACCCCCGCCAGCCGCTTTTCCACAGCCCATTAAGTCCGGCTTTACGCCAAATAATTGATGAGCAAAATTAGCGCCGGTACGACCAAACCCTGTTTGGACTTCATCCATGGCCAATAAAATATTGTGCGCTTTGCATAGGGTTGCCACTTGGGACCAATAGTCATCATCAGGGACGATAACACCTGCCTCACCTTGAATGGGTTCTACCAAGTAAGAAGCAATACGATCGCCTTTTTCTTCAAATAATGTCCGTAAAGCGTCAATATTATTATATTCTACTAATTCTATCCCCGGGACTTTGGGGCCAAAATCTTCATAAGCGTCCGGATCGTCTGATAGAGAAATGGCCGTCATAGAGCGACCGTGAAAATTCCCTTTCGCTGCCACAACTATCGCTTCATTTTGAGGAATGCCTTTTACACGATATCCCCATCGTCGGGATAATTTAAACATGAGTTCCGGTGCTTCGACGCCTGCAACTTTTGGAACAACTCGGTCCATGCCCGTAACGCCTGTAGCTGCCATCAAAAAAGCCGCCATATATTTATGACGGATGGATCTCGGAACGGTTGGTAATTTTTCTTCAGATAAATGGGAGATGACTGAATCTACAATGGTCTGATTCAACTGGCCTTGATTGACCGCAGAATAGCAGCACAAACCGTCAATTAGTTCTTCTTCTATATATGATGATATATCGTTCGGATCCGGTTTGCGAGCGATTAAAGTGGAGGAATCTTTTACATGAGAAACGACTACATCTTCAAGGGGGCTATAGTTATTACCGCCTTTTTCCTTTTCAATAGATTCATGCTGTGCCGGGGTTAGGTCGCCGAGTCTGACGCCATCAATTGTTAAATTATCACCAAAACCGGTGATAGAAACATTCGCCATAAATTACCTCTGTTGGTAAGTGGATTAAATTCAGTGAAATAAGCTGGCGAATTTACATTTTCGCCACGGAATTTGGAAGAACTGTCCGTTAGATTTTATAAGTAAGAAACGAAAATAAAGACCAATGGGCTCGTAAAGATTAATGAATCGAATCGATCCAATACACCACCATGACCTAAGAGCAGTTTTCCTGAATCTTTAACGCCTGCATCCCGCTTAAACATGGATTCAACAAAATCCCCCAATTGCCCACACACGCCTACAATGAATGTGAGTGTAATTAAATGCAATCCGTTTAGTTCATATTGAATAAACCCAAGATTATTCATCACATAGAATGAGACAAAAGATCCCACGATTCCCCCGATAAATCCCACAATTGTTTTCTTCGGGCTAATACGTTCAATCAGTTTTTTCTTCCCCCATAAAATACCGAATGTGTACGCAGCTGTATCACAAATCCACACAGAGAAAATCATGGCCATGGTAAATCGTGCACCGTTCAGAGCATCCCAGTTTCGTAGTGCAATCATTGTGCCCAATAATCCTGCCACATACACTACACCGCCAAATGTAATCATTACATTGGATAATAGATCATCATGCCCGCTAAACATTTCTATAAATAAGGCAAGGACGATCAAAATTAACAGACTGGATAATATATTCACGGCGTTGGCATTGGGGAATTGAATATAAATGAAACAAAGGGTGAGTGCCATAAGAATACCAACCATGCTATTGGGTCTTGCACCGCTTTTTCGTTTCAAGCCATAGAATTCAAGAAGGCAAAGAAAAGAAACCAATGCCACAAAGCTTGCAAAGATCATTCCCCCTTCATTGAGTAAATAAATAATGAGTGGAATGCCCACCAATACAATCGGCATCCGTGTTAATAATGTGCTTTTCATTTTATACCAATACGTCTATTTCTTTTTGTAAAACTTTCACATGGATGGGCGTACTTCCCAGCATTTCACCATCAATATTTAATGTATTTCGATCTTCCGGCTTAATGGTGAATTCGTTCACTTGTCGATAATCGACAGCAGGGTCGCCAATATGTTTCCCTGAAAATACTTTGGGGAACAATTTCAATAATTTTAACCGCCCTACTTTTCGGGCAATAATCAGATCAATTAGGCCGTCATCTAAACGGGCCAATGGCGCCATTTGCATCCCTTTGCCTGTATGAATGGTGTTGCACCCAATGATAAACCCAAAATCGGCACCAATCACATTCCCATCAATTTCGACTCTGGCCACACGCTTTCGATGGCGAATGACTTCGATGATTGCACCTACATTATACCTTTGTGTACCTAACCATCGCATTTTTTCAGCCAATATATTTGCATCAGTAGGAATGCCCCATCCCACAATATTAAATCCATAATAAGTGACACCATCGGCATCACACTTGAGTATATCAATCGGTCGGCGGCGACCGGTGATGATCCGTTTGGCAGCGTTCACCGGATCAAGACAATCTAAATCATGCATAAATGAATTGCCTGTGCCACCGGTGATTAATCCAATAGGAAATCGTTTTTGATCAGATCTGGTCATCATGCCATTAATGACTTCATGCATGGTGCCATCGCCACCAATACAACAAAAACCGTCATAATCGGTCATATCCATATCTCGGGCCAAATCACGGGCATGTCCCGCGTATTCAGTTTCTAGAACAGTAATTTCAGCATTGGCCCCATCAAAAACTGGCTTAACTCGATCGAGAATGTCCAAGCCTTTTTTCAATCCGCCATGGGGATTGACTGTGATATAATATTTTGCCATGGATTAGTTGCGGTGTTTCATATACTTATTATCGCCCCACTCAATTACTTCAATTTTGACTTCAGTTGTGCCCTGGGTGACAAAATCTAATTTTTTGGCAGCACCGTAAGAGCAATCCAAGATACGCCCTTTTACATAGGGGCCGCGATCATTAATCCGTAATATGAGTGATTTACTATTGGCTAAGTTCGTTACGCGCACTATTGTATTCAAAGGGAGAGTTTTATGGGCAGCTGTGAGTCCATACATATCATACACTTCCCCATTGGCTGTGAGCTTTCCATGAAAATCTTCCGCATAAAAAGAACTGACCCCATTCATCACTTTTCGATGTTTAACATTGGCTTTTGTCTTCAAGGCGGGCGGTTGTTTTGTTTTTCCGCCACTGGATTTCACAGGACCTGTTCTATATCGAGGCGAACTGCTGCAGCCACTGACCAACATGATAATGATGAGTAAAAAAGTCAATCGCTTCATGAATGGGTTTTTACCTGTCCAACCATATCATTTGCTGATGGCCATTTGGATTCGGAAATAAATGTTTCCAGTTGAGAAAGAATGTCTTCACTAATACCGGGATTTCGGAAATTGGCTGTACCCACTTGAACAGCTTGCGCACCGGCCAGCATATATTCGGCCACGTCTTGCCCATTTACAATACCGCCGATACCAATAATTGGGATATTGAGTTTTTGGTATAATTTATGAACTGCAGCCAAGCCCACCGGTTTGATAGCAGGACCAGATAAGCCTCCATAAGTTGTATATATATCACTCGTCCCTGTTTTTGCCGAAATGCTCATGCCCACTACCGTGTTAATGGCCGAAACTGCATCTGCGCCCGCATCCTGTGATGCTTGCCCAATGGAAACAATATCCGATACATTAGGACTCAGTTTCATGATAATGAGCCGATCGGTTCTACTTCTTAATGCGTCGGTGAGTTTGGCGGTCATATCGCAATCCACGCCAAATTCCATACCCCCTTTTTTTACATTGGGGCAGGATATATTGATTTCGTACCCAGCGATGACAGATGAGACTGACTCCACCATCTCAAGAATCTCAATATATTCTTGTATATCCGTCCCCGCTATATTCATAATAATTTTAGTGGTTAATGATTCATAGATCGGCAGCATTTCTTTGATATACCGCTCTACACCAATGTTGGCCAATCCAATGGAGTTAATCATGCCGGACGGCGTTTCTACAATACGCGGTGGCGGATTTCCTTCTCGAGGCTGTCTCGTAATGGATTTCGTCACAATAGCGCCCAGTCGATTTACATCCACCAATTCCGGCGCTTCTGTACCATATCCAAATGTGCCCGAGGCCACCCAGATTGGATTGTCAAATTCTATATTACCCATGGTTAATTTTAGATCAGACAAATTGAATATCCTCCGCTTCATATACAGGACCATCTAAACAAACCAGTGAATATTTTTGATGATAACTATGATGTTGAATTTCCCCATTTTGCCTAGGGATGACACATCCTTGACATAACCCTACGCCACATCCCATATAGCTTTCTACCGATAATTGTGCCGGTATATTTTGTGCCAATGAAAATTCGCGGATGGCTACCAACATGGGCTCAGGTCCGCATGCGTATATATATGGTTTTGTATTATCTGCAACCAATCGTTCTAACGGACCCATGACCGTCCCCGATTCTCCTGCCGTGCCATCATCCGTAGTGAGATAAATTTTCCGATCCGGTTCATGATCTATAAAATGCTCATTGGCACTCCGGGCACCAATAATGATGGAATGATCCACGCCTGCAGATTTGCACTCATGCTGCAGGTTTAAAATAGGCGCAAGCCCCACGCCACCGCCGACTAAAATGGGGTGATGGTCATTTTGCCAATGTGAGAAGGTGTTGCCTAGCGGACCCAGTATTTCAATATAATCCCCTGGTCGTTTATTGGATAATATTGTGGTTACCTCTCCAAATATTTTATATATGATTGACAACGTCGTCCCATCTGATGAAGCGATACTCATAGGGCGTCTCAATGGGTTTTGCCAATTTTCCATGGCTAAAATATTGATAAACTCACCAGCCCCTTTTGATGCCTTTGCAATCATTGGTGCTTCAAATTTCATCTCCCATATTTGATGAGCGACTTCTGAATTGGATATGATTACTGCTTTTTCAATGTGCATTTTGAGTCGTTGTATCTGCTAAAAATGTGTTAAGTGCCACAGCGCGTTTTTGGGCGTGGTTGGCTTGTTCACTCCCTTGATGATACTTCAATATCCATTCATAATATTTTAAGGCGCTATCGGGACGAACAAACTCATAATCATATTGATGGGCTAAAAAATATCCTGCTTTAGCACCAGCCTCGGAGACAGTGTCTGTGATAACAATTTCTTTATAATTATCCATGGCCAATATGGGATCTTTTTTCCACTGGGCTTCTGCAGACACCAATTGGTTGTCCGAATTGGATTTATCTGTAGCATACGTTGAATCAGATCGTATGATAGCCATGGCATAATCCGTTTTTGGATACTCCCTTACAATTCTATTTTTTAATTCAGTGACGATAGAATCCTCGTCCATCTCGGATAAAATAGCTGATTTTGCATACAATGCTTTTGGCATTAAAGGGGCAGTCGGCGTATACGTGATCAATTGATCTAAATAAATCATACCAGAATCTCGTCGTCCAAAGTGAAATGCTTCCAGTTCTGCCAATCCATAGAGTACGGTGGATAATCCGATTTCATCATCAGGTGTTAACGTACTATTTCCCAACGAATCCACTTGCGCCACCCGATCCATCCATGGACCATATTCACTAAAGATCTTTTGATAAGCCTTGATTTCCTTTAATCGACTTTTTGCCGGTGAAATATATAGTGAAGATTTATGCTCTTTTAGGACCATTTCAAATTGTTTCAATGCCGATTCCAGATTCCAATCATGGCTGATAGATAACTGGCCCAAAATATAGTATGCTTCTGCAGATGCAATGGTTCGCTGATAATCCTGGACAATAGATTCGAGTCTGTTTTTCGCCTCTGTATGTCGACCTTGCTGTTGATAAAGTTTGGCAAGTTCCAATTCAAGATCACTATAAATGGTTGAATAATTTTCATCCAAAAGCATGTCTTTAATGGTTCGTGTCGCCAAATCCAATTGACCTTGAAGGCGATAAATCTGGACGGATCGAAGATGCCCTTCTTGAATTTGTTTTTTCGTTTGAGACAATTTGATCACTTGTTGATATGCGCTTAAGGCCCGTTCATAGTCCTCATCCGAAAATGATAGGTCTGCAATGCGATAATAGATTTGACCCTTTTCAGTCGGATCGCGAATAAATTCAGCAGCCTTTTCCAAGTGATCCATTGATTGGGTTTTCATTTGCTGACCAAAATAGATTTCGGCAATGGCCATGTGGACTTTGGCTTCAGTCTCCATATGCATATCATCGAGGAGTAATGAAGTTAAATCATTAATGGCAGGCTGCACTTTCCCTTCTTTCCATTTGATCATGGCCGCCCAGAATATACCATCCACTCGAACTGCATCTTTAAATTCATTGTTCATTTCAGAAAGGGTAATATTGGCATCTCGGTATTTATCCAAATAGAATTGAGACTGGATCATCATGAGATATGCAGATTTTCGCCGATCAAATTCTGGGAAATTATCCAAGGTGGTGCGGGTTTTTTCAATGACCTTTTCATAATGACCTTTGGCAATCTTAGGAAGCGCATCCCCACGATTTTCTAATCTGGATTTTTCAGCCTTTTCGAAATAGACTTCTGCATTATAAAATGTATTATAGTAGGCTTTGAAATTGGCGCAGGACATAACAAAAAGCGCCAATAGAAGGCAGGCGGTTCGAGCAAAACTGTAAATACGATTATTGGCCATTTTTCAGGGGTAGAAGTTCCTTCCTTATGAGGCTCATTTGAAAATAATTTATTATATGGTTAATAAATATATATTTATCCTTTTCATCTCTGTTTCATCCATGATTGGACAAACACCGATCTTCGAGTCAGCACCGGGATTTATTCGTGTTTCTGCAGATACAACTACCGTCCCGATTTACGTGGATGGTACCCTAATGGGGCATACGCCATTGTCAAACCCCATTCCTGTCTTTGAAGGGGTACATCACATTAGCCATCATCCGCCTTCCATTCAGGATCCATTTCTATCCTATGGCAAAGTTGAATCGGCGAAAAAAATTTTTGTTTTGAGTGGGGACACAGTCAATGTCCATTTAAATACAGTATTGCTTCAATCTAAAGTGAATCGAGCAAATCAAGAATTTCGTATGACCAATTATGCCGGTGTGGGATTAAGTATGCTCCTTCTCTGGCAATTATGGGTATTATCAAACTGAGTTATATTTCTTTTATTGCCTAGGGGGAATTCATCCCTAAATTCTGTTATGAGTAATGAACAACAATTAGATAATTCGGTCAAATTTCGTCCGGATTACCAATGGCCCGATAAAGATGCCCAAAGGGATTGTCCCAAATGTAACGACCCCATGCAGCGGCAAGAAGATGTACCGGAATATTATGGAAAACCCTGGTGGTGTCACACCTGCCAGTGGCAATTCTCTGAAGAAGAATTAAACAGTTAATCCGTTACGATTCGTATAATACCGTATAATCGGCCATTATATTATCTACCACCCATCGCACCAATACATAATCGTCTAATAGGCCGATTTGTGGTGCACTGTCAGGAATTTCATCCTGTTCTTCCAAAAAGTATTCCAATGCGAATAAAATACGTTTTTTCAGCGAAACGCTTTCTGCCGGAAGTTCTAGAAGTACATTTAACAATTTTGAAATATCTGAAACCAAGGCAATTTGATAGTCAAGTAAGCCGGGATTGGCAATGAGTCTTTCTATCTTCTCCGGGATACTTTTCGCCACCATGGGTATATCATTCAAATCAATCTCTTCGATTCGTTTTTCGTATCTGGCCTTATCTGCATCAGTGAGTTGGATTTGGTCTGATGGTTTCATCGATGGTAATTTAGGACAAATCATTGGATATTAATTGATATGAATATTGAACAAGTTATTCAAGACCATTTAGAAAAACATATGACTGTGGCGTATTTAGAAATCAAGGATACCACGGGCAAGCATGTTCATCATGATCAATTTACCGGGGGCCATCATTTATCTGCTATAATTGTATCCGATACGTTCACATCCATGGGATTAATCGATCGCCATCAATTGGTCTATAAGGCCTTAGGAACTATGATTAAAAATGAAATTCATGCATTCAGCATGAAAACCTATACAAAATCAGAATGGCGTGCACATGTCTATTGAGGTATTAACCATTTCATATGAGGATAAAAATGCAGGCGAACATTTTGAATCTTCTCTGCGAAATTCCGGATTTGCCGTCTTAAAAGATCATCCCATCCCCAATGCATTAATTGATACTGTTTATGAAGAATGGTCTTCCTTTTTTAATGGCACTACAAAACATGATTATTTATTTGATGAAGAAAAACAGGATGGTTACTTCCCCTACCTCATCGAAAATGCCAAAGGATCTGAGGCAAAAGATTTAAAAGAATTTTATCATATTTATCCTTGGGGACGTATACCTCATTCTATAAGTGATGCCTCTTTATCGTTGTACCATGCATTGACGGATGTGGCATCTACATTATTGGGATGGATTCAATCGAATGCACCCAAAGAGGTGCAATCGTTATTTTCGATGCCCTTGAAAAACATGATTGAAGACAGTCAGTTAAACACATTTAGGATTCTTCATTATCCACCCATGTCCGGCGATGAATCACCTTCAGCCATTCGGGCCGCTGCCCATGAAGATATTAATCTATTGACCGTACTTGTGGCGGGAAGCCAGCCGGGACTGCAAGTAATGGACATGGAAGGAAATTGGCATGATGTCAGTTGCGATCGAAATACAATTGTGGTGAACTCAGGGGATATGCTCAAGATGGCTTCTAATGGATATTATCCTTCGACCACGCATCAAGTTGTGAATCCCGATTTATCTCAAAATGTAAGCCGGTATTCCATGCCATTATTCCTCCATCCTCGGGATGAAGTTGTGTTGAGCGACACCTACACTGCGGGTACCTATTTAAAAGAAAGATTGGAAGAGATCGGGCTAAAATAAACTTTATTTTATTTGTTTAATTATAAAAGTACCAATAATTGGTAGCCCATCACTAAAATCTGTGTCACCAGAATCTGATGTTAATAACCCAATATTTCCTTTAGGGCTCTTATCTATATCTGATGCGTTAAAGGTTTTACCGTCATCACTGCCTGCATCATAGACATGGAGAGAAATTGTTGCTTCAGAAATCCATGCACCGCCTGCATCACGAAGCGGAAAGCCGGATACACCTACAAACCAATCCGGACTTGGCGCAACCATAGATACGAGTGTCATATAAGAAAAATTTGGATTGGCAATAAATGAAACAGAAACATGGTCCGGTGCATCGTGACCACTGCCGGATATAACCTGATCTGCATTATTTTTGTCAATTTGTGCATCAATTTCACCTGTTAATAGTGATTTACTACCCGTTTCTGCCATGGATTCTATACCGGGGCTAGGAGGATTGCCTTCTTCCCAAAACACAGTAGTTGCATTATGGGTGCTGCCAATTAACCCTGAAAAATGTGGCCTACTAGGATAGTTGGTTGGATGGCTTTTTTGGCTCCACGTCGAAGTAAAAGTCACTTCATATTTTGTTTCTCCCAGCATGGGAATTTCTTCCTCTTTACCAACACATGATATCAGTGAAGTTACCAATAAAATGGACCAAGATTTATTCATGAGAAAGCATAGCCTCCCGCTTGGTCTTGAACTCAGTCCCCTCGGCCCATTGTGGCCATTGATCATGTTGGGCCAATGCATATCCGACACGGAATAAAATTCGCCCATCTTCTACCATGCCTTCATAAGTCCAATTGGCATGAATTTCATCACTCAAACCATGATAATGATTATTCGTATAGTCATCTTTCATTTCATGGCCGAAGTTTTTTCCTTTAGCCACTACATCTAAACCGCCATCTGCATAGAGGGCAGGTACCCCTTGTTTGGCAAATGCAAAATGGTCGGAGCGATAATAAAATCCTTTCTCCGGTTCAGCATCAGGAATAAGATATTTCCCATCTTGTGCAGCGGCGAATTCCAGCACTTGATCTAAATCAGAATTGCCCTTCCCCACCACAATAAGATCTTTTGTGCGCCCGAATGTGTTCCCCATGGCATCAATATTGACGACAGCAATCGTTTTTTCCAGCGGATACAATGGGTTTAAACTATAAAATTTAGCACCAAGCAATCCCTGCTCTTCTGCCGTAACAGCTAAAAATAGGATACTGCGTTTGGACCCTTCTACCAAATTGCTGAATCCTTCAGCCGCTGCCATAATCATGGCGGTACCGGATGCATTGTCATTGGCCCCATTATAGACTTGATCACCATCTAATTTTGTATTTTTACCTAAATGGTCCCAATGGGCTGTATAAATGATATATTCATCTTTTAAAGCAGGATCATTTCCTTCATATTTGGCCACGATATTATTCGAGCTAAACCGCCGGACGGCATTGGTCATTTTCCCATTAAATTGTGTATTTAATGATATGGATTTAAAATCAGGACTAACCGCTTGAGCTTTCAACTCGTGATAATCCAATCCGCCCATTTTAAATAACCGTTCTGCAGATGCCAATGGAATCCACCCCTGAAATGCCAATGGTGTGGTGGTGGGATCTTCGATCGTAAGCTGTTCCCCTCCTGAACCATTTTGAAGGACACTGAATGGATATCCCGCCGGTATGGTTTCATGAACCACAATCACACCAGCAGCACCTTGACGTAATCCTTCTTCATATTTATAGGACCAACGGCCGTAATACGTCATTGCCTTACCACCGAACATGGTATCATCTAATTTTCCATTTTTCATCACAGGTGGATCATTTACCAGCACAACGATGACTTTTCCTTTTACATCGACGCCTTCAAAATCATTCCATCCATATTCTGGGGCATTTACACCGTAGCCGCAAAAGATGATATCCTTACCCTTCAGCTCGACTTGATCTTTTAGCTGAAATGAATTGCCGATAATTTCATCACCTACATTCAATACCCACCGTTCGTCGTCTGAAATGAATTGTGCACTTAAATCGGAGGTAACGCCGGTCATGGTCGCCTTTTGAAGATAAGTACCGTCAGGATTTCCGGGCTGTAAACCTAAGGATTTATATGTTTTCGTTAAGTATTTGATGGTTTTTTCTTCACCGATCGTCCCGGGAAACCGTCCTTCAAATTCATCTGAAGCTAAAGTGGATATATGTTGACTCAGCAATTCGCCGGTGATGGAATTTTGCGCTTCCAATACATCTGCAGCGTGGACGTATTTATTCCACCCTTCTAATGGTTTTTCGCATCCAATGGCGATAATAATCACGCCAATCATGAGCGTACGTTTAATCATGAACTCTCCGAATAATATTGAATAAAATTAGATTAATCTGTTGATTTTTGGGCGAGTAATTTCGAATTGCCGAAGGTTTGAAACAAGACCGACAGCATAAAAACCAGAATAATGATTTTTTGAGCCACCACACTGAATACCAGGGCCATATCATTGGCTTCCGGATTGGGGCCAAATTCCAAAATGAGTATGTATAAAAATATCATCACAGCAAAGGCTGAATACCCAATACCGTACCGAAACAGAAATCGCTCATCTCTAAAAACAATGATACTCATAAGAATTGATGTTAACAGAAAAGACCGAAAAGCCCAATTCACGAAAAAGATATGGGGATTGAATAATACATTGTGGGGCGTAAAGCCAACGCCGGCAAAACAGAGTGCACCAAAAATGCCTGAGATACAGCTGATACGAACAAGCCACCCTAAGGGCTGGTTTAGGGGATAAATCTTCATGAAATAGTAAAAATAACCGGTAAATAGGGCACCAACGATCGTAAGTGCGCCAATAAAAAGAATCATTGAAATCATATTCCCAGGACTGAATTTCCCTAAATCGCTCAAAAAGTTTCGTGCAAAATCATGACCGATTGCATCAGGATTATTAACCGTTCCACCACTATATGTCATCATGGATAGGATAAACAGGGTTAAAACAATTATGACCCCAAATCGAGGTAATGTGACAAGGAATAAGCGTTGATTCTTCACGACATAAACTACACCGATAGAATAAAAACAAAAAAGCCTTCCGAGAAAGATGGTTGTTTACATTGCATTCCCTACACCGCTTGCTCATCGTCTTTTTACATTTCATTACAAAAGATGAATAGCAAAGCCATTATTAATTATGGCTCGCCAATCGTAGCGAAGCGAAGAATGGCGGAGGGGCTAATCTACATAGCATTACGATTAGTGAAGAGGGATTTAAATATACCCTCTTCTTCTTAGCCATTCTTTTCCTGCATTATTTTTAAAATATTTTTCACGAATTCGAGCCTCTTTTGCAGTACTAAAATCCTCTGAATAACTTAGTTCCCAGTTTGTTCCGCGTCGCGTTGAGTAGCATTTTCCTGCGTTGTGTTCTACGATTCTTTGTTTATAATTGGATGACATGCCAGTGTAGTTCATGTCTTCTTCCGATATTAAAATATAGACTGTCCACATAAATATAGCCCCACCCCGCTTGCTCATCGTCTTTCTACATTTCATTACGAAAGATGAATAGCGTAGCGAATGTAGATGAGCGGAGGGGGAGGGATTCGAACCCCCGAAGAGTTTCCCCTTGCCGGTTTTCAAGACCGGTGCAATCAGCCAGGCTCTGCCACCCCTCCAAATCGGATATTCTTATAAAAAACGAAGGCCGAATTTATGTGGTTAAACCCATAAGTCGACCCAAGAAAATACTTATTTTATCAAAGACATTTTTCGTGTTTTAACAATATGGCCTGCCTTCAATTGATAAAAATATATTCCACTGGGTAAGTTACTTCCGTCAAAAGATATAACATGAACACCGGCGGACTTTATTCCTTTTTCGATCTGCATCACTTCCATACCCAATATATTGTAAACAGTGATGGTCACCTCCCCTGCTTTTGGCAATTCATATTGAATTTGAGTCATGGGATTAAATGGGTTCGGATAATTCTGTTTTAACTCATATTGGTCGGGGATGACGATTTCATCTTCGGTTGATAGGTTGCCACCCTCCGTTGCCTTAAGGATATATAACCCTTCTTCGATGGATGAGACAAGTAAGGTGCCGCTGCTGAAGAATGGATAATTACTCCATGAGCCTACAAATGAAACACGGTCCCCGGATTGGTAAGTATCAAAATGGGCTGCTTCGGTTGGGCGATGGACATTTTTGATATTGAGAACGCGAATGCCGGTAGAATAATTGGATTGATATAGCAAGTTACCCACCACATAATTGTTATGATCAATGGTTTTCAAATTGGAATTATAAATGGTTAACACTTCCGGTTCATCCAAATCCGTGAGGTCAAAAATGACGGTAGTTTGTTTATCATCATAGCCTCGGTATTCATTTAACTCATCATTGACAAAAAAGTATTGATGATTTTCTGAAAGCCATCCCTGATGAACATACCCAAATTGTTTATTATCAAATTTTGAAATGATGATAGGATTTCCTTTGTCAGAGACATCTGCAATGCTTAATGCCGTTTCATTAGAACTAAAGGCAATTTCTTTTCCTTTATGATCTTTATCCGGACCGTCATAGATGACGATTTGCGCATCATGGGTATATCCTGTGCCGGATCGACCTGTACCGTCATGGGCAAAGCATCCTGCAAATGTTGGCATGGCAGGGTCCGATAAATCCATCATATGGAGTCCACCACCACACCGATAATCTGAAGTGGGTGCACTGCTGATCCCTGTGGCGTATGCAAATCCTGTGGCTTCATTCAGGGCGATATTATGGACACTGCCCACGTTGGTATAATGATATGTCATTTCAAACTCTGAAAATGAAGTCACGCCTCGCAATTGTGTAAGATCAAATACCTGTACGCCATGATTGCCCGCATTATCGGCAACAATATATACGTGATCTTTATACACTTTCATATCTCGCCAAGTTGAATTACTTGTAGCTGTAGGTAAAAAGCCAACCACCACCGGATTCTCAGGGTCAGTTACTTCTACAAATGATGTACCCATTCGTAATCCTACTAGCGCATACTCTTTACTGGTAGTGGAATCTGTCCACCCCCAAATATCATTTAATTCTGTATGGGTACCACCACTAAGATCGCTCGGAGAGATAAATGCCATCATATCAATACTGTTACAGTCATAGTCACCGGCTTTACCATTTTGACAAGCCACTTTTTGGCCGGTGACGCTTCGTATTCTACTGTCACTGCTCACAGATTGAAAGGCAGACCAATTTTCATCTTCATTTTTGGTATAGATATGGGCATGTTGACCATAAGTGGCACCAACAATCATTTGACCCTCTTTTAACGCCAAGGACCGCCCAAATTTACCTTCGTCTGATTTCGGTGATTCAATCCCGTGTTTTAATGTGAAGGATTGCCCTTCGTTCACATATAGAAATGCCTTTTCCCCATTATAGTGCCCTGCAATGAGATGATCGCCATCGAAGGCAATATCATTACCAAAAAAGGTCTCTTTCATATCATCGGGATTATGAATGGTTTGGATTTTAGACCATGTATCACCATCCAAATTGTAAATCTCTATGAGTCCTTTTTCATCATATCCGGGATAGCCAATAGCAGCTTTATTTCCATTGATAGACACAGAAAATCCAAATCGACCTTTCGTTTGATATCGATCCGGTGTGAGCACTTGCTTCTCTTCCCAGATATTATTTTCGAATTGATAGTAGACAGCAGTATTTCCATTTCGTGTACCAATGATTGCTTTATCGCTTTCTATGGTTAAATCATGACCAAAATAACCATCTGGCCCTATGCCGTTATATGTAATGATACTATTTTCTACCCATGTATTTGTATTGGTTTCAAATGTGAATGCATAGACAGCACCTCTCTCCTCATCCACATAACGATCGCCGATAAGTATATGGCTATTTGATATGGCCACTTTTGAGCCAAAATCTTCTGAACGAAGGCTATTATCAATGGTCTGAAACAATGTCCATTTATTATTGGTAGATCGTTTATATATAAAGGCCCGTCCATTAAGGTGGGCACGATGGGGCGCACCGACAACCATCCAATCACCATCCACCGCCACTGAATAACCAAAATCAAATCCCAATTCATTTTGGATCGGTGCCAAGATTTCATCTTGGTCTAATCCATTTAGTCCATTAGGTGTATAGATATAAATAGAGCCATTATTCAGAGATGACCCGGTTTGACCTACATAGTAAATACCATCGGATATGGCCACATCCCCCGAAACGCCAAACCCTAAGGAATTATGGTCCCGAGACTTTGGATCTTCCGGATGCATCATCTCACTGGCGAACAGAAAGATTGGAATGAATATGATTAACTTTTTCATGAATTTCCCGCTATTATGAAATTATAATATTATTGCCGATCTAAGCGGGAGAAACTACCAATAATATCCTGATAAAAAATACGGTTTAAGTTCTGTCCATATTCGCCAGAATATTGAGAACTCGACGTAATGGCAACCACCAACGCTTTGGATGGAACCACCATAATATATTGGCCGCCATACCCTGCTGCATAAATCATTTTTTCACCATTCAATACTCTGATCCACCATAAATATCCATAACCGTTGGTTTTTTCCTCATTGAAAGGAATGGCCATATTAAATGATTTATTCACCCATTCCGAGGATATTATTTGTTCTCCCTTCGATGTGCCCAATTGTAAAAAGAGTTGGCCAAATTTCGCCATATCAATCAATCGCATGTTTAGTCCAAACCCACCATTAGATACCCCATAGGCGTCTGCACGCCAACTATAATCGGAGATCCCTATTTTAGAAAAAAGGTTTTTCTCTCCAAATGATAATCCGGATTCGCTGGTCACAGCCGTAAACACATATGACAATATATGGGTGGCTGCAGAGGAATAATTCCACCAAGTGCCGGAACGATACAAAAGATCTTTATCCAAAATAAATTGAAACGGGTAGGCCTCGGACATATAGCCGGTATTATCCGGAATGCCGGAAGACATGGTCAGCAAATGATTGATGGTTATTTCCCTTTTTGCTGAATCGGCCGCATTTGGAAAATAATTGCCAATATTTTTTGATGTATTATCTAAATATCCCAAATCAATGGATTGCCCCACCAATGCGGAAAGGATGCTTTTTGTTACAGACCAAACGGGATATTTTGTGGTTTCTCCACCATTTTTATAATCTTCAACAATGAGACGTCCTTTATATACGATGGCAATTGCATAAAAATTATTTAATGCCTTTGCCTGGGCTATCCCCGATTCTAATTGATCTTCATCGATGCCTTCTGCATCCGTACGCCCTGTTTCGAATGGTTGGGATAAATCCAGATTGGTCCAGTCCAGAATCGGTTCATCCGGGAGACTGGTTTTATCCTCACAGGATATGATCCAAATAAAGCCTAAGAGTAGAACAAATCGCTTCATAGGCTTATTCTATCATTTATTCTGCTCTTTTTCAAGGTTCAGTTGGTCAATATCCACTTGCCAACGACCATCGCCAATTAAATGCTTCACAAAGTATTCAGCCCGCTGCCAAGTCCAATAATCAGACATGCTGCCATATCCATGACGTTGGCCGGGATAGATGAAGAAATCAAAACGTTTATTTGCCTTGATTAATGCTTCTGCCATGCGAATCGTCCCCGCAGGATGTACATTATTATCCACATCCCCTGTAGTTAAAAGTAGATGACCTTTTAGGTTTTTGGCCAAAGCGGAGTTGGTGGCAATGTCATATTCGAATTTGACCCGATTAGAGTCATCCACCACTTCTTTAATGCCATGATGCTTTTCAGACCAATAAGAATTATAGATTTGATTTTCATGATTTCCGGCAGAGGATACGGCTACTTTAAAGAAATCCGGATAGACGAGCATGGCGGCCGTGGACATGAATCCACCACCGGAATGGCCATATATCCCAACACGATTCATATCAATAAAACTATGGCGGTCTGCCAATTGTTCAATCCCCACTTTTTTATCTGCCAATCCATAATCACGTAAATTCCCATAGCTGTAATTATGGTACCATTTTGAGCGAGCCGGATGACCGCCGCGGTTGCCGATGGTTATGACGATAAACCCAAACTGAGCCAAATGCGTGGTGTGGTGCCGAAGATGTGTGAAAGCATATGGCACTGCTTCTGTTTGTGGACCTGGATATACATAGGCCACAATCGGATATTTTTTCTTTGGATCAAAATCAAATGGCTTGGTCATAACGCCATAAATATCCGTCACGCCATCTGCTGATTTTACTTTAAATGGTTCCGGATATTGAAATCCTGCCGCCATGAGTTGGGATAAATCTGCATTTCCAAGATCCACTACTTTTTTGCCAGCCGTACTATAGACGACAGATGTGGGATTCGTATTCACCCGAGAAGCATTATTAACAAAATAGGTACTGGATTCATTCATCGAAACACTGTGGAAATAATTACCTTTATTCAATAGCCGCAGTTTGGTCCCATCTAAACTGACACGATAAAAATGCTGGTAGTATGGGTCTTCCCCATTTTCCTTTCCATTGGCGGTGAAATACACAAAACCTTTGGATTCATCCATGCCTACAATACGCCGAACGGAAAAGGGTCCACTGGTCAATTGGCGAATGAGTTTCCCATTTTTATTGTAGAGATATAGATGTCCCCAACCATCCTGTTCTGACCACCATAAGAAATTTCCATTTTTTAACCGTTCTAATGGCAATTTATCTATATACGTATTAAGGCGTTCTTCAAATAAAACTTCTACTTCTCCCGTTTTGGTATCGGCCACACAAATATCCACTTTATGCCAATCTCTGCTTTGTCTAAAGAAATAGAGCTTATCCGAATTGGGAGAAAGCCAAAGTGATCTGCGTGGTTCATCACTGGCAGGGTACCTAAACTGGCGAGCCGTATAAATCCCGACACGCTGATCTTTAAAATGGTCAATTTGTATAATAGTGGATTCATATTCATCCAAATCATAGACCATCATTTCATATTGCGTTACGGCTGAATCGCCGGCCATATCATATTTATAGGTCTCCAATTCGGGTCGCTTGTGACCTGTATTATGGATCACCCAAAGATTTTTTACGTCCCTTCTGTCAGAACGGATAGTGGCAAACTTTTTGGAATCTTTTGACCATTGGATATATGTGCGTTTACGGTCATGTTTTTCTTTTTCTCTCTTAGAGTCAATGGGCCCTCTCCCTGAATATGCGTAGCTAAAGTGTTCTTCCCCATTCTCCGTCAACTGCACTTCATTCAATTCTAAATCTTTGACTGCTTTATCCGCTTCTTTTTTATCCTTGCCACGGCGTGCATCTAATACTTTTTGATATTCGTCTGCATCGATTTTAAATAAATTATGATCCCGTGCAAATACAATGGTTTTACCATCGGGAGAGACACTGGCCCAAGCGGGATGATCATCTGGTGCTTCCCAATCAGCTAATTCTCTCAACGTTTGATTGCGTACATCGTATTCAAAATGAAATACCTTTTTCTTGGGTTTAGATTTTTTGGGTTTCTTTTCTTCCTGATTTTCCTCATCTTCTAACTCTTCTTCTATTTCGTCTTGAGAAGATGTCACTTCAAATTGGAGTTTATTTTTAGAAATAAACTTAATCTTTTTGATGGGTAAATGTTTTGCATCCCATGGATCTTTTGTGATGCGAGTCAGTTCAGCAGCAATTTTGTCATTATCAAAGATTTGGGATTTTGTTCCTTTTGCAGGATCGACCAGATAATAAAAAGTACCATCAGATGTTTTCCATTCGTACCAAAACCCATCTCGGCCTTCAATCCATTTAGGATTCACGGATGTGCTATACATCATTTTTTTAATTTTATATGGAGCGAACCGAGTGGCTAAATCATAATTCGCTTTGTCATGATTAGGGTGATCTCCGCCCACTGCCCATGTGGAAACAATAATAAATATGGTAATGAATCGTCGGAATGAATGCATACTAACCTCCTCAAGCTATATTGCATTTTTCGGGGAATTTTGGGCTAAAAATATAATGCCGAAGCTCATGCCATATATAATAAAAAAACCCTGCGTTTTCAGGGTTTATGTATTGCCCTCGCTTGCTCATCGTCTTTCTACATTTCATTACGAAAGATGAATAGCGCAGCGAAGAATGGCGGAGAGGGTGGGATTCGAACCCACGGTACGCTATTAACGCACACACGCTTTCCAAGCGTGCGCCTTAAGCCGCTCGGCCACCTCTCCAATTTAATAATGTAAACGCACATCCCGATCCTTTCGGGACGCCTTAAGTCCCAATTTATCGGGACCACCTCTCCAATAATAATTCATAATTACCAATTGATAATTATGAATTGAATTTATTCAGTCTTGTCGTCTTCGGTGGCTTCTTCCGCAGGCGCGTCTTTTGATTCAGTTGCCTCATCAGCAGTCGCTTCTTCCACCTCCGGTGCAGCTTCTACAGGTGCTTCTGCAGGAGCTTTCTCGTCAGCTTCACTGGCACTTTCTTCAGTTGCTTCCGCTTCTACAACTTCTGTCGATTCTTCTTCTACTGCTAGTTCTTCAACGGCTGCTTCGGTTGACTCTGTCGCCTCCTGTGCAGTTTCTTCAGCGGGCGCTTCTGTAACTGCCTCTTCTACTGCAGGCATTTCAATATCCACCATATTGGCTTCATCTTCCATTTGCTTCAGTGTGGCATCAAGGTTTGCACCTTTATCCATAGAAATCATGGATTCATTAAAGCGCCAAAACCCTTCACGATCTGATGGAACGCTTTTTACAAATTTAACGTGTACCTGGTCTTTGTTACCGCCAGATGATGCTTTCTCTGCAAAGCTCTTTTGCTTCTTTGCCATAAAATATTTCTCCTAATCCAAAATCATGTAAAAATAGCCGGCGAATTTAACGATGAAATATATTTTTTCATCACACTATTCACCCATTTTCTAATCGGGGCGCCATTCATACTCCATCACTTCACCATCATTCATTCCCGATGGTTTTCTCGTACCGGTCACCACGCGAATGGTATTTTTATCCTTGAATTCAAACAGGCTTATCCGGTTCTTATCCGGGTTTTCCATATCTAAAGTAATGGACCATGGTTTCCGGCTTAAATCAATGGTGAACTGTCCTTTTTCTTGATCACTGATTTTTGTCCCTAAGGATAATCCCTGCATGAAATTCCCCTTTAAGCCAGTGGCGTCAGGCTCAAAGGACCACACCACTTCAATGATTTGACCTTTGTAATACCATTTGCCTGCCATATCGCGGAAATATTCAATAAACTCCACCAAGACAGGCTCAGCTTGGTTTCCCGCAAAATCCTGCGCTTCTACCCCCAATGAATAGACCACGCTGGCACTCAGTGATTTACCAATGGGCAATTCTGCTTTTTCATGGCGACCTTCAGTTAAATATCGATCATAAAGTGGAATCTTATGTCTCGTCACGCGATCGCGCAATCCACCGGTGCGGCTCCAGACCATTTTACCATCTTTCAAGTCTTCGCTAATTTCGATATCAATTTCTTTGCCACGGAATATGGATTTTTGTGACGGATAGTAAATCGTGATGACGGGCCGTGTAATATCATACTTCACATTTTCGATTACATTGGATTCAGACGTATTTGTGGCTAAGTCCTCACCCACAAACTGAATATTGTAAATGGTGCCATCATTCAATACAGGCGGATTCTTCGGCGTTTTGGGTGATTCAAAAATGGTTTCTAATTCGATGCCGGTGAGATCAAATGTCACTGGAGAATTGGGATCGGGCTCACCTCCCACTCGCGTATAGACAAATTGCCCTTTGCTGAGGCCTTCATCAATGTAATATGCTACATCCAGATGATTAACAGCAGTATTCGATTCAGGATATTTTATTTCTAGCGTCGGTGGTTTATTGTCAAATACAACAGACATGATAAACTTTTTGCCCGTATTTCCTGCGCGGTCCGTTCCCTCAAGTGTGATGCGATACATGGCATCGGCCACTAAATTCAATTCACCCAAACTTGTATTATCAAAAGTGCCAGCATTGAGTAATTCCGGAGTTAAGTCAAAGGAATGGGGTGCAGCAGGATCTGCAGTGCCGCCCATGTGAATCCACGTATATTTTCCTGAAACCAATGGCTCATTGACCGTCCATTTGATTAATTGCGAATTCACACGAGAACTGGTGGTTGGGAAAACAGAAGTAAACTTTGGTTTTGATGTATCGTAAGTCACATTTTCAGCCAATGTGATGGTCGCTTCATTCCCGGCACGATCCACTCCATTCACTTCTAAATTATAAGCAACGCCATCCTTTAAATCGGTTTGATGCTGAAGTTTGCTTTGACCAAATGTACCGGGAGATAATTCGTTACCGGCCAAATCAATAATAGTAAACGATGAACCATCAACCGGCGTCCACGTGACAGTTCCCATGGTTAAGGGTTCATTCAATTCATAACTAATCTCATTTATATTGATAAATCCATTGGATGGTGGGAATAACCCAGTGAGCACAGGCGGTTGATCGTCATAATAGACTGTACCCAG
>JAERSH010000045.1 GCA_016845785.1 Fidelibacterota bacterium
TAAAATGTTTCTCACTGTGAATACGACTCCAATTCTTTTTCAACCAACTCCTTTAATTTTCCTAGTGTAATCTTGAAATTTCGAATAAAATGCATTACAAATGATCGGTTTCTATTTTTCAAATTGATATATGTCCGGGCATAATCCTTTTTTAAAAAATATTTCAATTCTTCTATATGGCGATCATAGCTTTTAACATTATCTGCAAAACGGTTTTTTAACTCAAATTGAGAAACAGAAAGTATACTCGATAACTTTGGATCATTTTGGTTTATCAAGGTATTCCTAAAGTTAATCTGCATATCAATTTCAGTTTGCACATTTTTCAGAACAAATGCCAAGTTTGTATTTATTAATGTATTAATTGTTTTCCGAATCTCCACATTTCGAATGTCTTTAAGTGACCCATCCTGCATAATTAGTTCAATTGAAGAAATGGGAGGATGAAATTCCCGAAAATCTAAAAAAGTATTATGAAAACTGCCCCCATAACCCTCTTTACCCATTTCGGTGGCTACAGAATCAACATTCATATTTTCCCAATTATTAGCAAAAAAATCCATCCAAGTACTATCGGCAGTAAATTTTTCATCTCTTTCATTTAAGAAATTTTCGGTTTGAATGATATCTTTAGATATTGCTTCTAATATGGTGACTTGATGTTCTTGTTTTTGGTTGTTTTCCCTTTGTTCATCAATCCATAATGATCCAGAAATCCCTAACAACACCGCCAAAAATTCGATGCCGCCACGGGCTAAAATGTTTTTCATGTGATTCTCCTTACATCATTATACCCCCCTTTTACTTTCCCCCCATAACGGGGGGAATTGTAGGGGGGTCCATAAAGAATGGTCTGTGCTAAAATGGTTCTCAGCATGTTTTCCATTATTTAATCAAATTCTCTAATTGATGTAGGGGGACGCAATAATGCGTCCCCTACGTAATCATCAAATTTATCATTATTCATTTCGGTGCCCCTCCGGTAAACCCATGCAGTGATGGGTGATGCGGTCATCGTCAATATCTATTCGGATGCCCGCTGATTTCCCCGCAGGGATGCGCCCCACCTCAATAAACCGTACATCCACAACGCGGTTGTCCTTATCATAAAAATGTACGGTCGTGTGAACATGGTGCACCACCTCATCGGACTTATTCTGAATGGTCCCAATCAATTCTCTCTTCCCATCACTGTTGGTCATGATTTCGCTGGTGGTCTCCCAACTATCTCCCGGATCGGTGCCCACTAAAACAAAAAGAACCAGCAGTGCAATGATCATCCCGCCGGCCGTAAATGAAGACCATGAAATTTTAGTTTTCATCTCGAACTGCCGCGAGGTGATTTTGAATTTTGATTAATTTTTGTTTAAAAGTTTCCACTCTTATTTTCCGAGAATTTTGAACTGATTGGATAGCTTGTAAATGGGAACGAACCACCGGGTCATTTTTTGTGATTTTAAATAGTTGTAAAAGATCAGTAATAATATTCAAATCCACATAATGTTTCGCATATTTTGTCATGAAATAGTTTTCTAAAAAGTCACGCCATTCCCGCTCTTTTAACTGAACACCATTAATTTCATCCATTGATCGATATAATCTGCCATAATAGTTGATAGTTTGGAAATCCACCAAATTTATTTTCCCACTGTTCATCAATGTTTCATATGTGGTGAAATCCGGATAAAATGCATTTTTGATCGATGCCCAGATATCCCAGAAAAAAGCTTCTTGATTTTGGACCATATCGAACTGAATTGTTTCCCATTGTTCCATTAATAGGCCAAATCGTTTCACTTGTTTTTCATAGCTTTCAATTTTCTCAGTTGTATAGTTTAGGAGTTCCTCCGTTTGGTTCTCTAAAAGTTCGTAGACCTCTTGTCGCTGTTGCGCCAATTCTGCTTCTTTATTATTATTGTCAATCCATAACGAAGCGGAGATACCCAGAAGGACGGCCAAAAATTCAATGCCGCCTCGGGCTAATATGTTTTTCATGTGATTCTCCAATTTTATTGACCTCCCCCCTTATATTCCCCCCTCATACGAGGGGGGACCATGGGGGGTGAAAAATAAATTATTGACTCGGATAAAGTGGTATTCATCATTTTGATCTTAATTCTATTTCAACTGGCGGACCTTCTTCAGGTTGGAACCGAATGAAAAATACATCCTTTTCCGGACGTTCATAACTCAAGGTTCGATGGGCTCCTTTGCTAACACCCTTAAACGAAACAAAGTTTTCTTTGATATCCGTTAATTCAAACCGGTGTGGCACCTCGCTACTGGGCAAAAGAACATTATAAAAAAGCTGTAACTGTAATTCCAATGTGCCATTGACCTCCATGATATTAATGATCTCTACAAAGTCAGTCTCTTTGTTGTCAGTCAATCGTACCAAAGCAGTAATTGAACCCGCCCGGGGTGGAAGCCATATCTCCTCCAATATTTTACCGTTACTCCTTTGACCTTCCCATGATCCAGTGAGCCAAGAAAGACTTTCTATGGATATGGAAGTCTGTCCCCATACAGAAGTCATAATCAATATAGAAATCCAGAATCGTTTCATACTACCTCCTATTAGAAATAAATCTTATCTGCTTGTGATTTGATGTCCATGATATTTTATTCTTCATAGGGTTTCACTATATATTTTGCCTCCCCCCTTATATTCCCCCCTCATACGAGGGGGGACCGTGGGGGGTGGATAATAAATAATGGACTCAGATAAAATATTTTTCATTATTCTAGGGCTTGATAGGTTCGCCGTACCGTTACTTCTTTAAACCCGCCAATGTCAAATGGAAAATTCTCAAGAATTTCTTCGATTGATTTACCGTTTGCTTTTCCCTGCTTAATCGCATCTAAACTCATGACCAATTTATCTCTTAGATCAATTACATCATTTTTATTACAGAGATCACCATGCCCCGGCATAATGATGGTTTCATCGTTAGATAATTCTATAATTTTATTTAACGTATGGATTAATCCCGGCAAATTCCCTCCACTGTTAAAATCAATAAATGGAAAACCATAAGTAACGAACAAATCGCCAGTGTGAAGGATATTCGCTTCTTTAAATTGGATCACGGCATCCCCATTGGTGTGGGCCGGACCAAAATGGTAAATGGATATGGTTTCCCCGGATTCATGGATATCCATTCCTTTTTCAAAGGTAATTTTTGGCAATGCTTCTTCCGGATGCTTAGGCTGAGTTATGCCGCTTGGTATATCCAATGAATGATCATTTTTCAACATGACTCTCACATTCTTATGAGCCACGATGGGTATCTTCATTTTAGCGAATGCTTTATTCCCATCCACATGATCAAAATGAAAATGGGTATTGATAATATATTTTATTTTCTTTTGGCTGATTTTTCGCAGGGACTTCATGACATGCTTTTTTGTCACCTCCCATTGATCATCCACCAAAATCAATCCATCATCTGACACAAAAACGCCTATATTGCCGGCAACTGCTTTCTGAGGTTGGATCATATAATAATTGGGTTTTACATCGACGATGACCTCTTCCATATTCTTTTTTGTTTTTGCTTCTTCATCGTAGAACACCTTTAAGTGGTTTTGTCCATTAAGCGCAGACAAAATGATGATAAACACGATTATAGATTTTATATGCTTCATGTGAGTTTCTCCTTTGTTTTGGTTGCCAGAAAAATTTAAAACGATTTATTCCTCCGCCACAATCACGATTTTATCCGCTTTAGGACTGATGGCCAACCTCGTAATCCCATCCAACTTGTAGTCAGAAAGGTCAGCGATCTTTACCCAATCAGTATGGTTGTAGGGGTCAAAATTATAGAGAGCACTCCCCTTTCCCATAATAAGGACGCCGGAATGAGTAACGGCAAAATCTTCCGATTCCTCCAAAGTATGAATCATGGTCTCTATACTGCCCGATTCCAAGTCAATCGTATTGACCGTCCATGGATTTTGCTTTTTGCTGATATAGGCCACCCGACCGGACTTGGGCAATTTGTGGATGGAACGGCCAATGGTGTCATCCAAAATTTTGTTCTCACCAGTTCTCACATTGGAGTGCTGTAAAGTCTGAGGATCTCCTAAAACAAAAGACACTAATTGGTCCCTATCAACCCAGCCGTGGTATCCGATTTTGAGATCTTTTACCAATTCTTTTGACTTCCCGGAATACATACTGTATTTGTAAAGACGCTGATAGCCATCAGGATCGAGGCGAATTGCTGAGAAGGCATTGCTCCCGCCAATTTGTAGCGGTGAGTACTCACCCCCTTCTGTTTCTGTGAGCCATGTCTTTTTCTTTGTGCGGATATTGTAGCTCACAATGTCGGTTTGACCATTTCGGGTAGAAGCGAACAACACTGTTCGGCCATTTTTCATAAACGAGGGCTGATTGTCATAACCGGGATTATTGGAAATATTCACTGGATTGGCGATGGCATATTTATCATCCACTGAGAGAAGATCAAAGAGGTACACTTCCGTCCCTGATTGGGCGGAAAGGATTGCTAACGAAATTATTGGTAATAAAATACCGATTTTAATTATACCCCCCTTTCTCTTTCCCCCCATGACGGGGGGAACTATAGGGGGGTCAAAAATAATGGTCTTAAACATATTTTTCATTCTTCGCTGTCTCTCAATTTTTCAAAAAATTCTACAAACTCCGGATCAAACTGGTTCTTTGTGTTGGCCCAGATTTCGCGCCCAATCGTTGTTCGATAGGTATTCAAGCCGACCCTTGCGAACGCGCTCTCAGTTAATAATCCATTCCTATACTGAAGATATACATTTTCAACTCGCCTAAACCCCATACGAAGAAATGAGTTGATCCTAATCCGATCGGTCTCATTCAATTCGCTGATACTACTTCCGCTGTGAACCTTCCCCATGAGCAATGCAATTCTCTCATTCTCAACAATGATTCTATAAATCTCCGAAACCTGATCTGACACCTCTTGTTGTGT
>JAERSH010000046.1 GCA_016845785.1 Fidelibacterota bacterium
GTATCAAGTAATCTGTATGTACCAATTTCATCTATGGTAATAGATATAGAATCTCCGGGAGAAATGTCAGAGGTAGAAATTCTGTTATCTTTATTGAAATCACATAGATTATCATCATCATAACCGCTAGTACCAGGAGAAATTTTTTCACCAAATTCACAAATTATAAAATCATCATAATTGATTTTTCCTTCATTATTAGTATTTGAAACTCCACTTACAAAACTATGAGAGACTACATCATTGTTTACAATAGTTACGGAGTCACCAGGATTTGTAGAGACCATAGTTTTATCAAAATATGTATAGGAATTTTGTACGTGTGCATTTTCAAGGATATAAAATGTCAAATCACCATCTCTTGAAACAGAATTAGTAGAAAATACCTCAGCATAGACAAGTGCAGTTGAAAGTAAAGTAAAAAAGATCAATCCCAGTGAAATTTTCATTAAAGAATTTACATTTGGTAAAGACATCAATTTTTCAGATTCTAATTTTTTCAAAGATTCCTCTTTTAGCATGAATTTTCTTTCAAAAAAGGGTGTTAAAATCAAAGAGACGATTATTAATCACGTACAAGTCAATTTTTTTGAATATTTTTTAAGATTAGGCACAAACAAGGGTAGTAAAATTCTAAATTACGCCTCTAAGAATTTGAATAATTTTTTCACAAATGACATTTGCAGCCAATGATTGAGCCTCTTTTGTTTGAGCACCAATATGAGGAGTTAAAATCACATTATCAAGTTCTGCCAATTTATTACCAGTTGCAGGTTCTTGTTCAAATACATCTAATGCTGCACCACCTAAGGTACCATTTTTGATTGCTTCATACAAAGCATCCTCATCAACAACACCCCCTCTAGAAGTATTGATAATTTTTGCAGTATTTTTCATTGTAGACATTTTTTGTGCATCCAATAAATGATGAGTTGAATCTAATAATGGAACATGAATGGAGACATAATCACAACTTTGTAACAAAGTATTCAAATCAGCTTTCATCAAACCGACCTCTTTTGCAAATTCCTCATCAATTGGCATTACATCATATCCAATGATATTCATGTTTAGGGCACGTGCCAATCTACCTAATCTTTTACCAATATTTCCTAATCCAATAATACCCAAATATTTTCCACGAAGTTCGGTTCCCTTTAGTTCTTTTTTGAGCCATTTTCCATCACGGATTGCTCTATCACCTCTAGCAGTTTGTCTTGCTAAAGACAACATCAAACCTAAAACTAATTCAGCTACAGCATTCATTGCCCCTTCTACAGCATTGATTACACGAATGTTCTTTGCTTTAGCAGCTTCTTGATCAACATTATCTAATCCAACACCAACTCGTGCAATTATTTTACAATTATCAGCTTTTTCAATAATCTCTTTTGTAATAGTAGTTCTACTTCTTACAATTACAATATTGAAAGTAGAAATTTTTTCTAAAATTTGTTCAGGAGTTATTTCAGGTTCATAAGAAACCTTTAGACCATTATCGGTTAAAATTTTAGTTAGTACTGGATCTACTTCATCACAAATCAGTACAGAATCTTCAAAACTCAATAAAATCCAAAATGAAATGCGGCATATAATTCATTAAAAAAAGAAAAAAAGAAAATAAAGTTGGTCTAGATACGACCTAAGTCTGTCATTACTTCAATGATTGGTCCAGCTAATTCAGGAACTACTTCCCATAGTGGGATAGCACCGTCTGCTTTCAAATCAGAAATAACTTCATCGGTATACATACCATGGATGTTTAATGCTGGGTGAGCAATACTGTTTTGACCCATTGGTGGGACAGCATCACTTGGATTACCTAAGACATATGCGTATGATGGTACTGCGTCCATACCTAAGCCTTCAACGATTGGGTTTAAGTTGAATGGATCACCTGCAACAAATACTGTTACTGCACCGGAATAGATTGCTGCATAGTCGTGGTTAACTGCTGCATAAACTCCTGGCTCATCAAATACCAAATCTACAATCATACCTTGTGAACCTCCGAGTAACCATGTTTCAGTGGCAGCAGATTGAACTCTGTTACCTTGTGTAACTCTATCCAAGATTTCTCCTACAATGTGGAAGAAGACTGGTTCGTTACCTTGGTTCTCAATGAAAAGTCTTACGTGTTGATCATTTTCAACAAATAAGAGTTGTCCTTGTTGTTCTTCTAAGTCAAGACCATCTCTGGCTTGTAGAACAGCACTGATTTTCTTTTCTGGGTCACCCATTACAAGTAAGTTATGTGCCATGTTTGGAACATAACCAAATTGCATGCCGTTGACTACTGTTGCAGTGTTTTGATGGGACATCATTTTGCCCATATCATAATTACCGTCAGTTAAGTACAACTGGTTGTATTGTAGCTGGAACTCTAATGCATCAGCATCGTAGAAAACTCTGTCTAATTCACCGCTTCCACTGGTTTTCTCAACCATTAATTTCTTGTAACCGTTTGCTGGGTCAACGATTGCAATTCCGTACATGCCGGAAAGTACGTGTTGATCCATAGCAGCTAGTTTAACACCAGAACAATGGTATTTGAAAATTCCTGCAGATTCTGCGATGTAACAGTAAGTTGTAGATTCACCTGGGTTAACGGACTCGAATGCTCCTGCAGTTATCTGTGATGCGTGCATGTCATTTCCGTGTCCTACCATTTCACCTTCTGGGATAGTTAGTGTCATCTTTACAACGTCACCTTGGGTAACTCTCAATGTAGGACCTGGGATTTGTCCACTAAAGGTCATTGCATTGTAAGTTTCACCTGTTACGAGAGGCATTGGATGGCTCTCACCGGTTAGTTGGAAGTCATGAACTGTTCTACCTGAAGATTCAAGTACTCCACAATCTGTTTCTGCGAATGCTTGTGGCATTACAAGTTGTAAGCCGCCCATTTGATGGATTTTCTCAATTACATCGGCATCCATTTTGTTGATGTCGAGTGATTGTCCACTAATTTGGGTTTGTGTGTATGTGCTTCCGAATAAGGTTGCTCCCATTACAGCTACTGCTGCAATTGTAAAGAGCATACTAGTTTTCTTATTCATGGTACAAATTCCGAATTTCCCTATAAATACTAAACC
>JAERSH010000047.1 GCA_016845785.1 Fidelibacterota bacterium
TTGGAATTCCCTGACTTTCTGTAATTACTTCAAATGTTCTAACAAATTTTTTGTTATCAAATAAAGTTGGAACTTGTTCTTTTAATTTAGGATCTGTAACGTCTTCAGAAACTGACATCCATTCTTTAGTTGCATTCTTAAATTTCTCTTCCATCTTTGATGGAATGAATCCTTGAATAACTGCAAAGTTCTTGGTTCCACCTGGTTTTCTTAGTGTTTCAAGAACGTCTTTTGCAACTTGAGCTTCCTCATGAATTGCTAAAATATCACGTCTAATTTTCTTTGTAATTTTTGCAATTTGTTTTGTAATTGTTGATTGCTTTGAAGTTAATTCTTTAATTTTAGCCTCAGCCATTGCATATGCCTCAGCTGGAATTTGAGGAATTCCTTCAGGAATGGAAAATGGATTTGCATTGAAACCTCTGAGCACTTTTAGTGCTTTATCAGAATCCTCCACACTAGCAATTACTAAAATTGCTGATTTTTCTTTAAGGGCTAAATCATATTTGTAATATGTAATTCCATCTAATGCTCTACTAATTTCCTCATAGTCTTTTGAATCAATAACAAAGAGATTTGTGTAAAAATATTTCATTAATCCAAATCCTGAAAGATCAATGTTTAGCTTTTTTGCAACTTCAAGTGTTTCTTTAAGTGATGTATATTCTTCAAGTGAGCGTTTTGTATCAGCTTGTTCTTCTAAAAGTTTAGCAGGTTCATCAATAATTGATGGTGTTCTTTGAATCAAGTCTTTGACCATATCTTCAATTTCGCCAACCTCGTAGTCCTTCTTTTTGATCATAGTTCCTTTGAACATAATCTCCATAATTCCTACCATTGGAGGTACTCCTAGACCTTTGACAACATCATCAATGGATTGGTAGGTCTTTTGGGCTTCTAATAACAAATCATCAATTTCTGGTGTTACTGTATCGTTATCTGTATCAATTTTATGAAACCATTCAAACTCAGTCAATCTAGAAATGGCTTTTGGCGACTCAGATCTTGGTAAAATTATACTTCCAATTTTCAGATCAGCTATTGCCAAGTTAATCCTCTGAAAATTTCTTAGTTTTTAATATCTTTCTCAACAGAATTTTCTTTTCCAAACATTAAAATCTATTATGGGAAAACCCGTGATATTGGCAAATTCTTCTCTTGAAAAGACGATTGACAAGATTCTCGATCAGACTGAACAGGATGTATTGTCCAATTTAGATGGAGCACTTAGTGATTCTCATCAAACTCTTGACAATTCTGTGACTAAATTAGAGGACGAATATGATAAAATTGTTGCAGATGGACGAAAAGAGGCAGATAAACTAGAAAAACAAATAGTTGGAAGTTCTGACATTGAAGCCAGAAATAAACAACTTTTAGCCGTTGAAGACGCTGTTTCTAGAGTTTTCACAAAAGCAGTAGAAGAAATTTCAAATTCTGATCGCAGTGGCGATTATGCAAATCTCATTAAATCACTATTAGATGAATCAACTAAAGTCTTAGGAACATCTGAAGTTACAGTATTCACAAATTCTAAAGATCGTGATGTAGTTCAATCAACGTTGGGTAGTTTTGCCGGTTCTGAATTATCATCTGAAACAATTGAATGCATTGGTGGTGTTAAAATCCAATCTAAAGATGGAGCTATGAAATTCGATAATACTATTGACGCAAAGATCGATCGATTAAAGCCTTTAATTAGGAAAGAAATTGCAACAAAATTCGGGGTAAAAGAATAAGATGACAGCACAAGGCAGAATTGTATGGGTAAGTGGACCAGCAGTTAGAGCTGATGGAATGGCTGATGCCAAAATGTATGAAACTGTCACAGTTGGAGATTCAAAATTAGTTGGTGAAGTAATTAGACTAACTGGAGATGTAGCATTTATTCAAGTTTATGAGTCAACAAGTGGATTAAAACCAGGTGAACCAGTAATTGGAACCGGAAACCCACTTAGTGTATTATTGGGTCCAGGAATTATTGGACAACTTTATGATGGAATTCAAAGACCACTAAAAGAATTATCAAAAGCATCTGGATCATTCATTGGTAGAGGTATCACAACTACTCCTGTTGATATGGAGAAGACATACCACTTTGTTCCAACTGCAAGTAATGGCGATGAAGTTTTACCAGGTAATGTAATTGGAACTGTTCAAGAAACTGACCTTATTGAACACTCTATTATGGTTCCACCAAATCACCCTGGCGGAAAAATTTCAAACCTTGTATCAGAAGGAGATTATGATTTAGAAACTGAATTAGCAACTGTTGAAAAAGATGGTCAAAATGTACCACTCAAAATGTATCATAGATGGCCTGTACGAAAACCACGACCATATAACACAAGATATGATGCAACAGTTCCATTACTTACTGGACAACGTGTAATTGATACATTCTTCCCAATTGCTAAAGGAGGAACTGGTTCAATTCCTGGAGCATTTGGAACTGGAAAAACTGTTACATTACACCAGATTGCAAAATGGGCTAACTCACAAGTTGTTGTTTACATTGGATGTGGAGAAAGAGGAAATGAAATGACTGAAGTATTAGTTGAATTCCCACATCTTAAAGATCCACGAAGTGGAAAACCTCTAATGGATAGAACTGTTCTCGTCGCAAATACTAGTAACATGCCAGTAGCAGCAAGAGAAGCAAGTATCTACACCGGAGTTACAATTGCAGAATATTACAGAGATATGGGTAAAGACGTCGTTCTTGTAGCAGATTCAACAAGTAGATGGGCTGAAGCACTAAGAGAAATGAGTGGTAGATTAGAAGAAATGCCAGCAGAAGAAGGTTATCCATCTTATCTTGCATCTAGATTAGCAGAATTTTATGAAAGAGCAGGTCGTGTTAGAGCAGCCGGAAGTCCAGACCGTGATGGTTCTGTAACTTTGATTGGCGCTGTTTCACCATCTGGTGGAGACTTTACAGAACCAGTTACAACACACACAATGAGATTTATCAAAACTTTCTGGGCATTAGATGCAAAACTTGCTTACTCTAGACACTATCCATCAATTAACTGGATGAACAGTTACTCTGGTTATCTTGGTGATATTGCAAAATGGTGGGGTGAAAATATCAGTGAAGATTGGTTTGGAATTAGAAATGAAGCTTACGGAATTTTACAAAGAGAAGATACTCTAAAAGAAATTGTAAAACTCTTAGGTCCAGATGCATTACCTGATGAGGAAAAACTCATCTTAGAAATTGCAAGAATGGTAAAGATTGGTCTACTCCAACAAAACTCATTTGATGATGTTGACACATACTGTAGTCCAGAGAAACAATTCAAATTATTGAAATTAGTTGTTGATTTCTACAAACAAGGACAACAATCACTTAAGGAAGGAACACCACTTGCTTCAATTCGTGACTTACCTGTTGTTACATCAATA
>JAERSH010000048.1 GCA_016845785.1 Fidelibacterota bacterium
ACTCAACATTCTGTGGACAAAAATGCAGATCTGTATCCTACACATGGATTAGGCCCAGTGAGTCCCATGTTGGATATCAACCGTGGGAATCGCATGGTGCACCTCACATCCACAGCGACCCAAGCTCGCGGACTCCATAAATACATCGTGGATAATGGGGGCGAAGATCATCCCAATGCAAAGGTGGAATTCAAATTGGGCGATGTGGTTACCACTGTGATCAAATGCGCCAATGGGCAGACCATCATGCTGAGTCATGATACAAATTCTCCAAGACCTTATTCTCTAAACTTTCGTGTGCAGGGGACCCAAGGCTTATGGATGAAAGACAATAAATCCATTTATATTGAAGGCAGGAGTCCCCAATCTCACCGCTGGGAATCGGATGAAGCATATTTGAAAGAATTCGATCATCCACTTTGGAAAAAGTTTGAAGATCAAGCCTCCGGTGCCGGTCATGGCGGTATGGACTTTTTTATCGTCCGTGCATTTGTAGAAGCATTAAAAGGCGATCAAAAACCGGTTATCGATGTTTATGATGCCGTCAGCATGAGTGTGGTAGTGCCTCTTTCAGAAAAATCAATTAAACTGAATAGTGCTTCAGTAAAAATTCCTGATTTTACTCGCGGGAAGTGGAAAACCAATCAACCGATTTTCGGGTTGGATGACCAGTTTTAGTAATCTGATATGCTGAGGATGATAAAGCATTATATTTTGCATTTCTCATCCCTGTTTGTCGGTCAGGCAGGAAGAGGCTCAGGGAGACATAATTTTACTTTTAGTATATTAATGATCATCCTGACTTCATCCATATATTGTCAGGAATTAAGACAAAAATCGATTTCCACTAATCTATTGGAGTTGGAATGAGATTTGGAAATATATCAGATAATTCACTTTTTGGTAAGTTGCTTTTCCATGGAACATCGTCTATAAATTTTGGATATCTGTTTTAAAAAGACAATCACAACGCTTCATCAATCAAGGCTCTCAATTTTTCAACCACATTTGCGCAAAAACCAATTTTTACTTTTTGAATGATGCCATCTTTCGCCGCTTGAAGGTATGAAACAGGAACAGAGATTGTGATAAAAATATCATTAAAATCCGGGAAGGCTATTCCCCCATATTAATTGGGAGATTAAAAAGTTTTTATCAATAAAAGACTGTTTTAACTTCCCCGTCAATTTATAACCCTCTGAGAAATCACCATGACTTTATCTTCATTAGACTGGACCATCGTTGGCGCCTACTTCGCTATTTCACTCATTGTAGGCCTATGGGTCTCTAAACAGGCGGGGAAGGATACAAAATCCTTCTTTTTAGCGGGAAGGAATATGCCCTGGTGGTTATTGGGTATAAGTATGGTGGCCACCACATTTTCAACCGATACACCGAACTTAGTAACAGATTTGGTGCGCCAGAATGGTGTCTCCGGAAACTGGGGATGGTGGGCCTTTTTGCTCACAGGGATGCTGACTGTTTTTGTGTATGCCAACCTGTGGCGTCGTTCAGAAGTTTTGACGGATATTGAGTTCTATGAACTAAGATACAGCGGAAAAGCAGCGGCCTTTTTACGTGGATTCCGCGCACTGTATTTAGGCCTGGTTTTTAACGTATTGGTCATGGGTACGGTTAGTTTGGCCGCAGTTAAATTTGGTGAAATTGTATTGGGGCTCCCGGGGTGGATGACCCTTACCATTGCCTGTTCTATTACTTTGGCTTATTCTGCTTTAGGCGGATTGAAGGCGGTTATCATTACGGACTTTGTTCAATTTACTTTGGCTATGGTTGGCTCCATCTGGGGGATGTTTTACATTTTGGGATTACCGGAGATTGGTGGATTGTCCAATTTGATTTCCCATGTAAATGTTTCAGATAAATTGGCTTTAATCCCGGATCTGTCCGATCCAAATCTTTGGGTGCCTGTTTTGCTGGTGCCCTTGGCGGTTCAGTGGTGGGCCAGCTATTATCCTGGTGCGGAGCCTGGCGGCGGCGGTTATATTGCCCAAAGGATGTTTTCTGCCAAGGATGAAAAGAACGCTGTGGGCGCAACATTACTGTTTAATGTGGCCCATTATGCACTTCGTCCCTGGCCTTGGATTTTGATTGCCCTTGCATCGCTTGTGGTATTTCCTGAATTGAGTGATATTCAAAAAGCATTCCCCAGTTTGCCTGCGGATAAACTGGGTCATGATGTGGCATATCCGGCCATGTTGACATTGCTCCCATCAGGGTTATTGGGATTGGTGGCCGCTTCTCTAATTGCTGCATTTATGAGTACCATGAGTACCCAATTGAATTTGGGCGCCAGTTATTTGGTGAATGATTTTTATCACCGCTTCATTAAACCGGATGCATCTGAAAAAGAATTGGTTAACGTGGGCCGATTATTTACAGTCGTTTCAATCGTTCTGGGGGCTGGTTTAGGTCTCATGCTCACTAGCGCAGGACAAGCATTTAATTTACTCCTCATGATCGGCGCTGGTACAGGGTTGATTTATATCCTGAGGTGGTTTTGGTGGCGGATCAATGCCTATACTGAAATTGTTGCCATGATCAGTTCCATCATAATTGCGGGCTATTTCAATTTTGGTGATACCAGTTTAGAAGGGTGGCAAAAAATTGTGATTGGTGCATTACTCACAACCATTGTTTGGGTAGTGGCCACATACTTTACACCATCGGATGATGAAGAAACTTTAAGGAATTTTGTGAAAAAGGTAAATCCGGGCGGTCCCGGTTGGGCAAAATTTAGTAGTGGGATTTCCAGTGACCCTTGGCCCGTTCCAAAGGGCATCCTTTCTATGGTATTGGGTTGTACTGCTGTTTATGGATTTTTGCTTGGTGTAGGACAATTAATATATGGCGAGACGGGCAGTGGAATGCTCATTTGTGGATTGGGTATAATTGCGTCCTTTGGTCTTTTTAAACTTTGGGGTAAAAGTGCTTAAGTGTTCGTGTGTTCACGGTAACACTTAAACACCTGAACACATTTCGACACTTGAACACAATGAAAGTATCCACCCCCGGTCGCATTTGCCTATTTGGTGAGCACCAGGATTATCTTGGCCTCCCTGTGGTTGCCATGGCCATTTCCCGGCGAGCCACGATTCAGGGCGATAAACGGAATGATCAACAGGTCATCATCCATAAACCGGATTTAGGGGAAACAGAATCTTTCTCGCTTGATGATTTATCTTATACCAAGAAGCGGGACTATTTCAAAAGTGGGATCAATATTTGTCAAAGACAGGGACTCACCTTTTCTTCCGGTTTTGAATGTGAAATTACCAGCGAAATTCCCATTCGAGCCGGGACAAGTTCATCTTCTTCCATCAATGTAAACTGGATTCATTTTCTTTCACAAATGGCCGATGAACCAGTGAATTGGGATCAACGAAAAATCGGTGAATTAACCTATACAGCAGAAGTGACTGAATTCAATGAACCGGGCGGTATGATGGATCAATATTCCACTGCTTTGGGAAACCTCATTTATTTGGAATCGGAGCCGGAAATATCAATTCAATCATTAAATCCCAAATTAGGGACTTTTGTTTTGGGGGACTCCTGTGAACCGAAAGATACAATGGGCATATTAAGTCGATGCCGGGATTCACGGATCAAACTGATTCAAAAATTGAAAAACAAAAATCCTGATTCAACCATCCACGATTTAGATGATAGTGCGGACCTATCTGATTTGAACTCAGATGAAGTGAATCTTTTCAATGGTACATTAAAAAATAGGGATCTGCTGCATGAGGGATTGGCCGTATTAGAAAAGGATGATCCTGACCATCAACATATTGGACGACTGTTGTCCGACCACCATCAAGTCTTGCGGGATGTCCTTCAAGTCAGTACTCCCAAGATTGAAGCCATGATGGATGCAGCCTTAAACGCCGGCGCTTTGGGGGGCAAGATTAATGGGTCTGGTGGCGGCGGATGTATGTTTGCATATGCACCGGAAAACTCAGAAGCTGTAGCAGATGCGATTGAAAAAGTTGGCGGGAAAGCTTATATCATCCAACCGGATGAAGGGTCGAGAATAGATTAACCTGTTGGTGGTCCACTCAACGAATCTAAAAAATATCCCGAATAGACCAATACATTATAGGCCACATAATTGACCCAAAACCGTTTTTTATCCGAATGATTTTTCCCGAATTTTATTGAATAGCCAGCCTTGGCTAAAAACCCTGTGGATAAGAGATAATATCCGATTTGTTGGGCGCCCATTTCTTTCACCAATCCATTTTGCACGCCCGCATAAGCAAAAAATATATCTAAGGCACCGACGATAAGGTGTCCATAAACTTTTTCTTTTGTGGCCAAATAACTTAATCCCCCAAATGCCGCTTGTTGGGCAAGGATATATCCTGCTTCTTCCAATACGCTGGATTGTGCAAAGGTTGATGAAGAAAAAATGATCAGTACTGTGATGAGTTTTTTCATGATCATTCAAATCTACAATGGATAGGCCATACGAGACTATTTTTATCCATTACAGGATTATTTTTATTTTTCATCCATACATAGGTGAGGTAAAATACGCTGAATTTTTAAGCATATAATTCCAATCTGAAAGACAATTCATGCAAAATATTTCCCTTTTAGTTATGGCGGCCGGGATGGGTTCCCGCTATGGCGGACTTAAGCAACTGGATGCGGTAGGACCCAATGGCGAAACCATTATTGACTATTCCGTTTATGATGCCATTCGGGCAGGATTCACCAAATTGGTTTTTATCATTCGGAAAGATTTTGAAGATCAATTCAAAACCAAAATTACCGATAAGTATTCAGATAAGATTCAAGTTGAATACGCCTTTCAGGATATTCACGATTTGCCCAATGGATTTTCATGTCCTGATGGCCGTGAGAAGCCCTGGGGAACGGGGCAGGCGATTTTATCAGCGAAAAATTTAATCAATGAACCGTTTGCTGCAATAAATGGGGATGACTTTTACGGTAAAGAATCCTTTAAGACGATTGCCGATTATTATCATAATGGCGGTGGTTCATTTAGTATGGTTGCCTTTCAATTGGAAAATACTTTATCCATTTTTGGCGGTGTGACCCGGGGCTTGTGTACGGTGAAGGATGGAAAATTGGATACGGTGATTGAAACAGATAACCTCAAAAAAACAGGTGATGGTGTTTCCTCGGATAGGGATATTGTTTTAGATGGGAGTGAGCCGGTGTCCATGAACATGTGGGGATTTACGCCGGTGCTGTTTGATTATTTAGAAGAAAAGTTTGAAGGATTTTTAGAGAAAGATGGACAGGAATTAAAAAGCGAATTTTTGATTCCATCTGTTGTGAATGAACTTATTCAGAGCGGACAGGAGAGTGTCCATATTTTGAGTAGTGCTGCCTCATGGTTTGGGGTGACCTACAAAGAAGACAAAGCCTATGTCGTAGGCGAAATACAAAAACTGGTGGATAAGGGAGCGTATCCACAACAACTATTCTAAGGTCAAGCAAATGAACCAATTGAAAATTTGTAGAGACGTAGCATGCTGCGTCTCTACAACGATAATGACTTTACTCATCGCTCAAAACCCGGTCGAGATTGAAGACCCTTCAATCGTTGAAATCAATAAGGAACCGGCCCGGGCCACCTTCTTTCCATACGAATCGGCAAAGGTTGCCAAATCAGGAAACCCCGCCAATTCCAAATATTTCCAATCCTTAAATGGCGACTGGAAATTCCATTGGGTAAAAAACCCCAACGATCGTCCAACCGATTTTTATAGAACAGATTTTGATGATTCAAAATGGGCGGATTTCCCCGTACCTGCCAACTGGGAGATCAATGGTTATGGGATTCCCATTTATGTGAATCAGCCCTACGAATTTACCAAAGACCCCAATCCCCCGGATATTCCTGATGACTATAACCCTGTCGGTTCTTATCGTGAAAAATTCAACATCCCTGAAGCCTGGGATAATCGTCGCATTGTCCTCCACTTTGGTGCGGTAAAGTCCGCTTTTTTTCTTTGGATCAATGGCAAACAAGTGGGCTACAGCCAAGGGAGTAAACTCCCGGCGGAATTTGACATTACGGATTTTGTGAAATCAGGTGAAAACCTATTGGCCATCCAGGTCTACCGTTGGTCCGATGGCACTTATCTCGAGTGTCAGGATTTCTGGCGCATCAGCGGGATTGAACGGGATGTGTATCTCTATGCGGAACCGAAATTTCGTATTGCGGATTTCTGGGCCAAAACACCTATGAATGCATCTTTTCAAAACGGCGAATTGAGGTTGGAATTAGCCCTTGAGAATGGATTGGGAAAAAATCAGGGTGCCAGAGTCAAAGTCGAACTCCGAGATGAGAATGGGAAAAAGGTGTATTCTCAATCCAAGCGAATCAAATTAGAATCCGGTGAAACCACAGAATTAGTCTTTGAAAAATCAATCCGGAAAGTAAAACCTTGGACAGCAGAAACACCGAATCTGTATGATCTAACAATTACCCTATCCAAAGGATATAATGTTATTGAAGTCATAACGGACAAAATCGGTTTTCGTACTGTAGAAGTGAAGGGTGGCCAATTATTGGTGAACGGCCAACCCATCCTGATTAAAGGGGTGAACCGACATGAGCATGATCCTCATACTGCCCACGTGATCAGCAGGGAGTCGATGGAAGAAGACATTAAATTGATGAAGCAGTTTAACCTGAATACGGTGCGGACTGCTCATTATCCCAACGATCCTTATTGGTATGAGCTTTGCGATAAATACGGGCTATATGTCATTGACGAGGCAAACATTGAAAGCCACGGTATGGGTTATCATCCGGACCGCACTTTGGGTAATCAGCCGGATTGGGAAATTTCCCACATAAAAAGAATTGAACGAATGGTTGAACGGGATAAAAATCATCCCTCCATTATTATTTGGTCCATGGGAAATGAAGGGGGAGACGGTGTGAATTTTGTGGCCGGATCCAATTGGATTCATGATAGAGATCCATCCCGTCCGGTTCATTATGAACGTGCATTGGAGAATGACCACGTGGACCTTTATACACCCATGTACACCAGCATTGACCATATCACGGAATGGGCTTCGGTTCCAAGGAAACGCCCCTTAATCCTTTGTGAATATATGCATGCCATGGGCAATAGTCTCGGCGGAATGCAGGACTATTGGGACGCCATCCGATCATACAAGCATCTTCAGGGAGGCGCCATCTGGGATTGGGTGGACCAGGGTTTGGCTGAAAAAACAGAGGATGGCCAGACATACTACACTTACGGCGGGGACTATGGTCCACCGGATACACCCAGTGATGGAAATTTTCTCATCAATGGATTGGTCCAACCGAATCGAAAACCGAACCCTCATTTTTATGAAGCGAAAAAAGTGTATCAGAATTTTTGGGTAGAGCCGGTGGATTTGGCCAATTTTCGGGTCAATTTAATTAATGAAAACTTTTTTATCGATTCAAAGGATTATAGCATCCAATGGAAAATCATGGCAGATGGTGAAGTATTGGAAAGTGGGCCATTGAATCATGTCGTTATTGCCCCTCAGGATACAGTTGAAGTGACCATTCCTGTAAGAGGCACATACAAGGAACCCAATACGGAATATTTTTTAGAAGTCCAGTTTTTCACTAATAAAGGCACGGACTTGGTGCCGGAAAACTTTTTGGTGGCATGGGATCAATTCAAGTTACCGATGCAAACCATCAGTCCACCTCAAAAAGTCTTGGGCTTAGTTTCCGGAAAAGAATCTGAAAAATCCATTTCTGTTTCGGGAGAGGGCTTTACAGTCGTCTTTGATAAGGCCACAGGCCAAATTTCAAATTGGGATGTGGATGGGAAAGCACTCGTATTAAAGGGACTTCAACCTAATTTTTGGCGAGCACCTATTGATAATGACTTTGGAAGTAAAGTCCCTAAGCGGATGGGTGTATGGCGGACCGCCAGCCAGAATTATGAGGTAAAATCCATTTTATCAGAAGCCACAAGCGAGAATGAATTCGTGGTGGTGGTGAAAAATCGATTTGCCGCTCTGAATTCCTCATCCAAAACTGTTTACCGAATCCTTGGAAATGGTGATGTTGCTGTGAAGCATGAATTTATTCCCGGCGATAAAGTACTGCCCAACTTGCCACGATTTGGTATGGTCATGGAGTTGCCCAGACAATTTGATGAATTCACATGGTTTGGCCGTGGACCACACGAAAGTTATTGGGATCGAAAATCCAGCACTAAGGTGGATGTGTATAATGGAAAAGTCATTGATCAATATCACCCTTATGTTCGTCCCCAAGAAAATGGAAATAAAACAGACGTCCGTTGGGCATCCCTCCAAAATGAAGAAGGATATGGACTTATGGTTATAGGCGATTCCCTATCCATTAATGCCAGTCATTTTCGTCTCTGGGATTGGGATAACGGCGATGTGGGTTCGGCCAATGCCTCCTCCACAGGAAATATCCGGACGACCAAACAACAATGGCATACGGACAATATGACACCCGGTGATTATGTGAATCTTCATATTGACTACAAGCAAATGGGCGTAGGCGGTCGAAACAGTTGGGGGGCTCAGCCATTGGATAAACATCAACTCCCAGCCAAAGCCTATTCATTGGGTTTTACTTTAAGACCGGTGAAACCTAAAACGAATCTAGTGGAGTCGGCAAAACTTCGTTGAACATATCTGTTATTATACCGACTTATAATCGACGCCAGCTTATCGGTAGAGCGATTGAGTCGGTTCTGGCTCAAACCTATCAACCGGCGGAGATCATTGTTGTGGATGATGGCTCAACCGATGGAACGAGTGAATGGATAAACGATAATTTTCCAAAACTCAGGGCTATTCAACTTTGCGGAGGTTTTGAACCTTCGCAAAGACAATCAAATCAGGGAGTCAGCGCTGCACGAAATACCGGGATCAACATGGCTGCATTTGATTGGATTGCCTTCCTCGACTCTGATGATGAATGGCTACCGGATAAATTGGAAAAACAAGTGGAAGCATTAAAGATGAATCCGGATTATCAGTTTTGTCACTCAAATGAAATATGGATTCGGAATGGGGTTGAAGTTAAACAAAAGAAATCCCATCAAAAATTTGGCGGCTCTATTTTTGATGAATCTTTGGATAAGTGCCGGATTTCTCCCTCCACTGTGCTAATGCATAAATCCATATTGAGTTCAATAGGACTTTTTGATGTTACACTCACTGTCTGTGAAGATTATGATTTATGGCTCCGGATTACTGCTCAATTCCCAATCCTCTTTGTTGAAACGCCTCTCATAAAGAAATATGGTGGGCATGGAGATCAACTGTCTAAAATAAATGATGGCATCGAGGTCCATCACATTCATGTGTTAGAAAAATTAATTCAATTGAATTTTTCGCCAACTCAGAAAGAATCCATGAAAAAAATGCTAATTCAAAAATTATCCATTTATGCCAAGGGTGCAAAAAAAAGAGGAAAAAGTAATGATTATTCCCAATCCATGAAAAGGATTGATGAATTATCCATCGTGGTGTGATTATATTCGCTGACATTTTTCAATTCTCTGAGGAGGGAATTCCAATAAAAAGAAGGAGTTAAATATGAGGATCCTAATGCGAACTTCAATTATTTATTCAATTTTATCTGTTATCCTGATTGCGCAGGATAAACCAAAATCCATTCTGCCTGGGCCCGATCGTGCTGAAGGTGAGGGGCCGTTCAAACGGCTTGTTATTCGCGGCGCAACCGTAATTGATGGTTCGGGTGGACCACCTCGCGGTCCTGTAGATATTGTTATTGAAGGAAATCGAATTAAATCTGTAAGTGGTGTCGGATATCCAGGTGTACCCATCAATGAAAAACGCCGCCCGAAAGCAGGGGACTATGAGATTGATGCCCATGGTTCTTATGTAATGCCCGGTTTTGTGGATATGCATGCCCATGCTGGCAGTGTCTCAAAAGCGCCTGAAACGGAATATGTTTATAAATTGTGGTTGGCCCATGGAGTCACCACCGTTCGCGGTGTGGGACTTGGTTCACTGGAGTTTAGTACCAGTGAAAAGAAAAGGTCTGCCAACAATGAAATTACGGCACCACGGATATGGGCATATCAGCGACCAGGACAAGGAAAGGATTGGAAAGGTGGCTCACCTTACGAAGATCCTGCAGTGGCCAGAAAATGGGTTCGTTATGCCAAGAAAAAAGGTGTGGATGGACTCAAACTCGGTGCCTTTGAACCACGCATTATGGAAGCCCTCATTGATGAAGCCATCAAAAATGATATGGGGACTACAGCACATTTGGCCCAAACCGGTGTAGCGCGAATGAATACCATTGATGCAGCTCGCCTTGGCCTTGGAACCCAGACCCATTATTATGGTTTGTTTGAATCCATGTATGAAAATCATGATGTTCAGCCTTGGCCGGTGGATATGAATTACAGCAATGAGCAGCATCGATTTGGTCAAGTGGCCCGTCAATGGAGCCTTGTAAAGCCCAATGGTGAAAAGTGGGAGGCGCTAAAAAAAGAGTTGATCGAATTGGATATGACCATGGATCCTACCATGAATATTTATGCCGCAGGACGAGATGTAATGATGGCCCGAAATGCAGATTGGCATGATATCTACACATTGCCATCCCAATGGGATTTTTATACACCCAACCGCATTGCTCATGGTTCATATTGGTTTGATTGGACTACTCACGATGAAATTGCATGGAAAAAATTCTATCAGGTGTGGATGCAATTCCTTTACGAATATAAAAATGCCGGCGGCCGGGTGACTACTGGATCAGACAGTGGATTCATTTATAAACTGTATGGATTCGGATTCATTGAGGAATTGGAACTCCTCCAGGAAGCGGGATTCCATCCTTTGGAAGTGATTAGAGCAGCAACACTTCACGGCGCAGAAACATTGCATAAACCACTTGGCACACCGGTTGAATTTGGTATGGTGAAGCCGGGATTGCTGGCAGACCTAGTTATTGTGGATGAAAATCCATTGGCCAACTTTAAAGTGCTCTATGGTACTGGTGCCATCAAAATTAATAAAAACAATGAAGTAACCCGTGTGGGTGGTGTGAAATACACGATTAAAGACGGCATTGTTTATGACGCCAAGCAACTCTTGAAAGACGTTGAAAATATGGTGAAAAAAGCCAAACGTCGCGACGGTGAATTAAAAAAATACTAATAGAAAGACATCAATGAAACGATTCATCATAGGGGCATTGGCCCTCCAGTTTACTTTTGCCCAAACACCGGAATATCTAAATAAACAGATTGATGATATGGCCGACCGCTTGGAGCGAAAGGTGATTGATTGGCGCAGAGATATTCATGAAAATCCTGAACTGTCTAATCGGGAATTCAGAACGGCTGAAAAGGTAGCGGCCCATCTTCGATCCCTTGGAATGGAAGTCAAAACCGGGGTGGCTCATACAGGTGTTGTTGGCCTTCTCAAAGGCGGAAAACCGGGAAAAGTCGTGGCCCTTCGTGCAGATATGGATGGCCTCCCCGTGAAAGAAAAAGTGGATCTACCATTTGCATCCAAAGCAAAAGGTGTGTATCAAGGCAAAGAAGTTGATGTGATGCACGCTTGCGGTCATGATAATCACGTGGCCGGACTCATGGGTGCAGCAGAGATATTAGCGGGCATGAAGGATGATCTTCCCGGAACGGTGAAATTTATTTTTCAACCGGCGGAAGAAGGGGCACCATTAGGTGAAAAAGGTGGCGCGCCCTATATGGTAGAGCAAGGCGTCATGAATAATCCAAAAGTGGATGCCATATTTGGTCTCCATGCGTGGCCCGGGAAAGTTGGTACGGCACAATATCGATCGGGACCTACCATGGCTGCAGCGGAGCGGATGCGCATTACGGTGACCGGTGTTCAAACACACGGTGCAGCGCCGTGGGGCGGTGTAGATCCCATTGTGATCTCATCCCAAATTATTATGGCGTTGCAAACGATTATGGCGCGAGAAGTGAACATCACTGCTGTGCCGGGGATTGTGACGGTTGGCTCCATTCATGGTGGTGTAAGAAATAATATCATCCCGGAAGAAGTGGTGATGGAAGGGACGATTCGTACATTTAAAGAGGATATCCGTCAGCAGATTCATGAAAGCATTCGGAAGAAAGTGGAAATGATTGCTGAAGCATCCAATGCCACAGCGAAATTAGAAATATTTAGTGGGATAGCGAAAGTGACCTATAATGAACCGTCACTGACAGAACAAATGCTGCCGTCATTACGCCGTGTTTACGGTGATGAAAATGTGATGATACGACCATTCGTCACCGGTGCAGAAGATTTCCCATTTTTTACCGATCACGCCCCGGGATTGTATTTCTTTAATGGGGTGGCTGAAGATCCATCCACGGCATATTCCAACCATTCGCCCTACTTTTTTGCCGATGAACGGAATTTGAAATATGGTGTGAAATCCATGGCCCAGTTGGCGGTGGATTATTTGTTTTTGAATCAGTAATGGTTTTATGTAGAGACGTGGCGCGCCGCGTCTCTACTCCAAATTATTTATGAATAGACGCATGGCAATGCGTCTCTACAATTATATTGTTTAATATATATATTTTGTAATTTCGATCATGTGGGAAAAGATCAAAGCCAATTATGCATTCATTTATGTGGGCATAATTCTCGTTGGATATTTTGGATATGTAATCCACTTATACGGGTTTGAAGCTTTCATGATGGAAGGCCTTCGGTCGAAAAAAACTCTCCCAACAGGGACAGTCAAACCCTATACACCGTTTGAAAGTTTAATGGGCGCACCACTCATTTTTGTGGGGTATTTAATCATGCATTTCTATTGGAGTAATGAAAATTTTGCAAAGGCAGCTTTCCAAATTTTTATTCTCATATTTATTGCCTTACTGATTTATATGAGTAAAAATATGTAGAGACGATCCGGCATATGGTTTTTACTTCATTAAATTTGATGTAAAGACGCATTGTAATGCGTCTCTGCAATTACAATAATTCTCCATAAATTTGGCAATGTGGGAAAAGATCAAAGCCAATAGTGCCTATATTTATTTAGGTGTCATCGTGATCGGGTACTTGTCTTATGCGTTGTATACTTATGGGTTTGAAGAATTTATTATAGGCCATTTTAAAAGTATGGAAGATTATAGAACTCACGATGGTGACATATTTGTTTTTTATAATATGTTTTTCCCAGGGATAATCTTTCTAGCATTTATTTTAATTTCCCACCTATATATTAAAGAATCAAAATATGCAAAACTATCGGAACAAATTTTTGCGGTTATGTTTGTGATATTATTGATTTACCTCAGAAAAAACTTGTAGGGGCAATCTGGTATATGGTTTTTACTTCATTAAATTGGTGTAAAGACGCAGCTCTACGAATTTCATCTTGTAATTAACGTAACGAGGCGGAAGGGTTTATCCTTTTCTTTTTTATGATAATATAGAAGAATATCCTGTTTTCCGTCGTGGTTCAAATCCTGTAGCCATGTGCCTGTTTCCATGCTCGGCACTGTAAAATTCACCGTGTGCGGTTCATGATTTAGAATATTTAATTCAGGTTCACCGCTAAAGATCTGAATTTCATTCTTTTTCGTCGCCACCAGTAATTCTGATAATCCATCCCCCGTCAGATCACCCAAAAGTATAAATGGGAAAAACCCGCCTTCATCGTCATAAATATTCACGTGAGCCTTAATTATTTTCTTACCATTTGGATGAGATAGGAAACGACCATCAACCATCCTGTGTGTTTCTAAATTAAGGGTAAGGTGCCTCCCAAGGAATACATTGATGATGCCAGTAAGTCCGAATTTCACATCATAACGAATGATATCTGACTGACCATTACCATCGATATCTTTGATCCATTGGTGAGCGTAACCGCCCGACTGAGCAGCGCCGGCTTTTCCATCCGAAATGGTGGCGGTGTTATGATTGTTTGAAAATATAATTTTGTCATCCTCGGCGGAACCAAAATGGACGATGTATCGGCTCTTCATCTTGAACACACTTCGGCCGGTCAACGTGTGAGTGACCATATCCGGGATGCCGTCTCCATTCATATCTTCAATGGAATGGAGAACTGTATAATCGGTGGCTTTTCGCGTGCCAAACATGAGTGAAAACGTGCTCGCATCTTTAAATCCAAATACGATGGAATAAGTGCCGTCTGAATCAAAGTGCACATCCGTTTTAAATGTGGTCGGTTCAGTATTAAATGAGCCATCATCATTTTGGAGATAGACTTCAAAATGATCTTTATTCCAAAAGATGAGGTCGCTTTTTCCATCCCGATTATAGTCAAAATTGTGGACGCGGCTGAGATACCAATGAAGCGTTTGGGGGTTAATGCCCACTTTGCCATAATCCCGATCATCATCAAATGTACTTTGATTATGGAACGGTTCAGGTGGACCGATCTTTACTGGTTCAGAAAAACTGCCATCCGACAGTTGGGTGGATAACCAAAATCCATCCACAGCAGGGGCGATGATGTCATCTTGGCCATCATCATTTAAGTCATGGGTTATTCTGGCTTGGGGAATGTGATGTTTAAAATCCGTTCTAAAATCAAATGGAATGTTAATGAGGTGATGAACTGCTTTAGTCTTTGGATCAAACCAGTTTAATTGATCGTTAGAAAAAGTGAGGAGTCGTTCTTTGCCATTAATCGTGGTTACATCCACAAACAGAGGTTGGGGGGTAAGGGTGGTATTGATTTCAACTGTCCATTCACCATTTTGGAATTGATAAATATTGAGGTGGGTCGTGCCGGTGGAATCCACATGGAGAATAGCAATATCCTCCATGGCATCATCATCCAAAAAGTTTCCGGTTACGATACGCGCATGGTCCGGGATTGGGTTTGCCACTTCGAATGCGTCAAAAGAAAATTCCGACTCCGCAGTTAATCGCATTGAAAAAAGTATAAGACTGATGATGAAAGATTTTATCTTCATGGACTGAATCCGTTTGATGAGGATGCTTAAAATTAACCTTGAATCTTCATTTAGGCTAGGATGGTTTTTTAATAGCGAAATTGAATTGGATTCAATTACCCCTTAAATTTTCACCATGAATTCATCACATCGACCCATTATTAAATCTATCCTGGCAGGGGTATTTCTTTTTTGGGGAAATCTGGCATGCGAACCGGAAAAGCCGGATCCGCTACCGACGAGGTGTTATTTGAATCCCGATCCCGGACCGTGCAAAGCGGCCATTCCTCGATATTACTATGATCAAAAAGACAATAAGTGCAAAGAATTCACCTGGGGCGGATGTGATGGAGTCGTTCCATTCGAAACTTTAGAAAAATGCCAACAGAACTGCGGTGAATAAGCCCCTCATTATGGATGGGGCCATGGGGACGGAACTTATGGCCCGGGGCGTCAATTTGCCCTTGCCCTTATGGTCCGCTGAATCGAATCTTACCGATCCGGAAGTGGTGCAAGCCATTCATGAGGATTATGTAAATGCTGGTGCAGATATTATTGGCACCAATACATTTCGCACCACCACATGGACATATCGAAAAGCAGGATATTCTCCAAAACGAGCACAGGAACGAGCAAAATCCAGTTTAATGAAAGCGGTGGAATTGGCACGGAATTCACATCCAAGAATTCTTGCTGGCTCCATCACCTCGATTGAAGACTGTTACTCTCCGGAATTATTTCCCGGCCGGGGCGCATCAGAAGATACATACGGTGAAACAGTGGAATGGTTTAAAGATGCGGGTGTAGATGTCATCCTGTTTGAAACTATGGGGCACTTGGAAGAAATTGACATTGCGCTCAAATCTGCTCAGGGACATGAAATTTGGTTAAGTCTTATTGTGAAAGATGGAGATCATTTGCTATCGGGACATCCATTGAAATCTGTATATCCGTTGGCCAAAGATAATGTGGATGTACTCATGCTGAATTGCAGTACGGTTGAAAAAACCAATCTTGCATTGGGCAATCTCAATAAGCACTGGGATGGGGATTGGGGTGTCTATCCCAATTTGGGATTAACCGAACCGGAACCCGATGGAAAGATGGATAAAAAAGTTGATGACCGATCTTTCTCAAAGATTATTTCCCAATATTTAGAATTGAATCCTAAAGTGATTGGATCATGCTGTGGATCGACGCCGAAACATACGGAGATGATATATAAAATGGTGAATCCTTAAGGATAAAACCGTAGCTTCTCGCCCCTTTTTAACATCATAAAAATCAATGTCAACATTAAGAGAACTCACTATTACCGGTATGTCCGATCCCAATGGATTGGATATCAATGCATACCTTGCCGCCGATGAATGGATCAACCACGATCATCCGGATATTATCCAAAAAGCAAAAGATTTAACCGCTGGACTTGAAAATGATTGGGATAAGGTCCAAGTCATTTTTGAATTTATCCGGGATGAGATTGTTTACAATTTTGCACCCATCATCGACAGTGAAGATGACTGGAAAGCATCATCTGTTTTGACGGAGAAAAATGGTATGTGCCATCAAAAATCTAATTTGCAGGTGGCTTTGTTTCGTGCAGTTGACATCCCTGCTGCATTGACCTATCAAAAGATTATAGATCATCCATTGATGCGGACGCGCTATGCAGAAATGATTCCCGATGGTATTTTACCTTACCACGCTTTGGCGGCTGTCCATATTGACGGAAAATGGTATCGTATGGAAGCGACTTTGGACTCCGGATTATGCGAAAGAAGGGGCTACCGAAAAACAGAAATGAAGGTGGGAGAAGAAACGATACTCCCGACTACGAAGGAAAATGGCGATCCCCATTTCGAAATCATTGAAGATCATGGTTATTTTGAATCCTACCCAAAGGAATTTTTAGACACAATGCTATCCAATAAAGATAGATGGAAGGAATGGCGACAGTTCGTTCGTAAAGAGCATTTGTCTATGTAGTCTCAAACTTGCCCTTTTTTATTCTTCATTATAATTTCGCCGGAACTTTTTAAGACGATTAGTTGTATTTCAATCGATTAATTATTTAATCACAAGTGAGAAACAAAATTGAGGAGGTCGTAATCAGGTGATCAAAGTCACAGATTTGTCCAAAAATTACGGCCCTGTTGAAGCGGTGAAATCCATATCCTTTGATATTCAGGATGGGGAAATTGTCGGCTTCCTTGGGGCTAACGGCGCGGGGAAAACCACCACGCTCAAAATGATGACGGGGTATTTAGTCCCTTCACAAGGATCCATTGAGGTGAATGATATGAATATCATTGATCACACCCACGAGATCCAAAAACAGATTGGCTATTTGCCCGAACTTAATCCGCTCTATACGGAAATGCGGGTCTATGAATATCTCGAATTTTTAGCAGGGATTCGCAAAATTACCGGTAGAGCATTTAAAGATGCATTGGCTCGGGTTGTCGAGCAATGTGGATTGAATGGTGTCGTCCATAAAACCATATCTGACTGTTCGAAAGGATACAAACAGCGGATAGGATTGGCCGCAGCCATGATTCACGATCCAAAAATTTTAATTCTCGATGAACCGGTTACAGGCCTCGATCCAAACCAAATTGTTGAAATTCGCGGCCTCATTAAATCTCTGGGCAAAGAAAAACTGGTTTTCATGTCCAGTCATATTCTCCAAGAAATTCAGGCCACAGTGGATCGGATCATTATTATTAATCAGGGTGAGATTGTAGCCAACGGCACCAGCGATGAACTCATGAGCAATTTCATGGGGAATGTCCTCCTCAATATGGAAGTCAAAGGCGCTGTCCGAGAGTCAGTAGAGCATATTCAAGCCAAGCTACCTTCTGTGAAATTTATCGGGATGGAAGAAGTGAATGGTATTCAATCGGTTCAGTTCGAATATGGAAAAGACAAAGATCCCCGAGAAGACTTGTTCCATTATGCGGTTGAAAATAATTGGTCCATTCTGAAAATGAATCCCCACACTACTAATTTGGAAGATATTTTCCGTGATCTGACAAAAGACGGAGGGGCCAATGCATAACATACGCACAGTCTTTCGAAGAGAAATGCAGGGCTATTTCAACAGTCCAATGGCTTACATCTTTTTGGTCATCTTTGCCGTAGTGAGCGGATATTTCTTTACGAATACATTCTTTTTATTTGGTCAATCTGACCTTCGGGTGTTATTTGACATTGTGCCGCTTGTCTTCCTATTTTTCATCCCTGCAGTTTCTATGGGATTGATTGCACGAGAAAATAATATCGGCACTATGGAGACTATTTCGACCTTACCATTGAACACTTATGAGTTTGTGGTGGGCAAATTCCTGGCAGGATTCTGTTTGATCCTCTTGGGGTTGGCAGCCACTTCAATCCACTTTTTCACATTAGTGTCTGTTGGGACCAATGTGGATTATGGTGCCATCTTCAGTGGCTATCTTGGATTGGCCTTAATGGGCGCCACTTACACTGCCATTGGCACCTACGCCAGTAGTGTAACCGAAAACCAAGTGGTGGCATTCATCATTGGCGTTTTCTTTGTCCTCGTATTTTTTATGCTGGATAAAACGTTGGTGTTTGTCCCCCATTCCTTGGCAGGGATACTTCAGTTCTTGGCAGTGGATTACCATTTATCCAATATTTCCAGAGGAGTGATTGATTCAAGAAATTTGATTTACTTCTTCTCCATGGTAGGATTTTTCATTTATCTAACCATCCAAACCCTTGAAGTGCGGAGGTGGAAATAATGAAACAATTATTAAATAATATTGATCTGAAAAAATCTGTATTCGTCCCGGGATTTTTACTATTCATCATCTTGTTCTTATTGAATAGTATTTCTCAAAACTGGTTTCACCGTTGGGATTTGACGGATAATAATATGTATTCCTTATCCTCTTCCAGTGAATCTGTGGTGAAGCAAGTAGATGACCTTTTGACCATGAAAGTGTATTTCTCTGACGATCTTCCCGGGGAGTACGCCAATAACCGCCGATACCTCCAAGATATTCTGGAGGAGTATGAAGCCCTTTCTGATGGGAATATTCGTTTTGAATTTTTCCGTCCCGAAGATGATGAAGATATCGAGCAAGAAGCCCAGAAAGCGGGCATCATGCCGGTCCAGATGCAAGTGGTTGAGAATGATAAAATGGAAGTGAAGCGGGTCCTTATGGGGATGGTGATCCAGTATGAGGATAAAAAAGAAGTCCTCCCGGTGATTCAGACCACCACGGGATTGGAATATGAAATCACATCCAAGATTAAGAAGTTGGTGGATACGAATAAACCCACAGTGGGCATTGCACAAGTTGAAGGGCAAACTGCCCAATTCCAAAATATTCAAAATCTTCTGGGACAACGGTATACAGTTCGGTCGGTTAATCTAAGTGATGCAGTGCCTACAGAAGTTACAGCCCTCCTTATGGGTGGTGTTTCGGATTCTTTAAGTGGGGATGAATATCAGCATCTTTCCGATTATCTGAATCGGGGTGGAAACTTGTTTCTTACGCAGAACCGTGTGAAGGCGAATTTACAAATCCAACAAGCATTTCCCATCCAATCCAATATCTATGATTTGATTGATGATTATGGTTTTGCCATTGCTGAAAATTTGGTGACGGATAAGATTTGCGGTCGCGTGAATGTGCAGCAGCAAATGGGGCCAATTCGCATGAATGTACCCATGGAATATCCCTTATTGCCTGTGGTTCGATCATTCAATCAGAATGAATCCATTGTGGCTGGGTTGGAGCAAATCCAATTGGTCTTTGCCAGTGAAATATCACAAGATTCTGGTTCTATAGGGAATGTGAATTTCGTACCCCTCCTATTTACATCAGATCAATCCGGTGAAATGCGGGGACAGTTCAATTTGAATCCGGATCCCAAACAAAATCCTTTTATTCGCATGTTTAATCAAGCGGATCAGGTGTTGAGCGCACGATCAGAAAAAGTGGATGAAAATGGGATTATGAGCCAAGTGATATTGGTTGGGGATTCTGATTTTATGGCCGATCAAGGGGGAGGTCGTTCTCCTGAAAACCATATCTTCATCATGAATTCGGTGGACTATCTCATTGGTGACCGTGACTTGATTGCTCTTCGTTCCCGTGAAATTACATCCCGACCTTTGGAGGATGTATCTGATGAAGCGAAGAAAACATGGAAATGGGTCAATATTGTTATGCCATCATTGTTAATTGTTGGTTTCGGGCTAATCCGGATGAGAAGTCAAAAACGAAGAAGTGATATGCTGGAGGAACTCTATGGGTAAAAATATGAAATGGCTTGTCATTGCCTTGGCTGTTTTGGTGGTTTTATTCGGCATTAGCCAAATGAAGCAAAGTGGTTATGAGTCCAGCAGTGACCAAGTTTTTGATATTGAACGTGATGATGTATTTAGCTTCAATATCAGTAAAGTTGAAGAATCGATTACTCTCAATTATAATGGAGAAACATGGTCAATTGAAGGAAATGACACATTGGTGGTAAAAAAGAATACCATGGATTCATTCTTCAGCAATGTTTTAGAAGTGAAACGTACATCCTTGGTTTCAAAGAATGGATCCAAATGGGAAAAATTCAATGTGGGTGATTCCACCGGTACTCGATTGGTTCTAATGGATCATAATGGTGAATCAATGGGGGATATTGTTGTGGGTCGATCCAACGCAGAATGGTCCTCAAGCAACATCCGCGTTGGAGATGAAGTGGAAGTGTATCAGACCAATAAAAATATTTCATGGCAGTTGAATACTTCCCCAACCTATTGGGGTGAAGTGCCGCCACCGCCTGAACCAGACTCTACATCGGTTGATTCTCTTTAATTAAAAACCCGCATATTGCGGGGTTTTTTGTTTCAATATTCTTTTAATTTCCGATAAATTGACCACCCGGTCATTAATGAATATTTTATGATTTCATCCACAAACAAATTTGATCAATTGCCCACGGAAAAGCAGGCGCGGATTGTTAATGCGTCCATTTCAGAATTTGCCGAACGGGATTATGAAACTGCGTCCATGAATAAAGTAGTTGAAAGGGCTGGCATCGCCAAGGGATCGCTTTTCAATTATTTCAAGACTAAGGGCAGTCTTTACTATCATATTTACCATCTTGCCATAGGAGAAGTGAAATCCTATTTGCGTAAAGTCCGAGATGAGACGGCGGACCTTCTATTCGAAGAGCGGTTGGCGAAGATTGTGGATTCAGGTGTTCAGTTTATTACAGACCACCCACGATTGGCGCGTATCTATTTTCGACTCATATATTCCGCAGATTCACCGGATCGTCAAAAAATTGTGGCAGAACTTCAGCAACTCTCTGATGATTATTTAGGGGAGATTATTCAGGATGCAATGGATCGAGGTGAAATTGATTCTCAGATAAATAAATCTCAAGCTGTCTTTTATCTGGATGCGGTATTGAATCGGTTCTTGAAAGAATTTCATGAATCATCATCCAATGATAATCAATTTGATCGAGATGAATGGGTAAAGGGAATTACAAAATTTTTTAGTAAAGGGTTAAAGTAAGTGTTCACGCATTCCAGTGTTAAAGTATCGTGAACACACAAACACATGAACACTTTTAAAACAATGAATGAGTCAAATAAACAAGATTATCCATCCGTTCAGGACATGACAGATAGTCAGCGAATTGGTATTGTTAAAGATATTTTTGCATCGGTGACGGATAAGTATGATTTCTTGAATCGGTTTTTGTCCGGTCGACGTGATGTGGCTTGGCGAAAGCGGACAGTATCCGAAATGAATTTCTTCAATACACATCGTATTTTGGATGTGGCCACAGGAACAGGCGATCTTGCACTGGATTGCGCCAACACCTATCCGGATGTGAAGGTAATGGGCGTGGATTTTGTCCAAGAGATGGTGGATAAAGGCATTGAAAAAGTAGCCGACCAAAATTTAACTGATCGAGTTCAACTTCAGTGGGGCGATGCCACCAATATCGAATTTGAAGACAATTCGTTTGATGTGACTGCCATTGCTTTTGGCATCCGAAATATTCCGGATAAATTGAAAGCACTCTCAGAAATGAAACGAATCATTGTTGAAAATGGTCAAGTGATGGTGCTGGAACTCACCACACCGGAACCAGGGTTTTGGCGGAGCACATACAGTTTTTATTTAAACGGTGTATTACCAAAACTCGCCAGAATTTTCACAAAGAATCCGGCAGCCTACGAATACTTGGCGGACTCTATTATGAATTTCCCAACGCGAAGAGAATTTGTCAAACTTATGGAAACGGTTGGATTAAAAAATTGCAGAGCCATACCACTTACATTTGGGGTTTGTACACTTTATATAGGAGAGAAGTAACAATGTGTTCAAGTGTTCACGTCTATTATGGAATTAACACTTGAACAACTAAACACAAAAAAATATTATGGATAAAGAAAAAGCATTGGAAAAATTGAACGCATTCAGCGAAAACACCATGGTAGCCCATCTTGGAATAGAATTTACCGATATGAGTCTTGAATCTGTTTGTGGGAAAATGCCTGTAGATCATCGAACCATTCAACCTTACGGATTGCTCCATGGCGGTGCATCAGCTGCCCTTGCGGAAACATTGGGTAGTGTGGCAGGCGGGATGCATATCGATCGTGAGAATCAATGGATCGTTGGTGTTGAGATTAACTGTAATCATTTGAAATCAGCGACAGATGGATTTGTCCATGGAAAAGCAACCCCTATCAAGATCGGACGAAAAATTCATGTATGGAATATTGAGATTAAAAATGATGATGGAGATATGGTGGCGGTGAGTCGACTGACATTGGCTGTGATTGATAAAAGATAACCCACGGAACACACGAAATACACGGAAATGGAAAAGGTTTTTGAAAAACAAATTTCGCTAAAAGATTTATGGTCTTCTGTCATTGAACAAAATGGTTCCGTGGCGGTTTGGCGGTGTCCGAGAGAAAATACGATTCACTTTTTAGGCGATTTGTCAGAATCTCCGGTGAAAGGTCGGATTGATCTTCAAAAAACGGATATGGGTTTTGTGGTGAGTCCATTTATGAATCCGGAAGGAAATGAGACGCTGTTTTTGAAGGCAGATTTATATGGATGGAAGATGGGGGATGGAGAATGGAACACTTCGACTCCGCTCAGTGCAAGGATGGAGAAGGGTGAACCACAGAGACCCCGAAACAAGTTCGGGATGCAAGCACACGGAGACTCGGAGAAAACAAATTATTACCATTTGAATCATCGACCCGATACAGAAATTTCCGGAGAGAAAGATCACTTTATCACCATGGTAAAAAATGGAATAAATGCCATTGAAGAAGGTGAATTTGATAAGGTGGTTTCCGCCCGGACTTATGATGAACCATTATCCGATAATTTTGACATATTGCACCAATTTGAGCGATTGGAAAAAGCTTATCCCGATGCCTTTGTGAGTTTGGTATCGATCCCGGGAAGGGGCACATGGATGGGTGCCACACCGGAACTTTTGATTGAATCATCAGATGAACATTTTCGAACTGTGTCTGTTGCGGGGACGCAATCATTTCCTTTGGATAAAGATTTATCAGAAGCGGCATGGAATCAGAAAGAAATTGAAGAGCAGGCTATGGTTAGCCGCTACATTATTGAGCAATTTAAAACGATTCGTCTCCGAGAATTTGAAGAAACTGGTCCTCGGTCTGTTCGAGCCGGAAATATGATTCATTTAAAAACGGAATATACCGTGGATCTGAATGACGTTCAGTTTCCTGAATTGGGGACGGTGATGCTCCATTTGCTTCATCCCACATCGGCGGTGTGCGGTATGCCGAAATTTTCCGCACTCCGATTTATCGCAGCCCATGAACATTTGAATCGGGAATTCTACAGTGGGTTTTTGGGTCCTGTGAATTTTAATGGTGTATCACGGTTGTATGTAAATCTGCGATGTATGCAAATCCTACGAACCCGCGCCGTACTTTATGCCGGTGCAGGGATTACACATGATTCTATCCCGGAGAAAGAATGGGAAGAAACAGCGTTGAAGTGCCAGACTTTATTGGATGTGATGAATGGTCATGGTGAACCACAGAGAACCAGAGACACAGAGAAAAAAGAGAATAAAATAGGAAAATCTCTGTGAACTCTGTGGCTTTACAAAACACTCAACATATTTATGATTTGGTGAATTGTTGCGCTGAATTCGGTGTTGAGAAAGCAGTGGTATGTCCCGGTTCACGATGTGCGCCCTTATTGATTGGTTTTGGGAATCATCCAAACATAGAAACTATATCAGTTGTTGATGAACGATCCGCTGGATTCATTGGGTTAGGATTGGCTCAGCAGTCCAGAAAGCCCGTTGTACTCGTGTGTACATCAGGAACAGCAGCCCAGAATTTCGCTCCAGCTGTCACAGAAGCATTTTATCAGCATGTGCCGTTAATTGTTTTAACTGCTGATCGTCCACCGGAATGGATTGATCAGTGGGATGGGCAAACGATCCGTCAGAAGAATTTGTACATGGATCATGTGAAGGGCAGTTTTGTCTTTGATGAAAATTATGTGGAAGTGGGAAAAGAAGCCTTGGCTTTAGCGTTGGATGGAGCGTGTGGGCCTGTCCATTTGAATGTACCGATACGGGAACCGTTTTATCCAGAGTCAAGTGAAGACATTATTTTTAACGCAAAGGCGCAAAGACCGCAAAGCAATAATGATAATAATATTGGCCATGCGGTTTGGGGGGAGTTTGAATCGGTTTTGAATTCATCGGAAAAAGTCATGGTCTTAGGTGGGCAATTGGAACCAAATGATGAATTGGTAAAATTGCTCAATCAATTGGATGTTGCTGTGGTGGGGGATGTGATTTCGAATCTGCATGGGGTGGATGGTGTAATTAAATCGGCAGACCTTTTGTTTAAGGCTTTTCTGCCCACGAAACACACGAAAGACACGGAAGAGTTTCGGCCGGATTTGTTGGTGACTTTTGGAAGATCGGTTATTTCGAAGAATCTGAAATCGTTTTTGAGAAATTATAAACCGACAATTCATTGGCATATTGGATTGGGGATGGTGGGAGATCCATTTCAATCGTTGAAGAAAATTGTGGATGTGGAGCCGGTTGAGTTTTTTAAAAATTGGGTTGATCATTTGCCCACGAAACACACGGAAGACACGAAAAATAATTATAAAAATAAATTATCCAAGGCTCAATTAGATGTTGATGGAGCACTCAAATCAAAACTGAAGGCTGCGGAATTCAACTATTTTTCTGCAGTTCAAGAAGTGATGAATCAGCTTCCTGAAAATTCAATTCTCCATTTGGGAAATAGTATGCCCGTTCGGATTGCCAATTTTATTGGTGTCAACGATCCAACCATTGATGTTTGGTGCAATCGGGGAACATCCGGAATCGATGGTGTGGTGAGTACGGCTGTTGGTCATGCTTTGGCCGAGTCCAACCGAAAGCATACCTTGATTGTGGGCGATCTATCATTCTTTTATGATCGAAATGGATTGTGGCTCAATCACAAATTTCCATCCAATTTGCAAATTGTCATTTTGAATGATTCAGGGGGCGGCATCTTTAATATGATTCCCGGACCATCATCTCAAGGCGATTTAACAAATTTATTCACAACACCCCATAAACGTGCAGCAGCACTCACTGCAAAAGAATTTGGATTGGACTATGGGACTGCTTCATCCTTGGGAGAAATTGATGGGTGGAAAGCAGGCATTCTGGAAATATTTACGGACATGGAAATAAACACAAAAGTTTTTAAACAAATAGCCGCAAAAGGCACAGAAGTCACAGAATAGGAGACAGTTATGAATTGGAAACAGAATTGGGAAACCATCAGGGAATATGATGAAATCACCTTCGAATATTTTGAAGGGATTGCCAAAATCAGCATCAATCGGCCCGAGAAGCATAATGCGTTTACACCGCGGACGGTGAAAGAAATGATCGATGCCATGAACATTTGTCGGGATGATACGAATATCGATGTTATCATTTTTACGGGCGAAGGGGGCAAAGCTTTTTGCAGTGGTGGTGACCAAGGTGTTCGTGGTCATGGTGGTTATGTTGGCAAGGATGAAGTGCCCCGGCTTAATGTATTAGACTTACAAAAGCAGATTCGATCTATCCCGAAAGCGGTGATTGCTGCAGTGGCAGGATGGTCTATTGGTGGTGGTCACGTACTTCATGTTGTTTGTGATTTGACCATTGCAGCAGAGAATGCGCGTTTTGGACAAACAGGACCAAAAGTGGGATCGTTTGATGGTGGATTTGGTGCATCCTATTTGGCGCGAAGTGTGGGACAGAAAAAAGCTCGTGAGATTTGGTTTCTCTGTGATCAATACGATGCGCAACAAGCGCTGGATATGGGTTTAGTGAATACGGTTGTCCCTTTGGATGAGTTGGAAGATACCTTCATTGAATGGGCGAAAAAGATCCAAGAAAAATCACCTTTGGCGATTCGGATGCTGAAATCATCTTTCAATGCTGAATTGGATGGCCAAGCAGGCATCCAGGAATTAGCCGGGAATTCCACATTGCTTTATTATTTATCTGATGAAGCCAAAGAAGGGAAGAATGCATTCATGGAGAAACGTAAACCGGATTTTTCGAAGTATCCCAAATTTCCGTGATTTAATGTGTTTAAGTAGAAAGTGTTCACGTGTTCATGTTGTTAACTGACAAGAACTTTGACACGTGAACACCTAAACACCTAAACACTTAAAAAATATATGAAGTGGATTAACGCATTTAGACTCAGAACGCTACCCTTAGCATTCTCCTGTATTATTATGGGAAGTGGTTTGGCAATGGCGGATGGGCAGTTCAATTCAACAGTGTTCATTTTAGCATTGGTGACAACTTTGTTTCTACAGATCCTTTCAAACTTAGCCAATGATTATGGTGATTTTGTGAAGGGGACTGACAATGATGATCGTGTGGGACCAGACAGAACCATGCAATCGGGACTCATCACCAAGAGTGAAATGATAAAAGCCATGTGGGTCATCGCTTTATTGTGTTCGGTATTTGGCGTTTGGCTTATTTATGAAGGCACGTTCGGGCTCGATTTGAAAAAAGCAGGACTTTTCGCCATCCTTGGACTTACCGCGATGGGTGCCGCCGTGAAATATACTATGGGTAAAAATCCTTACGGCTATGCGGGACTGGGAGACGTATTTGTATTTTTATTTTTTGGATGGCTCGGAGTCTTGGGATCCTACTTTTTGCACACCCATTCGTTCCGGTGGGAATTACTTCTCCCTGCTTCTTCCATTGGATTGTTCACCACAGCGGTTTTAAACATTAACAATATGCGTGATCACGAAGCAGATGCCAAATCCGGGAAAAATACATTGGTAGTTCGTATAGGATTGGAACGGGCCAAGCATTACCATAAAGCATTGATTTTTGGTGGGATCCTGTTGGCATTGGCCTATGTAATTCCCAGTAAGATTTATGCTGATTATCTTTTTCTGGTCACATTCCCATTATTTTTTGGTGCTGTGGAAGATCTAAAATGCCGAACCGATTTTCAAAATTTTGATCCCTTCCTGAAAAAGCAGGCGATGATGACGTTTCTATTTTCTGTATTGTTTGTGGTGGGGTTGAATCTATGATGGAACCACGTAGACTTCGAAACACAGAGAAACTATTTCTTCGCGTCTTTGCGCCTTTGCGTTGAATGAAAATGAAAGCGACTTGGACAAAACGTACCTTAATTTTTAATCAACCGGCAGGCACGTCTCGCGGTGTGATGAAGTTACGAGACGTTTGGTATATCACTTTATCTCAACATGGGAAAACAGGTGTCGGTGAATGTGCACCGTTATCCGGTTTAAGTGTTGATAATTTGGATACAATTGAATCTAAATTGGATGATGTATGTCAGAATTCTGAATTTTTTATAAATAACCCATCTCAATTAATTGATTTTCCTTCCATTCGATGTGGACTGGAAATGGCTACTCTCGACCTGAAGAATGGTGGTGGCCAACATTATTTCGGTGATTTTGATTCCATCGATATTAATGGATTGATTTGGATGGGTGACGAAGATTATATGATTCGTCAGGTGGAACAAAAATTGGCCGAAGGGTGGAAGTGCATCAAAATGAAAATTGGTGCATTGGATTTTGAAATAGAATTAGAGATTCTGCATTCCATCCGTTCTCGGTTTAACAAAGATGAATTGGAACTTCGTGTAGATGCAAATGGTGCTTTTTCTAAGGATGATGTGTATGATAAACTAAATCAATTGGCTCCATTAGATCTTCACTCTATCGAGCAACCCATTAAGCCAGGACAATGGGATTTACTTTCTGAAATATGCGAATCATCCCCGGTTCCCATCGCTTTAGATGAAGAACTCATTCCATTAACCCAGGAATCAAATAGAATCGAAATGTTGGACAAAGTAAAGCCACAATATTTGGTCTTGAAGCCCAGTTTATTGGGTGGATTCACAGAGTCAGAAAAATGGATTCAACTTGCTCAAGAAAGACAAATCGGGTGGTGGATTACATCTGCATTGGAATCTAATATTGGATTGAATGCCATTGCCCAATGGACATCGAAAATGAATCCGGATGGATTTCAAGGGTTAGGCACAGGACAGCTTTTTACAAACAACATTCCATCTCCGCTCAAAGTAGAATCGGGAAAATTATCAAAAGATCAATCTCCCATTTGGGACGATGTGAATCAATTCATTTCCGATTGGTATAATCCTGATGATGAAATGATGCTTCAAACTTCCGGATCCACAGGGAAGCCAAAGTCTATTTCGGTGAAAAAAGAATGGATGAAAAATTCAGCTCAAATCACAGGAAAAACATTTGGATTGAAAGCAGGAGATTCCGCTTTACTCTGCATGCCCATGAAATATGTAGCGGGAAAAATGATGGTGGTCCGTGCTTTAGAACAAGGCTTGGATTTGAAAGTGGTAGAACCATCATCTTCACCTTTAAAAGAATTAGATGAACAAATTGATTTCACTGCCATGGTGCCCATGCAATTGGAGAATTCACTCGAACAATTAGATAAAGTAAAAACGCTAATTGTGGGTGGGGGACAGGTACAGCCATCACTGGTGGAAAAGTTGCAATCTTGTGACACAAAAGTTTTTGAAACCTATGGCATGACAGAGACTTTGACACATGTAGCCATCAAACCCTTGAATGGTCCTGAGAAATCAAATTGTTTTTATGCATTGGACGGGATTCGTTTTGACAAAGATGATAGAGATTGTTTAGTCATTCATGCACCATCCATACTGTCATTGCGAGTCCCGAAAAAAGTCGGGACGCGGCAATCTCATTTTATGAATCCAGTCAATGAGATCACTTCGTCGCAAACTCCTCGTGATGACAGGGCTGGTGGTTGGATCCCAGTAATCACAAATGACCTTGTAGAATTAGTCAATGAAACATATTTTCGTTGGTTGGGTCGATTTGACAATATAATTAATTCAGGTGGTGTTAAAATCATCCCAGAAGTAGTGGAAGCAAAATTAATTGAATCAATCCCAAATCGCCGATTCTTCATTGCCGGAATGCCGGATGAATCACTCGGTGAAAAAGTCGTTCTAATTGTAGAAGGGGATGAGAGGGAAATTTCTTTCGGGAAATTGGATAAATATGAACGGCCGAAAGCCATTATTTTTTGTAAATTTAAGTTTACAGAATCGGGAAAGATCAACCGAAGGGAGACGCTGGGAAAATTAATTGAATAACAAAACAGACGAAAAACATCGTATGTATATGTGGAGAGTGGCATATGTGTTCTCAGATTTTTATTCGTCTTCCCATTCCTTGAATTAATCAAATTCTTTCAACCATTCTCCATGACCAAAATTCGCTTACTCGTCCATAGACTACATCATTCATTGTTCTATTTAATGATTGTGTTCATCCTTGGATGCAATCATCAGCCAAATCGACCTAATATTTTATTCATCATGTCCGACGACCATACGTCACAGGCATGGGGTATCTATGGCGGAATTCTCCAAGATTATGTAAAAGTTGATAATATAAAACGGATGGCTTCAGAGGGCGCCGTGCTTGAAAATGCATTCTGTACCAATTCCATCTGTTCGCCGAGCCGAGCCGCTATTCTCACCAGTCAGTATAGCCATAGAAACAAAGTATATACATTGAGAGAACCTCTCGAGGACGGGAAGAAACACATTGCCAGTCTCCTCGGGGAAAACGGATATGAAACGGCCATCATCGGGAAGTGGCACTTGGTGAAAGAACCGGAAGGATTCGACCATTATAATGTGTTGCCGGGACAAGGTGTCTACCATGATCCGGTTTTGAAATCAAAAGAAAATTGGCAGGATGGTTATAAAGGCGGCAAGACGTATAAGGGATTTTCTGCAGATGTCATTACAGATCTAACCATGGATTGGTTAGACAATCGGACTAAGGATAAGCCATTTTTTATGATGACCCATTTCAAGGCCACCCACGAACCATTTGATTTTCCGGATCGCCATAAAAATTTATATCGGGATATGGATATTCCCGAGTCGGAATCATTATATGACTTTTCTCCGGAGACCACGGGGCGGACTTTTACAGGACAAAAATTAGAAATCCTCGGTGAACGGATGGTTCAAGCCACTATTGATCCGGATAATTTTTGGACATCCTATCCCGATTTACCCTTTTCAATTGAAGGACTTGATTCAATAGAAGTCCGCAAAAAAGTATATCAAAAATATGTGAAAGACTTCATGCGCTGCGGGGCAGCTATTGATGACAATATTGGTCGATTATTAGATTATTTAGAAGATTCAGGATTGGCCGAAAATACAGTAGTCATTTATACCGCTGACCAAGGGTACTTTTTGGGAGAGCATGGTTTTTTTGATAAGCGACTAATTTATGAAGAATCCTTACGTATGCCCTTTGTCATTCGGTATCCAAAGGAGATTAAGGGTGGCACACGAATTGATGACATTATTCTTAATATTGATTTTCCGTCCCTTTTAGCAGATTTTGCCGGCGTTGAAAAACCATCCGATTGGCAGGGAAAAAGTTTTCGGAAAAACCTAAAAGGTCAAACACCGATAAACTGGCGGGATAAAATGTATTACCGTTATTGGCTCCACCGTACAGAGCGCCCGGGACATTTTGGTATTCGAAACGAACGGTATAAACTGGCCTTTTTTTATGGTCAGCCATTGGGGATGAAAGGCGCCATGAAAGAGGTGACTGAACCGGCCTGGGAATTTTATGATTTGCAATCGGATCCAAATGAGAATCGTAATGCCTATGGTGATCCTCAATATTTGGATGTGATTACATCCATGAAAAAAGAATTGATAGCCTTACGAAACGAATTAGGTGATACGGATAAACAGTATCCGGTTATGCAGGACATTATTAGAAAATATTGGGATTAAATTGAGTAAACAACCATCAAAAATGTATGTACCGGTTAAAGAGAAAATTGGGTATAGCCTCGGTGATGTAGCATCCGTTCTTTACTGGCAGACCATTTCCTTGTATCTGCTGTATTTTTACACCGATGTATTTGGAATTACGGCTGCTGCTGCCGGCACCATGATCCTCGTGGCAAGAATTTGGGATGGCATCAACGATCCACTCATGGGTATGTTGGCCGACCGAACCCAAACCAAATGGGGACGATTTCGTCCATACTTGATTTGGATGTCTGTGCCCTTGGCCATTTTGGGTGTCCTCACATTTACGGTGCCCGATTTTGATTATGGCGGCAAATTGGCCTACGCCTATATTACTTATATCTTGCTCATGACACTTTACTCCGCCATCAATATTCCTTATTCATCATTGCTGGGCATAATTTCACCAAATCGATCCGAGCGAACCAGTGTGTCCCAATTCAAGTATATCGGTGCGTATGTAGGCGGACTCATTATTTCTGCTGCACTTCTACCCATGACAGTCTATTTGGGTGCCGGTGATGAATCCAAAGGATGGCAAATCAGTATGATCATCGTGGGATTGATGGCCATTGGATTATTTTTTCTCACATTTATATCCACCAATGAACGGGTACAGCCCATTGTAAAGGAAAGAACATCCATCAAAAGAGATGTGAAAGATCTGTTTCGTAACCGAGAATGGTTCATTCTATTGCTGGCCACACTTTTTCTTTATTTAGTGACGTCCACCAGTATGGTGATTTCCACATATTATTTTAAATATTATGTCGGTGAACATCAGATTAACTTTCCCGGTGTAGAAGGATCTTATGGATATGCAGAACTCACATCCTTATTCAACTCCCTCTCCATGATTTTTAGTATTTTGGGCGTTGTATGTGTGAAGTGGTTCGTGGATCGATATGGTAAAATAAAAACCTTTATCCTTTCCTTGAGTTTTGGGGCGGGAACCATGCTGCCCTATTATTTTCTCACGCCAGAAAGTTTATGGCTCATCATGGTTATGAAGATCATCAGTTCATTTGCGCTGGGACCGATTTCAGTCATCCTCTGGGCCATGTATGCGGATACGGCAGATTATAGCGAATGGAAAACAAAACGTCGTGCTACGGGATTGGTATTTTCTGCATCAACTATGTCTCAAAAAATTGCTTGGGCATTGGGCACAGCTATTTCCGGATGGCTCTTGACCGCCATTGGATTTGAGCCCAATGTGGATCAATCGGAACAGGTAATTACGGGAATTAAGGCATTAATGAGCACGATTCCTGCTACTGCCGGCGTCTTATCAATAATCATGATTTTATTTTATAAACTGGATCGTAAAAAAATGAATAAAATTGAAGAAGAATTACAATTAAGAAGAGGTGTTATCGATGCGTAAAATAAATATCCCATGGGAAGATCGTCCTGAAGGAAACAATGATATTGTATGGCGTTATTCCAAAAACCCAGTGATTGGCCGCTATCATACGTCCGGTTCAAACAGTATTTTTAATAGTGCAGTGGTACCATTCGAGGATGGGTTCGCCGGTGTGTTTCGTTGTGACAATAAGTCCATCCAAATGGACATCCATGCCGGTTTCAGTAAAGATGGAATCAATTGGAATATCAACGATGATCCTATTGAAATGGTGGCGGGGAATACAGATTTGATCCATTCTGAATATAAGTATGATCCGCGCGTCGTTTTCATCGAAGATCGTTATTGGATTACCTGGTGCAACGGATACCATGGGCCCACTATTGGTATTGCATATACTTTTGATTTCAAAACATTCCACCAATGTGAAAATGCCTTTCTTGCATTTAATCGTAATGGCGTTCTATTTCCGGAAAAGATTGATGGGAAATATGTCATGCTTAGTCGCCCTAGTGGTCCGGGGCATAATAATTTTGGTGATATTTTTCTCAGCTATAGTCCGGATATGAAATTTTGGGGCGAACATCGAATTGTGATGAAAGTAGCCCATTGGAATGATTCCGGTTGGCAGACGGCCAAAATTGGTGCCGGTACAGTGCCAATTAAAACAGACGAAGGTTGGCTCATGTTTTATCATGGTGTGATAGAAACATGTAATGGATTTCGATATGCAATGGGTGCGGCTTTGTTGGATACTCAATCTCCGGAAAAGGTGTTGTATCGATCAAAGCCTTATTTACTCAGTCCCGCAGCCGACTACGAATTGATGGGTGACGTACCAAACGTTGTATTCCCTGTGGCCTCACTTCATGATGATGAGGGCAAGGTAGCCATATACTATGGTGCTGCCGATACAGTAACCGCATTGGCATTTTGCCGAATCAATGAGGTCATCTCTTTTTTAAAAGAAAACTCTTTGTAACCAAAATAGAAACTCATGAAAAAAATCAACCTATTCATATCTTTAATTCTAATCATTATTGGATGTTCAGATTCAAATTCATCCAATAACAAATATGTAGATCCATTTATAGGTACGGGTGGACATGGACATACTTATCCTGGCGCCACAGTGCCATTTGGTATGGTCCAGCTTAGTCCTGACAACGGTACCCAAGGCTGGGACTGGTGCTCCGGTTACCATATTTCTGATAGCGTTATTGTGGGATTCAGCCATACCCATCTCAGCGGTACAGGGATTGGTGACCTTTATGATATTTCCGTGATGCCCCATGTGGGAGATGCAGATTTGACCCAAATTGTTGGGGATTATAAGGAGTTGAATTACAGTTCTACTTTTTCCCACGATAATGAATCGGCAGAACCAGGATATTATTCTGTAGAATTAGATAGTGGAAATATTCATGTGGAACTCACTGCAACAGAACGAACCGGATTCCACCGCTATACATTTGATGAAGAGGGGAATACCCAAATTGTTTTGGATTTAGGATATGCACAGAATTGGGATCGGACTGTAGATACACAATTGAATATTGAAAGCAAAACCCTCCTCACAGGATATCGTTTTTCCAAAGGGTGGGCGAGAGATCAAAGGGTGTACTTTGCCATTGAATTTTCTACACCCTTCTCCGATGAAATGGCCATTAAAGATGAAATCTTAGTCACAGATGGAAAAGGAAAGAAAAATCCCGTAAAGCGTTCCAAAGCGAAATTTAATTTTAACCTATCAGAAAAAAATGAATTGCTGGTGAAAGTAGGTATTTCATCTGCCAGTATTGATGGCGCACTAAAGAGCATTGCAGTTGAAAACCCGGATTGGGATTTTGAAAAAATAAAAATGAATGCATCAGAAAAGTGGCAACAGCAATTAAATAAAATTGATGTGGTTTCAGAACAGGATGAAATAAAGCAAATTTTTTATACGGCCCTCTATCATGTGAATTTAGCCCCGACTATTTTTTCTGATTTGAATGGCCAATATAAAGGCCCGGATGGAAATATCCATACTGTAAGAGATCGAACGCAATACACCATATTCTCCCTATGGGATACCTTTAGAGCCTATCATCCACTGGTGACAATAACCCATGATGATATGACAGCAGATTTGATTAATTCCATGTTGGCACATTTTGATAAATACGGCCTCCTTCCAGTTTGGGAATTGGCCGGGAATGAGACCAATACCATGACGGGGTATCATGCTATTCCTGTCATTGCCGATGCCATTGCCAAAGGGATGAAGGGGTTTGATTACGAACGTGCCTATGTTGCCATGAAAGCCAGCGGGATGCAGGATATCCGCGACGTGGATGCCTATAGAGAACATGGGTTTATCCCGACAAATCTTGGTCGAAATAATGGAAATAAATCCGTCACCAATACGCTGGAATACTCATACGATGATTGGTGCATTGCCCAAGTAGCGCTAACCCTCGGAAAAATAGAAGATTTTCATTATTTCATGGATCGCGCCAATTCGTATGCAGAACTATTTGACAAAAAAACTGGATTCATGAGAGGGAAAAATATAGATGGTTCCTGGCGTTCGCCTTTTGATCCATTTTATGTGAATCATTTTGATTCCGATTATACTGAGGGCAATGCCTGGCAGTATATTTGGTTTGCGCCCCACGATCCCCAGGGATTGATTAACCTATTCGGCTCCAAAGAAGCCTTTATCGCCAAACTGGATACGCTCTTTACAGTGGATTCAAAATTGATTGGTGAGCATGTGTCTACCGATGTTTCCGGTTTGATTGGCCAATATGCCCATGGGAATGAGCCTAGTCATCATATTGCCTATTTATACAACTATGCCGGCGAGCCATGGAAAACCCAAAGGATGGTTCGCAAAATCCTAGCAGAGCAATACCGCGCCGCGCCTGATGGTCTGAGTGGAAACGAGGATTGTGGCCAAATGTCCGCCTGGTATGTCATTAGTGCAATGGGTTTTTATCCAGTAAATCCCGCAAACGGAATTTATGTGATAGGTAGTCCATTATTTAAAGATATGACTGTCAATGTTGGGGGTGGTAAGCAGTTCCGAATCATAGCTGAAAATAATAGTGACGGTAATATTTATATTCAGTCTGCTGAATTAAATGGGAAGCCGCTTTCTCAATCCTATATTCACCATTCGGATGTGAAGGCAGGTGGTGAACTCAGCTTTGTCATGGGGCCTGAGCCCAATAAAGATTTGTGGAATTCCCCGAAAAGTTTTCCGCCATCCATGTCCAAAATCAAATAAATAAAAAGTAAATGCATTCATCATCCATCTTGAAAAAACTAACACTTCTCTCAACAGTGACAGTATTCTTAGGTTGGGTGACTTCCTGTACTGAATCGAGGGTAGAGCACCCAAATATTATCTACATCCTCGCCGATGATATGGGTTATGGGGATGTGAGCGCATTAAATGAAAATTCAAAGATACACACAAAATACATTGATCAGTTGGCGACTGAAGGGATTTCTTTCACAGATGCCCACAGCGGATCATCCGTCTGCACCCCCACGCGTTATGGGATTTTAACCGGGCGTTATGCTTGGCGGTCCCGATTGAAAAAAGGCGTTACATGGAGTTACGACTCGCCTGTAATTGATAAAAATAGAATGACAGTGGCCGATGTGTTAAATGATAATGGATACCATACTGCAGCCATTGGTAAATGGCATTTGGGGTTGGATTGGGACAAGCGTGAAGATGGAGCGGTTAACCTTTTAGGCCCCATCCAAAATGGACCGAAGGCGTTGGGGTTTGATTATTTCTACGGTATTGCCGCTTCACTGGATATTCCACCATATATTTATATTGAAAATGATAGAACAACTGCATCCCAAATAGATACAGTTGAAAAGAACGAGGGTATGGGATTTTGGCGTCGAGGCCCTATTGGAAATGATTTTGAATTTGAAGATGTGCTTCCCCGACTGACACAAAAAGCAGTCTCCTATATTTATAAGCAGTCAAAAAGTGAAAAACCCTTTTTCCTTTATTTTCCACTTCCCGCACCACATACACCCATTTTGCCAACCGAAAAATTTCAAGGCAAAAGCGGCACCAATCCCTACGGCGATTTTGTCCTCATGGTGGACGATGTGGTGGGGCAAATCATGACAGCGATTGATGAAAATGGCATTACTGATAATACACTGATCATCTTCACCAGTGACAATGGATGTTCACCCATGGCCAATTTTAAAGAATTGGCCGAAATGGGGCATAACCCCAGTTATGTCTTCCGCGGTCATAAAGCGGACATATTTGAAGGAGGGCACCGGATTCCATTCATCGCCCGCTGGCCGAATAAAATTCAACCTAATCAACAATCCAATGAATCTATTAGTCTCACCGATTTGATGGCTACTTGTGCCGCCATAGTGAAACAAGATCTTGCAGAAAATACCGGTGAGGACAGTTACAATATTTTAACCGCTTTAAGGGGCAATAATAAAAACCCAATTAGGGAGGCGGTTGTGCACCATTCAGACCATGGCGATTTTGCCATACGCCAAGGGAAATGGAAATTGAACTTTTGTCCCGGCTCCGGTGGATGGAGTTACCCAACGCCAACAGTAGCCATGGCGTTAGATATTCCACCCGTTCAACTCTATGATTTGGATAACGATCCTGGCGAAAAAAAGAATGTAGCCAGTGCATATCCTGACGAGGTAAAATCATTAACAGCATTAATGACAAAATATGTTGAAGAGGGTAGAAGTACACCGGGAAGCTCCCAAGAGAATGGAGGTGAAATAACATTTCTCCCGGATGGATTTCACGACTATATGAAAAAAATATCAAATAAGTAAACAATGAAAAAATACCTACATCTAATTCTCATAATTGGCATCATGATGATGGCATCCTGCCAAAAAGAAACTCCGCCTAATATTGTACTTATTTTTACGGATGATCAAGGATATGCAGATGTAGGTGTTTATGGTGCGGTCGGATATGAAACACCACACTTAGATCAGATGGCAGCGGAAGGTATGCGCTTTACAGATTTTCATGTATCTCAAGCTGTGTGCAGCGCATCCCGCGCGGCCCTACTCACCGGATCCTATTCCGAGCGCGTGTCTGTTCAGGGGGCATATAATCACACGGCCCGAGTGGGACTTAATCCAGATGAGGAAACTATCGCCGATGTCCTGAAAGCAAAAGGCTATGCCACAGGCATTTTTGGTAAATGGCATTTGGGCCACCATGAAAAATTTCTCCCACTGCAGCAAGGCTTTGATGAATATCTTGGTTTACCCTATTCCAATGATATGTGGCCCGTTCATTATGATGGCACCTCCTTAATTAATGAAAAACATCGAAAGAGCTTTTATCCTGTATTGCCTCTCATTGAAAATAATGAAAAGGTGGATGAAATCCGCACGTTGGCGGATCAAGACAAGCTTACCACCCTTTTTACAGAACGAGCCGTGTCATTCATTAAGAAAAATAAGGACCGTCCATTTTTTCTTTATGTTCCCCATCCTATGCCTCATGTCCCCTTGGGTGTATCTGACAAGTATAAGGGTAAAAGTGAACAAGGTATGTATGGTGATGTCATGATGGAAATTGATTGGTCTGTGGGTGAAATTTTGAAAGCGCTTAAGGCCAATGGGCTCGATGAAAATACATTGGTCATTTTCACCAGTGATAATGGTCCATGGATGAATTATGGAAATCATGCCGGTTCTGCTTTACCACTCCGAGAAGGGAAAGGCGCCATGTGGGAAGGGGGTGCCCGTGTGCCCGCCATCATGCGGTGGCCCGGTAAAATTCCTGCAGGTACAGTTTCTGATCAACTGGCGGCCACCATCGATATTTTGCCAACAATTGTGGACATAACTGGCGCGAATCTCCCCAAGAAAAAAATTGATGGATTAAGTTTTAAATCTCATTTATTTGGTGAATCCGATCAATCACCTCGAAATGAATACAATTATTATTATGCCGGTGAATTGGTAGCCGTGCGACAAGGCAAATGGAAATTAACTTTTCCACATGAGTATCGCTCTTACCTTGGGGTGGAACCTGGGAATGATGGATTCCCAGGACCTTACGCAAAGGGTAAAGCAGGTATTGAATTGTACAACTTGGAAAATGATGTGAGCGAATCAATGGATGTTTCTGATCAACATCCAGAAATTGTTGAGCAATTAAAAGCATTGGGTCAAAAAACACGAGAAGAATTGGGCGATAGACTGACCCAAACTAAAGGGAAGGAAGTACGTCCTCCCGGTCGATTAGATCCTGAACGATTACCAGAAGAAAGAAATATCCATCATAAAGGGGTCGGAAAAAATATTACGATCAAAAATAGTTATAGCGCTCGCTATACTGGGGGAGGCGATGGTGGCATGGTGGATGGCAAACGTGGCTCTCTCAATTTTAGAGATGAACTATGGCAAGGATATCAAGCAGTAGATTTTGAGGCAGTGGTTGATTTGGGTGGATTAACAAACATACATGAAGTGAGTGTGAGTTTTCTGCAAAATCAAAGTTCGTGGATATTCTATCCTAAAAAAATCGCCATTGAGATTTCTCAAAATGGTGAAGATTATAAACCAATTAAATCATTTGAAATGGAAACAGAGATATCATTGGCTCACGAGATTAAGGATTTAACCACTTCTCATTCCGCCATGGTTCGATTTATAAAAGTTACAGCAGAAAACGTTTCTGTCTGTCCCGAATGGCATCCGGGTGCAGGAGGCAAGGCGTGGTTGTTTGTAGATGAAATTGTAATTAAATGACAGGAAAAAATGTTTAAGAAATTAATATTCAGTATTTTTCTATTTAGCACCAATGGATTTAGTGGTGTAAAAGGAAACGAAGTTTCCATTATTCCCAAGCCCAATCAATTAGAATTGAAGTCGGGACACTTCAAGTTGAACGCAAACACTAAAATTCTTGTCCCTAGTCAAAAAGATGTGAAAGAATTGGGACATTTACTGGCGGATTACTTATCCCCCGCAACAGAATTTAATCTGAATGTAATTACTGAAAATAAGGATATTCAACCGAATACAATCCGTCTATCCATTATTTCCAATCCGGATACATTGGGGAAAGAAGGATATATTTTACATGTCACTAAAAAGTCGATTCAATTAAAAGCAAACCATGCCACGGGGCTGTTTAGAGGGATTCAAACCATTCGACAATTGTTGCCTGCCGAGGTTGAAAATCCATCCACTAAAAATAAAAAATGGCGAATACCATCTGTTGAAATTGTAGATAAACCCCGCTTCCCTTGGCGAGGCATGCTGCTGGATTGTGGTCGTCATTTCATGGAAAAAGACTTCATCAAGCGATATATCGATTTGTTAGCATACCATAAAATGAATACCCTCCATTGGCATTTAACTGAAGATCAAGGTTGGCGGATTGAAATTAAAAAATATCCAAAATTGACTGAAATTGGGGCATGGCGAACCCAGCCGGATGGTTCAAAGTATGGTGGATTTTACACACAAGAAGATGTAAAAGAAATTGTGGCCTATGCTCAATCCCGTCATATTAATGTCATTCCGGAAATTGAACTCCCCGGACATTCCGTTGCCGCATTGGCGGCCTATCCTGAATATTCATGCACGGGAGGGCCATTTGAAGTGACGTCTCTTTGGGGCGTCCATAAGGATGTATATTGTGCCGGCAACGATAACACCTTTTCATTTTTAGAAGATGTCCTCACAGAAGTTATTGATCTATTCCCGGGAAAGTATATTCATATTGGTGGGGATGAGTGTCCCAAGGATCGATGGAAGGAATGTGAAAAATGTCAGGCTCGAATCGAGGCCGAAGGCTTAACGGATGAACATGAGCTCCAAAGTTATTTTATTAAACGTGTAGAAAAATTTTTGAATGCCAAAGGACGTCAAATCATCGGGTGGGATGAAATCTTAGAAGGCGGATTGGCTCCGGGTGCTACGGTTCAATCCTGGCGGGGTATGGAAGGAGGCATTGAAGCAGCGAAACTTGGGCACGATGTCATTATGTCACCAACGTCGCATGCATACTTTGATTATGATGTTTCCACCACGGATCTGCGGCAAGTATATACCTTTGATCCAATTCCAAAGGAACTTACGCCTGAAGAAGCCAAGCATGTATTGGGTGGTGAATGCAATATGTGGACCGAACGTGCACCTCAAGAATTGGTGGATAGCAAAATGTTTCCCCGATTGTTGGCAATGACAGAGGTGTTGTGGTCGAATCCGGATGGGCGTGATTATGAAGAATTTTATGATCGCGTTGAAGTGCATTTTGATCGGTTGGATTATTTGGGAGTGACCTATGGTTCAGTATCCCGTCCTATATTTATTCGGCCAAACTATGATGCTGAGTCCAATAAAATAATGGTAAATATTGAAGCAGGTGAACGGGGATTAAGTGTACGATATACGACTGATGGTTCGGAACCGGAAAGCCGTTCCAAAAAATTTAAAAAACCAATTGATGTAAAAAAGACAACTTCAATTAAAGCGGCAGCCTTTAAAAATGGTAGAAAGTATGGCGAAACTGCAATTCAAAATATAGATCATCACTTGGGAATTGGTCGACCTATTTCTCGCACAAATTCCTATGCTTCAAAATACGCTGCAAGAGGTGAATTCGCTCCGGTAGATGGTATCCGTGGCTCTATAAGTTTTAGAGATGGGGCCTGGCAGGGATATCAATATGTTGATTTCAATGGAACCATTGACTTGGGCAGTGAAAAAGAATTACAATCAATTGAGGCACGGTTTCTCCAAGATAACAATTCATGGATATTTATGCCCCAATCGGTGGCATTTTCACTCTCTACAGATGGGCAATATTTTGAAACAATCCATATTGATCAAAATGACGTGTCCCCAAAAACAACTGAAGCTGTACTAAAAGATTTTAAAACGACAATGAATGGTCGACGAGCAAGATATGTAAAAGTTCATGCGAAGAATCGCGGTGTATGCCCCGATTGGCATCCTGGTGCCGGTGGAAAATCCTGGATATTTTTAGACGAAATAACAATTAATTAAGAGAAAGAGAACCATGACCAATATAGAATCTAACAAACCAAAAGTGGTGTCAAAGCAATTTTTAATCCCCTTTATTCTTGTGGGCATATTATTTCCACTATGGGGGTTTGCCAATGATATTACCAATCCCATGGTGGCTGCATTTAAAAATATCTTACTCATAAGCAATTTTGAAAGTGCATTGGTCCAATTCGCATTTTATGGCGGTTATTGTTTTATGGCCATTCCTGCGGCGATTTTTATCAAGCGATTTAATTATAAACAGGCGATCATCATGGGGTTGGCCCTTTATTCCATCGGATGTTTTCTGTTTATCCCTGCAGGGAATATGATGGCTTTTGAAGCATTTCTTTTTTCTTATTTTGTCATGACATGCGGATTGTCATTTTTAGAAACGAGTGCCAATCCATATATCCTTTCATTAGGAGATGAAGCCACGGCCACGCAGCGATTAAACTTTGCTCAAGCATTTAATCCCTTGGGATCACTTACAGGTATGTTTGTGGCGAGAGAATTCATTTTAGCAAAATTAAATCCGGCCAGCGAAGCAGCACGCAGGGATTTATCTGTGAGTGATCCTGCCGCATTTACCCAAATACAACAGAATGACCTCAATGTCATCATTGGCCCTTACTTAATGTTAGGTATGGTTGTATTGGTTGTGTTGGCCATATTTTTTCTAAGCAAACTCCCCGGATCATCCACAGGAAATGGCAGTCAATTGGACCTTAAACCAACACTGAAACGCTTATTCACGAATAAACGATATTTAGAGGGTGTGGGTGCTCAGGCATTTTATATTGGCGCACAAATCATGTGTTGGACATTCATCATCCAATATGGTGTTAATGAGGTGGGCTTGACCAAAGCGGAAGCACAATCTTATAACATGATTGCCATGGTCATTTTTGTCAGTAGTCGGTTTGTATGTACATATCTCCTGAAATTTTTCAATTCAGGTCAATTGCTCATGTTCCTTTCAATCGGTGGAGGACTGTTTTCCTTGGGAGCCGTATTTCTTCCGGGAATGACAGGATTATATTCACTCATGGCCATATCAGCATGTATGTCACTCATGTTTCCCACGATTTACGGCATTGCCCTCAAAGGATTGGGTGAAGATGCAAAACTTGGATCTGCAGGACTCATCATGGCGATTGGTGGCGGTTCACTTATGCCACCACTTCAAGGTGCCATTATGGATATGTCATCCTTTTCTTTGGGTGGATTTGTTATGTCCAGCACGAGAGTCAGCTTCGGTTTGCCATTTCTATGCTTCATTGTCGTCGGCCTTTACGGATGGAATACCATGAGAAAACACGGATAAACAATGCTTAAAGGAATCTCTCCCGTCGTCTCTCCGGATCTTTTGTATACGCTACATGTCATGGGTCATGGGGACGAAATTGTTTTGGCCGATGCACATTTTCCCACGGAATCACTGAATGATAATGTGATTCGCGCTGATGGTGTGAAGATTAAAGATTTGTTGGAAGGTATCCTGCCTCTATTCGAGATTGATTCATACGTGGATGATGCAATTGTGATGATGGATGCAGTTTCTGGTGATACATTAGACCCGACGGTGGAAGAATCCTATATGGTTCCCATAAAAAAGTTTGCCCCCAATGAGCCATCCATTGTCCGAATTGAACGGTACAGGTTTTACGAAAGAGCAAAAAATGCTTATGCAGTTCTATTAACAGGGGAATTGGCAAAGTATGGAAATATAATCCTTAAAAAAGGGGTGACGCCGGTTTAAATATGAATACAGTTAAAAATGTAACTGTTCAGGATTTACGCGTTCCTACATCCGATGATTTATTGGGTTCGGATCCTTTTCATAAGAAACCGGATTATTCTTGTGTGTTAACGACAATTGAATCAAACTCAGGCGCGAAGGGGATCTCTGTTGTATTCACAGTTGGTGCCGGGAATGACTGGGTGGCTTATGGTGTCAATGAACTTATCCCTTTGGTAAAAAATTATGCGATCGATGATTTCATTAAAAATCCGGGAGAATTGTATCAAACCATTTTAAATCACCATCAATTGCGATGGTTAGGGGACGGCGTGTTTCGCATGGCCATGGGGGGTATTATGAATGCCATGTGGGATCTCTGGGCCAAAGAAGTTGGTAAACCCATGTGGAAATTACTAGTGGACCTTGAACCTGAGACTCTAATTGAATGCATTGACTGGCGCCATTTAGAAGACGCTTTATCCAAAAATGAAGCATTAGAAATTTTAAGGAATAATCAATCCCAGAAAAGCAGATCAGAAAAGCGATTGAATGAGAAGGGCGTAAAAGCATACTCCACAGCAGGATGGATAGGGCTGACAAATGATCAAATTTTGGAAAAGATCAATCAAATGAAATCAGATGGTTTTGATGCGTTTAAATTAAAAGTGGGGCAGGATGTAGCGTTTGATAAAGCACGCATTCAGTTTATCCGTAATGCTATTGGTGTGGATGCAAAATTGATGGTGGACGCCAATCAAGTATGGGGTGTAGACGCAGCTATTGAATATATGAAAGAATTGGCGGATTTTGACATTACTTGGATTGAAGAACCTACCGCTCGGGATGATGTTTTGGGATACCAAAAAATTTCTGAGGCCCTCAATCCATTGGGATTAAAAGTGGCAGCAGGGGAGCAGATTCAATCTCCGGTAATCTTTAAACAAATGGTTAGCAGTGGTGCCATTCAATATGCCCAGATTGATGCATGTCGGATGGGCGGTATCAATGATGTGATGGGTATTATTTTGTTGGCCGCAAAGTATGAATTGCCCGTTTGTCCTCATGGTGGTGGCATTGGTCTTTGTAATATGATTCGTCATTTATCTATTTGGGATCAGGTATCGGTCTCCGATCATTCTAACACTCAATTGGTGGAATATATCGATTTTCTTCAAGAGGGTGTATTTGTAAATCCTGTGAAGGTGAAAAATGGAGCTTATGTGCTGCCAACTCATCCCGGTTGGGGGTTGGAAATGGATCAAAAATTTGTTGATGACCATCTGTATCCAAATGGTAATGTTTGGCGTGAAAGAGAAAAGCCCAATGGTGTTACATTTGTTGTTGAATAATTACTATGGAGGTATCATTGACTCAATTTAGTCTCGCGGGAAAACATGCAATTGTTACTGGCGGGTCCAGTGGCATTGGTAAGAGTATTGCCCAACTATTTTTTGAAAATGGGGCCCATGTTCATATATTGGATGTAGATGAAGGTCAGGGTGAATCTATTGTGAATGAAAATGTATCATTTTACCAATGCGATGTCACCGATCAGTCCAAAGTGAATTCTATTTTTCAATCAATCGCAAAAGATCATTCAATTGATGTCTTGGTGAATAATGCGGGGATTGCCCATGTGGGTAATGTAGAAACAACCACTGAAGCAGACTTGGATCGCATTTATGCTGTTAATGTGAAAGGTGTTTATAATTGCCTCCATGCTTGTGTGCCGATTATGAAATCCAATGGGGGTGGCGTCATTTTAAATATGGCTTCCGTTGCTGCATCGGTTGGACTTCCGGATCGTTTTGCCTACTCCATGAGCAAAGGCGCTGTTGTGAGTATGACTATATCAGTTGCAAAGGATTATTTGGCCGATAATATTCGTTGCAATAGTATCTCTCCAGCAAGAGTTCATACGCCTTTTGTGGATGGATTTATTGCGGAAAATTATCCGGGAAAAGAAAAAGAAATGTTTGAAAATTTATCCAAAACGCAGCCCATTGGCAGGATGGGGAAGCCGGAAGAGATTGCAGCACTCGCTTTATTTTTGTGCTCCGATGAAGCATCTTTTATTACCGGTGTGGACTATCCTATAGACGGTGGATTTACCACTCTAAATTCGTGAAATTATGAAATTAATTCGATTTGGCGAGGCAGGGAATGAAAAGCCCGGTGTGGTTCTATCTGATGGGAAACGGGTTGACGTGAGTGCATTTTGTCGGGATTATGATGAAGCCTTTTTTGAAAATGATGGTATAGACGAGCTAGAAAAATGGCTAATTGATCAGAAAGATGAACTGCCTGAAGTTTCCCCAGATATGAGGTTAGGACCTCCCATCAAACGTCCTTCAAAAATCGTCTGTATTGGATTGAATTATGCCAAACATGCCAAAGAAAGTGGAATGGATATCCCTGAAGAACCGGTGTTATTTTTTAAATCCACTTCTGCTATTGTTGGTCCCAATGATGATCTAATTATTCCCAAAAATGGCACCAAGGCAGATTGGGAAGTTGAACTGGCGGTGGTTATAGGGAAAAAAGCCAGCTATGTTTCTGTTGAAGAGGCAGATGATTATATTGCCGGCTATATGCTCCATAATGATTATAGCGAAAGGGGTTTTCAATTGGAACGAAGCGGCCAGTGGGTGAAAGGCAAAAGTTCCGATACATTTGCGCCAATAGGACCCTATCTAGCAACGAAAGATAAAATTGAGGATCCCCATGATTTGAATCTTTGGCTCAAGGTCAATGACGAGACCATGCAAGAGGGCAACACGTCCGACTTTATTTTTAATATCCCCCAATTGGTGAGTTATGTTAGCCAATTTATGAGTTTACTACCGGGAGATATTATTTCTACCGGGACACCAATGGGTGTTGGCTTGGGCATGGATCCACCTCGATATTTACAACCGGGAGATGTGGTTGAACTTGGTATTGATGGTTTGGGTGAGTCCCACCAATTGGTGAAATCCTATGATGAGGTACATTCTAATTGAGGATTGACGCCCACCAGCATTTTTGGCATTACGACCCTATTGAATATGACTGGATCGATGATAACATGGACATCCTTAAACAGGACTATCTTCCGCCTCAGTTGGAGCCAAATCTAATAAAAAATAAATTTGATGGTTGTATTGCTGTCCAAGCTCGTCAATCGGAAGGGGAAACAGAATTTCTTTTAGAATTGGCTACCCAAAACAATTTTATTAATGGTGTGGTGGGATGGGTGAATCTCTGTGATCCACATGTTATAGACCGATTAGCCCATTTTTCAAATTCCAAAAAATTATGCGGTATTCGGCATATCGTTCAGGCGGAGGAAGATGACAATTTTATGCTTAGAGATGATTTCCAGAACGGCATACGAGTATTGGGACAGTTTGACCTAGCTTATGATATTCTCATTTTTCCGAAACACTTGAGTCCGGCTTATGAATTGGTGAAGCAATTTCCAAATCAAAGGTTTGTAATCGACCATATTGCAAAGCCCCAAATAAAAGATCAAAAAATTAACGATTGGCAGAAGGGTATTGAGCGAATAGCACAATTGCCGAATGTTTATTGCAAGGTTTCCGGACTAGTGACAGAAGCAGATTGGAATGATTGGGAGTCAGAAGATTTTACTGCCTACTTGGATGTGGTTTTTTCTGCTTTTGGTATGGATAGGGTGATGATTGGATCAGACTGGCCCGTATGTCTTTTAGGGGGTAGTTATGGTGAAGTGATTGGTATAGTCACTAATTATATTTCAAAATATTCGATAGAAGACAGAAATAAGGTTTTAGGATTAAACGCAGCAAATTTCTACCAATTGAATTAAGGGAAATCTCATGGACCTCAATTTAAAAGATAAAGTCATCATTGTTACCGGCGGAGCAAAAGGAATTGGTGAAGCGATTACAAGAGGAATCGCCGAAGAAGGTGGAATACCGGTGATTGTTGGTCGATCTAAAGATGAAGGGGAGAAGTTGACGGACGAATTGGTCGATTCAGGTAAGGAAGTATTAAATCTGTGTTATGAATTATCCTCAACAGAAAATTGCGAAGCAGCTGTTTCATCCGTAATGAGCACATACGGACGAATTGATGGGTTGATCAATAATGCAGGCGTGAATGATGGGGTAGGATTAGAAAAAGGAAATCCTGTACAATTCAAAAGGTCCGTAGAAACAAATCTATTTCACTATTATGATATGGCCCATTATTGCATTCCTGAATTAAAAAAATCTAAGGGAAACATTGTTAATATCAGTTCAAAAACGGCCATCACCGGCCAAGGAAATACTTCCGGTTATGCAGCTGCGAAGGGTGCCCAATTGGCATTAACACGTGAATGGGCAGTAGAATTATTAAATTATAATATTCGTGTGAATGCAATTGTCCCTGCAGAAGTGATGACCCCCCTTTATAAAAAATGGTTGGATACATTTGATAATCCGAATGAAAAACAAAAAGAGATTGAAAAAAATGTACCATTCGGGAATCGAATGACCACGGCAAAAGAAATTGCAGATACGGCATTATTCCTGCTCTCCGAACGATCTTCTCACATTACCGGCCAGCACATTGTTGTGGATGGGGGTTATGTCCACTTAGATCGATCTCTTTCGGTATTGGGGGATTAGCATGGCGCGAGTGGCTTTATTCGTCCCTTGCTATATCGATCAAGTCTACCCTCAGGTTGCCATTGCCACTATTGAATTATTACAAAAACTGGGATTGGATGTGGTGTACCCCACTAATCAAACTTGTTGTGGCCAGCCTATTGGGAATGCCGGTTATGAATGTGAACTCAACGATGTTGCCCATCGGTTTATAGATCAATTTGAAGAATTTGATGCAGTCATTTCGCCATCGGGGAGTTGTGTCCATTTTGTAAAGGCACAGTACAGTTTTATCAATCAGTCCGATTCGGTTAAACACGTTCGAAATCATATTTATGAATTATGCGATTATCTCACCAACATTTTAAATATCAAAAATTTCAATACTCGGTTTCCCCACCGTGTCGGCATCCATTACAGTTGTCATAGTTTGCGTGGATTGGATTCTGGTAAGCCATCTGAGATCATTGGAGAAGATTATTCCAACATTCAAAGTCTACTCGAGACTGTTCAGGATTTAACGTTGGTCCATCCTGAGAGAAAGGATGAATGTTGTGGTTTTGGCGGCACATTTTCTGTAGATGAATCTGCTGTATCTGTAAAAATGGGACAGGATAGGTGTGGAGATTTTGAGAACCTCGATGCAGAATATATTACAAGTACGGATATGTCTTGCCTCATGCATTTGGATGGCATTTTGAAACAGGCCAACAGCAAAACCCAAGTAATTCATGTGGCAGAAATTTTAAATCAAACGGTTACTTCCTGATGCACCATCCCGTAGCTGCAGAAAAATTTATTCAAGATACACCTCGAGTCAATTGGCATAATAAAGCCGTATGGTATGTTCGTGAAAAAAGAGATAAAGCAGCACAGGATATCCCCGAATGGGAACAGCTACGGGATTATGCTTCGGCTATCAAAACGGATACCATTTCAAAACTTGATAAATACTTGATTGAGTTTGAGCAACGAGCAATTGAAAATGGTATAAAAATTCATTGGGCGAAAGACGCAGATACTCACAATAAAATTGTCCATGGGATTTTAGATACGCACCAATCAAGACTAGTGGTGAAAAGTAAATCCATGCTTACAGAAGAATGTGGATTGAATCCCTATCTTGAAGCAAAAGGTATTGAAGTGGTGGATACAGACTTGGGTGAAAGAGTTATCCAGTTTGCTAAGGAAGATCCCAGCCACATTGTGATGCCGGCAATCCATAAGAAAAAGGAAGAAATTGGCGAACTATTTTATGAACATTTAGAAACAGAAAAAGGGAATGATGATCCAAATTATTTGACGGAAGCGGCACGCCATCATTTAAGAAAAAAGTTCCTCAAAGCCGATGCAGCCATTACAGGTGTGAATTTTGCAATCGCAGAAACTGGGGGATTTGTGGTGGTGACTAACGAAGGCAATGCAGATATGGGTGTAAACCTAACGCCCCTTCACATTGCAAGTATGGGCATTGAAAAAATTATTCCGAAGGCTGAGCATCTCGGTGTTTTTTTAAGATTGCTTGCACGGAGTGCCACTGGCCAACCTATCACCACATATACATCCCATTTTCATAAACCCAGAGAAGGGGCACAGCTCCATGTCGTAATTGTTGATAACGGCAGATCGCGACAATTGGGGCAGGAAGATTTTCGCCGTTCACTCCATTGCATTCGCTGTGGTGCATGTATGAATACCTGTCCCGTGTACCGCCGAAGTGGAGGTCATAGTTATGGTTATTCTGTACCCGGACCAATAGGCTCAATTTTATCCCCAAATATGGATCCGGAAAAACATGCAAGTCTGCCATTCGCTTCTACCTTATGTGGCTCCTGTAGTGCCGTATGTCCTGTAAAAATTGATGTGGATAAACAATTATACAAATGGCGGCAAGTCATCACTGAAAAAGGATTCGCGCCAAATAAAAAGACCCTCACCATAAGATTGGGAAAATTCGCATTCTCCCACCCGTTAACATTCAGAATTTTTGGAAGTTTGTCTCGGAAGGCTGGCCGTATTTTCCCTAAGAAGTTGTTAAACACCTTCTTTACAAAATGGACAACAGGTCGTGATCTACCTGATCTCCCAAAGAAAAGCTTCAGAGATTGGTATTTGAAAAATGGTATTGATTCCCATGACTGATCGAGAACAAATATTAAATACCATCGGTGCAAATAAACCGGAGGAAGCCCAACCCTTTATTATGCCCACCGTACAAAAAGAAAAGGGTGTGACTATAGAAAAACAATTTATTCAAATGGTTGGTCATGTTGGTGGTGTATGTATACGACAACATTCAAAACAGATTTCAGACATGATTACAGTACGGTATCCCCATGCGAAGAAAATTTATTCCTGTACTAAAGAGATTTCATCAATAGGATTTAATTCTGAAAATATATCCAATCCAATTGATTTAAATGGTGTGGATTTGGCTGTACTGCAAGGCTGTTTTGGGGTGGCAGAGAATGGGGCTATATGGATTTCAGAAGAAGAAATGATGCATCGTGTCCTTCCATACATTGCTGAACATTTGGTCATCCTTTTGGATCACAACTCAATCGTGGCGAATATGCATGATGCCTATGAACAAATTGATTTAACCCAAGTGCCTTATGGTACATTCATTTCTGGTCCATCTAAAACAGCGGATATTGAACAAACTCTCGTCATGGGCGCTCAGGGCCCAAGATCTCATATGGTTATACTAACGGATTAAAATTGAAAAAAATCTTATTCATTACAGTTAGCATTCTTCTTTTATCCTGTGGTAGTGAAGTTCAGCGTCCCAACATAATGCTCTTTTTTGTGGATGATTTAGGATGGCAAGACACTTCCGTCCCCCTTTGGGATAAGCCTACCCATCTCAATCGGACTTACCATACACCCAATATGGAGCGTTTAGCTCAGGAAGGCATGAAGTTTACCCAAGCCTATGCCACAAGTGTGTGCTCTCCCACAAGGGTGAGCCTTATGACCGGCATGAATGCAGCACGGCATCGCGTCACCAATTGGACGCTCCACAAAGATATGATACAACCCATGGAAGCCAACCACCCTGATTTGAATTTTCCAAAGTGGAATGTGAATGGCTTAACATCTGATCCATCTATTCAGAATGCTGTGCATGCCACCACACTTCCGGCAATATTACAAAAGAATGGATATCAAACAATTCATGTGGGTAAGGCACACTTTGGTGCCATTGGGACTCCTGCCGCTGATCCAAAAAATATCGGATTTGATGTGAACATTGCAGGTCATGCAGCGGGCGGTCCCGGCGGATATCATGGAGAGAAAAACTTCAGTGCCGAATGGCGAGGTGGTGCCAATACGTGGGATGTGCCGGGACTTGAAAAGTATCATGGCACCCAAATTAATTTAACAGAAGCATTGACCCTTGAAGCCCTTTTAGCATTGGAAGATGTGGCAAAAACGGATAAGCCATTCTTTTTATATATGTCCCATTATACGGTGCACACGCCCATTGAATCTGACGATCAATTTTTACAAAAGTATAAAGGGCTACACCCCACGGAGGCAAAATATGCTTCCATGATTGAGGGTATGGATAAAAGTCTCGGCGACATCATGAATTACATAGAAAAACATGATTTGGAGGAAAACACAATTATCCTATTCATGTCCGACAATGGGGGCCTCAGTGCAGTGGCAAGAGGTGGAGAAAAGCATACCCATAATTGGCCTCTGTCGAGTGGGAAAGGGTCGGTTCGAGAAGGAGGTATTCGGGAGCCAATGATTGTCAAATGGCCCGGGGTAGTAGCGGCTGAATCCATAAGTAATGATTATTTAATTATAGAAGATTTCTTTCCCACGCTTCTTTCCATGGCGGGAATCCACAATTACGAAACGGTTCAATCCATCGATGGAAAAAGTTTTGTGTCCATGCTGAAACAAACTGGAACGACATCAACGGATCGATCTTTAGTATGGCATTATCCCAATGAATGGGGACCAAGTGGACCGGGAATCGGCGCCGCCAGTGCCATTCGAAAGGATGATTGGAAATTGATCTATTATCATTTGGACCAGCGTTTTGAATTATTCAATCTAGAAAATGATATCAGCGAATCAAAAAATTTGGCCAATGTCAATCCGAAAATGCTAAATGAATTAGCGGAAGCATTAACAGATTATTTAATCGAAGTGAAAGCGCAAATGCCTTCCAGTAAAACAACAGGAATTCAAATTCCCTATCCGGCAGAGGCACTTTCATACCTAAGGAAATCAAACCCATCATGAAGAAATATCTCATTTTATTAACCTCAGTGATTGCCATTGGCCAAAACACAAGTCACCAAATGGCTGAAGGACTGATTACATCTACAGATTTATTTAATACATCCATGGTTGAAAATGTGGCCTGTTTTCGCATCCCTGCAATAATCACTGCACCCAACGGCGATCTTATTGCGGCCATTGATGAACGAGTGCCATCCTGCGCTGACTTAAGGGGAAGCGATGATATTAACATCGTGATTCGGCGGAGTAATGATCATGGTGAAACATGGTCAAATATTGAAACTGTCGTAGATTTTCCCCTTGGACTTTCAGCGTCGGATCCATCATTAATCGTGGACAGAGTGATCGGTGAAATATTCATGTTTTATAATTACATGGATTATGAAAACGAAAGAGATATTTACTACCTCCATGTGGTGAGCAGTCTTGATAATGGCAAAACCTGGAGTGAGCCCAAAGATATTACATCACAGGTTTCCAAACCGGAATGGCACACAGATTTCAAATTCATTACTTCCGGTAGAGGCATCCAAACAAGGTCAGGAAAATTGCTCCATACCATTGTGAATCTCAAAAATGGGCTCCATGTTTTTGGCAGTGATGACCATGGAAAATCATGGTATTTGATCGATACACCAATTACACCGGGAGATGAATCAAAGATTATTGAATTAGAGGACGGCAGATGGATGATTAATTCTCGTGTGAATCGTGCGGGTAAGCGTTATTCCCATATCTCCAGGGATGAAGGCAAAACGTGGGTGTCGAAAGCAGAAGATGAATTAATAGATCCCGGATGCAACGGGAGCATTATTCGATATACCTTCACAAAGGATGGTTATAAGAAAAACCGTCTTTTATTCTCCAATGCGAAAATGGAAAAAGGTCGGATGAATATGACTGTCCGTGTCAGCTATGATGAAGGGAATACGTGGACGGAAGGCAAAACCATTTATCCCGGCGGATCGGCTTATTCCTCATTAACAAAATTGAAGAATGGGGATATTGGATTATTTTTTGAAAAAGATGATTATACCAAAAATGAATTTGTCAGTTTTTCACTGCATTGGCTCACAGATGGTAAGGACAAATATCAAAAGCCAAAGAAACGCACATATTCTGATCATTACTATAATCGAAAATCTCTTTTTGAAAGTCAGCCTAATAAAGAAAATGAAATCATATTTTTGGGGAACAGTATTACAGAAGGTGGTAATTGGAAAAAACTTTTCTCAAATATTAATGCCGTAAATAGAGGTATCAGCGGTGATGTGACCGATGGAATAATCAACCGACTTGATGAGGTGGTCTCATCAAAACCGAGTAAGATATTTTTATTAATTGGCACCAATGATTTGGCACGGGGCCGCAGCGTATCCTATGTGGTAGAACATTCGCGAAAAATTATTGAACAAATTAAAATGGATTCCCCTCAATCTAAATTATTTGTTCAGAGTGTATTGCCAATCAATCCAAATATTGGTGATAATTTTTCAGGTCATAAGAGTAAAAAGAAAGAGATATTGGCTGTGAATAAAGCACTGAAAAAAATGGCCACAGAACTGAATTTTATTTATGTAGATATCCATAAGCCATTCCGGAATTATAGAGGCTATTTAAAACCAGCTTTCAGCCATGATGGTTTGCATCTAAACGATGCGGGATATAACCATTGGAAATCAGTCATTCATGATTTAGTGATGGGAAACTGATATGAAATATTACCAAAAAATATTATTCATTGTATCCTTTTTACTTATTGGATGTGAACCTGAAAAGGTGGCACCGCCTGAACCGGTTTACCCCATTCCTTCCGAGCGGCAACTGGATTGGCAAGACTTGGAGTTTTACGCCTTCATCCATTTTAATATGAATACGTTCACCAATATGGAATGGGGGACAGGCGGTGAAAGTCCATCTCAGTTTAATCCTACTGCATTGGATTGCCGCCAATGGGCTAAAACATTCAAAGATGCTGGGATGAAAGGCATCATAATCACAGCCAAGCATCATGATGGATTTTGTCTTTGGCCCTCAAAATACACAGAACACTCCGTCAAGAATTCACCTTGGAGAGATGGGAAGGGTGATTTGATTCAAGAGTTGGCTGATGCCTGTAAAGAATTCGGTTTGAAACTCGGTATCTATTATTCACCTTGGGATCGAAATCATGGTGATTATGGAACGCCAGAGTACATTACATATAAGCGGAATCAACTCCGGGAATTGCTCACAGAATATGGTGATATTTTTGAAGTATGGTTTGATGGTGCCAATGGGGGTACTGGCTATTATGGTGGCGCCAATGAAAATCGTAAAGTGGATAAAAAGGGGTATTATGATTGGCCGAACACCTTCTCATTGGTAAGAGAGCTCCAACCCAATGCAGTCATTTTTGGTGATGCGGGACTGGATGTCCGTTGGGTGGGGAATGAAAAGGGCTATGCCTATCCCACTACATGGTCTAACCTGATGCGGGATTCAGTTTATGCGGGCATGCCTGAATATTCAAAAATGTATTCGGCCGGACAAGAAAATGGTACCCATTGGGTTCCGGCAGAAGTGGATGTATCCATCCGACCGGGATGGTATTATCATCCTGAGCAGGATAACCAAGTGAAGTCTCTCAAACACCTCATGAATATATACTATGAATCTATCGGAATGAATGGATCTTTACTTTTGAACTTTCCCGTAGATGTGAGAGGGTTGGTACACGAAAATGACGTCCGCCAGTTACAGAAAATGGCCGCACAGATTAAAAAAGATTTCGCCAATGAACTGGCAAAAGAGCTACCGATTACAGCTTCAAATACTCGAGGTAAAGGATTTGAACCCACCAACATAAATGACGGAAATAAAGACACTTATTGGGCAACGAAAGATGGTGTAATTGAATCCAGCATCACCATTGATCTTGGAAAGGAACTCACATTTAATCGATTCCTGATACAAGAATACATCCCGTTGGGGCAGCGCATCAAATCCTTTTCGATTGAAGTAAAAGGAAGGGGTGGATGGGAAGAAATTGACCGCCAAACCACCATTGGTTATAAACGAATTCTCCGCTTTCCCGATATAACCGGGACGGCTATCCGTGTCAATATTTTGGATGCCAAAGCTTGCCCCACCATTTCAAATATTGAAGTGTACCACGCGCCGCCATTACCGGATGAAACAAACTAGAATCATTATCTTATTTCTCATGGCATTCATTCAAATGTCATGCGCGAAGGATGAGCGTCCCAATATTATTTTTATTATGACGGATGATCATTCCTATCAAACACTTAGTGCATATGACAACCGATTTATTGATACACCGAATCTGGATCGCATCGCAAATGAGGGCGTGATATTTCGGAACAGCTTCGTGACCAACTCCATATGCGCCCCCAGTCGTGCCACTATGCTCACAGGAAAATACAGCCATATGAATGGGCAGTTGGATAACAGAACGCGTTTTGATAGCAGTCAAGTCACATTTCCAAAACTATTGAGGAATGCAGGCTATGAGACAGCCATTGTAGGTAAATGGCATTTGAGAAGTGAACCCACAGGGTTTGACCACTGGGAAGTCCTCATTGGCCAAGGTGACTATTATAATTCTGATTTTATTATAAATGGAAATCGAGAAAAATCAGACGGTTATGTCACTGATGTGATTACGGATAAAAGCATCAATTGGCTGAAACAGCGGGAAGGCCAAGAACCATTCTCATTGCTAATCCATCATAAAGCCACCCACCGTATTTGGATGCCGGATACAGCCTTATTTAATGAATTCAAAAATGTGGAATTTGAAGTGCCGGACAATTTCTTTGATGATTATGAAGGCCGTTTGGCTGCATCAGAACACGTCATGGGCATTGATAAGGATATGGATCTTGTCTATGATTTAAAAATGTTGGATGATGGGGAACTCCAAACCCAATATCGAAAATATTATGAACGGATTATTTCAAAACTGAATCCGGAACAGCGGAATGCATGGGACCAATATTACAATCCAATCCTGGAAAAATTCAAAAATGATGATTTAAAGGGGATGGAATTGGCCTTATGGAAGTATCAACGGTATATGAAAGATTACCTTCAATGCGTTCGATCTGTAGATAATAATGTGGGTCGACTTTTGGATTATTTGGATAAATCCGGTTTATCTGAAAATACAATTGTAGTTTATACATCGGATCAGGGTTTTTACATGGGAGAACACGGCTGGTTTGATAAACGGTTCATGTATGAAGAATCACTGCGGACGCCACTATTGATGCGGTTTCCTAATAAATATAGAATTAGTGGTGCAGTTGATGAAATGGTACAAAATATTGATTATGGGCCTACTTTACTTGACTATGCAGGGGTGGACATTCCATCTGAAATGCAGGGACATTCAATGCGACCCTTAATGGAAGAAAAAGACATCCTGTGGCGAGATGCCATCTATTATCACTATTATGAATTTCCCAATGAGCATGGGGTGAAGAAGCATTATGGGATTCGCACCGATCGTTATAAGCTAATTCATTTTTATGATGGTATTGATGTGTGGGAATTATATGATTTAAAACATGACCCAAGAGAAATGCAGAATCTCTATCATGATTCGGGTTACATTGAGGTTATGAAAATGCTAAAATCAAAATTAGTTGACCTTCAAATTGAGGTGGGAGAAAAGATTTAATCAATGAAATCATACCAACAAAAGATCAAAATAATCTTAATCATATCTATTTTTTGCGGCGGACTTTATGGTCAAAGTAAAGATGGGTGGATGGCACTATTTAATGGGTATGATTTCAGCGGGTGGAACCAAAAAGGTGGGAAGGCCTCCTATGAAGTCATTGATAATGCTATCGTTGGCACTACCGTGGCCAACTCCCCCAATAGTTTTTTATGTACCAATCAGATGTATGGTGATTTTATTTTGGAATATGAAATGAAATTGGATACCGGTTTGAATTCAGGTGTACAAATTCGAAGCAATAGTTTCCCTGACTATCGGAAGGGCCGTGTTCATGGCTATCAAGTGGAAACGGACCCAACTCCCCGAGCATTTACTGGGGGTATTTATGACGAATCCCGTCGCGGATGGATATATCCTATCTCTAGAAATCCAAAGGCTAAATATGCGTTTAAGGATGGTGAATGGAATCATTTTCGCGTGGAAGCGGTGGGGAATTCGATTCGCACCTGGGTGAATGGTATTATGTGCGCCAACTTGGTGGATGACCTTACGAGTGAAGGATTTATTGGACTTCAAGTCCATTCTGTTTTTCAATCGGACATGGTTGGGAAAATTGTAAAATGGCGAAATATCCGTATCAAAACAAATGGCCTGAAACGGCATCTTACGGCGGTGGATCCGGATGTGTCTGAAATCAGTTTCTTAACCAATCGACTCACAAAAGCCGAAAAGAAAAATGGTTGGCGATTATTGTGGAATGGCCGCACAGGAAAAGGATGGCGTGGCGTTAGCGGACAAAAGTTCCCCCAAAATGGATGGGAAATTAAAGATGGTGTTTTAACAATAAATGGAGGCACTAACCGTCCAGGAGATATTATAACCAAAGATCAATTTGGTAATTTTGAATTGATCGTAGATTTTAAAATCACGAAGGGTGCCAATAGTGGCATTAAATATTTTGTTGATGGGTCAAAAGAAAAAATAGTGGGATGTGAATTCCAAATCCTCGACGATAAATTACATAAAGATGCACAAAAAGGGGTAAATGGAAATCGAACCCTCGCATCATTATATGACTTAATTCCTGCAAAAGGACTGACCGTAGAAGGGCGTAGCAAACAATTCAAAGGGATCGGCGCCTGGAATCGCGCCAGAATAGTCTCAAAAAATGGATTTGTCGAACATTGGATGAATGGGGAAAAAGTATTATCATACAATCGATTTTCATCTGAATTTCAATCGTTGGTGTCCGAAAGTAAATTTGCAAAATGGCCTAATTATGGTCAATTGGATAAAGGCCATATTGTGTTGCAGGATCATGGAGATACGGTCCATTTTCGAAATATTAAAATCAGGGAATTTTAAAGAAAGGGTAATCTTATGGAAGACAGAAGATCATTTTTGAAAAAATCATCCATTGCGCTGGGTGGACTATCATTGGGATTAAGTCCCATGATATTAAAAGGTGCAAGCAAGAATGAAATATTAAATATCGGTGTTATCGGGACGGGAGATCGTGGCGGTGGTTTAACACACATGATAAAAAATATGTCTGATCTGCGTGTAATTGGATGTTGCGATATTATTCCTTTTCGATTGGAAAAGGCCTTATCCAATGCGGATCCGAGCGCCGTTGGATACACCGATTATAGAGAAATGCTCGATAATAAGGAAATTGATGCCATCATTGTTTCAACCCCTTTCGGTATGCATTATGACATGGCCATGGATGCCTTGGATGCAGGGAAGCATGTTTATTGTGAAAAAACAATGGTTCGTGGTACCCGAGAAGCCAGAAATATGGTGAAGCGTGTGAAAGGTCAAGATCGCACATTTCAGGTAGGGCACCAATACCATCACTCAAGATTATATGTGGAAGTGGTGGATCAAATCAGAAGTGGATATATTGGCGATGTTACCGCTATTGAATGTCAATGGAATCGGAATCACAATTGGCGACGACATGTACCGGAACCGAAATGGGAAAAGATGATCAATTGGCGAATGTATCGAAAATGGTCTGGCGGGTTGACGGCTGAATTATCGTCCCATCAAATTGATTTTTGTAATTGGGTCATGGGAGATCACATACAAAAGCTCACGGGATTTGGTGGTATTGATCATTGGAAAGATGGTCGGGAAACATTTGATAATATCCATTTAACAACAGAATATAAAAATGGTGTAAAAGCACGGTTTACTTGTTTGACCAATAATGCACATAATGACTACATGATTACTGTGAGAGGGACAAAAGGAACCTTTGTGATTAAGCCATTTGGTGCCACACTTTATGCAGAATCAAAGGTAGCGAAAGAGTTGGGATTGGTGGATGGTGTATCCGGTGCGACCTTACAAAAATTGCAATCCGGAGAAGGGAAAAAACTGGATGTGAGCCATATGGAGCCCACAAAACAGGCTTTGGTAGATTTTGTAGACAATGTGAAGCATAATAAAAAACCCTTATCCAATGTAGAATCCGGCGCTTGGGTATCAACAACAGTACAAATGGCATTAGATGCCCTACACAAAGGCGGTATTAGGGAATGGAAAAAGAGCTATAATTATTAGTGATATGTATATAAAATAAAAAGGGGAAAGGCTTTCGCCTTCCCCCTTAGTAATCACCCACTCTTGAGAGCTAGATAGAGTGGTGTGTGGAGAGTGTTAATTTTACTCTATTATTTATCCCACCAAACGCGGGTCGTAAGATTATCGGCCCCTTGTCTTGCTACAGCTTCATCATAGTTCTTTTTATTTCTAGATCTTTCGCCCGTAGCATAGATCATCCGTCTAGGAATGGTACCATTGGTAACGTTACCAGGGAAGTTCACTGGAGTCAATGTAGGGAAACCTGTTCGTCTCCAATTGGCATAACTTTCATACTCATTTAAGAATGTGGCTGCCCATACTTGTTCACCAATCATTTCAAGTCCTTTGGATGCATCATATGGATTGGCGATTAAGTAAGCCGTAATGTCAGCATCTGCAATCTCTGTGCCACCATAGAGGCTCAAGTATTTCATGGCTGCTGTTACACCTTTATTATAGTGTCCAGCTGCATCGCCATCACCCCAACCGTGAACGGCTGCTTCAGCCAATAAGAACTCTACCTCAGCATAGGTCTGGAAGAACATGGGATCATCTTCGCCCGTAATACCTGTACCAGACGACCTGTTTGGTTGAGAGTAGTTGTCTAGGTTCGATTCACCAGTAGCTGCTTTTAGTGTACCAGAGTCATAACCATTGGGCAGCCCTTTATGTCCGCCTGCACCCGGTTGTGCATACACGTCTAATCGTGGGTCACCTGTTAAGAAATCAATGAATGTTTTAGACATTCTCATATTACCATCTGCCGAAAAGACTTCGCCATTTCCATTCTTATTCAAACCGCTCTCTGTGGTATGAATAATGTAAGCAATATCATCATTGGAGGTCATTACACCGCCAGCAATTGCTTTTTTCACCCATTTTTCAGCCTCACCAGCATTGACTTTAGTCATCCGCATGCCGAGACGGAGCATCATGGAGTAGGCGAACCGTTTCCATTTGGCCTGGTCACCGTTGTACATGAAGTCTTGTGCACCAAATCCGGAAGTTCCAGATCCAAGAGCAGCTGCCGATTCATCAAGTTCTTTCAGCATATCCATATAGATGGATTCTTGTGTATCGTATTTAGGTTGAAGGATGCCATCAGAATATCCTTTGCCAGCTTCGCTGTAAGGGATATCTCCATGCATATCAGTTAACCGATGGTAAATGAATACGCGCATAATTCGTGCTATCGCTTTCATTTCGTCCGGTTTTTCTTCTTGATCCAACTGGTTCAAAATATCTTGAACCACTTTGGCACAACCTTGATAGTATGTATCCATCAATGAAGCAGAGTAGCCTTCATTTAAGGTGTATTTATCACCTGTCCAATAACCGGCAGTAGCAGCGAAGTGTTGGATCATGGTTGACCCATAAATCAAATTCGCACGCCAAGCCACGTATCGATTGGCAGATGTTTCTAATAGTAATGATGTGAATTTATATCCAACATCAATCTGACTAGCTGCAGCGGGGTTGGTATTCATTTTTTCAAACCCATCGTCACAAGACGTAGCTAGTAGTGCAAATGTGGATAATATGATTATTCGTTTTTTCATGATCAATTCTCCTAAAATTTCACGTTGAAGCTAAAGCCATAGCTTTTCGTCTGCGGTAGGCCATAGTATTCAAGTCCTTGAGCATTACCAGCATTGTAAGCGGCCTCAGGAGCGATATTGTCCACATTCTTCGTTAAGTAGAATAGGTTTCTCGCTATGAAGGATACGCTGGCGCTTTGGAAAGGGGTTTTTTCAACAATAGATCGTGGTAACTGATATCCGAACCTCAAATTGGTTAATCTAAGATAGTCTGAATCATACACGAATTGTTCTGCAATTTCGGAAAGATGGCTGTAGTAAAACCTCAAGTTTTCTGGTGATACGGTCCAGGAGCCTGCAGCACCTGTTGCGGCATCTGTACCAGATACTTTCAATCCACTTTCACGACCTTCTAAAGTATCTTTGTGCAGACCTCTCCAATATGCGGTAGTATTGGTACCGGAGAAGATTTTTGCACCGAATTTCCCATCAATGAGGAATCCGAGTGAAAAGTTCTTGTAACGGATATTGTTTGAAATACCAATCGTTAACGGGGGTACACCTTCACCAAGGATTTTATACCCACCTTTTTGTGCTCTAGGGATCCCGTTAGCATCAACATCATACAAGATGGACCCATCATCGGCACGTTTAAAGGATTGACCATAGAGTAATCCATAAGATTCACCTACAATATGGATGACTTGGATATTCCGGGTTCTAGGTGTTCCCAGGCCAATATTACCATCAATATCATTGGTTTTAACTACAGTACCTTCATTTTTTGCACCATTTAAGCTAACATTCCAAGTCAATTCCTTGGTTTGTATAGGTGTGCCGGAAATCAGGAATTCAAATCCTTTATTCTCGATTTGTCCCAAGTTGTCACTGGCACTACCAAAACCGGAAGCTTGAGATGTACCTACACCCACAATATCATTTGTGGTTTTGTTGCTATAGTAGGCTAAATCAATATTTAATCGACTTTCAAACAATCTCAAGTCCAATCCAATTTCAGTTTCACCCTTACTTAGGGGGACCAAATCTAGTTTTGGAATTGTGCTGCCATTTATTCCACCCATAATTTGGCCCAGATGTTGTGTGTCCCAGAGTTTATAACTCAATGAAAGGGCATAGGGGTTACTGGCACCACCGGCAACGGTGGATACAGCAAATCTGACTTTAGCAAAGTCAACTGCTGCTGGGAGGCTAAGCAATTCAGAAAGCACTAAACTGGTGCTGACACTGGTGTATAAATCGTTGTTAGGCGATTTCTTGTTTGGAAAGGAAAGGGTAGAGAACCAGTCTTTCCTCGCTGTAGCTGTTACGTATGCAAAGCTATTATATGAAAGTCCCATAGATCCAATAACGGAACCTACTTCTTTTTCATTATAGCCAAACCAACCATCTTTGTTTTTTAGGTTATTCACATGGTTGATTCCAGGGAGGACAAAGCCACTACCACTCACACCGAGACTTTCATCCAATACATTATTTCGAGTTACCCCAACGAATGAATTGGTTGACAATCCCGCCATTAGATCTCTATCAACACCAACGATGAATTCCATATCCAATATAGAAAGTCGTTTTTCGGTTTCACCCATAGAGCCGGCACTACTATAAGCCGTACCAAATGGAGTTAACCATTGAGAGTTGATCGTAAAATGATCTAACCCTGCACGACCTTTTAAGTACAGCCAATCCATTACATTGTAACGGAGAGATACTGAATTAATAAAGCGGTGCTTCCGCGTGGTATTGATGTAAGAATGGGCTGCCCAATAAGGATTGGTTGTATAAGGGGATGTGGAAATACGTAATTCCTTCCCATCTTCACCTCTTCCGGCTCCATCCACACCTGTCATAGTGGTCACATCTACAGTAGGTGCAAATGTTGCAGCAGAATAGTTTGCATTCTTAGGAGAATCAGACATGCTGACACGGCCATTTACATCTTCATCAATATATTTAACATTGATTTGGGCTTGAATCTTACCATCGTGATCGGCATTTGCATTCAATGAGAATGATTTCCGATTCATATCTGCGCCTGGCATAATATCATCATGATCCAGGTTGGTGGCAGAAAAACGGTAGTTTAAAACTTGGCCACCATTAGAAAGGGCAACGGTATTAACACTCGTTTTACCCGTGCGGTAAAATGACTTCAAGTTATTGTGGTTGGAGTATGGTCCAGTAGAACCATCCCATTGGATGACTTGTGAACCGTCCATTTTGGCACCCCATGCATAAGCAATATTATCTAAAGCTTCTGACTGTGTGGTGGGTTTTGCCCCGCCTCTACCTGACCCATATTCACTTTGGTAATCCAAAAGGCCTTCGTCAAGACTTCTATATGTAGTTGAGCTGGAGTATTCCAAGCCTAAGCCTTTTTGGCCCCTACCGCTTTTGGTTTTAATAATGATAACACCATTTGATGCTTTAGATCCATAAAGGGCAGATGCTGCGCCCCCTTTTAGTACACTGACGGATTCAACATCATCAGCATTGATACTTGAGATACCGTCACCACCATCGGCACCGCCCCACATGCCGGCAGAACCTTCATTCCTATTGCCGATAGGAATCCCATCTACAACGTAGAGAGGTTGGTTGTCACCGGTGAGTGAACTATTTCCTCGAATGATTACGCGACTTGTACCGGCGCCACCGGTGGCGTTTGTTGTGACGTTAACCCCTGCCACCTTTCCTTGGAGGGCTTCGATGGCATTGGGTTCTTTAATGAGGGAAAGTTCTTCACCTTTTACTTCAGTGAGCGAAAATCCCAAAGCTTTTGTTTTTTGTTGGATGCCCAATGCAGTTACAACCACTTCTTCACCCGAAAGTGTTGCGGTTGTCATTGTAAAGTCTGCTTGGGAGGTTTGACCTGCGGCAACAGTAATATTGTCCACAGTGTTGCTAGCGAAACCGATATATTCAGCTCGAACTGAATAAGTGCCGGGCGCAACTTTTATTTCATAAAACCCATTGTTATCTGATGTGCCGCCATCACCTGTACCCACCACAATAATATTGGCACCGATGAGGGGAGCCCCATCTTCTGCCGAAACATTACCATAAATGGTACCTGTATCTTGAGCGACCACAAAACCAACTAACATCAATAATAATGCAGCGGGCCTAAGTATGTGCTTAATGATCATTTGTTTCCTCTTTGGTTGTTTGGAATACGATACTTGACAATTCATAAAATAAATATTCTCAATAATGAGAATAAAAAAATATGATGCCAAGCTTAGCAAATTAATTGTTTGCTCTCCGTTGAAAATATTGGTATGTAGGACATAATTGCAAGCATTTTAATTTATAGATACGAACCACCATAAATTGCTTGCGGGGGCGGTTAGGGCTGGAGGATATCGATGTGGGGTGTTAAATGAGAATAAATAGCCTTACGATATTCTTCGCTGGTGCCGTTTCTAAGGATATCAATAAGGTCAAAGTGAGATGCAATATTTGGACGCAATTTTTGATCTCTTTCTTTTAGCTGTTCATAAACATAATGAAAGACGGGGTACAAAATCCGTTGGAAGTGCTGGAGGAATTCATTTCCACTGATTTTATATAAAGAGGCATGAAATTCAATATCCCAGTATATGCGCTCAATATCATTCAAGCTTTGTTTTTCTTTAATGGCAATATTGCCTAAACTGATTAAATCTTTATTGTTTATCCTCAAGAATAGCAGTTCAGATATACCTATTTCCAAGATAATACGCAGTTCAAATAAATCCTTTAAGCTTTCCGGACCTAAGAATAAAGGGTCAAGCACCTTTTTGAAAGTGCCTAAAAGGTCGGGCTCCGCAATTATGGTTCCTCGCCTTTTTTTAGCTTGAATCAAACCGAGCATTTTTAAATGACTTAATGCCTCACGAACCACATTTCGGCTGACACCCAGTGCTTCAGCCAGGTCCACCTCTTTAGGGATAGGATCCCCAATCTTTAATTTATGTTCGGTAAAATAATCCCTAATTTTTTGTTCAACTTGTCCCGCTAAGGACGTCTTAACAATGGGGGCGAATATATCTGTTGCGTCTGTCATTAAATATTTTGCGGCTAATTTTTGATGGATTATTTGGTCAGATGAGTTGTAAAGTTTACGCTTGAATTAGGACAAATTCAATCTCAAATGTTTAAATGTCCTATATAAGTTGAGGCGCAGCACCTATGGTTTTAATCATTTTACTTCCTTAAGAGGATTTTCTTAAATGGATCATAAAAAACAAACAGGATTGATTGCAGCTGTGCATACACCTGTACATAAAGATTTTTCCCTAAATCTTGATCCAATTTCTAGTTTGGCATCTCATCTAGTTAATAGTGGAGTTTCAGGTGTTTATGTGAGTGGGACCACCGGAGAAGGTCAATCATTTACCACGGAAGAACGCACAGCGCTTTTTCATACGTGGGGAAAAGTGATTCAAAAAAATAATTTATCTTTTTTTGCACACATCGGACATCAAAGTCAAGATGACTCTTGCCTTTTAGCCTCGGCAGCAAAGACTGCAGGTGCCCATGCATTGAGTGCTATGGCTCCCAAAGGATCCTTCATTGATAATGCCATCGACATGGTCAATTGGCTTAAACCAGTTTTAGCCAAAGTGCCAGACATTCCTTTCTATTATTATGATAGTCCAGTTATATCAGGGATAGAGATTGATATAGTAGAATTATTAAACATTGCCAGTGATGAGTTACCCTCTTTGGTAGGCGTAAAATCTAATAATACTGACTTGGATATACTGAGGCAATCAATGGCAATCCAAGATGGAAAATATGATATTTTATTTGGTGTGGATGAAATGTTAACAGATGGATTGGAAGCCGGATGTAAGGGTGCAGTCGGTAGTACATATAATTTTGCCGCACCCATTTATCACAAATTAATGGAATGTCATGCGAATGGAGATCAAAAGCAAGCTCGTGAATTGCAGTTATTCTCAAGACAATTTATTGATATTATAGCCACATATGATTTTTTGCCTGCAGCCAAATCCCTCATGAAATATTTTGGTGTGGATTGTGGTCCCGCTCGACCACCATACAAACAGTTATCCGAGTCCGAAATTGAATCTCTCCAAAATGAATTAGAATCAATTAATTTTTTTAAGATGGTGAATGGACAATAAGCAAAAAAAAGAATTTATCACCATATATAGGGATAATTTATTAGAAGATATAATTCCGTTTTGGTTTCCTCGAGTGATCGATGAGGAGTATGGTGGATATATGATCATGCGGGACAGAGACGGATCGATCCTGGATACAGATAAAGGAATGTGGACTCAGGGGCGATTTTCATGGATGCTAGCCTCCCTCTATAACCATGTAGAAAAGCGGGATGATTGGTTAGAAGGTGCCATACATGGTGCTGATTTTATTTCTAAACATGGATTTGATCATGATGGACGGATGTGGTTTCATGTCACACGGGAAGGTAAACCGATTCGGAAAAGGCGATATGTCTTTACAGAATTTTTTGCAGCGAAAGCCTATGCTGCCTGCGCCAAAGCTACCGGTGATGATACGCTTGTACAGCGAGCCAATGAAACCTATGACATTGCAAAAAAGTATTTATTAAATCCTGAACTTAGTCCTAAGAAATTTACGGATACACGTCCCACTCGCGGGTTAGCGACACCCATGATTAGGCTGGGTATTGCCCAAGAAATGCGGGCGAATCTCAATGATGATCGTTACACAAAAGAAGTGGATGCGGCTATTAATGAGATTAGAGATTATTTTGTCAAGCCCGAACTGGAATGCGTTATGGAAACAGTAGGTATGGATGGCGAAATTCTTAACCATTTTGATGGACGAACCGTTAACCCCGGTCATGCCATTGAAGGGGCATGGTTCATTTTATTAGAAGCGCGCTTTAGGGGGAATGATCCTGACCTCATTCAATTGGGCTGCAATATGCTAGACTGGATGTGGAAGCGAGGCTGGGACGAAACATATGGCGGCATATATTATTTTAGAGATGTATATGGTAAACCGGTCCAAGAGTACTGGCATGATATGAAGCAATGGTGGGTGCAGAACGAAACGGTTTTAGGAACACTTTTGGCATATCTAATTAAGAAAGAACCCCGCTATGAAAAAATGCATCGCCAAATTCATGATTGGTCCTACGCCCATTTTCCTGACGAAAAATATGGTGAATGGTATGGCTATCTTCACCGTGATGGCCGCGTTTCCGTACCTTTGAAAGGTAACATGTGGAAGGGTCCTTATCATTTGCCGCGGATGCTGCTAAATGGATGGAAGTGGTTAGAAGCCGACTTGAAATCATAATGGGCCAATCGATTAGGAAGATCCTTTTCAGAATCTTTCTTGCCACATTTTCAATCCTTCATAGCCAGAATCTTTCTCTTGCCAAAGTTTTTGGCGATCATATGGTTTTACAACAAGGTACTCCCATCCCGATTTGGGGTAAGGCTACTCCCGGTGATTCCGTCACCGTTTCCATGGGCAAAAAAACTACCCAAACTATAGCGGATAAAAATGGAAATTGGCATGTACGATTTAAGAGAAGAAAAGCCAGTTTTCATCCCATTGAATTAAAAGTCAGTACAAAAACAAAATCCATTTTAATACAGAATATTTTAATGGGGGAAGTCTGGATTTGTGCAGGTCAATCCAATATGGAGTGGCCCTTGTCCGCCAGTGCTGCAGGTGCATCTGCCATTAAAAATGCACATAACCCAAACCTGCGTCTCCTAAACTATAAAAAAGGACTATCCACTTATAATGTCCCTTATTTGGGGGTTGACCTTATAAAATTAAATCCTGAAAATTTTTATGATGGCCGATGGAAGGTTAGCACTCCGGAGAGTGCCGCCCCTTTTTCCGGTGTTGGATATTTCTTTGGTAAAGATCTTCAAAAAGAAATGAATGTGCCGGTCGGATTAATTAATGTGTCTGTGGGTGGATCACCGGCGGAAGCATGGATTCAGACGGAGGCATTATCGAATCATTCTCAATTTAATACAATGGTTCAAGGGGATTGGTTTGAAAATAGTGCTTTAGAGCCATGGTGCATCCAAAGGGGAACTGAAAATTTAGGCCAAGCCATCAAAGAAGAGCAGTCTATCCCGAAAAACGAGAATGGGGTTAATCATCCGTTTAAACCGGGATTTTTATGGGAAGCAGGGATAAAACCATTTGTTCAATTTCCTGTTGCAGGTGTTTTGTGGTACCAGGGTGAATCCAATGCAGAAAGCGATTGGCGGGTGGACCAGCACACCCCCTTACTTACCTTATTAATTGAGGATTGGCGAAAAGAATTTAAAAACCCAAAAATGCCTTTTTTGTTTGTTCAGTTGCCGGGAATGAATCGTCCCCACTGGCCGGAATTCAGAGCAAGCCAGCAAGAAGTTTATGATACTGTCCCCCACACGGGGATGGCCATTACCATGGATGTAGGACACCCAACCGATGTACATCCGAACCAAAAACAACCGGTGGGAAATAGACTGGCTAGAATCGCATTAAAACAAATATATAGAAAGAATATAATAAGCCAAGGACCAACACTGCGGTCAAAACGGTTAAAAGATGGAAAACTTGAACTTAGATTCTCTCATGTTGGAAAGGGCTTAAAAACAAATAATGGACTACCGCCAGTGGGATTTGAACTTTTAGATGGACAAGGAAAATGGATCCAAGCAAAAGCAATGATTATGAGAAAAAATAAATTAATCTTATCGCACCCTCAAGTGGCGAAACCACGATCGGTTCGGTATGGATGGAAACCTTATCCCGATCCCGTTTTAAACCTTTTCAATTCTGCCAACCTGCCCATGGCACCATTTGTTGATCATGAGTAATAAATCTTTTTTATCACTTCTTTTTAGTTGGACAGTCCTTTGGGCAGATCAACCATTGAATTGGGACACACTGCCGGCATTACCAAATCAATTGGGTGTAGCCGGTTCATTTACAGGTGTGCATCAGGATGCATTCATCGTGGCCGGCGGGGCCAATTTCCCGCTTGGCGTTCCATGGGAAAAAACTGAAGATGGATTTAATTCGCCTAAATTTTATCATGACCAAATTCATGTTTTAGCAAAAAATGGGACAGAATATACTTGGCGAGAGACGGAGGTATCATTGCCTCGATCCCTTGCTTATGGGGTTTCAGTTCCAACGCCCAATGGGATTATTTGTATTGGAGGCGAATGGCAAGATCATCAACGGGATGCAAAGAATAAAGTCTATCAATCAACTCAAGGTATATCAGATAATGTATTTGTAATCCGATGGGAAGGCTCTGTGAGTATATCCCATAAATGGATTGCGCCCAATGATGAAAAAGAAGCGGTCCTTGACCTGCCAAAACTCCCTAAACCAACCACGGCATTGGCCGGGACAATTATCGGAAACAAAATCTATATTGTGGGAGGGGATAGCGGTGATGGCGCTACTAAAAACTTCTGGATGCTGGATTTAGATAACCGGCATTCTCCTGAAAAATTTCATTGGAAAGCATTACCAACATGGCCCGGCCCACCTAGGACTCACCTATTGGTAAGCACACAACATGATGGGAGGGAGACATCTTTATTAATGTTCAGTGGCAGGACAAAAATCGATGGTCGATGGAAAATGCTTACGGATGGGTATAAATATATTCCTAGCCAAAATAAATGGATAATGCTCGGTCCCATTCAATTGAAGGGTGACGAGAACCCAAGGTGTGTTATGGCCGGATCAATCAGTAAAATGGGTACAAACCATTTGGCTGTTTTTGGCGGTGCCGATGGAAAAGGGTTTCTATACCTTACGGAACTTGCGGACCAAATCAGCAAAGCAGAATCAACAAATGATAAAGAGAAAGTGTCTCGCCTAAAAAAGGATCAAAAAGATTTCCTAAACAACCATCCGGGATTCAGTGAAGATATTTTGCTATACAATACTGTCACCAATCGTTGGTCCACATATGGTACACTTCCTGTTAAAAGTCGGGTAACAACTACTGCAGTGCAATGGGCTGAATCGATAGTGATTCCCACAGGGGAGGTCAGTCCCGGTATTCGATCGCCTGAAATATGGAGAATGACCCCGTCGATTCATGGCAATGGATTCGGTACGATGAATTGGACCGTGTTAAGCCTCTATTTGCTCGTCATCGTGGGCATTGGTGTATGGGTATCAAAAAAAGGAAAAACAACCGATGATTTCTTTTTAGCCGGCCGACGGATTCCTTGGTGGGCAGCAGGATTGAGTATTTATTCTACACAACTCAGCGCCATTACTTATTTGGCCATACCGGCAAAAACCTTTGCCACTGATTGGGTACGCTTTTTGATTCAATTAGGAATTATCGCTTGTGCACCCATTGTGGTTTATTTCTTTTTACCATTTTTCCGCCGGCTGAATGTGACCAGTGCTTATGAATATTTAGAACTGCGATTCAGTTTGGCCATTCGGTTATTGGGCAGTGGTTCATTTGTCATCTTTCAACTGGCAAGGATGGGGATTGTCATCCTATTGCCTGCATTGGCACTCTCTGCAGTAACAGGATTGGATGTGGTGATGTGCATTATTCTAATGGGTGTCTTGAGTACCCTATACACAGTATTGGGAGGCATCGAGGCGGTCATCTGGACGGATGTATTGCAAACAGTCATCCTTTTGGGGGGCGCAATGGTCGCCCTGGTGATTATGGTTTTGAATGTGGATGGGGGTCTGGCTGGTGCAATCTCAATGGCATCGGAACAAGGAAAATTAAACTGGGTCAATCTGGACTGGAACCTAACAGATGATACTTTAGGTGTAATTTTGCTTGGCGCCATATTTACAGTATTGCTTCCATATACCACAGATCAAGCGGTGGTACAGCGGTATTTAACCACCAAAGATGAAGAATCTGCCGCAAAAGCGATTTATACCAATGGATGGTTAGCCATCCCCGGTTCCATTTTGTTCTTTGGATTGGGTACCATGTTGTTCATTTATTTTCAACAATATCCATCTCAATTGCCGCCATTGGATAAGGCAGATCAGGTATTTCCCATTTTTATCGTAGATGTGATGCCCGCCGGTTTGGCCGGCTTGCTTATTGCGGGGGTATTTGCAGCTGCCATGAGCAGTTTAGATTCCAGTATGCACTCGATTGCCACTGTTCTCACTACAGATTTCATTAAACGGTTACGTCCTCAGCAGTCAGACCTCTTATCCATTGCGAAGAAATTGACATTCATTTTGGGTGTGTTAGGTACCGTATCTGCTATTGTGATTGCATCCATTGATATCAAACACTTATGGGATTATCTCATGAATATTATTGGCCTCCTGCTCGGCGCTTTGGGCGGCTTATTCATGCTGGGGATATTTACAAAGCGAGTTCAATCGAACCATGCATGGATCGGTGTGATTGGATGTGTAGCATCCTTATGGTGGGTAAAAAATTATACGGACTTAAATGGCCTCCTTTATGGGGCTATTGGTACGGGAAGTTGTTTCATTATAGGATTATTGGTCAGTATACTATTCCCCCAACAACAGAAGGATTTGAGGGGACTCACTTGGACCACACGAAATCAGGATTAGGATGAAAAAGCACGTATTATTTTTACTTATACTTTTATTTAGTGTAACCTGCCAAAATTCGAATAAGCCAGAATTTACCATTGGTGTATGGGGTCATTATAAAGACAGAACAAACGAGGAATGGCAGCAATATTTCCAAAAATATGGGGACGCAGGTATAACGGATTATTTCATATCCGGTAGTCCGGAAAACATGCAAAAATTGACGCAAGCTGCAAAAGGTATGGATGTGAATATTCACGCCTGGGTGTGGACCATGAATCGCCCGGGAGATAAAGTAGCGGCTCAACATCCGGAATGGTACTCAGTGAATCGAAATGGTGATAATAGTTTTGACTATCGCGCTTACGTGGACTATTACCAATGGCTCAGTCCATTTAGTGAAGGGGCGCGGAAGCATATAAAATCCATTATGACATCCTATGCTGAGATTGAAGGATTGGCATCAGTCCATTTGGATTATGTCCGATATTGCGATGTGATTCTTCCCAAAATGCTCCAACCCAAATATGGATTAAATCAAACCACAGAAATGCCCGAATTTGATTTTGGTTATCACCCCAATGCCATTGCAGGGTTTCAGCAAAAATATGGAGAGAATCCACTAGAGATGGATCATCCTGAAGAAAGTATGGAATGGCGACAATTTCGGTTGGATGCCTTATCATCTTTGGTGAATGAAATTGCTGAGATCGTACACTCAAAAGGGAAAAAGCTATCTGCAGCCGTATTTCCCTTTCCGGAAATGTCACGAAAAATGGTTCGCCAAAATTGGAGCGATTGGGATTTAGATATTGTATGCCCCATGAATTACCATAACTTTTACGGTGAAGACACAGATTGGATTCAATTCAGTGTCGAAAGTGGAATGAAAGAAACCAATGGCAGATTGGATTATCGATCGGGATTATTTGTGGGTGCACTTCCACCTGATTCATTGGAAAGTGCCATTCAAAAATCAAAAATGGGTGGTGCGAATGGTGTAACCATTTTTAGTATCAGCGGTTTGACCGATGCCCATTTAGAAGCCCTTAAGACGATCCAATATTAAATAACTTATTTTGACAAATATTTATCTTTACCATCAGTGAGCCAGCTGAGGCTAAATCGAGCAAAATAGAGTTGATATAACTCAAACTCACCATTTTCATAGAATAAACCAATGGTCCCATCCTCTAGTTTGGTGAGACTAGAATAGCCTGATAAATCTGCATATATTCGTTTCGAATATTCCGCTGGCCACGTGGCACCTTCATCCGTACTCAAATATACATGGAGATTTTTTCGTTGAGATGGATGTCTCGGGTTAGAAAAAAGAAGCCGACTTTTATCATATCCATCTAATACAGAAGTATATCGAATTAGGTCTGCATTTACACGAGGATCGACTAACTGTGAGTGGACTTTACTTGGAGACCAGGTTTCACCCCCATCCGATGATATGGATGTTTTTCGATATCCCCCTGAAGAGCGGATATTCATTAATAGATCACCATTGTCTAATTCTACAATTTTTGATTCGTCACCACCGCCAGCGGGATTAGGTGTCCCCATACTCGCGCTCCAAGATTCACCGCCGTCATCGCTATAAATCATATGGTTCTTAAGTGTTCGACTTTCGTCAGGTCTCACGCCAGCTACAGCCACAATTCTCCCTGAACGTAATTGGTGTGCACTGCCCGAGGCAACCCAAGCGGCATGCCATGAAGAATAGATTTGATCTGAGAGATCTTTCGGTTCACTCCATGTGAATCCATTATCCACACTCCGGGAGACATTAAACCTGATTTTATTTGAAGGGGTGGAAGCAAAGAGCCCGCTATGAGAAGCGAAAAGCAAAATGATTGCACCTGTATTTTTGTCCACAACCAATGCAGGATCAGATGCGCCAAAACTACCGAAATCGGCGGCAATGATTGGTTCAGACCAGGTGTCCCCATTATCTGTGCTTCTCCGAATGGTGATGTCAATATTTCCCGGCAAATCACTGGGGTCTATCCGCTTGTCTGCAGCAGTAATGAGGGTGCCATCCAATCCTGTGCAAATAGCCGGAATGCGATAATTTCCCGATCCATAATCACCACCAGAATAAAGGACCTTATGGGCCATGAGAATTTCTCTATTGCCCGGGAATTCGGGATTTGGCATGGCTTGTGATTGATTATTTACTGTGACTGACTCACAAGTTGCATCAATAACATCTCCTTCCTTTGCATCCATACTAATATTATAAGTAATCCAAAAGTAATTGTGGCCCTGTTTTAAATCTTGAGTGCCCGTAATGGTTATTTTTCCCTCCGTCGGATTGGCTTGTCCAAATTCATTATTCGTATTGAGCTTTTTGTCACCCTTCGTATAATAAATAATCACTTTTTCAATCACTGATTTTGGTGTATTTCCAATGGTGAGGGTGATTGCATTTGCAACACCGGGTGTGGATTCATATCCTGTTTTTATATTAATGAGCATGATACGCTCATTATGATTACCCCGGCCGGCAGGAAAGGAAGGTTGGGTAACGATGTATGGGGATATTTCAGCTACATCTTCATGGTCCTTTTTCTGATCACAGGATGATATAAGAAAAAGAATTATCACCAGTATGCCGGTACGGAAAATATTCATTTTAAATGCGTTCTTGTAAATTATTAGGGATAAAGTTATCTCTACAATTTAGGGACTTAAAGAATTTGGATTGGATGAAATATTATTGAATCATGGATAAAATTTGTCTTATCCATTATTTTTTGTATCAAAGTAAAACCGTAGATTTTAGAATGATTCAAAATAGAAAATTATTTCTTTTCGTTTTCTTGATTCTAGGATATTCAACGGTTCTCGCTCAAAAGGAACCCTTATTTTCTCTTTTATCCTCTGATAAAACGGGCATTCATTTTCAGAATACAATTGAGGACAAAAAAAGACACAACATTTTGATTTATGCCAACTATTATGGCGGGGCTGGGGTCGGTGTGGGTGACTTTAACAAAGATGGATTACCTGATTTATTTTTTGCAGGCAACCTAGTTCCAGATCAACTTTATATCAATAAGGGTAACATGGCATTTGAAGATGTGACGCAAAAAGCAGGCATTATTCATGATGGTAGTTGGTCCACGGGTGTAACCATCGCGGATGTGAATGGGGATGGATGGGATGATATTTATGTCACTATGGAATTATTTGATCATGAATCGGATTTGCGGCGGAATAAATTATACATTAATAATGGCGATCTTACGTTTACTGAAAGTGCAAAATCATTTGGTATAGATAATTCGGAACGGACTCGCCATGCGGTGTTCTTCGATTATAATCATGATGGATTTTTAGATTTATATGTATTGAATCAGCCACCAAATCCAGGAAGTTATTCTGAATATTTCGGCACGAAATTGCTCCAACCTCAATATGCATCCATTCTATATAAAAATATTAACAATACTCATTTTGAAGATGTAACGAAGGCAGCCAATTTATTTTTAACCGGATTTCCCAATGCTGTATCCGCAAGTGATTACAATAATGATGGCTGGACAGACCTTTATGTCGCCCACGATTTTTATGCCCCAGATAAATTATATTTCAACAATCAAGATGGTACATTTACAAACCGTGCCAACTCATCCCTGAAACATATGTCATATTTTAGTATGGGTGTGGATGCTGCAGATATAAATAATGATGGATACCTTGATCCCATGGTAGTGGATATGGTAGCAGAAGATAATTTTAGGTTGAAGGCCAATATGAGTGGTATGAATCCTCAACTATTTTGGGATGTGGTCAATAACGGTGGCCATTACCAGTACATGTTCAACACACTGCAGTTGAATAATGGCAATTTAACCTTTAGTGATATCGCCCAATACACCGGCATGGCCTCTACAGATTGGAGTTGGTCAAACCTAGTGGCCGATTTTGATAATGACGGGCAAAAAGATGTATATATCACCAATGGATTGCTTCGGGATATTCGCAACACAGATGCTTCAAAAGCTGTGGGTGATTTCATTCAGGATTTTGCCGATGACTATGTGAAGCGACACCCGAACCAAGGGGACATCGACCTGTTTGATATTTTGGATTTAGATGAAGTCTTGGCCCTATTGCCCTCAGAAAAAATCGGAAATTATGCTTATAAAAATAATGGGAATCTATCTTTCACCAATGTTTCAACATCATGGGGTTTAGACCATAAAACTTTTTCCAACGGTTCTGCTTATGCCGATTTCGATAATGATGGTGATTTAGATTTGGTTGTGAATAATATAAATGAAAAGGCCTACCTATATCAAAATAACAGTGAAAAAAATGAGAACCATTATTTAAGGATAAAATTAGAAGATGCCATTTTATTCGGAACAAAGGTGGCGGTTGAAACCGGAGGTTTTAAGCAATTTATTGAAACCACCAATGTGAGAGGTATGTATTCTACCAGTGAACAGGTGGTTCATTTTGGATTGGGCTCATTTCAAAAAGTGGATAAAATAACGGTGACTTGGCCGGATTATTCCCAAACGATTTTATCCGATATACCTGCAGATCAAATTTTGACGGTGAAAAAAGAGAAATTGAAGTCAAAAAAGAAAGCATCAAATCTATCGGAAACAAATCCAATATTTCTTCAAGTCACAAATCACGGGATTGATTTTCAACACAAAGAGAACGGTTTTGATGATTATGAATCGCAAATCCTTCTTCCCCATAAAATGTCTCAATTTGGACCGGGGATGGCTGCGGGAGATGTAAATAATGATGGGCTGGAGGATGTGTATATCGGCGGTGCTCTAGGACAGTCCGGGGCATTGTATATTCAATTGAAGGATGGCCGATTTGAGCGGTCAAAATCTAATCCTTGGGATAAGGATAAAATTCATGAAGATATGGATGGTGCCTTTTTTGATGTGGATAATGATGGCGATGTGGATCTCTACGTCGTAAGCGGAGGTAATTCGAAAAAAGGAACTTCAGCCATCTATCAAGATCGACTTTATTTGAATGATGGCCGAGGGCAATTCACCAAATCAATCGATAAACTCCCCAGTATCAACGTAAGTGGATCCAAAATTAGGATAAATGATTTTGATAGAGATGGAGATTTGGATGCCTTTATTGGTGGTCGGCACGCACCCCATGAATATCCACGCCCTGCATCAAGTGTATTCCTTGAAAATGTGGATGGCCGATTTGCGGATGTTACCCAACAAAGGGCAATGGCATTCAAAAACCTTGGCATGGTCACTGATGCAGTTTGGTCAGATTATGATTCAGATGGTGATGATGATCTCATTGTTGTGGGTGAATGGATGGCAATTACTCTATTCAAAAATGAAAATGGCCAATTTATCAATTTAGGCTCTCCACCAGGATTGGAACATACAGAAGGGTGGTGGTTCTCCATCGAAAAAGGAGATTTTGACAAGGATGGGGATGAAGATTTTATTGCGGGGAACTTGGGTTTAAACTATAAATACAAAACATCTGTGTCGGAGCCCTTTGATGTTCATTATTATGATTTTGATGAAAATGGCAGTCGGGATGTGGTGCTGGGCTATTATAATTTTGGAGAGAAGTTTCCCCTCCGTGGATTTTCTTGCTCATCCAATCAAATTCCCCAACTCAAAACGGATATCGGTCAATATAACCTATTTGCCTCCATGAATTTGAATGATGTGTACGGCACCATCAATTTAGATAAAGCACTCCATTATGAAGCCTATACTTTCGCCAGTACTTATATTGAAAATAAAGGGAATGGCCAATTCAAAGCCCATAGACTTCCCGTCGAGGCACAACTGTCAAGTATAAATGATATACTGGTGGATGACTTTAATCATGACGGCAATCTGGATGCACTATTGGCAGGAAACCTTTTTGTATCCGAAATTGAAACACCGCGGAATGACGCCGGTTATGGTCTATTGTTATTGGGCGATGGCACAGGTGAATTCAATCCTGTTAATGCAAAAGAAAGTGGGTTTTTTGCTCCGGGGGATGTGAAGGCGATGGTTGCATTGAAAACCAGAAATGGACAATTGATTTTGGTAGGGAATAACAATGACTATGTTCAATCGTTTATTGTAGAATAATTGTGATGTTAAAATCACTTTTTAAATATTTTCATTTATTTTGTATTGTATCATTTATTCAATTTTTTGGATGTGAATCCAAAGAAAATGAACCAGAAAAATTAATTGATATATATGAAATGGATACATCTTTTAAGCGTGTGGGGTATTTACCCCGTTATCGTTTTTGGTTAGCCGATAAAATTGAATTTGATAAAATCAATTACCTCATGTTGGCTTTTGGGAATTTTAATTCAGATGGTTCATTTTCATTTAATGGTAGCGCAAATATTCATACCGTCGTAAACAAAGCCAAACAATTCGATCTAAAGATTATGCTATCCATCGGTGGGGGTGGATTCTCAAGTCAAAAAGAAGATATTTGGGTGAAAGCGCTTTCAGATAACAATCGATCCAATAGTATTGAATTAATGATGAATTATGTAGCGCAATATGAACTGGATGGTATTGATGTGGATTTGGAAGGAAATCTCATTACCAAATTGGGTAATACTTATAATACGTTTGTGAAAGAACTAAGAGAGCAACTTCATGCCAAAGGGATGGCGATTACGGCTGCATTACCTTCCACATATATTCGTCAGAATATTACGATGGAGACATTGAACGCATTTGATTTTATAAATGTCATGATCTACGATGCCACGGGACCATGGAATCCTTCAAAACCAGGACATCATTCCCCATATAATCTCGCTGAACGCGCCATGGATTATTACACAAAAACGAAAGGGCTTCCCAAAGAAAAAATTATATTAGGGATGCCATTTTATGGGCACAATTTTGATCCGGATAATATCGGGAGTTTAACGTTTAGTGAAATCATTAAAGATGATCCGGAATATGCATACTTAAACCAAAAAGATGATGTCTATTACAATGGCATTCATATGGTGGCCCATAAAAGTCAATTGGCATTAAAAAGAGCCGGCGGCATTATGATTTGGGAATTGGGGCAGGATGATTTCTCCGGTTTATCCTTACTTAAAGCAGTGGATGAATCCTTAGCTGCGGGAAATTGCGGGAGTGATTCAATCGTGACATTTTACTTAGATAGCGACCAAGATGGATTTGGTGATATTTATAATCCAAAGCAGTCCTGCCAACAGCCCTCAGGATTTGAGACCAATCGATTAGATTGTAATGATGCGAATAGTGCGATTCATCCCGGTGCGACTGAAATTATTGATAATGTAGATAATGATTGTGATGGGCAAATAGATTAATTCTAATCAATCTGAATTTCATCTATAAAGATCCAAGATGGTCGGCCTGCGCCTGAATGCCAATCGGGACAAGTGCCTCTATTGTCCGCCATAATTCGAATATAACGAATCTTCTGATCCATGGATATTTTAAAATCGTGAATCACTGAATCATCCGTTCGTAATGGCACTTGATGGGATATTGTGCCTAAATCCGAATAGTTCTTTCCATCCTGAGAACCTTGAAAAGTCACAGATTGAGGGAGCCAAATCCAACTACCAGTATTTTGGAGAAAGGTGGTCGTAATTGAATCCACCTGTCTGATTTGACCTAAATCAACGACGGCATCAAAATCATCTTTTTCCCATCCTTGCCATGCACCCCAAGAATGTTTTTGTCCGCGGATCGTATCAAATAATCCCAAGTTGCCGCCGGCTGTATATTGCGGATTATAGGGAGTATTATAACGAATAGTCGCTTTATAAGGGATTTTGGTAAAGGTCAATGACTCTACTTGACTCATTACACCCTCTGTACTGATGGCGATGGCATTTACATCTGCCGATTCGTTTAGCATTATTGGATTTGTGTATGGTGTTGACTGCTCATTGGGGACACTGCCATCCAGCGTATAGTGAATTTGATTTTCATTTATGGTTGACATGGATATTGCTAAGGAATCGATAAATGCACGTTTATCCGAAGAAATGACCGGATTTTGGGTGAGTGATCGTTCTACCGATGAATTGGGCCTATCAGATTGATTGGTTCCCCAATTTCTATTGGGTTGATCACCCATACTAAATTCGATCGATCCCCCTGAAGTGATTTGATTGTGGGTAATGAATGACTTGTTGTATTGACTGCCATTCAATGTGGCCGATTGAATATATCGATTTTGTGATGAGGGTGCATCAGCGCGAACAATAAAATCATTTCCATTTTCCTGATGAATAATTACTTCTTCAAATATGGGTGTGCCTATTGCATAGGTGGATTGTCCGGGTGTGACGGGGTAGAAGCCCATGGCAGAGAATACATACCATGCGGACATTTGACCGCAATCTTCATTACCGCATAATCCAACCCGATTGGGAAGATACATTTCATCCATAATTTGACGCGTACGATTTTGGGTTTTCCATGGCTGTCCTACATAATTATATAGGTAAGCAAAGTTATGGCTCGGTTCATTTCCATGGGCATATTGACCGATGAGTCCGGTAATATCCGGTGCTTCCCTTCCCGGGAGAGAAGAACCCGTAGAAAACAATTCATCTAATTTTTCAGTAAAATCTTGTTCGCCGCCCATAAGATTCATCATGCCATCAATATCATGGGGAATGAAAAATGAATATTGCCAACTATTGGCCTCTGTATATGCCGTGGTCACTTCTTTTGGATTAAATGGCGTAATCCATTGGCTGAATTTTCGTCCCTGCATAAATCCCACATCCGGGTTGTATACATTGATATAATTTTTACTTCGTTGATAAAATGTATTGGCAATTTCATTTTGATTCAAAGAATCGGCCAGGACAGCAATACACCAATCATCATAAGCATATTCTAAAGTAATGGACACGGATTCGTTCTGTTTTTCAAATGGGATATACCCTTGAGAACGATAACTATCCAATCCTTCATGGTCGCCCATGGCACTTTCTACCATGGCTTTAAGGGCATAATCCACATCAAAATTTCGAAGCCCTTTCACGTATGCGTCCGTAATGACAGGGATGGCATGGTACCCAATCATTGTGCCAGTTTCATTCCCGGCCAATTCCCAAACAGGGAGGAGGTCTCCTTCTTTTTCTTTGGTGATGAGTGTCCGCACTAAATCTTGCGCCAAGTTGGGTTTAAGAATTGTGAATAGGGGGTGGGTGGCCCGAAATGTATCCCACAGTGAAAAGACCGTATACATGTTATCGCCGGGCTCATTGGTATGAATCTCTAGATCCGCACCTCGGTATCGTCCATCCACATCGGAGAAAATGTTTGGTGCAATAAAGGCATGATAAATGGCCGTATAAAAATTGATTTTTTCTGATTCAGTTCCACCTTTTACCGTAACCAATGAAAGCTCTTTTTCCCATCTATCTGATGCTTGATTTCTTATGGTATCAAAATTCCAGCCGGGGGATTCTTCATCCAGATTTTGTCGCGCCCCATTTTCATCCACAGGTGATATTGCTACTTTCAATACAATAGATTCATCAGCTTCAGTATCGAAAGTGAATACCCCTTTCACATTTGTTCCATTCAACATTTTTTGATCTGTGAATTGATCATCCAATGCCAGTTGTGCAGATTTAAAGGGTTTAGAAAATTGCGCCACAAAATAGACATATTGATCTGCCGCCCATCCTTTGGATCGGCGAAATCCAACAATTTCACTATCGCCCGTAATCTTTAAATAAGAGTCGGTGACCATATCTCCGAGGCCATGTTTCAAATCAAAAAGGATATGTGCATTATCTGACTGTGGAAAGGTATATCGATGCATCCCCGTTCGGGTGGTTGCGGTCAATTCGGCGCGAATATTATGGTCCTCTAATGTGACGGCATAGTAACCCGGTTCGGCGGATTCTGAATCATGGCTGAAAGTAGAGCGATATCCAGTGGAAGGTTCCGCTTCATCACCGGGATTGATCTGAATTTCACCAACAGTGGGCATGACCAAAATGTCGCCATAATCAATGGCACCGGTCCCGCTCAAGTGGGTATGGCTAAATCCAAGAATGGATGTATTATCCGAATGGTATCCGGAGCAGTTTGCCCAACCTCGATCTCGCGTATCCGGACTAAGCTGCACCATCCCAAATGGTAGGGTCGCCCCCGGAAATGTGTGGCCTGTTCCGGCAGTCCCAATGAATGGATCCACATAATCCGTGAGTCGTTTGGATTCATGCTCACAGGCACTAAAGGTGAAAATAAAAATAGATAACGCACATGTTTTGAGCGTATGAATAGTTGGGTAATGGGTCATGTTACAATAGGTTAATGTTGGTTGAAATGGATAATAATGATGTCTAAAAACTACACCGTGTCATTCGTTGGGGGAAATAAAATATCTTCTGAATTAAAACAAAAATGTGATCGGTTTCACATCTGTCGAAGATATTTAAAAAAATACCCGCTTTCTCCGTAAATTCCAGCTCACCCCGCACTTTTTTTTTTGGAGAAAACATTAAAAAACTTTGATTGGAAAGGGATAACCTTTCTCGCAATTTTTGCCGGACTATTTTTTGTAGGCGGCAATCTATCAACACCTAACAACACGGGAATTGCCGATCCCCAATTGGCAGAAGGGGGAGAAGAGGGCGGCCCCATTAACCGTTTGGCATTTGAACTCATGCGGTTAAAGAGTCCTCGAACCAATTCAATCCCGGAAGGCATTAAACAACGGTCATTAGATTTTGCCAAAACTTTGCCGGGCGGTCGGAATTTGCCGACGCGTATGGAACGGTCCAACAGTAATCGTAATTCACTTACGTGGTCAAATCGTGGCCCCTTTAATGTGGGCGGCCGAACCCGCGGAGTTGTATTTGATAAAAATGATGTGAATACCATTATAGCCGGCGGTGTTTCCGGTGGTATTTGGCGTTCTACCGATGGGGGACAATCTTGGGCAAAAATGACCAAATCAGACCAACTCCATAGCGTGTCATCCATTGTGCAAGACCCCAGAGACGGGAAGTCCAATATTTGGTATGCTACCACGGGGGAATTATCCGGGAATTCAGCCGGTGCAAGAGGTGCACCTTTTAGAGGCGATGGTATTTATAAATCTACTGATAATGGATTGAATTGGAGTTTGATTCCATCCACTTCATCGAATACTCCCCAATCATTTGACAATAATTTAAATTACTCTTGGCGGATCAAAGTGCATCCAACAACAGGCCATATTTTTACCGCTTCCTTTGGATCCATTTATCGGAGTAAAGATGATGGCGATACTTGGGAAGTGATTTTGGGCCAAGGATCAGATCGGTATAGTGATTTGGCAATGACGAGTACGGGGTTGATGATTGCCGTCTTAGGTAATGAGGAAACAGATGGACCCATTTTACGCTCAACGGACGGTGAAACTTGGAGATCTATCGCACCCACCAATTTCCCATCTCAGTTCTATCGAATGGTACCGGATATTTCCGAATCGAATGATTCCATCGCATACTTTGTGGGTAATGATGCAAACGGCCATTTTTTATGGCAATATAAATTTCTCTCTGGTGATGGTTCAGATACAGGCGGTCAATGGACAGAGTTGAGCAGTAATCTTCCCAGTGATTTTAACTCACAAGGTGGGTACGACCTTTATGTGCGAATTAGTCCCTACAATGAAAAGTTAGTTTATTTGGGCGGGACCAATCTCTATTATTCTCCCAATGGATGGACGTCTACAGCCGATCGATTAAAGATTGGTGGTTATGGTTGGGGAGACCATCATCCGGATCAGCATGATGTGATATTCTTTCCTGATGATTCATTGAAAGTGCTATCAGCCAGTGATGGGGGCCTCCACACCATGGAAGCGCCCACACAAAGTGGTCGGCGATGGAACTCCTTGAATAATGGATATACCACAACACAGTTTTATACCATTGCCATTGATCCATCGGGCACCTATCCTGATCTCATTATGGGTGGTACACAGGATAATGGCACATGGGAATCTCTGGTGTTGAGCGGAACAAACCCTTGGGCTGAAGTCTTTGGAGGCGATGGTGCTTATTGTTCTGTAATCAATCAAGGCAAAGCCTATGTGGTGTCATCTCAAAGAGGATATACCCTCATGATGGATTGGTCCAATCCATTTGGATGGTCTTATGGCAATGGTCAGGGAAAGTATAATAATTATTCTTGGGCCTATTTAATGCCACCGGATTTTGATAGAGAAAATGAAGCCCTATTTATTAGTCCGCTATACTCGGATCCATTAAACGATCATATTTTGTATTATGCCGGGGGTAAGTACATTTATCGAAATAATGATGTGTACCTGAATACAGAAAATTATGAGCAACCCGGTGGCGGCGGTAGTTATGAAAGTAAGCAATGGGAAAAGCTGCAAAAGACGTCAGCAATAGGGAGCATATCTGCTTTTGGCGGTAGCATGAATAATCCGCCACATCGTCTGTATTATGGTTCATCTTCAGGATATGTTTATCGGTTGGATAATGCCCATGAGAGTGATAAAGCTGTAGAGATTAAAAATAATATTAGTACTGCAGGGTATGTGAGTGGTATTTCGGTTGATCCTTATAATGGAGATAAGGTCATGGTATCCTACTCAAATTATGAAGTGAAAAGTATTTACTATTCAGAAAATGGTGGTGACTCATGGACGGATGTGAGTGGTAATTTAGAAGAAAAAGTCAGTGGTTATGGTTCGGGTCCTTCCGTTCGGGATGTATATATTTATCCGGTGAAAGGTGGATATAAATATTTTGCCGCAACCAGTACTGGCCTTTACGCCACGGATCAATTGGATGGCACAAGTACCGTATGGGTGCAAGAAGGTGCATCCACCATTGGTAATGTAGTTGTGGATATGATCGCCGGTCGTCCTGCGGATGGATATGTGGCCATCGCCACCCATGGCAACGGAATGTATTCTGCGAATTTTGGTGGCAGCGTTTTGGCTGTAGATGAACCGGATCTTCCCCTTTCATTTGAGTTGGCGGAGAACTATCCGAATCCATTTAATCCTTCCACTCAAATTCCATTTAGAATGGATAGAGCTGGAATTGTATCATTGAAAGTATTTGATATCGCGGGACGTGAAGTGGCGACCCTTTTCCATGGAGAAAAATCCGCAGGCGCACATCACATCACATGGAATGGAAAAGATGGTTTTGGGAATCAAATGCCATCAGGCATGTATATCTATCGGATTGAATCCAATGGAATGGTGCAATCCAAAAAGATGCAATTGATTAAGTAATAGAATAGGAAAGAGGATGTAGGTCCTCTCCATAAATTTTATAAATAGCCCCTGAGGAAACTTGGGGGCTTTTTTGTAGGGAATTTCAAGTTGGATCGTCAAGTTTACCAATCCTTAAAGGATTAGTAAACTATTATCGATTAAGAGCGAAGATAGGATGCGCCGTTCACATCCACGATGGATCCTGTGAGAAAGTCATTTCCATCCGACGCGAGCCATAAGGCAGTGCGGGCCACTTCTTCCGGTTTGGCCACACGATTCAAGGGGCTTTGGGCTTTGATTTCATCATTCACGATATCTGCCACACGATCCGTTTCTACAAACCCCGGTGCAATGGTATAAACAAAAATATTGTCTTTGGCTAAAGCTTGAGCCATGGATTGCCCCAAGGCATTGAGTCCCGCTTTGCTGGCGCCGTAAGCCGGCGCTTTCGGTTCTCCTCTAAAGGCACCCCTAGATGAGATATTTACAAATTTGCCGCCACCATTTTTTTGCATCACCTTTGCCGCACAAAACATGAGATGGGCCGGGCCAACAAGGTTGGCATGAATTGTTCGATCCCAAATGCCTTGCCATTGATCAAAATTTAGGGTGTCAAAATCAAATTGCTCTACCACGGCTGCGTTATTCACCACAACATCAATCACATTTAAATCATTGATCATCGATTCAATAGCATTGGGATCAGTGAGATCCGCTTGAATCGTAGCATGGCCTTCGCCTGAAAGAGAAGCCAGCGTATCCTCTGCCCCGGATCGATTACTGTTGTAATGGACAAAAACATTTCCATTTGCATTGGCGAATGCTTGGGCAATGGCTCTGCCTATGCCGCCGGAAGCGCCGGTGACTAGAATCGTTTTATTTGTGAAATCAATCGTCATGGGATAGTGATTTGAAATATTGAACCAGTGCCACTACCTCAATTCCCATCCCCAAAAGAAGGGAGACTATGGCTGTGGGTTTTAAGAAATTAATATGTGTCCATATAAAGATGGCGTATAAAAGTATGCCGCCGCCAATACAGTATTTTCCAATACGGTGAAATGGACTGGATGCTTCCATCCGTTTGATACTCTTTGGATATTCTTTTTCTACCCAATCATCTAATTCTTTCTTTTCTTCCGGCGTCATTCTCATGATGTAGACTTTATTACCTTTTCCATGTGATCTTCAAACGATCCTTTCGGTTTTTCGATAATGCGGCCAATTTCTTTTCCATGTCGATAAAAAATAAATGTGGGTGTATTGGTGATTCCAAAATCCGAATAATCTTTAAAATAGCCTGTTTTCTTTTTGGTGAGTCCCACGATAGTAATTTGAGATTCACCCAGATTTAATTCATCCATGATTTTATAGAATCGAGGCACTTCCCGCTTGCTGTCGTGACACCATGTGCCCATGAAAATTCGAATCGTAATATCACTTAAATCATAAGAAGTCAGTGTTTTTACATTCGGTGAATAGGCATGATAATTTTTTTTAAACCACGGATGGGCCTCATGAGTCATGAGTAAATTTTTATTCAATTGACCATAATGGTAATGGTCTTTAAAAATGAGTTTAGGGGAAGGTTTTGGTGCAGCGCATCCTGAAAAATAAATGCAGAAAACCGCAATAAAAGTGAATCTATTCATTATTCTTTTTTCGCCAACTACGCCATCCAAAGATATTCAGAAAGACCAATACAATAGAGAGAAATGCCACTGAATTGGATTGAATCAAAAGGGCATAAATGAACATGATGGAATTGCCAAAGAGCCATACGATCCACGAATAGATGTACTGTTTTGCATTTAAATAATATCCGGTAAGCAGGAGGGCGGTAGCCACCCATCCAAGCCATTCAATGGTTTCCATATAATCCTGTGGTTAATCGCTAAATTTAGATCCGACGGGAGATCGATATTTTTGAAAGGGAATTTTCAATAAAGTGGGAATATGCCATTTTTCTTTTTCTTTCATATGGGTATCCAGACCATAAGTGAGCTCATCCATACTGTTTACATTGATGGCCGTCTTGAATAGGTGATCCCAAATGGAAAATATATTGCCGTAATTCCGATCGGTGTGGGGGAGTGTAAAATGATGGTGGACTTTATGAAAATGGGGCGTCACAAATATGGGCGAAAATATTTTCTCAATCCATGGCCGAGATTTGATATTGGCATGGGTTAAGTGGGCAAAGAAACCTGAAGTGGTTTGGTAGAGCATGACAATTCCAAATGATGCACCGGAAATAAATACAGCCAATGCTGTGAACAATAACCGCATGACACTTTCACCGGGATGGTGACGTAAACCGGAGGTAACATCAATCTCTTGATCTGTGTGATGAATCACGTGAAAACCCCAAATCCATTTCACTTGATGCTCAATCCAATGGATGAGCCATGCACCGATGAGATCCAATATGAGTAGTCCCAAAATGACCTTTAGCCAAAGGGGTATGGCGAAAAGGTTGAGCAATCCCGTTTGATTTGCTGCGTTAAAATCAGAAGCTTTTAGTATAAGAAATGCGCCGGCCAGATTGATCAGCAAAGTGGTGAGTGTAAAAAATAGATTGAGTGCCACATGTTTTACTTTGCTGGATTTAAATCGAAAAAGAGGAATACCCCCTTCAAGGAGGAGAAAAAAGGTGAGTCCGCCGACCAGAAAAATAGTTCGATGGGCGACAGGAATGGTCTCAAAGTATTGGATGAGTGATTCCATAGGCGGTGAATTTAATGTAGATGAGTCCACTTAATTAAAATGAAAATGTTGACCTATAGGATTCAAAATAGGGAATTTAAATTATTTGAAAAGATACTAAAAGTAGTACTAAATTAAGTACTTATGAAAACAATCTCCGCACATGAAATTAAAAGAAGAGGCATTTCAGCCGTTGATAAGGATCTAAAAGACGGTCCTGTTCACGTCATCAAAAACAATAAATTGAAGTATGTGGTTATGGATGAGGAAAGTTATTCATCCTTAGTTGCGGAACAAGAGACTGCTTATGAAGCACGGCTGACTACTGCATTGGCTGAAGTGAGTCAAGGTGAATTGAAATCCCATGACTCTGTTGATGACCTCATGGCTGCCATTGATTCTGAAGAATAATAGACGAGTCATTGCGAGCGAGTCCGCCAAAGGGCGGGGAAGTGCGGCAATCCACTTTGAAAAGAATTTAAAATTGGGATTGCTTCTCCCCGACACTGTCGAGGATCGCAATGACGGGTAAATTGTACACTTTAATCACACCGCCTGCTTTTCGTCGAACGGCGAAAAAATTCTTTAAGTCCCACCCGGAATTGAGAGAACGGTTCAAATCCATTTTAGACATATTGATCAAAGATCCAACAAACCCAGCATTAAAGATGCATCCATTGGGTGGGAAGTTAAAAGGACTTCATGCCATACGACTTACTTATCAATATCGAATTACATTAATACTTAAAATTACGGAAAAAGAAATTATACTCGTAGATATTGGAAGCCATGATGATGTGTATCGTTAAGGGTTTTTCAATCCAATAGTCGTGATGTCACCCATCGGCTGCGAAGGCCTTTATAAATTTTTGCCTGATCCTTTATTTTGGGATCTTCCTGTGCCAATAAAATAATTTTTAATGCTTTGTCCACTTTGGCCGTTCGCGCCACATCCTCAGCACTCAAGGTCATAACACCGGCCCGTTCGGTTAATTCAAATGATATGTCTGCCATACCATCATAGGCACGATAGATTAACTCGGTGCATACTTGGAGGGATGCATCATTAAAGTCGAAAGAAAAATCGTAAGGACTTCCTAAAAAGGCGTATGCGGAGGCGATGCCCTTTATAATATCTTTTTCATCTAATTTTGGCCGAATGACCATAAGTCTATTCACGCCATGGTCGATCAATACTTGTTCAATGGAATTGGATATAACTCCCTCCGAAACCGATTCAACAATATCATGGTTGGGTTTGATCATGGCTCGTTTTTCTGGTGATAAATCCATGGATTGAATTTGAGATGCTGTCCATTGAGAAAAAGATCCCGTATAGAGGATACCATGTTTAAACACGCCGGGCAAAAAGATATTACTTAAATATCCTTCAGAATAAGTGAGAATAATATCCCCCGGTTTTAGGATGGATTTAATTTGTCCCAGTTGTTTTTCTGAGAAAAAGATGGGACGACTGCCTCGGGATTTGATATCGCCAATTTCTGTATATACAATGGCACGGATAACCTTGAATCGATTGCCCAATTCTTCAATTAATCCATCCACGTCTTTTTGGATTTGACTATGACGTAACCCATTGGTCAGTTCCGGTGTAATGAGTGAATGATATGCTAAGATTCGATCTCGTGTGATGTGGTAGTCTGAAAAGAGAAGGTCTAAATTTTGGAATAGCGGTGCAAACTCGGTTTGAGTTTTGAGTGCATTTAAGATTGAATTGGGTTCAGCCATCTCCTGTTGATATAGCACCCAAGCAATATTGAGGTCCTTCAAGTTTTTCGGCAATGTGAGACTATGGAGGATTCGATCATAAGATCCTTCCGGAATATCTACACGGTAATAGGATTCATTGAGTTTATCGACAATCTGTTCATCATCCATATAGGTGGTAACCAAAATGCCACTGTATTTGTAAAGGGTGAGGGCGGCGTTTAATCCGATGATGAATGCTTTCATATTGGCCGTTTCATCTTCATACATGTTGGCATATCCACGATATCGAGAAATAATCTGCCAAATGGATTCTCTCGCCATGAGATACCGAAATAGGAGATGCTCTATTTGATCATGTTCAGATTTTGATATATAGCCTTTTTCATGACGGTTGGTGGCGTCACTTTGAGATTGCATCTCTTGAAACATGCGAGCCAATTCGGATTTAAAAATAGTGAGTTGTTGAATATCCGATTGAAAGGATTGGCCCATGGAGAACTGAGCCAAAGAGAAATATAAGAGGGTGCCGATAATGAATTTCATATTGGGAAATGTACACTGATTGATTAAATATATTTAGGCAGGAATTGCGTGGATATCATAATCCACATTCAGTGATTCTCTAAGTGAATTTATAATTTGCGTCAGGTTATTCATGGAAGGATTCCCATTTACCGATAGCATTCGATGAAGGCTTTTACTATTCTTTTGGGTCTGTTGAGAAAGTTCCTCAAATCCGATAGTTGCATTTACCAAATCTCTTAAAACGAGTCTGGCTGTTTCGGGCTCGTCGTTTAGTATGAGTGATATGGCTTCATCCAATAAATGCTGTGTGAAATTGGGATCGTCTTTCATTCTATTTTGGATTGTTTCTCTATAATCTTTAGTAAAGTGTGTCATAGTTTTTGCTTTCGGTTTTTGTATTCTTTGTGTAGTTGAATTGCTTTTTCAATATCTTTTCTTTGAGTCCTTTTTGTACCGCCCCCAAAGAGAATGATTAATTGGTCACCATCCTTTGCAAAATAAATTCTGTATCCCGGACCCCAATTGATTTTGTATTCTCCAATGCCTTTGAACCATTTAATATTTGAAAATTTCCCAGCTTCTATTCTTGATAATGCAACCGCTACCTTTGCGGCCGATTGAGCATTCAATTTATTGAACCATTTTTGGAAAGGACTGGTTCCATTATCTAAAATATATTCTCTAACGATCACATCAGAAGGTAACATATAAGTTACTATATTTAAAAGATTAAATTGAACAGTCAATATACTTAATAATGATATAAACTTCTTTTATAATTGTATATAAATACTTACTATTCGCGTTAGTATCGCAATAAGTTAGTATGATTGTATCATTTGGTTCAAAAGCAACACAGCGAATTTGGGAAGGTGAGCGGGTAAAAAAGATGCCACTGGAGATTCAGCAAATTGGGAGAAGAAAATTAAGAATCTTAAATAACGCTATAAATCTTATGGATTTGAGAATACCGCCTTCAAATAGATTAGAAAAATTAAAAGGAAATAAAAAGGGGTTCTACAGTATTCGAATCAACGACCAGTGGCGTATTATTTTCAAATGGAAAGCCAATCATTCGAACGAAGTTGAAATCATTGATTATCATTAAGGAAAGGAGAATGCAATGAGCAAATTATTAAACATCCATCCGGGAGAAGTGCTGCTAGAAGATTTTCTACGTCCGATGAAAATTTCAGCATATCGGTTATCAAAAGATATCAATATTCCCCAAACCAGAATATCCCAAATTATAAAGGGCAAGAGAAGAATTACAGCTGACACTGCCTTAAGGTTAAGTTCATATTTTGGTAATTCAGCACGGTTTTGGATGGGATTACAAGATGATTATGACCTTGAAGAGGTGCGAAAAAATAATAATGATATTTTTTTAGAAATAGGCGAGGCAAGGGTCAAAAATGCTGTAAAAGAAGCCGTCTAATAAAATAAACACCCCCATCTTTTGATGGTAATCCACCACGAACATAAATGATAATTATTTGTAAATTCAAATAATGTTGGCGAAACAATTTCAAATCAAAGGGTAAACAATGGATTATAACAATAGTCAAACAAAATTGATTGCAAGCTATTTTGCTGCATCATTTGGTCTGTTACAAATAGTTGACATCATTATTGATCGCTTCAACCTTCCCCCGGTAATCATAAACTATTTACTCATTGCGATTGTGATCGGATTTGTGGGTATTTTAATCTATTCTTATATACCCGCCCTAAAAAAGGTACCGGCCACTGAGAGAAAAAATAAAAAATCTTTATTAACGGTAATTGCTTTAATCGTGATTTTTCCACTTTCTATATCAAATATATTTCTTTTTCGTGAATCTAATCTTAGTGATATAAGACAAGAAGCTTACTCAAGTGGATTTAAGAAAATTGATGAATTAATTCAAAAAGAAGACTATATAAACGCTTATAATATCGCTAAGGATTATTATGATGAGTTACCTAATGATACACTCATTCTTAATAAATTAAATGAGACGTCAATTGAAACGGATATCCGTTCAAATCCAGATGGGGCTAAAGTATATTATAAAGATATAGATTCTGATGAATGGATTTATATTGGTGAAACACCTCTAGTCAATAGATTACCGGGGATAGGAAGTTCAGCTCGAGGTTATATCAATTTTAAAATTTCAAAAGAGGGATATGCCGACTATGTTCTTCTTACAACAGTTGGTGTAATCAAAGGCTTTAGTTTACGTAAAGAAAGGAATGCTTTTGAATTAACGCCTTTATCAGATGCTAAAACCAATATGATGCGAATCCCCGGGGGCAATACCAGATTATTTGTTTCGGAATTAGGTGATTTAAAAAGTGTTGCTTTAAAATCATATTGGATAGATAAATATGAAGTGACCAATGCTGAGTATCAAAATTTTATAGATGGGGGCGGATATAAAAATAAAATATATTGGGATGAAATTATTGGTGAAGATGGTAAACCCATCAAATGGGAAGATGCGATGGCATTATTTGTAGACCAGTCTGGACTCAATGGGCCTTCAACATGGTCCAATGGGACCTATCAAGCAAATCAAGAGAACCATCCTGTAATGGGCGTCAGTTGGTATGAGGCAAAGGCATATGCAAAATGGGCTGGTAAATCATTGCCTACAATATATCACTGGTATAAAGCTGCAATGAGATGGGGCGAATCAAGTGTAATATCCCCAAGAAGCAATTTTAGTGGCGCACCAAGTGAAGTCGGTAAGTATAATGTTTTAAGTTACTTTGGATGTTTTGATATGGCTGGAAATGCGCGTGAATGGGGTACAAATCCTCACAAAAATGGTAATAGGTCAATTATGGGAGGTGGCTATAATGATGAAACATATTTCTTTACAGATAATTATTCTCAGCATCCAATCAATAGGTATAAAACGAATGGATTTAGATGTGTAATTGTATCTGATGACGAAACGAATCTTGCATCAGCAGATACTTTAATTCAGACTTTTACAAGAGAATTTTATTCATTTAAGCCAATATCAGATGAGGTCTTTAATATTTATAATGGCATGTTTAAATATGATAAAACACCGCTTAATATTGAAGTGATTAAAGATAGTGTTTCAATTAATGAGGCATGGTATAAGAAAATAGTTGAAATAGATGCTGCATATGGGCAAGAAAGGCTACCGCTTAATATTTTTATTCCAATAAATGAATCACCTCCATTTAAAACTATAATTTATGTACCGGGCTCAGGGGCCATTACGAGTAGAAATAGCCAACATATGACTGGGAACGGAATAGGTTTCTTAATGAGATCAGGTTATGCTTTGGTGATGCCTATTTATAAGGGCACTTATGAAAGAGGGTATCCGGAATTTCCAAATTATGTGGAAAATAATTCTAAAGTTTACGCGGACCAAATGATTATGATGGTAAAGGATTATTCTCGAGCAATTGATTACGTAGAATCCCAAGATGAATTATTAAATGAAGTATATTATTATGGTATCAGTTGGGGCGGTATGCTTGGACCATTATTCTTGGCGAATGAAAATCGTATTAAAAAAGCTGTTTGGCAAGTCGCAGGCCTTGGCGCAAGAGAAACGAGGCCTGAAGCGAGCCCTTTAACTTTTTTATCACGTATTAACAAGCCGGTATTGATGCTGAATGGAATTTATGATCAGTATTTTCCATTCGAAACTTCACAAAAGCCTATGTATGACCTTTTATCATTAAAAGAGCCTATGAAAAAAATGATTACATATAAATCAGCGCACTCACCACCCTCGAGCGAAACGTCGAAAGAAGTATTAAAGTGGTTTAAGGACTAACTTCTTTTTCATTAAAAATAAATAAGATAAACTGAGTATGAAGGGCACGATCCTTTCAAGCCAGTCCCCAGGTGTATTGGGAAGCAGAAAGAAAAATACTGCAAAAATAAAACCAATTAGAATGGACAATAACACTGAGGAAGCCTTCACTTCCCATTTTAATATTTTTGCAATAACGGATGGTCCAAATGCAGATCCCATTGCCGTCCATGCAAATAAAACTCTGCTAAATATTTTATCCGGAATCATTATTGCAATGAGCGCAGATATTAAAATGACCACACCGGTGATAATCCTGGATAATTTTAATGAATTATTTTGCATACCCAGATCAACGCTGATTGAGGATGAACACACTAAAATTTGACTATCAGCTGTAGACATGATTGCTGAAATCACCGCTGCAAGTAGAATCCCTTGAAATGCAGGATGAAAAATTTCATTAGAGATGTGAAAGAAGATATTTTCGCTGTTATTTAAATCTCCAATCATGAAATGACCTGTTATGCCCAAAAGCCACATGCCTAGAAAAACGATACAATACCATATTAACGCATAGTTTTTTGATCTGTTTAGTGTGTTAAGGTCTCTTGCAGAAATAAATCTATTTAATAAGTGGGGTTGGCCAAAGTATCCCAGTCCAATCCCTAAATGACCAATAATCAATCCGACAGCACCCAAACCGACATTGCCGGCTGAAAAACTCAAAAAATCTCCCGACGCCGTTAATATGCTTCTATATAATTCTGAGATGCCGCCAATCTTTACAATGGCCATTATCGGCATAATTAATGCGGTGAATGCCATCAAAAATCCTTGGATAGTATCGGTGATGCTCACCGCAAGATATCCGCCTAAATATGTATATATATAAATCACCAATGCGCTGAGAAAAATACTCTCAACTATATTCAATCCGAAGGTATCATTGAGCGCATTGCCTGCGCCTTGAAATTGAGAGGCTATATAAAAAGTGAATGAAAAGATAATGATGAATGATGAAACCAATAGAATATTTCGTTTTCCTTTGCTTTCATATCCATCCGATATTAATTGAGGAATGGTAATTAGGTTTTTCTTTTGTGTTATTTTATAAATAGATGGGGCAGCCAATGACCACGAGATAAACATGCCCCCCACAACGCCAATCACTAACCACAAGGTAGAGATCCCTTGAGAAAAAGCGATCCCACTCACCCCAAGGAGTGTCCAGGCGGATGAATTACTGGCAGCGTAACTAATTGACGTAATGATTGGGCCCAGACGCTTACCGCCGACAAAATAATCTTCAATTGTTTTATTTTTTTTACGGCTTGACCACCCGATTAAAATCAAAAATAATTTGTAAAGAACAAGTGTGGTTATAATTATTGAGGGTTTATCCATTTTTTGCGTGATTCATTATTTTATTTTGCATGGGATTGAATCGTCCCCCTTTAATCTCCATCAAACAAAAAACCCCATCGTGAAACGGGGTTTTCTTGACAGAGACAAATGGTATGTTCTATCTGCGGGACTGACGAGACTTGAACTCGCGACCTCCGGCTTGACAGGCCGGCGTTCTAACCAACTGAACTACAGCCCCATTTTTAATAAATCTTTATGATTCGTCTTGGGTCACTTTTTCACGATAAACCAAGGCCAGGGGAATGATGACCACATACCCCAAAAAGAGAAGTATGGGTGCCAAAGTCAAACTTTGAAAGCTATTCACCGTCCCCGTTGACATGAGCGCGTAACCGACTAATAAGGCAGTTACACCCACAGCAAATAGGATATAATTTGTTTTCCCAAATG
>JAERSH010000049.1 GCA_016845785.1 Fidelibacterota bacterium
TCGGTCTTTGTCTCCTATGCCGGTGCATTGACGTGGTTTGAAACATTAAAAAAATGAATACTCTAATTCAAACAGCAATTCAAATGATGAATAAAGCGCGTGCTCCTTATTCAAATTATAAAGTGGGAGCCGCGGTAGAAACGGTAGATGGAAAAATCATCGGCGGATGCAATGTGGAGAATTCCTCTTATTCTATCTCCAACTGTGCAGAGCGTACAGCATTATTTACAGCTGTTGCCGAGGGATATTCTCAATTTAAATCCATGGCAGTGGCCACAGAAAATGGCGGTTCTCCCTGTGGGGCATGCCGTCAAGTCATTTGGGAATTGTGCGGTGATATTCCCATTTATATTTGCAATGAGAATGGTCTGGTTAATGAAACCAGCAGCGGTGCATTATTGCCCAACCCTTTTGATGAGTCTAAACTAAAATGAGCGTCTCTCCCATTTTAATCGGTATCGCCGGTGGCACAGGATCGGGCAAAACATCTATCGCCAAAAGTCTATTGGAGGCGTATGGGGATGGGGAAGTGGTTGTCATTGAACAAGATGCTTATTACCGGGATTTATCCGGAATGTCGTTGGAAGAACGACATAATCAAAATTTCGATCATCCGGATGCCATAGATATTGAGCTATTTAATCAGCAGCTGATTAGCTTAATTAAAGGACAATCGGTTGACATTCCTGTTTATGATTTTTCTACCCATTCAAGGAGCGATGAAACACGGTCTGTGGATCCCCACCATGTAATTGTGGTAGAAGGTATCTTGGCCCTCCATTATCCCTCCCTCAGAGAGCTCATGGATATTAAAATCTTTGTCGATACCCCTGATGATATTCGTTTCATACGCCGAGTTTCAAGAGACGTTGAAGAACGGGACAGAACAGTAGATTCTGTCATTAACCAATATTTGAAAACTGTTCGTCCAATGCATCAACAATTTGTTGAGCCGAGCAAATATTATGCCGATATTATCATACCCGAAGGGGGCCAAAATAAGGTCGCTATCGACCTCTTAAGAACCAAGATTAACGCCATCCTTTCTTAATAAAGATAACACAAACCAGGAACCAGACAAGATTCTTATATAATTTGACACCTTGCGCTTTTAACAATTAAATATTTATGACACTTACACCTACAGACGCCGGCTGGATTGAAGTAATTTGCGGCAGTATGTTCAGCGGAAAAACTGAAGAATTGATTCGGCGAATCCGCCGTGCAGAAATTGCCAAAATGAATACAGTGATTTTTAAACCCCAAATTGATGATCGGTATAGTTCAAATCATGTGGTTTCTCATAATCAATCCAAACTGGAATCCCGCTTAGTTAAATCTGCATCCGAAATAATTGACCAGTCTGAGGGGATGGATGTTGTGGGCATTGATGAAGCGCAATTTTTTTCTGAAGAAATTGTTGATATATGCAAATTGTTGGCAAAAAATAATAAGCGTGTGGTGGTGGCCGGTTTGGATACAGACTATCGTGGAAAGCCATTCGGCCCCATGCCTCAACTCATGTGCGAGGCAGATTATTTGGATAAATTCAGAGCTATTTGCGTCCAATGTGGTAACCCTGCCTCCTGTAGTCAACGAACCACTTCTGATTCAGGACAAGTGGTCATTGGAGAAACAGATGTATATGAAGCGCGTTGTCGAAACTGTTTTGAAGCACCGGAGGAATAAATGATTGGCTTGCTTGGTATTGCTGTTTTACTCGGCATTGCATTTGCCATGTCGAATAATCGAAAGCAAATAAATTTTAGAATTGTTGCTTGGGGATTGGGACTCCAACTTCTATTCGCATTATTCATTTTAAAAACACCCATCGGCAAACCCCTTTTCGGATTCTTAGATAAGGCCATTTCAAAATTGATCAGCTTCTCAGATGCAGGCGGAGATTTTCTGTTCACTTCGTTTATACCAGAGGTGGGCTTTCATACCGCTTTAGTCAATTTTGCGTTTCGTGCCTTGCCCACTATTATTTTCTTTTCGGCCCTCATGTCCGTTCTATATCATTTAGGTATTATCCAATTTGTCGTCAAATGGATTGCCAAAGCCATGCAAAAAACCATGGGGACCAGCGGTTCGGAAACATTAAGCATTTCTGCTAATATTTTTGTGGGTCAAACAGAAGCGCCACTCATGGTTCGCCCATTCATTGGCAAAATGACACATTCTGAATTAATGGCTGTGATGGTGGGTGGATTTGCTACGGTTGCCGGTGGTGTATTGGCCATTTATGTGAAATGGCTGACGGATATCCCCGGGATAGCGGGCCACCTTTTGGCTGCCTCGGTTATGTCTGCTCCTGCCGCATTGGTTGTAGCTAAAATTATTTATCCTGAAACAGAAAATTCTGAAACGATGGGTGATCTGAAAATTGAAGTGGAAAAAACCAGCTCCAACGCCATGGAAGCATTGGGCAACGGCGCCACAGATGGATTAAAATTAGCAGCCAATGTTGCAGCCATGTTGGTGGCATTCATTTCCATTGTGGCAATGGTGAATTATTTGCTCGGGTTTGCCGGCACATCCATTGATCAAATTCTTGGATTGATTTTTCAACCATTGGCATGGACCATGGGTGTTCCTTGGGAAGAATCAGCCATGATGGGCACCCTCATGGGTAAGAAAATTGCCTTTACAGAATTGATCGCATATGGCGATTTAAAAGGGATTATGGCCTCGGGGCAAATTTCGGAACGAACTGCAATCATCGCCAGCTATGCGCTTTGCGGATTTGCCAATTTTGGATCAATCGGAATTCAATTGGGCGGCATTGGTGGTATTGCCCCAGATAGAAAAAAAGATTTAGCCGCACTGGTTACCAAAGCCATGATTGGCGGTGCCTTGGCATCCTGGCTAACAGCAACAGTGGCTGGCATATTAATTTAAACACATAAAACAGGAAAGTTAATGCGTCTCATATTTTTAGGTCCTCCCGGTGTAGGAAAGGGCACACAGGCCAAACGGGTTTGTGGACATTTGGGCATCATTCATTTATCTACGGGCGATATTCTCCGGGCAGAAATGGCTGCTGATTCTGAAATTGGTCAAAAGGCCAAATCCTTTATCGATGATGGAGAATTGGTTCCGGATGACGTCTTGCTGGGCATTATGAATAATCGATTAAAAAAGGACGATGCCCAAAAGGGATATTTATTAGATGGGTTCCCCCGAACCATTCCTCAAGCTGAAGGTTTAGATAATATAATGAAAAATTTATCTCATACACTGGATGGTGCCATCAGCCTCACCGCAGATGAAGATGAATTGGTCCAGCGATTGATTAACCGCGGATTGGAGTCTGACCGAAGTGACGATACGCCGGAGGTTATCCGTCAACGTCAAAAAGTGTATTGGAACCAAACTGCTCCTCTTTTAGAATACTATGCACAAAAAAATCTACTGAAATCAGTGGATGGATTGGGGGATATTCCTGAAATTACAGAACGAATTTTAGGCGTATTGAATTAAAATGTTAAGAATTGGATTAACCGGTGGCATCGGGAGTGGCAAAAGTACTGCCAGTCAACATTTTGAATCATTGGGTGCATTTGTGATGAGTGCAGATGATGCAGCCAAGCATATGATCGATACGAATGAAACGGTTCAGCATGAACTCATTTCTGAATTCGGCACCGATATTATTGATGGCACAGGAACGGTGGATAAACAAAAATTGGCCCGTGTGGCCTTTCAGGATGAAGATCATTTATCACGATTAAATTCTGTCGTTCATCCTTATATATATGATTTAATTGATCAAGAATTCAATCGTGTCCTCAAAGAGGGTAAGCATGGATTATTTATCGTGGACGGTGCATTGATCTTTGAATCCGGATATGATGCTCATTTAGATTATGTTATTGTGGTTACAGCCCAGTTAAAGCATCGCATGGAACGGGCATTAGGCCGTCAAACTTTATCTAGAGAAGAAATTCTTAAGCGGATTGAGTTCCAGTGGCCGGAAGAAGAAAAAGTAAATTTAGCAGATTTTGTGGTCCACAATGATGGCACAGAAACAGAACTGCAAACCAGTATAGAGGCACTTATAGAAAAATTGAGTTAATTCTCAAGCTCAACTATAGATACTACTGCCTTATACCTCTCCTTAATGCCCGAGGTTTATCCAAAACCTCTTTCATCACAATGGCCCGTTTCAGATCATTCATATTAGTGAATAATGGCCCAATCCGCTGCTTTGATTTTTTCTGATTTTTCCAATAACCATGTTCCTTATGAGCTGGTTTTGGATTCGGGGACGATAAATCTTCAAAAACTACATGGTCATGTTCTTGGGGAATATGTACCGGTTCAGGTTCTTCTTCCTCTTCAACTACATATTCAAAATCATCTAATTCATCTATTTCCTTTTCTTCGTCCATCCCCACCATTTCCTTCATATCGCCAAACATATCCTGAAGAAATTCAGCCTCAAAAGGGTTGCGCTTTTTATTGGTCGTGGTGTCTTGATCAGCGGGCGCCTGCTGCTGACGTTTTTTAAATAACGCCGACAGCAGGTACATGACCGCTAAAAAGATCCAGTAGCCGATTCCGTCCATTTAGTCGTTATCCCGCTCCGGTGGTGATGTTGAATCACTTTCTGATCCACCCGAAATGGATTCACGCATATCTGTATCGGCCTGAATATTTCTCATATTCACATAATCAAATACGCCCAACTTACCTTCGCGAAATGCTTGAGCCATCGCCAAGGGCACTTGAGATTCAGATTCGACCACCTTGGCTTGCATTTCCTGCGTACGGGCCTTCATTTCTTGTTCTTCTGCTACAGCCATGGCACGCCGTGTTTCAGCTCTTGCTTGGGCCACACGGAGATCTGCTTCTGCCTGATCGGCTTGCAATTGGGCCCCGACGTTTTTCCCTACATCTAAATCAGCGATATCAATGGATAAAATTTCAAATGCTGTTCCTGCATCCAATCCTTTTTCTAGTACCGCTCTTGAGATATTGTCAGGATTTTCAAGTACACCGCCATAGTTTCCTGAAGAGCCAATGGCACTTACAATTCCTTCACCCACACGGGCGATGATGGTGTCATCTGTGGCACCCCCAACAAGTCCGGGAATATTGGTTCGGACTGTCACGCGGGCTCGCGCTTTGAGTTCAATCCCATCCTTGGCCACAGCAGAAAGATAACCATCGCGTGGCGCATCAATCACTTTGGGATAAACACTGGTTTCCACAGCGGATTTCACATCCCGTCCCGCCAGATCAATTGCCGTTGCCGTTTCAAATGGCAGCGGAATATTCGCTTTATCAGAAGCAATGAGAGCCATAACAATATTGGCTACATTTCCGCCGGCGAGATAATGGGTTTCTAACATATCCGTTTTTATATTGGTCAGGCCTGCCTTGTGGGTATTGATAACGCCATCCACAATAAGCCTTGGAGATATTTTACGCAATCGCATACGGATAAGGTCAATAATGGTAATCCGGCCGAGGCCAAGGCTGACCACCCCCTGAATCCACATCCCAATCGGGACAAAATAAAATAATAGAAAAACAAAAATTAGCAGCATCGCTAACATGATTATTCCCATAACATCCATGATTTACTCCTCTGAGTTCAGTTTTTTTACAACCACTCGGTTTCCATCAACCGAGAGTACTTTTACTTTACAATTCTTTTCGATGAAATCGCCCTCGCTCACTACAAATACACGCTGGCTATCTACTGTTATCCACCCTGAAGGACGGAGGTCAGAAACAGTTTCACCTTCTAGTCCTACTAAGTTTTCCCATCCTACCGATGAACTATATCCTGCTTCAGCCCCCTCTACACCGGGAGCAGTTAATTTTTGCCAAAAGGCCGTTTTGGTCATGAGCCTAAACAATAAGACCAGCCCAATTAATCCGCCGATAATTCCGATGATAAACCCCCATGTGGCCATGGTTTCAATTTCCGGTCCTACAGGTGTATCCGGTAAGAGAAGGGCATATAATCCCCAAAGGATTAACGCGATGCCACCAATACCTGCAACACCAAATCCCGGAATAACCACAATCTCTACAATAAGGAGAGCAATGCCGGCTAAAATGATGAGTACATCCGTCATGGTTGCTAACCTTGCAATAAATGATGCCCCCAAGGATAAAGCCAAACACACCAGTCCGATTGATCCGGGGATTCCCCATCCGGGACTTTGTAGCTCAAATAATATGCCAAGAAATCCAAATGTAGTAAGTAGGGATGCCACAACTGGATTTGTTAAAAATCGAACAATGGATTCAGACCAATTTTCATTCGTGTTTTTGATGGTGGCATCCTGTAAATCCATGGATGCAAGTAAGTCTTCGAATGTTTCCTGTTCATAATCAGCCATGCCGTATTTAATGGCCAATTCTGTCGTCAGTGTGATGAGTTTTCCTTCTTTTCTCCCTTCCAAATCATTGACTTCAACTGAGTCGCCATCCATGAATAAATGGGTGAAAGAAAGGTCTTCATCTACCATACCTTTGGCAATTTCCACATTCCGGTTTCGACTTTCAGCCGTGGCAGCCATTTCTTCCCGCATGTAGCTAATGACTTTTTCAGTCCCTTTCTTTCCGGAAATATCTACAGCAGTAGCGGCACCAATCGTACCACCGCTTGTCATAACAATCTTTTCACATGAAAGGGAAATGAGTGCACCTGCAGAAATAGCCCTTCGATTAATAAATGCAACGGTAGGAATGTTGGCGCTTAAGATGGCATCTTTAATTTGGGTGGCTGCATCCAGTCGACCACCAAATGTATCAATATCAAAAATAATGGCCTCTGCACTGTCTGCTTCGGCCATTTCAATACTACGCTCTATGAATGGGGGTAATCCTAAATCGATGGTGTCATGGATAGGTACCTTGTATACCACTTGAGATGCACCAAAGGAAAAAAGGAAAATAAACGCGGATAAAATATGCTTCTTCATTCGTCTGAGTTTACCCGTTATCTTCGATAAAATCAATGATGGTAACACAAAAAAAGGAGTAATTTCTGTTGCGATGACTTTAAAGGATAAATTCACTTATCGGCTATTAAATATGATGGCAAGACATTTGGGTCGACTATCCCCTACCAAACGAAGGCGATTGGCCAATCGACTGGGGGCTTTTGCTTACAACCGTATTCCCATCCGCAGACAAGAGGCCTTTAAAAATATTAAACGCGCTTTTTCTGATAAAACCGACATCTGGATCGCCCATACTCTACAATCTACATATCGGACAGTTTGCAGCAATTTTACTGAATTATTGGCATTGCCACATTCAATGCAATCCTTCAACTTTAACATTAAAAATCAATCTGTCTTAGATAACGCATTAAAAGAAGAAAAAGGTGTCATCCTTGTTACGGGTCATTTTGGCCTCTGGGAGCTATGGGGGGCATGGCTAGGATACAATGGATATCCATTGTGGGGAATCATCCAAAGGCAGGGTAACCGTGGCGCAGATCGATTTTTTAAAGAAAAACGTGAAGCTTATGGGATGCAGCAGATTTATAGAAAATCTTCATTAGATAACATTTATAAACTATTTGAAGAAAATAAAATGGTGATTTTGGCCAGTGATCAGGATGCAAAGCGGAAGGGTGTATTTGTAAAGTTTTTTGGCCACCCTGCCTCGACACCAAAAGGGACGGCTATATTCCATATGCGAACTGGTGCGCCTATGGTTTTTTCAGTTTCTAATCGGGAGCCCGATGGTTCTATTTCTATTTCTTTTTCCCGAGTAGAAGTCAACGGTGATGCATCCATAGAATCAATTACTCAATCCTATACAACCATGCTTGAAACTAAAGTTCGAGAGCACCCAGATCACTTTTTCTGGTTCCACCAAAAATGGAAAACCCAACTGATTCCATGAACCAACAATCACCCAATCGTATTTCTGCTCAATCAGAGCATGCCATTCAATCGGCAGGCAATGCAATTCTATATGGCGGGATTATCGTATATCCCACAGACACACTTTACGGTTTCGGCGTGGATGCAAGAAATGCTTCTGCCATTGATAGGTTAAACCAAATAAAAGGGCGCGTATCCCCAATGAGCGTCATTGCGCCCAATGCCAGTACGGTTTTATCTTGGACAGATATTTCATATGAAGATTGGCAAATGGTGAAACAATACCTACGAGGATCAACCACCATTATTCTTCCGGTAAAGGATGGTGTTGTTCATCCCGATATTATGGGTGGCGATGGCACCTTGGGCATTCGAATCCCCGCGCATCCATTTGGTCCGGATTTATGTGATAAATTGGGATTTCCCATTACAACCACATCTGTAAATCGCCATGGAGAAACGGCATTGAATCACCCCGATGAAATTGCAAATCAATTTGGAGATGCGTTTGATCTATTCATTGATGATGGCGAATTGCCATCATCAAGTGGATCCACAATCTATAAACTTGAAAAATCAAAACTAAAGGTGATCCGACAGTGAAAATTCTTAAAATATTCATTTTATTTATATCACTAACCATTGCGGGAGAAGTGCCTTTTAAAATTGGTGAATCATTAAAATATTCTGCCGAATTCAATATGGTACCTGTCGGTGATGCTGAATTAAATGTAACCGGAATTGAGTCCATAAATAATATAGAAACATACCATGTTTATTTTTCAGCTCGCACCCGTGGATTGGCCGATCAGCTATTTAAAATTCGAGACCGAATCGATATTTGGATGGATAAAAGTGAATTCTTTACCCATCGATTGAAAAAAGACATCAATGAAGGGTCTTATCATAAAAAAATTGATGTTCATTTTGATTATGATCAATCCATTGCCAAAACGGAAACAAAAGAAATCGAAATCGACTTCAAAGCCAGAGATTCTTTTTCTATGTTTTATTATTTAAGGACCATTCCGCTTGAAGAAAATAAAGTGATGTCATTTTCTTCTTATGAAGGTAAACGGATCGTCCACTATAATCTGCAAATGACCGGAAGGGAAACATTGAGAACGCCGCTGGGTGCCATATCATGCAAAGTGGTTCGTCCTTTTCAAGATGGAAAAAACTTATTTAAAAATCAGGGCGATATGCAAATATGGATCAGCGACGATGAGCGCAGACTTCCGGTGAAAATCCAGATTAAAATGAAATTTGGATCTATGACCTTATTATTGAAAAAAGTTAGTTGATTATAAGTAACTGTGGGGTATGCTTCGCCCTTACAATATTATTAATTCCCAAACAATCTCCCCACATCATTTACAATAACGGTAATCATGAGCATGAGGAGCAATACCATGCCAATTTGCTGAATGGCCATTCGCATTTTAATCGTTAATGGCCTGCGAATAATTCCTTCAATAACTGTAATTAAAATATGGCCGCCATCCAGTCCGGGAATAGGCAATACATTTAAAAATGCAAGGTTGCAGCTAATCAGCGCCATTAATGATAAGAAGGGAATCCACCCCGCCTTCGCTGTTTCACCAGCCAGTTGAGCAATCATGATCGGTCCGCCCAATTCTTTGATTGATGCTTGCCCAGAAGTCAGCATCCGAACAGAAAGAATTATCATGCCAAACCCACGGGCGGTAGCAGTAGCACCCATTTTCATACTTTCAGAAAATGATACGGGTTCATATTCATAATGGGGATAAACACCAATCACGCCCACCGTATCTCCGGTTGTGGGATTAAGTTGAAAGCTAGTCTCTAAATCTACGGTTCCAGTTTCACCATTTCTTGAATATGAAAGGGTGATTTGTTGATTGGGCCTTTTATGAATTTCTCCTGTCAAGTCATCCCATGCCTTAATTCTTTTTCCTTCAATAGCTGTAATAACATCGCCTTTTTCTAAACCCGCCACATCTGCAGGAAGTCCCGGCAAAAGCTCATTGATGACCGGTTCATTGGATATAACCGGCTTGCCCGTATGGTTAGAAAGGCCGGCAAAGATAACGAATGCCAATACCGTATTCATGATAACACCGGCACTCATAAACCAGATTTGCTTCCACTTTGATTTACTCATAAGTTCATCGGGTTTGTGATCGATATTTGAATCCATACTTTCATCGATTATTCCGGCGACTTTCACATACCCACCAAATGGAATGACGGCAAAACAATATTCTGTTCCTGTCCCTTTACGGCCTGATACAGAAATGGTTTTGGAATAGAATGGGCCCCACTCAATTTTTCCTTCATCATTTTTTCGATAAAAGAAAAAACGAAACTCCCATCCATTCGGTACAGAAGTAAATGTCATTAATCTTGGTGGATATCCCACAGAAAATCGTTCTACTCTTACGCTAATAGATCGTGCCGCCAAATAGTGGCCCAATTCATGGATAAATATCAATACACCCAATAGGATGATGGTTGCAATTAATGTTGTCATATTAAATCATTTATTATTGTTTGTTTGGATAGGCTTGTACAAATCGCGTTGCCCATTCCTCGATTTTAAAAAGATCTGTTAATGTGGGATGGGCGACCCAATCATGCTGTGCGCAGGCTTGTTCTATAATCGCCGGAATATCCATAAATCCAATTTCTTCTTTTAAGAAGCGATATACTGCTTGCTCATTTACCACATTCAGAACGGCCGCTGAGGAGCCTTTTTTCTTTAATGCATCATATGCCAATTGGATGCAGGGGAATCGATTCACATCCGGAGATTCAAATGTAAGTGTCCCCACATTAATCAAATCGAGCCCATCCCAGTTGGCTGGTGCATGTTCTGGATACGTTAATGCATATTGAATTGGAATTTTCATATCCGGGACACCCAATTGCGCTTTCACGGATTTATCCTTGAATTCTACCATAGAATGAATAATGGATTGAGGATGCACAACAATATCAATATCATCAGCATCTATCCCAAACAGCCAATGAGTTTCGATTACTTCCAGACCTTTGTTCATCATGGTTGCTGAGTCAATCGTGATTTTTTGACCCATGTCCCAATTGGGATGTTGTAAGGCATCGGCAAGTGTAATTTCATTAAATGTGCTAACATCTCGATCCCGAAATGGTCCGCCGCTTCCAGTTAAAATTATTCGCTCAACTTCATCCAAACTTTCACCAGTAAGGCATTGCCAAATGGCAGAATGTTCACTATCCACGGGAAAGATTTTTGCGCCAGATTTTATTTTTTCCTGTTCAATAATATCTCCGGCCATGACCAAACTTTCTTTATTGCTCAGCGCCACATCCACACCTGACTTCACCGCATTAAATGTGGGTTCCATTCCAGAAGATCCAACCAATCCATTGAGCATAATATCAACATCTGCACGACTTGCTAATTCTAAAAGGCCTTCGCGACCTTGAAATACGGAAATGTTTTCATCCTTTAATTTTGATTGGACAAATTCAGCAGCCTCATCGTCAACAATGGCCACAGCATTAGGTCGATATTTTTTTGCTTGCTCAACCAAAAGTGGACCATTTTTATTGGCACTAAGCACGGTCACATCAAATGCATCATTCAGGTTATCAACCACATTCAACGCATTTACACCAATTGATCCTGTAGAGCCAAGAATGGATATTTTTTTCATGATTAAAATGTGTTCACAACGCTAATGGATATCAAATTATAATTCGCACCAATCCATAATTGTGGAATGGCCTTCAACCCAAACAGATTGAAGGATGTTCCCACATTTACAAAGTTAGTTTGCAGTTTTACTTTGGATGGAGAACCCTCTTCAACCATACCAAAAGGGTTAACATCGACCTTATTCATTCCCAATCCTATCTGGATAGGGAACCCCCTCCATTCGACTGACCGTTTCCCCATAATTTGAAGTCCCGTTAAATATAATTGATTGTGGGCGTTTAATCGGCCCGCATCCAAAAGTACTTTCCATTTAGATGGCTCATTTTCCTTCCCTGGTGTAAGAGACATCCCCCATCCGTATAATTGAACGGCCCCTTCATTTCCACCATAACTTGCCATCCTGCCTCGAAGGGTTAAGTTCCATGAAACTTTAATATCTCCGTGAATAATGGGAACCATACCGGCATTAGAAAATCCCTTATTTATTGTGGCGCCGATAGCAATTCGTCTATCTTTTGGGATATCCAAAGCGGATTGGTGGGTTGTCGTCAGGCCACCATAACGATATAATTGTTCAGATTTATTATCATGAGATATGAGTCCAGACAATGAAAAGGATGTCCACTGACCGAAAGCCTGAGTAACTAAACATAAAATAATAATGCGCCGCATTAATAACTCCCCGGGAAACTGGTATTAAATAATACCGCGCTCACTGGTTTCAATAAAATCAACTATCGTCTTAATATGATCTGATTGTGACATTTCTGATTTGATCTTTTTCAGAGCATCAGTCCGGGTTAGTTTCGATAAGAAATAAGTACGGTACGCTTTTTTAATTTCTGCTCTGGCTTCATCTGAAAAGCCTCTTCTTTCCAACCCAATTCTATTGATACCGCCAAAGCGAATTGGCTCCCCAGCAGCAATAATGAATGGGGGCACATCTTGAACGGCCCGAAATCCGCCACCGATAAATGAATGTGATCCAATTTTTGTAAATTGATGCACCATCACACCGCCACCCAGATTTACCCAATCACCCAATTCAACATGTCCACCCAATGTGGCCAGGTTGGCCATTATTGTATTATCCCCAACAATACAGTCATGAGCCACGTGAGCACAAGCCATGAGCAAGACATTATTCCCAACCACTGTTTTTCCATAAGCAACTGTGCCGCGATTAATGGTGACCGACTCTCTAATTAACACATTATCACCAATAATTGTAAGTGTCTCTTCACCGGCATATTTCAAATCTTGGGGGGCTTCACCAAGAGAGGTATTATGATAAATAGTACAATTCTCGCCGATAGTGGTTCCTCTGCAAATGGTATTGTGATTACCAATTGAAGTACCATCACCAATGGTCACCCCATCTTCAATGATGGTATATGCACCAACGGATACATTTTGGCCTAAATTGGCCTGAGGAGAGATTAAAGCTGTGGGATGTATTGCGATGGGATCAGGCTCCTGCCCGGTCCACCACCGTTGCTTTCAATTTGCCTTCTGCGACGAGCTTATCGCCTACATATCCTTTTCCAACAAGGAGTGCAGTCCCTAGTCTGAACTTGGCTAGTGACATTTCAAGGCGAAGCTGGTCCCCGGGGATAATTGGATGTCTAAATTTTGAATCTGATAACGCAGAAAAGAACATATTCTTTTTCATGGGGTCTTCAAGGTTATTCAGCACTAAAAATGCGCCAGCTTGGGCCATGGCTTCAAGTACCAAAACACCTGGCATCACCGGTTGATTTGGGAAATGCCCTTGAAAAAATGGTTCATTTATTGTAACATTTTTTATGGCTGTCAATTTTTCACCAGGTGTAATGTCAACAATCCGATCCACCAACACAAATGGATACCGATGAGGAAGGAGGTTTAAAATTGAATAAATATCAAACATAAATTTGTTATTCAGATTGCGCTGAAATTTTTGCTGTAGAATTTTCTTTTCGTAGACTTTTTTAATGCGTTTGACCAATTCTACGTTTGCCGCATGTCCACTTTTCGATGCAATAACATGACCTTGTAAAGGCATCCCCAATAGGGCCAAGTCTCCAATGAGATCCAATGCTTTATGGCGAACAGGTTCATTGTCAAATCGGAGTTCCTTGCCATTTAATGTACCATTTGCACCCAGACTGATTTCCTGTTTAATACCAAATAAGTTTTTAAGGTTATCTGCCTCTGATTGGTCAATTTCTTTATCAACAATAACAACTGCATTATCCAGATTGCCGCCTTTAATAAGACCATTTTCTTTTAATGTTTCTACTTCACTTAAGAAACAAAATGTACGGGCAGGGGCAATATCTTTTGCAAAATTTTGCTCGACTTGATCCAGGGTGGTAAATTGTGTCCCTAGTGTCCTGAACTTATAATCAATCATAAAAGTGATTCTAAATTGGTCAGAAGGCATAATATGGATATCAACCCCCCGTTCCGAATCTGTGTAGCCAACCGCTTCATCAATATGTAAATAATTTCTCGGCGATTCTTGTTTGACAATGCCTGCCTTAAGAAGGGCTTCTACAAAATCAACCGAACTGCCATCCATCACTGGTGGTTCTTTTTCAGTTAATTCGATTAAAACATTATCAAGACCAATGCCCACACAGGCCGCTAATGCGTGCTCAACTGTATGGATGCGGACACCGTTTTCTTCGATTGTTGTTCCACGGGATATATCCACCACATGGTCAATATCCGCACGGATTTCAGGACACCCGTCAACATCCATCCGTTTAAACCGTATACCAAAATTATCCGGTGCAGGTTTAAACGTGATTTTGGATTCGACACCGGTGTGCAGGCCAATGCCGACACAAGATGTTTCACTACCAATCGTACGCTGAAATTTTATGAAGCTCATAATTGAGTCAACTCAAGACTTTTTCTTCCAATTGTTTTAACCGTTTTTTTAGCTGTTTTACCTCAAGGTAAACAGCATCACGACGATTTTTTTCACTGATCTCCCTGGCAGGTGCCCCTGAATATACCTTGCCTCCGGGAAGATCTTTCATCACTGCTGTATAACAAGCAAAGATGGCTCGATCACCTATGGTCACATGGTCAATCGCCCCTGCTTGCCCGCCAAAAATACAAAATTCACCTACTTTTGTACTTCCGGCAATTGTCACGTGTGCTGTCAATAAACACCCCCTGCCGATAGAAACATTGTGGGCTATTTGCACACCATTGTCGAATTTGCAATAATCACCAATGGTTGTGTCGCCAATTGTTCCTCGGTCTATCGTGCAATTTGCACCTATTTCTACGTTATTGCCAATAATAACATTTCCAATTTGAGGGAGCTTAATATGGGTGTCATTTTGAGTAACAAAACCATAACCATCCCCACCAATTACAACGCCAGAGTGGATGATACATCCTTCACCAATTTGGGATTGGTGATATAAATGGATGTGATGGCTTAATGTTGAATGGTGGCCGATCTTTGCGCCAGATTCAATGACATTGTTCGCACCAACAGAAACATGATCTCCAATCTCTACACCTGCTTCTATAATCGAATAGGGGCCGATGGATACATGTTGGCCAATGTTCGAATCTGGATGAATAATGGCTGTTTCATGAATACCATTGTTCACTGCATATTTTGGTGAAAAATGATTCAAAATCGATGCAATAGCTACTTGAGGACTATCCACTACGATTCCATTTTTACCATCGAGTAAATCACCATCAGAAACGATGATTGCCGATGCGGGAGTGGATGAAATATATTGATGATATTTCTTGTGGGCCACAAAAGTGATTGTACCATCCTTGCCATCATGAATGGTAGATACACCATGAATGGAAAGGGCAGGGTCCCCCATCACCGTGCCCTGCACGAGATCAGCCAGTGCTTGTAATGTGGTCAAAGACCGCGTTTAGTTTTTGGTTTCTGACGCTTCTTCTTTTTTATCCGAGACGTTATATTTTCTGAGTTCAAATAAAACGTCGTCAGTCAAGTCATGGGTGGGATTTCCATAAAGAAGGGATGTGGATCCATCGAGAATAAAATCGATGCTTTTTGCAGCAGCAACTTTATCAACGGCTCGCTTTACCTTTGACAGGATATCAAACTCCAATTGGGCTTGACGTCTATACAGTTCTCCTTCAGGACCAACCATGGTCACTTGAAATTGTTGAATGGTTGCCTCCCGAGAAGCGATTTCAGTTTCTTTTTCTTTTCGCCATTCAGGACTGCTCATGAGCCGTTGGGTCTCAAAAGCTTTTTTGATGCTGTCCAGTTCCATAACCATCATGTTATACTGGGCATTAACCTGGCGATATTCCAGTTGAAGCTGGGCTTCTGCATCTTTGAATTCTTCATATTCCGCGCGAATGCGGTCTGATTGAACAAATCCAATTTTATTTTGGGCAGCAAGCATTACGGGCAACATCATTGCCACTATACCTACAGTTGTGATTGTCTTCCGAATCACATTGACCTCCTTGATTTAATTATCATCTACCAAAGATGATTGTGTATTCCCATCCTTGGGGTTCTCCATCTCCGGAGATATCGTCAAATCCATATCCCATATCGAAACCAAGTTGTCCGATCATGGGCATAAAAAATCGAATACCAATTCCGGCAGATCGTTTAAGTTCAAGCGGATCCCGTCTTGGGAATCCCAATGATTGCATTAAATTTGTATCATTCCACACGCCACCTGCTTCAGCAAAAAGCATGGCGTATACAACGGGGTTTTCTGAAAATGGGAACCTAAATTCCGTTGAATATTTTGCAACCGTATTTCCACCAATTCCGCGACCTTGAGCCGTAAGCGGCCCAATTGAATTATCCGGATAACCTCTTAGCATGGTGCCATAAGGTATGCCATTCCCACCCATAATGAACCGTTCGTAGGGCGGAATATAAGTAAAATCTTGCCCTACATCTAACTTTCGAATCATTCCCATTTTTAATGAACTGGTGAGTACAAATTTCCAGAATGTGGGCGTATACCAATCTAACGATAATACATGTTTATGATAATGTTCATCCCCACCCAATGAACCACCAGAAAATGTTGAAACAATGGATGCGGTAGATCCCTGTGTAGGAAATTCAGCGCGGTCACGGCTATCCCGACTGATCGATTGCGTAAGATTTATCCCTGTGGATTTCCGAAATGAGCCGATATAATCTGCCAATACATCTTCGTCACCCATGTATTCTGTTTGCCGAACAGTGATTTCCCAGAAAGCCCTAAAGTAGTCATCAGGCCATTTTAATCTCCGCCCCCATTGGAGAGATCCATAACGGGTGCGCTGATCAAATGGATAAAAATAATAGGAATTTCCCTGGCCTCTAAATTGATATCCCAATGAAAACCCAATTCTATTTGGGGTATCTTTAAACATGGGGTCCATAAATCGAACGTGAAAGCTTTCATATTTTGCTGGTGTGCCATAGGTATTATACACAGACATTTGTGTCCCAATGTCAAAACCAAAAGAGAGGACTTGGCCTTTGCCCAAAAAATTGTTGAATTCAACATTGCCGCCACCGGTCATACCATATATGCCCGTAAAACCAACATTGGCACTGGCTTTATCAGAAGATTTTTCTTCTAATGTTATATCTAAATCCACTTCATCTTCATCTACAGGAACTACATTGGGGCTCAATGATGTTGGATCAAAATAATTCAACACGTGGAGTTTCCGCATACTCCGTTGTAGCAATGTGCGTCGAAATAGATCACCAGGGAATACATCTAACTCACGGCGAATTACATTTTCACGTGTTTTTTCATTTCCATAAATATTGATGTTCCGGATATAAACTTGATTGTTTTCTGTAATAGAAAAATGGACATCCAGCGAATCTTCACCCACAGGCGTAAAAAATGGTTCAATATTGCTATATAAATATCCACGATCCATATATAAGCTTTGTACTTCTTCAAAAACAGCTTTGTCAAATCCGGATTGACTAAAAGCATCACCTGATTCTAAGTTTAATGCTCTATCTATAATATCAGTTTCGTAGAGCGTGTTTCCTTCCCACGTGAAATTTCGGTACTTATATTTCTCACCCTCATCCACATTCAGATGTACAACCAAACCCCGTTTTTTTGGTTCATAATAAACAGAATCAGATAGAATGGTAAAATCACGGTAGCCTTCATCACGATAAAAAGTGGTTAATAGGTCCAAATCTTCAATGAATTTTTTATTGTCATAGGCAGGTGCCCACAGTCGCCACCAACTCCGAATCTTTGTTTCTTTCATCTGCCATCTCAAAGTGGCTAAGGTCAATTTTTCTCGAAGAAACTTCGGTAAGGGAATCCAATTTTTTGTGGCCACCCATCCAAAATGCTTATCACGGCCATCAATGACGATGTCTTTGATCTTTACCTTTTTGCCTTCTCTGATTTTAAAAGTAATGTTTTGTTTTTGATCATCCCCATCGCCCTCAGTTTCTGTTTCAGCCTTAATGGTGGCCAAGAAATAGCCATCCTCCATATACATTTGTTTCATGGTATTGATGGATTTGGTAATAAAGTTTGGCTTGACGCGCATGCCGCGCTGATAGGACAATTCTTCTCTAAATTTTTTGTCTTTGAGTTTTTTATTCCCCTGAAATTTGACCGATCCTAAAACAGGGGATTCTTCTACCTCAATGGTAATAAGAATGCCATCAGGCGTTTCGCCATCAAAGTGAATTTGGATATTGCTGAAAACACCCAATTCCCATAAACGCTTTACCGCCCGACGAAAGTCTTCGGATGATACATCCTGCCCAGCCTGAAGCCCCGCTGTATATAACACCATATTTTCACTGGTGGCCATATTCCCTTCAACATTGATATCCTTCAATTTAAAGGAAGGGGGCGCCTGTGAAATGGCTATATTAATGAATAAAAATAAAATTAATTTTCTCATGCAGAAACTTGTTCTCCCGTCATGCCAAATCGTCTTTGACGTGCTTGATATTCAATAATGGATTTTAATAAAGATTCTTCTCGAAAGTCCGGCCAATAGGTATCCGTGAGAAACAATTCTGTATAGGCGGATTGCCACAGCAAAAAGTTGCTGATACGATGTTCGCCTCCTGTTCGGATTAATAAATCAGGATCCGGGACATCTGATGTATATAATGCGCGTGTGATTTCTTCCTCTGAAATTTGTTCTGGATTCAATTGCCCTGATTGAACTTTATCTGCAATACGCTGAACGGCTAGTAATAGTTCCTGCCGACTGCCATAGCTTAATGCCAAGATTAAATTTAATCCTGAATTATTTTTCGTTTTCTCCATTCCCTCTTTCATCCCTTGTTGAGACTCAGTTGGTAAAGCATCCAAATTTCCTATGGTAGAGAGTCTGACGTTATTTTTATGCAGATTATTTATTTCTTTTCGAATGGTGCCCACCAAGAGCTTCATAATGGCTGAGACTTCTTTTTTCGGACGAGCCCAATTTTCACTCGAAAAGGTATATAAGGTTAAATAGGATACACCAATCTCTCCGCAAACGCGGACAATTTCCCGAACAGAATTGATTCCCTCTTTGTGTCCGGCAACACGGGGAAAATTTCGGGACTTTGCCCACCGGCCATTACCATCCATAATGATAGCAATGTGGGTCGGCAAATCGCCTTGCTCTAATATTTGTTTTCTCAGTGATTTAGACATAACTCGGATTTCGCATAATTGCGACTGAAAAACAGCGGGCGAAGTTACCCTTTCAGACAGGCGCAATCAATGAATAATCACTATAATCTAATTTGGCGTTTCGTACAATTCTGCAACATGATGATCGAACGGTTTTAACGAATTCGGGACGGAAATATCCTTAAACTCAGATTTGCACTTATAACATTCCACTGAATCTTTAATTCGTCGGTATAAGAGATAGTCCACCAAGGATAGCACAAACAAACTTAATCCATAAGTCCACGGGACCAAAACAGCGCCAATTAAGATGATGATGCATCCGACGGATTGATTAAAATCTTTTTTACGGTAAAGATGTTTGCATCCACAGACGGGACATATAGAAAAATCTAGTGAAGTATTAAATATTTCGGGTGCGTAGCATTCACCGCACGCACTGGCATCAGAGAAAGATTGGGTCTTTTTACAGACTTCGCATTCGATTAGGCTCACACCAAAAATCCAAATTGAAGTAAATAATATTTTAATAAAAGATCGCCAAACAATATAGATACCACCGATACATATAATAATCCTGTGGCACTTTGTGTTGCTTGCAATTTTAATGTTCGCCAAATAAAATAATTCAATACGATGGGCACAAGATTGCCCATGAAGAAAGCCACCGCCAATAAAAATCCTTCGAACTGCATTGTGAATGCCCATAGACTGTGCTGAATGCCATAATGATCTACAACATAGTCTACCTTCATATAAACTGTATCCCACACCGTTCGAACTCCCAAAAGAACCCAGAGTGTAATGGTCGCATTTTTTAATAATCGTATGGGGAGTGCGATTACATTTAAATACCAATGACCAAGGATCATTGCAAAGAATACACCGGCAGTAATCATTGAACCTAACAATGAAGTAAAAAGGACGCCATTTTGATTCAATTCTGGGGCAATATCAAAAACAACGCCAATCATTGTAGCACATCCAAACAGGGATATTGCCGAAATAATCACATTGTTAATTTTTTCCGCGTTCCAATTTATAGCTGAAACAATAAGTAGGGATGCAAGCCAGACCCATACATAAATTTCCGTGATGTGGTCAGGAGAAAGAAGATGGTATCCGGCAACGCCCAAAGCACCCACGACACAACACATGCCCAGATTAAATCGATAAAAACCGCCATCAATTTTCTCTAATGGCGCAATCCAGAGAAACAGTGGATACACCATTGCGTATCCTAAAAATATCAGTACAATGGTGTCCGTAAAATAGTTAAACATCAGTTCAGGGTATTAACGACCTTTTCAGCGATACTTTTATATATTTTAGTCACATGGGCATCAGGGTTAAATGCAGAAATGGGTTTACCTGCATCTGTGGCTTCCATGATATCTTGGGAAATTGGGATTTCACCTAATAACGGCACATCCAAGCGTTCACTTTCTGATTTGCCACCACCTTTTTTAAACAAATCAATTCGAATGGCAAATCGCCCATCATCACCCACATCCACGGGCTGACCTTCAATAGAAACACCGTCTCCATTGGTCACTTCACCTTCTAAAAATAATCCGGACATATTTTCAATTACACCTAAAACCGGTGTATGGACTTTCTTAAACATATCCGCACCTTTTCTAACATCGGCCAATGCAATATCCTGGGGTGTGGTCACAATGACTGCACCATCAATTTTTAATTTTTGGGTCAATGTCAATTGTACATCACCCGTCCCTGGAGGCAAGTCTAGAATTAAATAATCTAATTCTCCCCAAACCACATCTCGGAAAAATTGTTCTGTCATCCGTGCCACCAAAGGACCTCGCCAAATCACCGGTGTTTGGTTGCCGCTGATAAATCCGAAACTCATAATTTTCATATCCATGTGCTCTAAGGGAATCAGTTTCCGGTCTTGGGTCAAATCTGGCTGCTCATTGATGCCTAGAATAATGGGCAATGATGGCCCATAAATATCTAAATCAAGCAACCCCACCTTATGTCCTGCATCTCGTAGGGAAAGAGCCAAATTAGCTGCAACTGTGGATTTGCCCACACCTCCTTTTCCACTGGCAACTGCAATGACGTGCTTAATTCCATCGAGAGGTGATGCTGGTTGTGATTGAGCGCTTTGGGGCGCAGCACCACCAGCTGAAGGTGGCGCCCCTTCCACAACAGACACTTGAACATTTTTAAATGCATTTGTGCCATTAAGTGCTGATTCTACTTCCTTTATCACTGCGGATTTTTTTTCTTCCTGCTGTGTGGTGATTTTTAATTTGACTGTAACCGTATCTCCATCTACACTTACATCGTCCACCATCCCAAAGGATACGATGTCGCGACTAAAACCAGGATAGGTAATTGATTTTAGTAATTCTAATATGTTTGATTTATCCATAATCGTACAAAAAAAACGGCCGTTGAATTCACAACAGCCGTTTTTTCAATTGGTTTTTAAATTCCTATTAACCGGAATATTCCCGGCCATAATAATCATAATTGATCTTAATGTATTTATTCCATTCTTCGGGGACTTCACTTTCCTCAAAGATCGCTTCAACCGGACATTCCGGTTCACAAGCGCCACAGTCAATACATTCCTCAGGGTCGATGTATAACAATTTGTCATCCAAATTGCTTTCATCCCATCCTTTTTCATCCCATTCATCTTTTGTGGGATGGATACAATCAACAGGACAAACCTCTACGCAAGCTGTGTCGCATGTTCCGACACAAGGTTCAGCGATAATGTAAGCCATTTAATTCTCCTAAAAATGTTTTCAAAGCGTAGCCAAAATTAAACCACTTTTATAATTAGGCAAAAAGCCTTTTGCTCATAAAAAAGAATTCCATTTAACTTCCATACTAAATATTAATCGAATTTCATGGCAAATAAATACAATTACGATCACTACAAAACAGTACCTGACCCAGCGGAAAAGGTAAACTTTAAGAAAAAGAAACCGAAACTAATTGCCGTTGTTGATGAAGACAACTGTACCGGCTGTCAGGTCTGTGTACCTTTTTGTCCTGTAGATTGCATCGAACCCGTCCCTGCAGAAAAATACGGAATTCCTATTCCACCGGTTCAAGTGAGACACGATGAATGCATCGGATGCCAAATTTGTGCAAAGGCCTGCACAAAACTAACCTGGGATGCGATTCGAATGATCAAAACGGAAGAATTTGAAGATATTTACGATATTGCCCTGACCGGTTGATTTGATATCAGACCCCAAGCAATTTACCCTGGTCATCGACCAGGGAACTTCCTCCACCAAAGTTTTTCTTTTTAATCTCAGCAATCAGGTTGTTTTTAAGGCCCGTTCTAAACATGCATTGCACAAACCCAAGCCAGGATATGTGGAGGCAGATGCTTCCAAGATTGCCGATGCCTGTACGATGCTTATTGAAAAAGCATGTAACTGTGCGTCTGATCTAAATGGAAAAATAATCTCGGCAGGCATGGCCCTGCAGCGATCCACGTTTTTATTTTGGGATAAGCGAACAATAGCGCCTTTAACACCAGCACTCAGTTGGCAAGATGGACGCGCAACGGATATTGTAAAAGAATTATCCGATCAGGAAAATTTCATTTTTCAAAAGACTGGTGCACCACTCAATGCCCATTTTGGTGGACCAAAGTTTGCACACATGGTGCGCCATGATCCCGAATTGGCTGAAAAGGTAAAAAGGGGAGATGTGTTTTATGGTACCATCAGCGCCTATTTGGTTCACTACCTTACTGGGCATCCTTATGTAGATGAATCCATTGCATCTAGATTTACATTGATGGATTTGGATACTGCAAAGTGGGATGATCATCTTCTATCATTATTTAATGTCCCGGAGGATACTTTACCTAATTTGGTTCCTTCAGTATATCCGTTTGGATTTATTAAATCCGGTAAAAATGAAATTCCACTACAAGTTGTGATTGGTGACCAACAAGCGGCTCTTTTAGGTCAGGGGGGATATGTTCAAAATGCAATTGCAATGAATTTTGGTACATCAGGATCTATTCAAATTAATGCAGGGGAAACACCTGCCCATGTCAATGGGTTAATTAGTAGTGTGTTGTTTTCAGATAAAAAGAAAAGGTACTATTTGCTTGAGGGCACTATTAATGCATGCAATTCAATCTTTTACCATTTGGAAGATGAATTGAATATCTCTCATAAAAATATGCTATGGCATGAGCGCTGTGCTGAGACAGAAACAAGCGGGGTTTATGTTCCAACTGCTGGTGGTTTGGCTGCCCCCTATTGGAAAGATAATTATAAACCAATTTCCAGAGGATATCATACAGATTCAGACAATGAGATTATCCGTGCTGCAATGGAATCAATTGGATTTTTGACCTTTGATATCCTCGAATTGGCCATGTCCCATTTAGGGAAATTGCCCAAACATATTTTTGCAAGCGGAGGAGGAGGGCGCCCACCATTACTTCAATTTATATCTGACCTTACGGGTGTTTCTGTCAGCCATGGCGCCATGAAAGATCGAACAGCATTGGGCGTCCATGCACTACTAATAAAAAATTATACAGGTGAATGGCCTGAGACAGATTTAATAAGTGAACATCATTTTAAACCAGAGATGTCCGAAACGAAAAAATTTCAAAAATTAAAAATATGGAAAAACGCCCTAAAGGATGCGGGCATTATTAAATAGATAACTTTTTATTTATATAGGGTTTGATTTCATCTTCAATCATCTCGCCCAATATCACACCTATTTTTTCTGATTCTTTTTCTATAATTAAATGTGTGGGAACGCCCCATCCCCTCTCATCATTTAGAGATTTTCTAAATTGATAAAAAACTGTATCGTTACGCCTTTTTTCATCTTTTATATTCAATTCACCATATTGAATGGGAATACCAATATTATGTGACTGAACAAATTGATCTGAATTTTGGTTAGGCGCATAATCCATGATCAGCGTCATGCCAAGTCCATATTGATGATATTCACTATATAATGATTGAATTGATGTCGCTTCATATATGCAATTTGGACACCATTCTGCAAAAAATGATACAATTTGAATTCTCCGATCATTCCATTCTGATTTATCCAATGAGTTGATAACTAATGCTGCCGTTTCGTTGCCAACCCAAAGTACTGAAGCATATTCATGTGGACGATCCATATTAATTGTATCCTACAATTATTCCCACTATTGCAAGCATCAACAAGCATAGGTTTCGATTAAAGCTAAACTTTTCTTTTATTTGACTGTCATTCATATCACTGTGAATGAGTTTTGCTCTAGATATATGGCTGAATGCAACAGCCGCCAGTCCAACTAATATTTTAATGTGGAGCCAACCAACAGATAACCAATGGGTTTGATCTATCATCATAAGCACGCCCGTGAGTGGCACAAAAAAGGAAGAGGGCATTTCAACTTTGGTTATTAAATCTAATAGAAGGTCTTTATCTGCAGCCTGCTGTCTTGACCAAATAATGGATACAGTTAGGGCAGTACCAAACCATGCAGCCATCCCAATCAAATGCAACATCCGCAATGTTGTATAATAGGTGATAGAATCTAACATTTATAACTCTACGCCAATTAAATTTTCAATTTTCAGTCGCACCATGCTCCGTAGTTCATCCAACGAGAGGTTTTTATACTCCTCATAGGATATTGGGTCCCCAAATACTGTTGTCAACACACCAGGTCGGATGCGCCAATCATTCTTATTCTTCGCATCATAGGCACCCACCAATCCTACAGGTACGATGGTAATTTTTGTATTCATAGCCACATGGAATGGCCCCTTTTTAAATTCATTTAGTCTGCCGGTTAAAGTGCGCGTCCCTTCCGGTGCAATCATAATAGAAACACCCTCTTTTACTGCGTCTTCTGCTTTTTCTAGGCTAGATATGGCATTATCCAGTTTTTGGCGAATTATTGGGATAACACCATACTTTTTCACAAGAAACCCCCAGACAGGATATGAAAACTGTTCATAGGCACCCACGCCGGTAAAATAATGTCGCACCGCCGCCACTACCATAAACGGATCAAATAGAGATTCATGGTTTATTAAATATAAATAAGGGCCTTTTTGAGGGTCGGGTGCTTGACCCTTTACCCGAAACCATTGACCGCCAAAAATCATAAACAATACAGCCAAAACTCTTGCCAATGGATGCAGTTTGGATGCAGGAAAAAATATAATTGCGGTACCATATACAATTGCTCCTAATGAGAACATTATGGCCCACAACGGCCAAAGGATTAATGAAATTATTGTTCTAAACATATTGTTGATTCATCAACCGAAATAATTTGTGATTTGCTTTAGAAAAAGCATAATTGTCCAACTCTGAGAATGAAACCCATTCCCCAATGTGATCATGGTTGGCCTTTTTTTCAATCTCACATTCAAATAGTGTAATTTTCATTTTAAAATGCGTAAAGGCATGTGATACTCGACCCATGTTTTTTTTCACACTAATGTGCTGTCCATATGATTGATGCACTTTATTCTTTATTTCAACATAGTCGTCCGTTCCAGATTCTAACTGCACATTTGGCAATTCCCATAATCCACCCAAAAGACCGTTTTCGGATCGTTTGGATATATAAATATTATCATTTTCTTTGATGAAAACAGCGGCCATTTCTTTGGTGGGGATTATCTTTTTTTCTTTAGGTGCGGGATAGGATAGGGGGTCGGTCATCTTTGCAGCTTTACATGAATTTTTAAAGGGACATTGATGACAATTCACTGCTTTCGGCTTGCAAATGGAACTGCCAATATCCATTAATGCTTGATTGACATCACCGGGCCGGCCGCTTTCTATTTGAGATTGGAGAAATGAATGAATTCTTTTTTCATTTCGTTTTGTTTTGTTTTTTAATCCAAGGTAACGATACAATACCCGTCGAAGGTTTCCATCGATGGCACAATGGGGCTGGTCGAATGCAATAGACAATACGGCCCCTGCCATATATTCACCAACGCCAGGCAATGATTGAAATAATGTTTTATCAGCAGGGATAACACCTTCATATTCATTCATAACTGTAATGGTTGCTTTATGAAAGTTCCTGCACCGAGAATAATACCCAAGGCCTTCCCACAATTTTAACAGATCATCAAGTTTTGCTTCGGCTACAGCTTTTATCGTTGGATACTTTTTAATCCATTTCTGATAATAAGGAATTACCGTCGTTACCTGAGTTTGCTGCAGCATGACTTCCGATAACCATATTTTATAAGGATCACTAGATGAACGCCATGGCAGTATCCGCTTATTGGTATCATACCAATTCATTATATTTAAATATATATTTGTATTATACAATGTTACTCGTTCAATCTGTATTTTGAAACAATCCAATGAAATGTGGAAAGAATTTCTTTTACCTCTTCTTGGTCTTCCATGGGGACTTTTCGAAAAAGATCCGACCCAAATTTATCAACCTCTACCTCAATTTTAGACTGCAACGATTCGCCTTTCTTTGTGAGTGACACTAACATTGAACGACCATCGGCGGGGTTTTTCTTTTTAACCACGATTCGGTCTTTCATTAACACATCAATTAAGCGTGTCATGGTGCTGTTATCCACCCCGATTTGATGTGCCAAAGATGTCATGTCGATACCATCCGTCGGAATAGAGGACACCAACATGACTTGAGGCAATGTAATCTTCAAGTCTTTTGTGTGAGATCTGAACAACGACTGGAGATCAATCAAGAATTGTTTTAATAATTCACCAAATTCCATATTTGTATATTACAAATATATTTTCATTTTACCAAAATGCTTAATTGGCTTTTGCCCCATTCTTTATACTTTCATCCGGCTCTAAGAGAACAATATGACCATTTTTGTCTTCAGCCCCCATGACTAACACCTCTGACGTAAAAGGCCCGATTTTTTTCTTTCCCAAATTCATAGCTGCACAAATTCGTCTCCCCGCTAGGGAATCCAATGTATAATGCTCAGTTATTTGTGCGCTTGACCATTTCTTACCATGAGGGCCAAAATCAATTCTTAGTTTATATGCTGGCTTTCTTGCCTCTGGGAAGGCCTCAACCTTCTCGATGGTACCTACCCGAAGTTCTAACTTTTCAAACTCTTGAATATGAATCATTATGCATTCATCCCTTCCTATTATTCTGGTAATGTCCAGAGCAGGTTAAAATGGTCAATAAAAACTGTTTTAATTGAATCAAATCTTGCTTCATCTAAACTATGCCCAATGAATTTTCTATGGTCAGATTGATACTCACCCATTACATACCATTGTCCTGGGATTAATAAATCACTCTCTCTATATGTGGCTATAGGATCGGGGCCATTTGTGCCGGTAGTAGGACCAAACATTGAACTTTTATTCACAATACCGTCATTTTCAAACCAAGTTGAGTCTGTTTCGGTACCATCGGCAAAATAAGCTTTTTTACTTCCCATCAATCTGGCGTTAGCACGAATAATGTATGACATGGATTCATGTGGAACATGACGGCCAGATGTGGAATCCAATATTGTATTACTCGTCACAAAGGAAAAATAATAGACATTTGGGTTTGCTGTACAAATTGTATTCAATTCTTTCGCACCTTCAATGCTTGCATCCCAGGCCACGATATTTTTTGTACCCCAAGCCGGGTGTGTTTTCATTCGGTTAAAATAATCTCCCCAACCTTCTTCTTCACCTCTATCAAATCCCCATTGTTCTAAATCAAAATTATAAAATGAATTCCCTGCAACAGCAGCAATGGCAATAAAATCCTGTAAAAAAGGAACGCCGGATTTAACAAAATTCGAAAGGGTACTCCCATTGTGCGGCGAAGATACAGACGTGATCGATCGAACCCACCCATCATGAGCCTTGCCAAGGAGTTCACTTTCTTCTACCGTGTTTGAAGAATCTACAATAGAAGATCTAAGTAGATAATCCAACATACGGACGGTTTGCCCACCCATGCTATGCCCCAATAAATGAACGGGGTGATCTTCATCCCATTGAGGGTATAGACCCTCATAGACTTTTCCCTTAGGCTGTTGAACTAATCCAAATTTTTCAGAATGCCCTTTACCGTAGTCAACCTGCCCGCCCTTGATTTGATAATATAATTCAACCGCCCGATCCCAATTTGAAGAAATAGGCCCAACACTCGTCACATACACTTCAAACCCTTGGTCTTTTAATACCTGCTCTAGGTCGTGCTTTCCGCCCCAGTATTTATAATTCCCCATTTCATTTTTCCCCCAGCCCATAAAACCATGAACTAAAACGATTGGGTATTTATTTTGTGCACTCAACCCGCAAATCAATGCAAATAGAAAAAAGATTCTGATTAAAATTGATCGATCCATTGATTTATTTATAATACCACCCAAAAAGGATCATCATTTCATCTGTAGATGCGAAACCAAACCTTACAGTTAGATCCGTCGGATTATCATACGTGGCAATTAATTTTAATCCCTCACCGGCAGAAAGCGTTATGGGTGGATCATAGTTTAATATGGGCGGATGTTCCCAATCATCAGTCCAGTAAATCACTTCACCATCCCGAGGACCGCCATCAATTTCCACAATGAATTCTGTCATTTTTTCATGTGCATGTGAAAAGACCTGTCCAAAGAGGGTTGTTTCATCTACACGAAATGTTCTTTTAACGGTGGTCACTTTTTTAGGCGGCAGCGTCAAGTCTCTATTGGTCATCGAAAACAATTCGGCAATATGATTGACTTCGCTTTCATCCACAGTATGAATATTGGAATAAACTTCTCCAGTCATGACTGAATCCGTTCGATTTACGTAATGTGTATTTTGATCCAAGCCAAATTCCGCCGGCAATCTAAGGGCAACGCCAGGGGGGAGCCTATAATCAAGACGGGGCCACTGGGTTCCTGCAAAAAATTGATGATGCTGCATAGAGCGTAAAGTAGAAAAATTAAGCCCACCGCTCTTTAACCTTAATTCTCTTGCTTCTTCATAGTTAGGAAGCTGATCGCTAGATGTTCCCGGAACGAAGGAATAAAGAATAAAGTGGTGGCTGCCTTTTCTCATTTCAATTTCTACACGATTAACAAACACATCGTTAGTCTGCTTTGTGTCCGTATATTGAAAGAACTCTCTTTCAAAATTTGAGTCTACTTCAAATGGACCTAAATGAAGTTGAAAACCCTTTTCTGGAGGCTCAAGCGGTGTAAAAGGAGGGGGCTCATATCGGTTTGAATCTGCCAAAATAGTTTCTTCAGCCACAACGCCAGATTCGGGCGCACCAGCCTCAATCCATGCCCGAACATATTTTAATTGACCATCCGTTAAAAAGTTTTCCCCCGGAGGCATCATTTGTCCATATTCGGGATGATCAGCCAAGTAGTGCTCCCGATCGTGGGCATTTATTTTTTCCCATAAAAAACTTTGGCCTAATCCCTTCATGCCGCCGGCATTACTTACAATAAATAATCCGTCATTTTGAGCAGCTGTATTTTTGGGTTGCACTCCCACCATGGCATCATAGGCCTTACCTTCACTTAAATCTAATCCGGATTGCTTCATAATTGCCGTCCCCTCTATATGGCAATTCGCACAGGATGGCGTTAGAATGTCCCGTTCAATAATCTGCCAAGTGGATTGAGTTTCATTCTTTTCTTCACATCCAAATAGCACAAGCGTGGTAATGGTGATTTGTAAATACTTTTTCATGAGATTTGTTTTATAAAATCAAGGGGAGTTTACATCAATAAATGAAAAAAAGAAGGCCCCAATTGGGGCCTTCTTCACTGCTGATTATTTTGGCAAGTATTTGCTATGCGCAGCAGGTCTCAATCAAAACAGCACACACCTGGTATGGATCCATGTTGGCTGACGGACGTCGATCTTCTAAGTATCCATGTCCATCATTGGCGGTTGCCATTGGAATCCGAATGGAAGCACCTCGATCACTTACGCCATAACGGAATTCTTTAATGGAGCATGTTTCATGCAGGCCGGTTAATCGCTCTTCATTGTGTGCACCATATACTGCAATATGGGCATCGTGATTCTTTCCTAAGTTTTCACATGCAGCTTCGATGACTTTGAGTCCGCCATTTTCACGCATAGATTTTGTGCTGAAGTTCGTATGGGCGCCGGCACCATTCCAATCCCCGGAAACGGGTTTTGGGTGAAGTGTTGCGTTAACACCATAATCTTCTGCAATGCGATACAAAATCCAACGGGAGAGCCACAATTGATCCGATACTGCCAATGGCCCCAATGGCCCCACTTGGAATTCCCATTGCCCAGGCATGACTTCTGCATTTACACCAGAAATCCCAATCCCGGCCTGAATACATGCTTCCATATGGTCTTCAACAATATCCCGGCCAAATACTTCATCTGCACCTACGCCACAGTAAAAAGGTCCTTGAGGAGCAGGATATCCGCCATCCGGCCAACCCAAAGGAGAGCGACCTTGGAAAAATGTATATTCCTGTTCGATGCCGAACCAGGCTTCTTCATCTTTATACTTTTCAGCTATTTCTGCTAGGCGAGCGCGCGTATTTGATTCATGAACGGTTCCATCTGCATTCATCACTTCATTCATGACTAAAATACTATCTCCGCCCCGTATGGGATCGGGGATATAACATACGGGTTTCAACATACAGTCACTATCATTGCCTTCAGCCTGCATGGTGCTCGACCCATCAAATCCCCATAAAGGTAAATCTGAAAGATTACTGACAGATCCATCTATAACTTTCGTTTTTGAACGCAATTTAGCGGTTGGTTTATGACCATCAATCCATATGTATTCTGCTTTTACCATAATTATCCATCTCCTTTGAAATATTATTATTTATTGTATTTTCCTTATATATCTTACATTATTTAAGTGAATAATGTATTATTCAGTGATATACAATGGTGAATATACTTTTTATAAATAATAATTAAAATGGTTTTTAGCCGTATTAAATTAAAAATTACGCTTTAACTGATTCTGCAAGTGTAGAAAGATCTATATTGGTGGACTCCTTATAGGAAGAAAGCACGACATTAGACTGGGTTCGAGACACGCCGGGCCAATTTTGTATTTCATATAGGAGGTCTTCTAGGGCTTGGGAATTTTTTACACGAATTTTTAAAATATGAGAACCGCCCCCAGTAATGGAGTGGCATTCCATCACGGCCTTACATTCATTGGCCTTGTTTACAAATTCCTTATAATGGTCTGAGTGTTCGCTGACAATAAACACATATGCTGTTAAATCAAGTCCTGCATTTTTATGATTTAAAATGGCAGCGAAACGATCAATCAATTCTTTTTCGGTTAATTTTTTTATGCGCTCACCTACGGCCGGAATAGATAAATCAACTTCTTTGGAAATATCACTGGCGGTAGAACGGCCATTTTTTTGCAGGATTTCTAGAATCTGTATATCTCGATTGTCAAACATATATGCTCTCCTATTTTTTAATCAATATTGAAATTAAAACATAATTATTTTTCTTAAAAGGATAGTTTAGCTTACAGTTTTTATGAATTCAGCCTATTATAGATGCTTATTCTTTATATTTTTAACTTAATAGAAGATAGCCATCCCCAAGGAAAATACCATACCGCTTGGACCATAAGAATATATATTCATATCCAGATTGAGTTCGCTGGTCCTATAACCAATGCCTATTCCAAAGTCTGAAAATGCGTTCTTTAAAAATGAAATATCTGTCATGAGATCCAATTTATTTGATGAAACGCCGCCCCGAATGTAAATCTCGTTTGAAACCGTATATATGCCAGAAAAGATTGTGGTATTGTCAGATTTGCTTGCATATAGATAATCAATTTCCACTTCAATGGGTAGAGATTGCATGGATCTAGAGATCGACCCAACCAGAACACCATCCATTGGTTCTTTTGCCTTTCCGTAATGTTGTATTGCTCGTCCATAGTTTTGTGCAGAAACGCCTAGACTTACTAGCCTCCCATTATAAACAATGGTGGGAGAAAATGTGATGGCATTGGCATAATGAGATTGGAGCCGGCTCAATAAAATACCAGTGTTGAATCCAAAATCAAATTTACCAGAATTTGATTTCACAGCATATCCGCCTTGGATATGGATGTCTCCGGCGAAATAATCTTCTGTCCTCACATTATCAATACTCCGTCCTTCAAAAATACCATATGAAATGCGGCTCACTTTAAATCCAAAATGATGGTTCTTTGTTTGAGCTGCTCCCGCTATGGATTGACTGCTAATCCCCGCAGGATATTTAATCACATCAAACTGAATATGCCTTTTTGCATTAACCAGCATGGCCGCATTTCGAAAATCATTTTGGGAATTAAGTAAATATCCACCACCGGAAAGCCCAAGGACGTTGCTTTGCGTCCATGTATTTAAACCCAAAAAAGATGATTGGCCTAAACAAAAAGCCGAAAAGGTAAAAATATAAAAAACTGCCTTCATAATAATGAAACCGGATTCACATCTACAATCAAACGAAGGCCGCCCTTTAGTTTTGCGCCATTATTGCTTTTGATTATGGACTTATAGTAGGCGTGGAGTTTGCCGCCATTTGGATCATATTCCTTTTTTGATTTCATTACAATCTGCATTCGGTATTGATCTCGAAGCCTTTCCCGATAACAATAGGCAGGGCCTAATATTTCAATACCTTTGGGAATATTTTTGAATCGATTTTTTAATCGTTGTATGGCATTCTCCACCGCACTTTTATTTTTTCCATGCACTTCCAATCTGACAATCCAGCTAAAGGGGGGATAGTTCAACGCCTGTCTTTCATCAAGACAAATATTATAATACTTTTTTAAATCCAATTGAGTGGCGCATTGGATGACAGCATTTTCCTGATTATAAGATTGGACCACCACTTCGCCGGGTATCCTGCCGCGACCTGATCGACCTGCCGCTTGATAAATAAGTTGAAATACTTTTTCACCGGCTCTGAAGTCCGGGAGGTATAATCCTGTATCCCCATTAATAATGCCCACCAAAGTAGCGTTGGCAAAGTCCAGTCCTTTTGCAATCATTTGGGTGCCGAGCAATATTTTGATTTCACCTTCCGAAAACTGTTGAAGGACTTCGCTGATATTTAATCCGGAGCGAATGGCGTCCCCATCCACCCGGGCGATCGAAGCATCGGGGAATTTTGAAATCAATTCATCTTCCACTTTTTGAGTACCAATCCCGGACAGCTTAATGTTGATGCTGTGGCATTCCCGACATTTATTGGGCAGATTCCTTTGGGTATGATTACAAAAATGACATTGGAGAAATTTTCCATTTTTATGAAATGTCAAGGCCACTTGGCAATGGGGACACATGGACACTTCCCCACAATCATCACACCGCAGTACGGGGGCGTATCCCCTTCTATTATGAAGCAAAATAATTTGTTCTTTTTTATCCAGTCGATCTTGGATTTTATCAAGGAGACTCCTGGAAAATATTCCGCCATACACCTCTGTTTCTTCCGATTCCTTAATCATATCCACCACATGAACTTGTGGGTATTTTGCGCCACCAAACCGTTCCGGTAAATGAATATATTCAAACTTGCCATTGATATGATTATAGTATGATTCCATGCTAGGTGTGGCGCTGGCCAGCACAACGGTGGCACCATGGATTTTGCCTCGCATTAGGGCCACGTCTCTGGCATGGTATCTTGGATCGGGGGAGTCTTGTTTATAAGCACTTTCCTGCTCTTCATCCACCACAACCAAGCCAAGGTTTTTAAGTGGTGCAAATATGGCAGACCGCGCACCCACCACCACTTTATAATCACCGCTGCAAATCTTTTTCCATGTCCATGCTCGAGCGGACTGGCTTAGCTTAGAGTGCCACAACGCCACATCATCCCCAAAGGCAGCCTTGAATCGCCCTGCAATTTGAGGTGTTAATGCGATCTCAGGTAGGAGCATAATTACCGATTTGTTCTGGTTGATACCATGGCGAGCGGCTTCAATATATATTTCTGTTTTCCCACTCCCAGTAACACCATGAAGTAAAAATGGACTGAATTCACTCCCATCCATAGATGTCTTAAGTTGAGACAGGGCCTTCTCTTGATATTCAGTAAATCGAACCTTTTTATGTATAGGGTTAAATGAAAAACCCGCGAGGTCCGGAAGCACAGGTTTCTCCAGAAGCTCGGCCCACCCCTTTTCTGCCAACTTTCTGCAAACATCAATCGGGCTGGATGCATGTTCGCCCAATGTGCTGGCAGGAACGAACTCATTTATCTTGGACAAATGAGCTAATAGGGCAATTTGCGATTTGGCATTCGCCGCTAATGGAATGCCACCTGTTTTGGCTTTTACATAAAATTGGGATCGCGGTTCATATGTTGCGGATAGGTTCGCAGGTAGGGCTGCTTTTGCCGCCACACCAAGGGGTGTATTATAATAATCTGCCAACCATGTAATAAGGCTCCATAATTGATCATTTAAAACCGGTGATTCATCTACCAAAGAATCAATTTCACGAATATTCCCTTTAAAATCTGTAGTGTCTTTTAATGACACAATAATTCCTTGGACTTTTCGGTTTCTAACTGGTGCCATTACGCGCAGTCCAATGGATGCTTTTGACTTTAATTGATCTGGAATTTTATATGAAAAAACCTGATAGCTTGAGATTGGGAATGAAATATCGGCAAACATAAGCTTTGAAAATACCGGACGGCCGAACCTCACGGCAACAGATTAGTCAGCAATTGTCTGTTTTTTATAGGAGTATCCCATCTATAAATAAAAAACCCCTACCAAATAGATTTTTGACAGGGGCTTTATCTTTGTTCTAAAACAATGCTATGCTTGGATGACGTAAACCTTTACTTCTTGGTTTAACCCTTTTGTAATCTTTACAGGTACGTCATAAATACCGAGTGCTTTAATCGGCTCTTCCAATAAAATGGAATGACGATCCACTTCGATTCCTTTTTCAGCCAGCGCTTTGTGAACGTCTTGACTGGTAACGGAACCGAACAAGCGGTTTTCGTCGCCCACCTGAACTTCGATGGTAACTTCAGTATTTTTCAGACTATTCATCAAATCTTCGTAGGCCTGCGCTTCACGAATTGCCCGCGCTTTTGCGACCATTTTCTTTTCATCGGCAAGTGCACGATTTCTTTTGGAAGAACGAACGGCCAGTCCCCGTGGAAATAGGAAATTCCGTGCATATCCGGGCTTTACATTTACAATGTCCCCTGAAGTGCCCAGAGATTCAACGTCTTGTAATAATATCACATCCATGATTAACTCTCTGTGCTTGTATTGGTGTAAGGCATGAGGGCAATGTTGCGAGCTTGTTTAATCGCTCGGACTAATTTGCGATGCATCTTTGCGCTGGTGCCGGTGACACGGCGGGGCATGATTTTACCCTGATCGGTTACAAAACGTCTTAACAACTTCACATCCTTGTAATCAACATCTGTGATGCCATTTTCTTTAAAATAGCAAAATTTCTTTCTACTTTGAAACGCCATGATTTACTCCTGCACTTCTTCTGTTTGTTCTTCAGTCGCTTCTACTTCAGCTTCTTCAGCCGGTTCTGCTTCATCTGTTTCACTATCATCAACCTGTGATTCTTCGCTGGGCGCCTCATCCGACGTCGCTTCCGTTTCTTCAGTCTCAGCAGTATCTTCTACCGACTCTTCGGTCGTTTCAGCGGATTCAGCAACAGCTTCTTCCTGCGGTTTATCTTCTGAAGGATCTTCATTATCCTTCTTTTCTTCACTGACCGGTTCTTCTTCTACATGAACTTCTGGACGGGCATCCAATACCACAGTTTGATTTCGAAGAATTGGTTTTTGCAGCACCATGAACCGTTCGAAACGATCCAGATTCTCAGCCAATTCCGCTTCATATTGAAGTAAAATGAATGAACCATATTTGTGTTTTTGTATGGAATAGGCCAATCGCTTTTTTCCCCATACACGGTGGTTAATAACCGAAAAACCATACTCATCCATTTTATCGACAACCATCTTCATGACTTCATCCAGACGGTCTTGTTCGTAGTTTGGATTAACGATATAGAGACTTTCGTAATATCTCATATAAGACTCCTTAATTCTTATGCGATCAATGGTGCAATCACCAGAGATACAACTGACATAAGTTTGATTAAAATATTGAGGGATGGACCTGATGTATCTTTGAAAGGGTCACCAACAGTGTCGCCAACAACAGCTGCTTTATGGGCATCGGATCCTTTGCCCACAGCTTCACCATTGACTTCTACTCCTTCTTCGATCATTTTCTTGGCATTGTCCCAAGCGCCACCTGCATTGGATTGGAATATGGCCATGAGCACACCACAAACGGTAACGCCAGCCAATAGTCCACCCAAAGTTTCAGGGCCAAATACAAATCCAACTAAGACCGGTGAAATCACAGCAAGTAATCCCGGTACAACCATTTCTTTAATGGCAGATTGTGTAGATATTTCTACGCAACGGCCATGTTCCGCTTTGGTTAATCCTGTTTCGTAGACAGCACGGTCTTCTTCAGACCAAGTGGATTCGTCACCTTTATTGAGCACATTTAATGCTGCTTTCAATTCTGGAATATCTCTGAATTGACGGCGGACTTCCTCAATCATTGACATGGCTGCACGTCCAACGGCGCCCATAGCCATGGATGAAAAAAGGAAAGGCAACATACCGCCTACAAATAATCCGGCCATCACTTTCGGATTTGAAATATCAATACTGGTAATTCCGCTCTGCACCATGAAAGCTGCAAAAAGTGCCAAGGCTGTCAAAGCTGCAGAACCGATGGCAAATCCTTTACCAATGGCAGCAGTTGTGTTTCCAACTGCGTCAAGTTTGTCAGTCCTTTCACGAACTTCTGCGGGCAGTTCTGCCATCTCAGCGATACCGCCTGCATTATCAGATATTGGACCATAAGCATCAACGGCTAGCTGAATGCCCGTATTGGCTAACATCCCTAAAGCAGCCATCGCGATTCCATAAAGTCCTGCAAAATAATGTGCACCCATAATGCCGGAAGCTAAAATCAAAATTGGAATAGCAGTAGATTGCATACCTACACCCAGTCCAGCGATAATATTTGTAGCCGCGCCTGTGGCAGATTGGTCTGTAATGGATTTAACCGGTCCAGTGCCGGTGCCGGTATAATGCTCTGTAATCATACCAATCCCAAGCCCCGCGGCCAAACCGATAACGGTGGCCCAGAATACACCCATACTGGTAAATGTGACTCCACCTTGAACAAATTCAGCCGGTAAGAACTCCTGAATTAAAAGGTAGATTACTCCAACCATAATGGCAGCACTGCCAAACTCACCACGGTTCAATGCTTTCTGGGGGTCGCCTCCTTCTTTCACAGATACCATAAATGTACCCACGATAGAAACAACAATGCCTGCCGCAGCAATCAACAAGGGAAGTAAAACAAAGTTGAAATCGAATCCGCCCATTACGAGAATGCTTGCACCTAATACCATAGAGCCGACAATTGATCCCACATAAGATTCAAACAAGTCAGCACCCATTCCGGCTACGTCACCAACATTATCACCAACATTATCAGCAATAGTTGCTGGGTTTAGTGGATGATCTTCCGGTATGCCGGCTTCTACTTTACCAACTAAGTCTGCACCCACATCAGCCGCTTTGGTATAAATACCACCACCCACGCGTGCAAACAAGGCAATAGAAGAAGCGCCCAATGAAAATCCTGAGATTACATTTAAAACTGTTTTAATGGAGATAGCATCGTTGCCATAGTATCCTGTGTAAAAAATGAATAATCCACCTAGGCCCAAAACACCTAAGCCGACCACACTCATTCCCATCACCGATCCACCGGTGAAGGCTACATTTAAAGCAGAGGCCAATCCCGTTCGGGCTGCGTTGGTTGTACGGTTATTGGCTTTGGTGGCCACTTTCATACCTAAATACCCTGCCAAACCAGAGGCAACAGCACCCACAATAAATGAAACAGAAATTAAAGCGCTAGAATCGGCTCGACCTGAATTTGCAAAGCCCAACAGAATTGCAACTGCAATTACAAAAATAGATAAAACACGATACTCAGCTTTTAAGAAAGCCATGGCACCATCGGCGATACTTGCGCCGATAGATTTCATTCGATCCGTACCTTCATCTTGGCCTGAAATCCAGCTTGTTTTCCAAAATGAATAGGCCATGGCCAATACAGCCGCACCTATCACAAACATTAAGTTAGAACTCATAATGTTGAACTCTCCATTAATTACGAATTAAAATGATTCATGGTATGATTAATACCGCGAATCAAAAGATTTTCTAAAGCATCGGCGCCACGCTTTACCATGGCTTCTGCTTCCGGTTCATCATCCGTGCGAAACGGCTTCAAAACAAATTTTTCGGCAGGACGCATATTTTCATCAGTCCCAATCCCCAGTCGAATCCTTGGGAATTGATCAGAACTGAGATGGTAAATAATATTTTCCATTCCCCGATGACATCCATCGCCGCCTTTGGGGCGAATCCGAACCGACCCCAAAGGGAGGTCCACATCATCCACCACGACATGAATATCGGCTGGCAAAAGATTCCAGCGGTTGACTGCATCTTTCACGGCGAGACCACTGCGGTTCATCCCTGTTGTTGGTTTTATTAACAAGACTTCGCGTCTTTGGTGCTGGGCAAATACATAATCTCCCTTACTGGGTTTAAATGAAAGTTTTTGACGGCGAGCCAATTCGTCCACCACCCAGAAACCTGCATTGTGTTTTGTATTTGCATATGTATCACCGGGATTACCGAGCCCTACAAAGGCAATCATGATTCCTCGGAGGATTCTCCTTCTTCAGCGCCTTTATCCTCATCATCACCACCTTCTGTCGCTTCACCTTCTTCACCCTCAGCTGCTTCGCCTTCTTCACCTTCAGCTTCTTCAACCTCAGGTTCAACTTCAGCTTTTGGCGGATTACAGGTGACAATAGTGGTGTCTTCTGCAGAAATGAGTGAAATATCATCGGGTAGAGCAATATCGACTGCTGTTAATGCACTATGCAATTCCAGTCCGGAGATATCTATGGTGACACTTTCCGGTACATCTGTTGGGTAACATTCAAGGTCCACCGCTGTGGTAACGTGGGTCACAAGTCCCCCTTCATTGGCACCAGCTGCTTCACCTTCCAGTATCACAGGAATAGAGAATGTCATTTTCTCATCCCGGCGAACACGCATAAGGTCCACATGGATTACTTCTTCTGTGACTGGGTGATATTGAGCAGCCTTAATCATTGCATATACCGTCTCACCATTTAGGTCTATTTCAAAAACTTTTTGACCAGAATGGATGGCCTGGTTAAATACTTTTTTATCAATGGCTAAATTTTGATTGCCTTCACCATGATAATAATAGTTTGCGGGAATTTTTCCATCTCTTCTCATGGCACGTGCAGAGCCGGTGCCGATTCCTGAGCGATCTTCGATGGGTAGTTTATAGTAGGATGCCATTTTTGCTTACCTTTAATTAAAATTCGAACAGGGCGCTGACAGACTCGCCGTCATACACACGTTGGATTGCTTCTCCAAATACCTGTGCCACTGTTACAATTTCCATATTGTCTAATTTTTTGCTATCGGGAATAGCCAAAGTATCTGTTACGATTAATTTGTTAATGGACGATTGACTAATCCGCTCAACCGCCGGGCCAGATAAAATGGCGTGGGTGGCGACGGCAATAACGCTTTTTGCCCCATTCCCCATGGCAGCTTCAGCCGCATTTACAGTCGTACCTGCCGTATCAATCATATCGTCAATAATCAGAACATCTTTTCCATCCAATTCACCAATAAGATGCATCACCTCTGCTTTATTCGGGGCATATCGTCGCTTATCAATTAACGCAAAATGCATCCCTAAATATTTAGCATATGCTTGGCTCATGCGGGCTGAGCCTACGTCGGGAGCCAAGACAGTAGAATTTTCAGGGTCTAATCCCAAGGCATTGATTGCATCCAGCAAAACCATCCGACTGTAAAGATGATCAAATGGTATAGTTGCAAAGCCCTGAATCTGCGTGGAGTGAAGATCCATGGTAATGATTCGATCTGCCCCGGTGGCTGTGACCAAATCCACCATGACTCTGGATGAAATGGGCACGCGAGGATTATCCTTACGATCCTGCCGGCCATATCCAAAATAGGGGATAACTGCCGTCACCGTATTGGCCGAAGCACGGACAGCTGCATCAATAATAAGGATTAGCTCCATGATGTTCTCGGCCGGACTGTTGGTGGGTTGAATGATGAATACATCGCTGCCGCGAATGTTTTCTTCAAACTTGATCCACAGCTCTCCGTCTGAGAATGTCTTGATTGTCAAGTGCCCCAGTTCTTTGCCGAGAGATTTTGCAATCCCTTTAGCCAAAACAGGGTTACTGCGACCGGTGAATATTTTTAAATGTTCGTCCATAATTATTTATCTGCTGGGGCGCAGGGACTCGAACCCCGACTGCCGGGACCAAAACCCGGTGTCCTACCGTTAGACGACGCCCCAAATACTAATAAGTATTTGAGAATTTCAGGTGTGATTCAAAAGGGGAGCGTTAAGTGGGATTGGCCAGAATGGTCTGATGTGAGGGGCGGAAGAATAACTCAGCTTCTTTGGCAGAAGCGTCTTCGTCAAAAATCCCATACACAGTCGAGCCACTGCCCGACAGACTGGCAAACCGGGCGCCCAACTCAAGCAGTTTCCGCTTAATGGCGCCAATCTCCGGATATGCTGGAATCACGATCCGTTCGAAATCATTCTCAAAAATCTCAAGTGAAGAATATTCCTCACTAAAAAAGCCTGTAAAATTAGGCATTAATTCTTCCGAATTCAATTTATTTTTCAATTCTGCATATGCCCAAGGTGTACTGATAGAAATATCCGGCATAACCAATAGATATGTGCCCTGAATATAGCTTGGCAGCGATGTGAGTTTATCTCCAATACCTTCACCCAACTGAGTACCGCCTCTAATAAAAAAGGGTACATCAGCACCTATAGTGGCACCGATTTTTTCTAATTCACCATCAGGCAAGGTTAGATCATATAAATCATTGAGTCCTTTTAATACAGCAGCGCCATTCGCAGACCCACCGCCCAACCCACTGCCAATCGGTACATTTTTTTCTATATGTATGGAAACACCGCCCAAATCGGGACAAACCTTTTTTAAAGCAGAATAGGCTTTATGGCAAATATTGGACTCATCGACAGGAATCCAATCCACGTTGGATTTTACCGTACAGCCATCATCAATTTTTTCTATCTGAATTGCATCTCCATAATCCAATTCCTGAAATACCGTATATATATTATGGTATCCGTCGTCCCGTTGGTTTAAAACCTTTAGGCCGATATTGACTTTTGAATTGGATAGGCAAATAATGCCCATAATTAAACTTTAGAAATGGTTGCTATAGATTGGGCTGCAATGCCCTTGCCTTCGCCGATATATCCCAAATGATCTGTGGTGGTGGCTTTCACTGAAACATTGGCCTCATCCAATTGAAGTGTATAAGCTATTTTATATTTCATCTCAGGAATAAAGCCTGCCAGTTTTGGCTTTTGCAGAATAATGATGGAATCGATGTGATTAATCTCAAAGCCGGCGTTTCGAACCTTTTCTCCAACCACATTCAGAAAATGTAAACTGTCTGCATCCTTCCATTGGTCATCATTGCTGGGGAAAAATTGGCCAATATCACCAAGGGCTGCAGCGCCAAGCAAGGCATCTACAATGGCATGAAGAAGGGCATCCCCATCGGAGTGGCCCACTGCCCCAACTTCACTAGGGATTTCAACACCACCAAGGATGAGTTTTTCACCCTCGGCCAGTTGGTGTACGTCGTATCCTATGCCTGTTTTTATCATATCATTTTATGTCATCGCGATCTCCGATATGATCGGAGAGAAGCGATCCCATTGTTTTTAGTACTATTTACAATGGGATTACTTCGTTGCCCCGACAACAATCGGGGCCTCTCGTAATGACAGTAATTCTTTTTTGTTTAGCATACTTATTCCTGTAACCTGTTATAAATCGCTTCAGCGAAAACCCAATCTTCTTCTGTCGTAATTTTAATATTTAAGGAAGATCCTTCCACAAAACCCACCTGATACCCAATCCGCTCTAAAAGAGAAGCTTCGTCTGTCCCTTGAATATCTTCTGCTTCCGCTAATTCTAACGCTTCCTGCAATGCCAGTTTAGAAAAAACCTGTGGTGTTTGGGCTCGCCAAATGGTTTCTCTAGGCAACGTTTCTAAAATCTGATCTTCCATAACCTTTTTGATTGTATCCGTAGAGGACTGTGCCACAATTACACCGTCGTGTTCACTGCAGGCTTTGACCGCTTTTTCAATCAACCCTTCCGTCACAAATGGCCGCACCGCATCATGCACACAAATGAGTTCAGATGACTCATCCGTTGCAGCCAATCCATTGTGAACCGAAACCTGTCGGGAATTTCCTCCAGCCACAACTTTCACCGGTTTTGCAGAAATCATGGATCGAAGTTCCCTATCCACTTGATCTACATCTTTTTTTGGCACCACCACCACAATTTCATTTATTAACGCTGACCGAATAAATGGCTGTAAAGTATGGTACAGAAGTGGACGACCGTCCAGATTTTTTAGCTGCTTTTTCCCGCCAAAGCGTTCACCGCTCCCGGCTGCCGGAATGACGGCAGATATTTTCATTCTTTTCTCTCCCCGCTAAAATGATTAAAGAATCAGCATGGCATCGCCATAACTCAAGAAGCGATAATCATTTTTCTTTGCTTCACGATAGGCTTTCATGATGAGATCGCGGTTTGCAAACGCCGATACCATCATGAGCAGTGTGCTTTTTGGCTGATGAAAATTGGTAATCATTGCATCTACCATTTTGAACTCATAAGGGGGGTAAATGAATTTGTCCGTCCAACCCCGTTTTGGAGATACCTGAAATCCGGATACGGCTACTGTCTCCAAAGATCTAACTGTGGATGTCCCCACCGCAAATACACGGCGGCGTTTTTTCTTTGTTTCATTGATAGACATGGCTGTAGCGGGATCCACTTCGAAATACTCGGAATCCATCTGGTGGCGATTTAAGTCTTCAACCTGCACCGGGCGAAATGTCCCTAATCCAATATGGAGTGTGGTATGAGCTGTTTTCGCTCCTTTATCATGGATGCGCTTAATCAAGCCATCGGTAAAGTGGAGACCGGCCGTGGGTGCCGCCACCGCACCGCGCCTTTCAGCAAATACGGTTTGATAGCGAATTTTATCCTTCGGCTCCGACTCCCTTTTGATATAGGGCGGAAGGGGTGAGATGCCAACGCGATCAATTACATCATAAATATCTTCACCTTCATATTCGAATCGTACAACGCGCCCACCGGAAATGGTATTGTCAATCACATCACAATAAACATTTTTGGTAAACATAAGTTTGTTCCCAATCCGGACTTTACGGGCCGGGCGGACCATAACTTCCCAGAGATCGTTCTCTAGCTCACGGAGTAAGAAAACTTCTACTTTTGCTTCCGTCCGATCTTTGCTGGCATAGAGTCGCGCAGGGAACACTTTCGTATTGTTGGTAATGATTAGATCATTCCGTCGCAGATATTCCGGGAGGTTAGAAAATATTTTATGTTCAATCTTACCCGTATCCCGATGGATAACCATCAATTTAGATAAATCTCTTCGTTTTGCTGGATATTGGGCAATATATTTTTCAGGTAGTGCATAGTCAAAATCCGACAATTTCCATTTTTTCTTTTTTTCGATCATTCGAATAACCTTTGTTGTTTTTCTGTAATAGTTCTACCCAACAGGTGATAGGCCTGTTCTTGGGCGATGCGGCCGCGATTCGTCCGCTGAATAAATCCTTCTTTAATTAAATAGGGCTCATACACATCTTCAATGGTAGCTACATCTTCGCTCACCGCCACGGATAATGAATTCACACCCACCGGGCCTCCATTAAATTTGTCAATTAATGCAGCGAGGATGGTTCGATCCATATCATCCAACCCATATTCATCAATTCCAAGGGATGTGAGGGATGCTTTTGCCACCGCTTCATCAATTTTTCCATCAGCCTTTACTTGTGCATAATCTCTTGTCCGGCGGAGAATACGATTAGCAATCCGAGGTGTTCCACGGGAACGTCGCGCCAATTCCATGGCGCCGTCTTCATCAATTTCTACTTCTAAGATATCTGCAGAGCGTGTCACAATCTGAAATAAATCCTGGGGGTCGTAATAATTTACTCTTAAGACTACACCAAACCGATCCCGAAGGGGAGAGGTTAAACTGCCCAGCCGTGTGGTAGCGCCCACCAATGTAAATGGTTCAATATTGAGCTGTACACTCCGGGCGCTGGGCCCTTTGTCGATCATAATTTCGATGCGGTAGTCCTCCATGGCAGAATAGAGGTATTCTTCAACCACTGAATTGAGGCGGTGGATTTCATCCACAAAAAAAACATCTTTACCCTGGAGGTTTGTCAGAATTCCCGCCAAATCGCCTGCCCGTTCTAAAACAGGGCCGGACGTTTGCTTCACACTCACACCCAATTCTTTTGCGATAATATTAGATAGCGTCGTTTTCCCCAAACCCGGAGGACCAAATAATAATACATGGTCTAGTGCTTCACTGCGATTTTTTGCCGCTTCAATGTAAAGCTTGAGACTATCCACCACATCCTTTTGACCAATGAATTCATCCATCTGGCTGGGTCGAAGGGACTTTTCAATGACAAGATCGTCCTCAAAAGGTTGGGGGTCTGTGATGTGGATCTCAGTCACAAATTTGCTCAAATTGAAATAAATTGCACATTATCGGGGTTGAAAGGTACAAAAATGAGAGGGGGGTCGTCAAATTTTCGTGCATTTATGCAGGAACAGCGTCCCGAATTCGGCTCAATCGTAGGTTTCGATCCGCGGCAAATTTCATAATGCCATCCCAAATACTTTGGGGATCTAGCTTAGATTCTGCTACAATTTCATCTACCGAACCGCCGGTGCGCCAACGGTTGTCAAAGTCCGGACTCATGCTGTACGCTTCTACCACACGATTGGCCATCCATTTATGCATTAAGCGTCGGGCGCCATTGGTAATGACCATGGCATCCATCCATTCTTGTTCTGAAATGATATGATTTCGATATGTTTCTGATTGTCGCTGAAATAACTCCCATGAAATGGCAGCGACCACTTTTACATTTGGACCTTCTGATTTCAACTTCGGTAAAACTGAAACCAGCGAACTGGTTGAACTGGTTCCACGAACAATTACAACACCTTCTTTTGGACGACTTTCATCATAATCTTTAATGATATAGGCGCCCTTCGCTGCATCCAAATGGGATGCCATTCCCAACGATTCCCTGTTAGGAATCTCTACTGGTGGCCGTGTTAAATGGATGGCGATAATTGGTACATCTGCCGTTATGGCAGCGGCCAAAACAGGCGCCACTTCATTGTGTTCCCATGGGTGCAGGTTAATCACATGTCCATCTGGTAATAATTGGGTAACACCCGGAGAGAAAATCCCAAAATGGGTGCGACTATCTTCCGCCGTCTCCGGCCCAGAATGGCCCGCGACCCAAATCATTTTTCCCACTTTTAAATCTGAATCCTGGGCAATTTGGCTAAACAACCGCATGGGGCCGTATTTCAAATAACTGAAAGATCCATAAGTACTCATGGCGCCGTAGAACCCATTATATTCAGCATAGGGATCTTCATTGAAATTTACCGTGGCCAGACCTGCAAGCATGCCTGAGTTGGCAAACTCCGTAATTCCTTGGGGCATAAGCGGGCTGCCCGGATTGGTTTCTCGATCAAACAACCCAAGATCCTCTGCGTCATTATATCCTTTAGCAAATCCAGATATATTGGTGGAGTCAGCCAAATCTGCGCTCATGGCAATCACCAATGGTCGCCCATATTCTTGAATGGATTTCGTATTGATATAGCTGGCATATTTTGAAAAGCCAACACGGTTTGGTGCTTTATCTCCCGGCGCCACAAATAGATCATCCGGGAGGTTATTTACGTCAAATAATGATTTATCCTTTGCAGGATTTTTCACCGTTACCTTACATCCCTCAATATTTTCAGGTACGGAATCACCAACTGAAACTAGGGTGTCCGCCAAATAATCCACCAATTCCTGATTCGATTCCATAACAGAAAAAACTGAATTGAAATAGGATGTCGCCTGTGCCTCTTGGCCTTCGCGTGTGGCTTCTGCATCACCGCCAAATTGATCAAAATCTACATTATACTTTTCAGCAAAATCCTGCTTGGTGCGCCAAAATAATTCTGAATTCCGTTTGTGAGCTGCCCCGTGACTTGCATAATCAATTTTATGGTAACCGCGACCTTTCACTCCACGACCATAGAGCACTTTCGGCACTTTTGGATCGGCATTCTCAACCAATAAACGATGGTAGGCTTCTGTCAATTCACCCCAATCTTCACCATTCATAGTTCCCTCAACGTGCCAACCGTGAGATCCGAACCAATCTTCAGGTGTACCATACATAATGGAACTAAATGGGCGGGCATCAATCCCAAAGTCATTCCAATCCATAAAATAGACCAAATTGCCTAAACCAAGTCCCCATGCAGAATTAATAGTCTCATGAGAAGCGCCGGTAGTGAAACCGCCTTCACCTTCAAAAGCAAACACCTTTACTTCAGGTGTGTTGGCCATTTTCAAGGCCAATGCTTCTCCGGCTGCGGCAGGTGAACCGTGTCCGCTGGGCCCGGTGTTAAATTTGAAAAACAATGTTTTACCTTCCATTTCAGCATGACCCGGAAGACCACCATTATTTCGCAGCGTTAAGAGATCTTCCCAAACGAGTTGAAAATCCTCTCCTTTAAAATGTTCATATTTGGCGTCGCCGGTTTGACGGTATTTAATACGCAATGCTTCATTCATTACAGCTAATGTTGCATACACCACAGGATTCGCATGACCTGCCACCAATACATATCGGTCTGCAAAGCGTTTTCCTGCTTCCCGAATGTCCCAACGCATGGCGCCGGAAAGGAGGGTGGTTACCATCCCATGAACTTTTGATCTGGAGCCGCCGGGATGGCCGGATTGGCGCAGGTTGAGCATAATATCGATGCATTGATCGATAAGGTCTTTGGTGACCTCCCAATGGGGGTAAAACTGTTTTAACTCGTTAGGAGATTTCATGATTTCACTAGCTTTCCATTTAATAACGGCTTGAGGAAAGACCCTGTATAAGATCCTTTTTCTTTTGATAATGCTTCTGGCGTACCCGAAAAAATAAGCTGGCCACCATCTTCGCCACCTTCCGGGCCTAAATCCACAATCCAGTCGGCGCTTTTGATTACGTCTAAATTATGTTCAATGACCACCACTGTATTACCGCGATCCACCAATCTCTGGAGAACCCCAAGCAATAAACTTACATCTTCAAAGTGTAATCCGGTGGTCGGTTCATCTAAAATATAAAAGGTCTTATCTTTAGATGCCCGAGATAACTCGGTCGCCAATTTGATCCGCTGGGCTTCACCGCCGGACAGGGTGGTGGCTTGTTGACCCAACCGAATATAACCCAACCCCACATCATTTAATGTGACCATCTTTTTCATTACCTGCGGAATGTTTTGAAAGAAATCTGTCGCCTCTTCCACAGACAGGCTCAATACATCGGCAATATTCTTCCCTTTATATTTGATCTCCAGTGTCTCCCGGTTATAACGGGCACCTTTGCAGACCTCGCAAGTCACATAGACATCGGGGAGAAAGTTCATTTCAATTTTAATAATGCCGTCGCCTTCACAAGATTCACAACGTCCGCCTTTAACATTGAACGAAAAACGACCCGGTTTATACCCGCGAATTTTCGATTCGGGTAGTTGGGCAAATAGGTCCCGAATAAAAGTAAATACACCCGTATAAGTGGCCGGGTTCGATCGTGGTGTTCTGCCAATAGGCTTTTGGTCTATCTCGATTACTTTATCTAAATATTCCATTCCTTTTGATGCTTCATGTGGAAGGGGATAAGCACGCGCATTGTTTAATTCTTTCGACAAAATAGGAAATACAGTTTCGTTCACTAGCGTACTTTTACCCGATCCGCTGACCCCCGTTACAACAACCAATTTGCCTAAAGGAAATGAAACTTCAATTTCTTTTAAATTATTGCCGCGCGCACCGGTCACAGTCAATACCTTACCATTTCCATGGCGTCGTACGCTTGGCAAAGGAATGGCTTTCTTTCCCGATAAATACTGCCCCGTTATAGAGGATTTGGATTTTAAAATATTTTTGGGCGTACCGGCATAAACCACTTCTCCGCCGTGCTCCCCGGCGCCCGGGCCAAGGTCAATGATTTGATCAGCAGATTCCATGGTTTCCTGATCGTGTTCTACCACGACAATGGAGTTCCCCAAATCTCGCAATTTTTTGAGCGAATTTAATAATCGATTGTTATCCCTTGGGTGGAGGCCGATAGATGGTTCATCTAAAATATATAAAACACCGACCAGTTGGCTACCAATCTGAGTTGCCAAACGAATCCGCTGGGCTTCACCCCCCGAAAGGGTGGCCGCCGATCGATCTAATGTGAGATAATCCAAACCCACATCCATTAAAAAGCTGAGGCGTTCTTGCACTTCTTTTAAAATCTGTTCTGCGATAGCTGCATCTGTTTTTCTCAGCTTAAGGTCACTAAAAAAAGTTTTAACATTTTTTATAGAATAAGATGATATTTCGCCCAGACTTTTTTCACCAATTGTTACTGCCCGCGATTCTTCTTTCAAGCGAGATCCGCCACATTCCGGGCAGGGTCGCATGCTCATGAATTGCTCAATCCAATCGCGGATATGATTGGATTTTGTTTGTTTATAGCGCCGCATCAAATTGGGAATTGCCCCTTCCCATCCACCGGTATAAGTCCCACTCCATCGCTCTGAAGAATATTTCATTTTCAGTTTTTGATCGCCGGTTCCTGTCAACAACATGCTGCGAATATCCCGATCCAACTTGAACCAAGGTGTGGTAAAGTTAAAATTATAATGTTTTGATAAGCTCTTTAATATACTCCCATACCAATTGCCTCGGGGTTGTTCTCCGAGCGGAACAACAGCACCTTGAATAAGCGATTTGGTTTTATCCGGCACCACCAGTTCCGGATCAATTTCCATGTGAGAACCCAACCCGTCACAATGGGGGCAAGCGCCATAAGGTGAATTAAATGAAAACATCCGGGGTGATAATTCTTCCATGGAGACTTCGCAGTGGGGGCAGGCAAAATGTTCGCTAAATAAATGATCCGTATTGGGCAACTCATGAACAATGGTTAAGCCGGAACCGATTTTTAAAGAAAGTTCGATAGATTCAGTTAGACGTTCTTTATAATCCTCTTCCAACACGAGGCGATCCACCACCACTTCAATGGAATGTTTTTTATTTTTTTCTAGTGTGAATTTTTCATCTACCGAATGAATCTCCCCATCAACGCGAACACGTAAAAATCCTTCTTTTCGCACCTCTTCAAAAACACCTTTGTGTTGTCCTTTTCGACCGCGGACAACCGGTGCCAAAATATAAATTCGCGCACCTTCTCCAAACTTTATAATTGTATCTACAATTTGCTGTACGGTTTGTCGCTGGATAGGCCGATCACATTTCCAGCAATGGGGTTTGCCTACATGGGCATAAAGCAACCGTAAATAATCGTGGATTTCTGTTACAGTCCCCACGGTTGATCTTGGATTCCGAGCCGTGGCTTTTTGCTCAATGGAAATAGCCGGGGACAATCCTTCAATATAATCCATGTCCGGTTTTTCCATAAGACCCAGAAACTGGCGGGCATAAGAAGATAATGATTCTACGTACCGGCGCTGTCCTTCAGCATAGAGTGTATCAAATGCCAGAGAGGATTTTCCAGATCCGGAGAGGCCCGTAATCACCACCAATTGGTTGCGCCCAATCTCTACATCAACATTTTTTAAATTGTGCTGACGCGCACCTTTAATTATAATCTTATCTGCTGGGGACGGCATGGTTTTTTATCTTTAATTCCGCATGAATTTTGGACGGCCATGAATTTACGACTGAAATGGGCCCGGTTCAAAAAACGATTTGCAGAATTTCTAAGAAAAATTCTATGGCATTCTGCTCCACAATTCCATAATGTCTGCCATGAATTCGATTATAAATCATATCCTCATTTCAATGCCCCACATGCAGGATCCTTTTTTTGGTAACGCTGTCGTCTTTATGTGCGAACATGATTCAAAAGGCGCCATGGGTTTAATTGTAAATAAACCATTCCGTGACCCAGAACTGAAGGCAGCCTTTGACCAATTATACGAATCCTCAGATGAAATACTTCAATCCGTATCACAAGTTTATTTTGGCGGACCAGTGTTGGTGGAGCGGGGCATTTTACTTCATAGCAATCAATTTCATTCGGATGATTCAATCAAGATATCTGATGATTTTTTTATTTCTAGTCATAAAAAAACGCTCGATAAAATGAAGTCTCATAAAGGTGAACAATATAGCCGACTATTATTGGGCCACGCCGGTTGGTCCGAAGGGCAGCTAGAGCGGGAAATTGAAAATGGAGATTGGCTGGTTCAAGAAACATCCCCAGATTTTATTTTTAAAATCCCAGTGGAGCAAATGTGGGGCATGGCAATCCAATCATTCGGGATTGATATTGCAGATTTTTCTGCAATCGGTGGCCAAGCTTAAGGATGCACTCACAATGAAAACCGATAACAATTATCTTTTATATGAATTTTTATTAATGGGTAATATTTATCCATATATTTTCTTTTATTTATCGAGCGATAGGTTTTTATCTAACAATAAATGGAAAGCATAAAAAAGGTCCATTTTGGTAATTAATGAAACTGATGTAATATTCCATAATTATATTTTTGGAAAATAAATGAAAAAGTATTTATTAAAATTGGTTTTTCTCCCAATTATTATCATTAGTTGTGAAGATCCTCATGAGGAAAACCGCCCGCCACCTCGAAATCTAACTACAGTTGAAAGAGCACTCGTTTCATCAGATAATACTTTTGGCCTAAAAGTCTTTAAAGCCTTAGGTAAAGCCGACCCCGACAGCAATTTATTTATCTCACCCCTCTCTATTTCAATGGCTTTAGGGATGACCCTGAACGGCGCTGCCGATTCCACCTATGAGGCCATGAAAAACACATTGGAATTGGCTGAGCTGACAGAGATCAAAATCAATGAATCCTACCAAAGCCTCATTAAACTTTTAGTGGACATGGATCCAAAAGTGGCCTTCAAAATTGCCAATTCCATTTGGTATAGGGACGGCCTTCCGGTTTATGAAGAATTTATTCAGACCAATAAAACGTATTTTGACGCGGAGGTGGCTGCTCTGGATTTCAGCGATCCGAAAGCGGTGGATCAAATCAATGATTGGGTCAGCGACAATACCAATGAATTGATTAAAAAAATCATAAAAGTAATTCCAGCTGAAATGGTCATGTACCTGATTAACGCCATTTATTTTAAAGGGAATTGGCGTTTTGAGTTCGATCCGAAAAAAACCAAGGATGGCGCTTTTCATAATGATGATGGTTCCGAATCCAGAGTGCCCATGATGAACCAATTAGATTTATCTGCCCCTTTGCTCCGAAATGACGAAACTACAATCGTAGATTTACCTTATGGTGATTCATTATTCACCATGACCATTTTTCTTCCCCGAGGAGATTTAGATCAATTTGTGGCTAGCCTGTCTTCCCAAAAAATATCAGAATGGATTGTGCAACTGGCCCCTGCCAGCTTTGATTTGACCATGCCGCGCTTTGAATTGGAATATGAAAAGAAGCTGAATAAAATTTTATCTGATTTAGGAATGGAAATTGCATTCGATGAATGGGAAGCCGACTTTTCCCGTATTATGCCCATTGGCGGCGGCGTCAATCTTTACATCAGTGAAGTGAAGCATAAAACATATATTAAAGTGGACGAAGAGGGAACGGAAGCCACCGCAGTCACCAGCGTGGGGATTGGAGTCACATCCATGCCGCCCAGTATTGTTATTGACCGCCCCTTTGTGTTTGCCATTCGCGAGAACCACTCCGGCACAATTTTATTTTTAGGCAAGATCATGAATCTATAATTAGTGACTTCCATCATTATTAACTTTATTTCACAATATTAGTATAAAAAGAATATATTTTATCGGTTTCCTTCGGTTCTAATCTTCAGCGTAATTTAGATAGATGAAAAAGTATATTCCGCCCTTAGCCGTAATATTCGCAGCAATACTCTGGAGCTTTGATGGTTTTATCCGCCAAAACCTTTTTACGCTGCCCTCCTTCTTAATCATTACACTTGAACATGTAATCGGCGCCATTGTCTTTTTTCCTTTCCTCCTAAAAGGATGGAAGGAAATATCCGCACTGCGACAACGGGGGTGGATTTCTATATTATGGATCAGTGTTTGTGGGGGAATTTTAGGTACATTTTTCTACACCAAGGCGCTCAGCTATGTAAATTATATCGACCTTTCTGTAGTCGTATTGCTTCAAAAATTTCAACCTATATTTGCCATTGCTCTGGCTGCAGTTATCCTGAAAGAAAAAATTACAAAGCGGTTTTTGATCTTGGCTGCCACGGCCATCATTGGGGGCTATTTCGTTACATTTGGAGACAGTCCCATGACCGCATGGGATGATAAAACCATTATTGCAGCCTTACTTGCACTTTTGGCAGCATTCAGCTGGGGTAGCTCCACGGTTCTGGGAAAGCATGCATTAAAGCGGCTATCGTTTAAAACAGTCACATCCCTTCGCCTTTCCGTGACGGGAGCTATTACATTGTTTGTGTTGATATCAACGGGGCAATATGAAATAGCTACCGAAATGACATTAGATCACTGGAAATATATCCTGCTTATCGTCATTAGTACCGGTTCGCTGGCTTTGTTCATTTACTATTACGGATTGAATCATTTGCCCGCATCTCATGTGACGCTCTACGAATTATTTTGGCCATTATCCGCAGTCGCTATGGATTGGTATATCCGTGGTAATATGATGTCCGGCGTGCAGTGGATGGGCACTGCACTGTTGCTTGGGGCCATTATCCTTTTATCTCGCGACGACAGCCTTGGCCAAACTCAGTCAGAATAACCAGCGCAGAAACCTTCGCTTTAACATCATCCACGAATTCTTTTTTGGATTTGGTGTTGCCTTTAATGATGTATCCACAATCTTGCCATTGTTTATGACCTTATTAGGAGCCCCTTTGGCGATTGCAGGATCCATGGCAGGACTCCTGGCCATTCTCATGGCTGCTCCTCAACTTATATCGGCACTTCTCGCTCGTAATACTGTGAATATTCGATCGGCAACTATCAAGGTCCACCTAACGGTTTTACCACCAATTTTTATTGCTGGATTTGTATTCGCATTTTTTGCCCCCACCGGCCCAAGCGCATGGATATTCTATTACATCTGTTTCATTTTTTACGCGTTGGGCATTGGATTTATTATTCCGATTTGGACTAACTTTTTAAAACATGTTACCGATCGGAAAAATCGGGGAACGTTTTTAGGCATCTCATTTATAGGCAATAGTATCGGTGGATTTCTAGGTGGCATTGTAGTCAAAAACTTGCTAGACAGCTCCATTCCCTTCCCGGTGAATTTTGGTTGGGGTTTTCTCATTTTGGGCATTGCGCTGATTATCAGTATTGCTGCCTATTGGGGATTTAAAGTAAAAAATCCTGCTCACAGTCCTAAAAAGAGAACCATTTCAGATTTTATTAATGAAACAAAAACGCTTTTAAAGACCAATCAAAACTTTAGACGATATATCTATAGCCGAATATTTTTAACCGCCCAATTTCCGGCCATTAGCCTTTATGCGGTGTATGCTCGAGATTTATTCCATTTTGAAGTAAGCGAGGCCGGATTATTAACGGCCACTCGGCTCGTGGCATTTGGTGTTGGCAGTATTGTTGCGGGGAAAATCGGTGATCGGGTCAGTCATAAAACCGCCATGGCGTTTTGTTTTTTATGCCATACACTTGCCATGGGCACGGCACTCACAGCTCAATCTATGACGTGGGTATATGGTATATTTATCTTTTTGGGCATGGCCCAAGGAGCATTTATGCCTGCGGCCATGTCCTTGGTGTTTGACTTTGCTGGAGAAGATGGAGATAATAAAATGATCATGGCTCTGATTGATACCATTTTATGTCCATTTATTTTGATTGCTATTTCTTTAGGTGGATTTCTAGGTGAAATGGTTAGTTTGGCCTTTTTATTTCGAATTTTAGGTGTGGCCATGCTCACAGGATTTCTTATCATTGTTTTCTTGGTCCGTAACCCTCATCATGAACCAATCATAGATTCAAATCTATAAATCTTTTACTTGGAATTCTGACGATACAAACTGCAATTTTACTGTTCTAAAATGAAGTTTAGTCTTACCAAAGCAGCCCTAATTCTTTCCATCGCATTCATGGTGAGTGGATGTAAGGAAGACCCCCAGCGCCATTTAAAATTAGGCAAATGGTATGCCCATAAAGGACTGGTGGAAGAAGCCATCCTTGAGTTTAAAGAGGTGACGCGCCTATACCCGGAACCCCATAAAAATCTGGCGCGAGAAGATTATCAGGCCTTAAGCAATGCCCATTATAATCTATCGCTCATGTATACCAAAAAGGGGTGGTGGGATTATGCATTGAAGGAGGCAGAAGTATGTTTTCAGATGCTGCCCACCAAAGATCATTATGATTTGGTGTCCCTTATAAAACAAAGAGCCGAACTCGAAGAATCCGGCTCTTAGCAAATTATTTAAAACGTAATTCTGTAGTATGATGTTTACGTTTTAAATAATTACTTTTTTATTCTTCCTAAATTGATCCAGAACGATGTTCACCGCCATCACAATAAATGATGGAGCAATTGATGAAATCCGCTTCTGGTTTTAACAGCATAGAAATTGTTCCCGCCACATCTTCTGGTGTGGTGGTTCGGCGCATGGGGTTTCTCGCTTTCGTTCCCTCCACCCAATCTTCCCAACGATCCGTGATTTTCGTCAGCGCCCGTGTAGGCGTAACCCCTGCTTGAACTGCATTGGCCGTGATTCCAAATTGACCCAATTCCCATCCGATTTGCCGAATGATTGCTTCCATGGCTACCTTAGCCACGCTGACAGGGCCATATCCTTCCATGGCCAAATAGTTTCCTTCGCTGGTGAGCCCCATGACACGGGAGCCCTGTCCCAACAATTTTTCTGCGAATAATTTCTGAGTCCAATACAAAAGGGCATTCCCCATTACATGAACTGTCATATCCATTTGACGTTGGGTCACTGGTTTTTCGCCAAAGAAATTAGTGGTCGTTCCAAATGCAATGGAATGCAGCAGCAATTTTACCCGCTCTCCCCCCGTGATCTCTTTGATCTGAGGCAGAAATTTATCCATGGTTTCTTCTGCAGCGGCATTGGTGTTAAAATAATGGCAGCGACCACCTGTGATTTCATTCACTTCAGCTATGGTTTCTTCCGCTATCTTTTTTGCCTCACCTCTATCGAAATGAAATGCAATAATTCCATAACCATCTTTGGCCAATCGTTTAGCAGTGGCGGCACCATGACCGGTGGATCCGCCCAATAATAATACCCATTCAGACATTGTTTACTCCATAATTAAAGGGTGAATTTAAAGAGACTGATCCATCAAAAAAATGAGATTGAAAACTTTGGCGAATTAAATGCATAATTGAGGGTAAATTTAGGGCTTGTATAGGAGCAATTAATGTCGCGCAAAAATAGTTTTACAAAAGAAGATTTAATCAATAGCGGTTTGGGCAAACTTTTTGGGATGGATAAGGGCAAGCTACCCGCCCCCCCCATGCTCATGATGGATCGTATTACACACATTTCTGAAGATGGTGGGAAGTACGGTAAAGGTGAGATTGTTGCCGAACTAGATGTAACCGAAGATCTGTGGTTTTTCCACTGCCATTTTAAAGGTGATCCGGTCATGCCTGGCTGTCTGGGTTTGGATGGCATGTGGCAATTGGTGGGATTTTTTCTCACGTGGCTCGGTGGTAATGGCCGTGGCCGCGCATTGGGGGTTGGTGATCTAAAATTCAAAGGGCAAGTACGTCCCTATCATGAAAAAGTCACGTATAAAATCGATGTGAAAAAACTGCTCAAGCGGGGAGAAAAATATATGATCTGGGCTGATGGCGAATTGAGCATCGGCATTGATCGTATTATCTATTTTGCCAAAAACCTCCAAGTAGGATTATTTGACAATCTTACTTATGATTTTGGCGGCGATCCTGCTCTGGATTCATTTTAAACATATCTGTTTAAAACCAACTGAACAGTAATTAGGATTTTTTATGGCACTGCGATGCGGCATCGTTGGATTACCCAATGTGGGCAAATCCACCATATTTAATGCCCTAACGGCATCTTCCGTTCCGGCAGAAAATTATCCATTTTGCACCATTGAACCCCACATGGGTATTGTTCCCCTTCCGGATGATCGCTTGACCAAACTGGAAAAAATATTTAATCCGGAGAAGGTGACACCAGCCACTGTGGAGTTTACGGATATTGCCGGCCTTGTCCGAGGTGCCAGTAAAGGGGAAGGCTTGGGAAATCAATTCTTAAGTCAAATCCGTCAAGTGGCGGCCATTGTCCATGTGGTGCGTTGTTTTGAAGATGACAATGTGGTACATGTAGAAGGCGGTGTTGACCCAGTTCGTGATGCAGAACTGATTGAAACCGAATTGCTTTTGGCTGATTTAGAGACCTTAGAGAAAAGTGTATATCGATTAACCAAGCTCGCTAAAAACGAAAAAAGCGCCCAAAAAGAGTTGGATGTTGTATCCCGATTAAAAACCCATTGTGATGCAGGAAATATGGCGCGAACATTTGAAGCAGACGAAGAGGAAGCAACTATAATTCGAACTCTATTTTTATTGACGAGAAAGCCTATCCTTTACGTGGCCAATGTGGATGAAGATGAAATTACCCATGATAAAAGAAATCCCCACGTGCAGGCGCTTTTTGATTTTGCCAAAAAGGAGAATAATCTCGCCATTCGCCTCTGTGGAAAAATTGAGCAGGAAATTGCGGTGCTGGATGATGAGGGAAGGGCCATGTTCTTGGAAGAATACAATCTCCCAGAACCAGGATTAAATAAATTGATTCACGCTGGTTTTAACCTCCTCGGGCTTGAAACTTATTTCACAGGCGGCCCAACAGAAGTCCGCGCGTGGACCATTAAACAGGGTGCTTCAGCGCCGGAGGCTGCTGGGGAGATTCATACCGATTTTCAAAAAGGGTTCATCAAAGCGGAAGTAATTAAATATGATGACTTGGTCCGATTAGGATCTGAAAAGTCGGTGAAAGATGCCGGGCTGGCACTTCTACAAGGTAAAGAGTATACGGTTCAAGATGGGGACTGTATTTATTTTCATTTCAACGTATAGGTGATGATATGTGGTTCTTTATGATTTTATCTTACATCATGGTTGCCCTATCAAGCATTGGCCTAGGTTTAGTGGGTTTCAATCATTATTTTGATTTTTGGGCACGGAATCACATTACACTAGACCTACTCGTTAGTATCATCTTTATTGCAGCTCAAACGTTGGTGATGTTCTTTTTTGTGGGAACCGGTGTGAATGTTCGGGAGTACCTAGAATCACACCCGGATTTGGGAAAAGACCTTTATCAACAAATGTTCGCCATTAAAAGAAAATTGTATCCACCTACCATGATGGTCACTATTTTATTTATGGCCATGGTAATTGTAGATGGCGCATTTTTCATAGGGAAGGTATCTGAGTGGTGGTTCCATGGATTGTATCTTGGTACGGTGTATTATTTCTATAAAGCCACAACGGTGCAACATGCTTCATTTAGAGAAAGCACTGAAATTGTCCTTGCCATGACAAAATCGGAGCGGGTTGATTCATAAAGAATTCAATATTCACTTTGCATTAATTTTCCAACGGATATGAAATACAAAATCATCACAATCATTATTTTCTTGTTCATTTTTGGATGCACACAATCCGATCCAGGCTGGGAAAAAGGACAAATCTATAAAGTCGCACCTCTACCTGTGCCCATTGGATCCAACACCACGGGATTCATAGAATTAAATCCATCAGAAACGGGTGTCATTGCTGCCAATAAAATTGGCCAAAAAGAGGTGATGGAAAACCAACATTTAATGCACGGCTCCGGTGTCGCATTGGGCGATGTGAATGGTGACGGGTGGGTTGATATTTATATCCCACGCATACGGGAGTCCAATATTCTTTATATGAATAAGGGCAATTGGATTTTTGAAGATCAAACCAAGGCCGCGGGCGTAGCTTGCGAGGGACGTCATTCTACCGGTGCCACATTTGCCGATGTGGATGGAGATCGCGACTTGGATCTTATTGTGACTGCTTTGGGCGGCCCTAATAGTGTCTTTTTGAATGATGGAAAGGGCAATTTTAAAGAAAGAAAGCTACCATCATTTTTAGATCGTCCCGGCAGCACGTCTTCTACGTTGGCTGATGTAGATAATGACGGCGACCTAGACCTCTACATCACCAATTATAAACGCTTAGCCATGCGGGATTCTCTGCCGCCACCGGTCATCAGCTTTGACAATACATTGATGGAAATCACCAACAACCGCTGGATAGTCATGCCTCCGTTTAATAAGGAGTATGAAACATCGGTCCGTAACAATGTGTTGCTTCGGTTTGAAATGGCAGAAGTAGACCAGTTTTACTTGAATGATGGTGAAGGCAACTTTAATCTCATTGATATTACAAACAGCCATTTTACGGATGAAAATGGAGATCCTATCCAAGATCATTTACGTGATTGGGGATTAATGGCCCAATTCCGAGATATCAATAACGACACCCATCCTGATCTTTATATATGCAATGATTTTGAAAGTCCAGATCGAGCGTGGATTAATAATGGAGATGGTACATTTAAAGCCATCTCTAAATTGGCCATTCGCCACACCAGCAACTCTTCAATGGCTGTGGATTTCGCCGATCTCAATAAGGATGGGAATACAGATTTCTTTGTGACCGATATGATGAGCCAATCCCATATCCTGCAAAAAACACAAATGGGTACCATGGCACCCACGCCCCTATCCATTGGTGAAATTGACAATCGACCTCAGTACATGCATAATACCATGTTCTTAAATCGTGGTGATCACACCTTTAGTGAAATTTCTCAATTTAGTAATACACAAGCATCAGAATGGTCTTGGGCCAATATGTTTATGGATGTGGACTTGGATGGACATGAGGATATTTTAATCACCACAGGGCATATGTATGATGTGCAGGATTCGGACGCACTTCAGCGTCAAACGGAAGCGCTTCAACGCATCAATTCATTCGACGCATATAAAAGAATGATTTTTGAATTCCCTACTTTGGAGCTAAAAAATATTGCCTTCAAAAATAAGGGTGGACTCAAGTTCGAAAATGTTACAGACGGATGGGGGCTCGGCAACGAAAAAGATATTTCGCACGGTATGGCCACTGCTGATTTGGACAATGATGGTGATTTGGATATAGTCATCAATCGCCTCAACCAAAATGTTGGGTTGTTTAGAAACAATACTGATGCAAACCGATTGGCCATTCGATTGAGGGGTGAGGGGAATAACCCTCAAGCTATCGGTGCTAAAATTATTGTAAAAGGATATTCAACAGTTCAATCTCGCGAGGTAATTGCCGGCGGGCGATATCTATCAGGGGATGACCCTCTCCAGGTTTTTGCAGCGGGGAATGATTTAATGTCAGTCGAAATTCAGTGGCGGAACGGAACCAAAACGGCTGTGGACTCGGTAAAAGCCAACCACCTCTATACCATTCGCCAAATCAATACGTTGCCAATTTCCGTGGATGGTAATGCTGATAAACCATTATTTACTGATAAAAGCGAACTCTTAAACCATACACATTATGAAGCACCATTTGACGATTTCGCAAATCAAAGCCTTCTCCCCAATCGATTTAGTCAATTGGGCCCGGGGGTGGCCTGGATGGATATGGATGAAGATGGGGATGAGGACCTTTTTATAACCGGTGGGCGTGGCGACAAAATGCATCATTTTGAAAATAAGGATGGGGTTGCATTTTCCCCGCTAAGTACTGAAGATAGCCTAACCCAAGATGCCACCACTGTATTAAGTACCATTGATTCACAAGGTCAGCGTGCCCTTTTGACCGCAAAAGCCAATTTTGAATCCATTGATAATTCACCCAGTTTAATAACCACCTTATCTCCAAATGGGAAATCTAATTTGGAAAGCATCTCCCACATGGCAGGACCCATGTCTCAGGCCGACATTGATGGAGATGGGGACTTAGATCTATTTGTAGGCGGCCGTGTAATCCCAAATCAATACCCTAAACCCGCCTCATCCATCCTATATAAAAATGAAAATGGAAAATTAATTCCTGATATGAAACAGGGTACATCTTTTACGGATATCGGTTTGGTTTCCGGATCTGTGTTCAGCGATATCGATAATGATGGTGATCCAGATTTGATTTTGGCATTGGAGTGGGGACCGATTACCGTATTCCAAAACAACAATGGCCGTTTCAAAGATGTAACATCTAATATGGATTTGTCCCAATACAAAGGGTGGTGGAATGGTGTTGCTACCGGGGATTTTAATAACGATGGTCTTCTGGATATTGTGGCCACAAACTGGGGTGTAAATACAAAGTATCATTTTTCACCAAACCACCCACGCCAAGTCTATTTTGATGATTTTGACAATAACAATGTGTTGGATATTGTTGAAGCACATTATGATGATGATTTTAATGACCTTGTTCCAGAGCGCGGCTTTTCCTGTATATCCAATGCCATGCCATTTGTTCGTGAAGAGAAAGAAACATTTCTCAATTATGCCCAATCGTCTTTGGGAGACATTTTTGGAAATTCATTAAATACGGCGCCTTATCTCGAAGCCAACACTTTAGAGAGTATGGTTTTTATTAATAATGGCAATGGATTTGATCCAGTCCTATTACCATTTGAAGCCCAGGTGACAACGGCTATGCACGCAGGTGTTGCAGATTTAAACGGTGATGGGCACGAAGATATTTTCTTAAGTCAAAATTTCTTTGCAGTTCAAAATGAAACGGATCGCAATGACTCTGGTCGTGGTCTTGTTGTTCTGGGAAATGGCAAAGGTGAATTCAAATCATTCCCCGGTCATGAAAGCGGCATCTTGGTTTATGGAGAACAGCGAGGCGCTGCATTTGCAGATTTTAATATGGATGGTCGAACCGATTTGGTCGTCACACAAAACGGAGCCCAGACCAAACTTTATCAAAACGATCAGGCAAAACCCGGACTTCGCGTTCGCCTTCGAGGGCCAAAAGAAAACCCATTTTCATTTGGGGCAAAAGTTAGTGTTCAGTATAATGACGGCTCATTTGGGCCTGTGAGAGAAATTCAATCGGGATCAGGATATTGGTCCCAGAATTCGCCGGTGCAAGTGTTAGGTCTCAAAGACAATGCTACCCATCTAAAAATAAAATGGCCCGATGGAACTGAATCCACCGAGCCATTAAAAGGAAATAATTTAACCGTTACGTTTAGTGGCAGTTAATCTGCCATTTTCCAGAAGGCAATACCGCCTGCCTGTTTGCCAATTTCTGCAATAGCCACGGGTTTTAGTGTTTTTAAATCGAACACTTCAACTGCACCCGGTTCTTTACCAATCCCTTCAACGCTTACAAATGCATATCGACTGTCTGGTGAAATAGACACGCCATGTGTGACTTTTCGTGTATTTTTGAATTTGGCTATTTCTTTACCTGTGGATAAATCCCATACACCTGTTTTTGCTGCACTTTTATAGGTGATGACCAAGTATTTTCCATCATTAGAAACTTCACAGTTATAAGGACCTTTATCTGTCTTAAAGGTGCGGGTCACTTCCCATTTGTTTACATCTACCTCTACTACATTGTGTGTCCCATTATTCACCACATATAAACGATCATCTTTTGGATGGGGGTAAACCCACGTGGGTTTTTCTGCCGGCATTTTGTGGTCCATCTTTGCCATTTTCCCCTTTTTCATACCACCCATATTCATTTTACTGTGATCCATTTTTTTCATCTTATGGCCACTGTGACCGCCCATTTTTTTCATTTTGGGCGCGGTAGATAGTGTGCGCGTTACGGCCATAGACATGGCATCAATTTCATAAAGCGTTCCGGACATCATGGCCACAGAGTAATGTTTTAATCCATTATTCAGTAAGCGTGAACCGTGAGGCATGATACCTGTCTCAACCCGATCCACCTCAATCATTTCATCAGGATCGACAATAGATACGGTGCTGGGCTCGCTATGACTACCATGAAGATTAAAATTCACGATATAGAGCAACCCTGTGGCATTGGAGATCCCCATGGTGGCGGGGAATAATCCCAATTCCACCCTGTCCACCATTTCATCAGAACCGGTTTTGTATTTATACAGATGACCGTAGGGCATCCCATGGGCCATGGATAAATACCAATATTCCCCATCCGGCGATACAGATAGACCATGTGGCCCTTCAATCTCCAATGGCCAAACACCCACCGGAATGCGTTTTTCTACATGGGCTGTTTTGCCATCAAATCGTATGAGTGCAACTTCATCTTCAGATTCTGCTGCTACGTAGAAATAGTAATCTTTTGCAAATAATCCGCTGATGCCAATCATCGTGACCAGCATTAGATATATGATTCGTTTCATTGTTTCCCCTAGTTTGTACCCATGGGCGTATCATCATCTAATTTGATGGCCCATAGTCCATTATTCATATCTGAAAAATAGATTAACCCTTTGTAAGGCATGGTGCCCCACACGTTTGGGCGATTCGCCATGAAGCCATCAGGGTCACCGGACATAAAAAATGCAATTTCACGCCCTTGGGCATAGATGTCTCCCATAAGTTCACCGGAAATATCCACGATGCGAAGACCGCCCTGATAATAGGATGCCAATAGAGTGTCTCCATGAACCCAATGATTGTGTGAGCCCGCTTCAGGCACTTGATACACGGCTGTTTCTTTCGGATTTTTTGGATCGGTAAAATCCAAGAAATGGAATCCGCCCGCCATACCAAATTGGTTCCCCCATTCATCTCCAGCGATGATATAAAACTTATCCGTGGATTGGCTAATAAATGGGAACGCTGCATGGTTATGTCCATTGGGATCGGCCATGCCACCCAGCTTCACCGGGTTGCCGGGGCTACCTTGACCTGCCATGGCAAGAAAAGGATTAAACTGAAGCTTTGATCGATTTGCTTCATTGAACTTTACACCGCCTACATCTACAACGTGAACTCCATCTGCCCAGTTCGATGAATAGGCCAATCCATCTTTCACCCAAACATCGTGCACGCCATGTCCCGGAGTGCTTAACTCATATCGACCCACCCGAAATGGATTGGATGGATCTTCAATATTAATAATATCATATTTCCGGCCATTATTTACTGCATACACATGATTCTCATAAATGAAAACATTGTGCACACCACCGGTCATATCATCATTGAATTCATATGTAATTTTTACATCATATGGGTCTTCAATGTCCAGAATTACAAATCCGTTTTTACGGTTGGATGCCCCTTCTCTGGTGATGACGGCTACACGACCATCCTCTGATACTTTCACATCATTAACGGTACGGGCATCAACGGTAACTGTATCAATAATATGCATTTTTGAGGGGTCAGTCACATCCCAAAAGTAGGCTTCGCCATTTGCGCCCCAAGTTCCCGTAGCGGCAAAATCTTTACCAACATGCTTTCCAATCCCGGGCCAGACCCAAAGGTCAGACGTATTGACATCTTTCACGGTGCCATGGCCCACAACAGTAATTTTTCTGCCCACATTTCTAGGTACAACCTTTACTGTTTTTCGGGCCGAATAACCGCCTGACTGGGCCATCACTGTAAATATCCCCGGAGTTTCCGCAACAAATTTACCTTCTTGGTTAACCAGCGCAGATGCAGGGAGACCAATACCATATTCAGCTTTTCCGGTATAAGAAAAAACCACGGGCACATCTTCCACGGCGCGACCAGATCGGTTCATGGCTTGAGCAGAAAGGGTGAGTACATCTCCGGTGCGAATTTCATCCTTGTCGGCTGAAAGGTTCATTTTTCTCACCGGATTTTTTAATGCTTTAATATTAATTGACTCACTGATGCCTTCTACAGATGCAGTGAGCGTAGCTTTGCCGGGTTTTTTCACCGAAAGATTGCCAAAGCTATCAAAAGTGGCCACATCATTATTGCTGGAAGTAAGAGATACTTTTTCATCCCGTTTCAGTTCGGCTTGGTCAAAAACCTCTGTATTGTATTTAACAGATGTGCCTACATATACCTTAATCACGGGATCAACAAAAGCCACCCGATCTAGAGGCGGTGCCGGAACATGAACCGGAATTTTACCCATAACACGGTCTGATCGTTTTTTCGCAATACTGCGAACAGCCAAACTTAGATTCCCAGGTTTATGTGCTTTTATTGTCACCGTTGCCACGCCTGTAGAATCACTCATCCTTGGGCTGGATTCTAAAGAACGCCGCGGGCGTCCATATACGTAGAATGGATTGTTTGATAATTTTCCATCTCCATCTACGAGCTTTATGGTTACAGATCCGGTTTCACCAATATGCAGTGAAAGAGAATCGGGTTCAAATACAAACTGTAGTTTCTTTTCTTCTTCAGCGTCCTGCCCCAGTGAAAAGCTTAATGTTGTCAGTACGATAGCAATTAGTTTTTTCATATTATCCTCCGATGCTTATGGTGCATCTGATCCTTTTTCTTTGTCTTCCAATTTGATGCAGTATAGTCCTGAATTCATGTCTGCAAAGAAAATGTAATCTTTGTATGGCTGCGCGCCCCAGACCATGGGTGCATTCGCAATTTTCCCGTCTTTATGGGCCGATTGATATACTGCAATTTCTCTGCCTTGCTTATAGATATCTCCAAGCAGTTCACCTGAAATATCTACCACACGGAGACCGCCTTGATAGTTCCCCGCCAGCAACATATCCCCATATATCCATAAGTTATGTGATCCTGCTTCAGGCACTTGATACAGGGCATCTTCTCTTGGATTGTCTGGATCGGTGAAATTCAAAAAGTGATATCCGCCACGCGGGTTGGATGGCTCACCACGCGTGGCCCGAACGCCCCATGGAAAAATTTCATCTCCACCCACAATATAAAACTGGCCAGTAGATTGGCTCACATATGGAAACGCCGCATGGTTTCTGCCGGTGGGATCACCCATTTCAGCCAACTTGACCGGATTGGATGGACTACCCTGACCTGCTTTTGCCAAGAGTGGATTAAACTGTGATTTTGATCGATCCGTTTCTTGAAGCTTTTTTGCACCAATATCCACAGCGACAACACCGTCACCCCAATTCGATGAATAGGCAATGCCATCTTCGATCCAAACATCATGGATGCTATGCCCCGGTGTATCCAACTCAAACACACCCACACGAAATGGGTTGGATGGATCATCAATATTAATAATATCATATTTTCGTCCATTATTCACCGCATATACATGGTTGTCATAAATGAACACATTGTGAACGCCACCGGTCATATCATCATTGTATTCATACGTAATATCCACATTGTAGGGGTCCGTTACATTCAGCACAACAAATCCATTTTTGCGATTGGAGGCCCCTTCTCTTGTAATAACACCTACGCGCCCATCTTCAGAAATTTTAACATCATTTACGGTACGCGCATCCACCGTAACTGTATCAATAATGATCATACTGTCTGGATTGGTTACGTCCCAAAAATAAGCTTCTCCATTGGAGCCCCAAGTGCCGGTGACTGCAAAATCTTTTCCCTCATGTTGATCAACGCCTGGCCACACCCAAAGATCGCTGGTAAGGACTTCGGATATCAATCCGTGGCCAACAAGAGATACTTTTCTTTTTACATCCCGTTCCACAACTTTAACTGTTTTTTGTGCGGAGTGGCCTCCTGAAGAGGCAGTCAAAGTATACAGTCCTGCCGTCTCGGCTACGAATCGACCGTCATCTGTAACTAGACCCGAAGCGGGTAAACCAAATGTACCGTAGTCTGATTGACCAATATAAGTATAGGTAATGGGCGCATCATCTACAGAACGACCACCCCTGTTTAATGCCTTTGCATTGAGATGCAATACATCACCTGTGCGAATTTCTTCTGTATCAATATCTAAGGTGACGCCCCTTACTGGATTTTTGACGACACGAATATCAAAGGATTCCGTCACATCATCTGCCGTGGCAGAGATGGTTGTTTTTCCTTTTTTAAATGTTTCTAGATTGCCAAATATATCAAAATCAGCAACCTTTGGATTGCTCGAAATTAATTGGACATCCACTTCCGATCTATTCAAGCCTGCCTCATCTGTCACATCTACTGATAATGGTGTTGCCGTCCCCACATAGAGTTTAGAGGGTGTTTGATTAAAAGTCACTTGGTCGATAGGCGGATAAGGAACATTCACAACCAACTTATCCCGAATGCGGTCGTCTCTCTTCACCGTAATTGTCTGTGTCCGTAATATAAGTCTACCGGGTTTGTGGGCTTTTAATGTAACGGTTGCAACGCCCGTTGAGTCGCTTATTCGGGGAGAGACAGATAAAGATTTTCTCGCTCCAAATACATAAAATGGATTTTGGGCTAAATTCCCCGATTCATCCAATAGTCGGATGGTTATTTCTTTAGTTTCCCCCACATGGATTTCGAGTGAATCCACATCAAATTCAAAATGAAACTTATCTTTTTGATCTTCTTGGCCAATTACCATTGCAAACAGCAACAGGGGCGCCAAGAGTCGGCGCATTGCATTCATAAGTAATTCCTCCTCTAATTCATACTTTGTAAAAATGCTGGGGAATATACAACCAAAATTGATTTTAAATCTTAAGATTAAAGAATTTTATATAAAAAATAGATTAAGGTTGTTGTATAAATCGGGCGAGCTCGTTTTTCATTATCGCTCCAATCTCATGGTTTGGGTTAAGAGCAAGTCCCCGATTTAAAATGATTGCCGCTTCTTTCAGTTGTTGTTGTCTTATTTTAACACCCGCAAGGTAAATGTATCCCTCCGTCAATGCAGGGTCCAATTCTACCGCTTTGGCCAAATGATTGGCTGCCAACATATCTTTTTTTAATTGAAACAATAGATGACCTATACCTAAGTGGGCTGTAGGATTAAAGGTGTTAATCTCTAATGATCGCATATAGGCTTCGATGGCAATATCCCGTTGCCCATTTCTGCTTTGAGCATATCCAAGTCCGGCCCACCCTTGCCAATCCATAGGATTTGATTGCACAATTTCACCATAGGTTTTAACGGCCTTATCCATATCATCTACTGATAGGTATGCCTCGGCTAACCCCAGTTTTGCTCGGATATTATTGGGCCAAATCTTTACAGATTTTTGGTAATGATGGATGCCGGGTATTGCCATGCCACCTCGGATTAACTGTTCAGCTCTATATGCGAGCGCCGTACTCCATCGTGTACGAATTTTGCTCTGATCTCTACCCGCATTCACCAACGATTGAATTGTCAATAGGCCAATTGTTTCATCATAGTCAATAAGTAGGTCCAAATAGGCCAATGCAACACCACGGATATCCAAATCTTTATTTTCAGACAAATGCTTTAGTTTGACAATCAACGCTTCAGATGGGTTGGATGCCCCTTCTGACATGAATGCTTTGGCTAACCCTGCAAATACTTGCGGTGCCGGATCTTTATTAGAACCGATTAACGATAAAATACCTTCTTGTGTCATGTTGCCTTTTTCATAATGAAAAAGAGCCGTTTCTAAATTATGAAGAGGCTTAAGATCACCGTACCATATTTCTACTTGATCTACAATTGATTGAGTGGACATATCCACATGGCATTGCTGACAGGCATTCTTTAATCCCAATTGTTTATCCAATCCAGGCCTTGGTATAGAAATGGTGTGATCTGCGCGGGCAAACTTAAGCACATTTCCAACCGCTTGATGTTGCTGGAAAGGCATATGGCATGATGTACACTGGCTTCCTTTTGATTCCGGTTTATGAAATGTATGGGCGGTTATATTTTCATTTTTTGACATATGGCAAGATGTGCATTGACCATTATCAAATCGACCTTTAAGTGGATTGCGGTTTACATCCTGATATCCATTTGAATGGGGATTGTGGCAATCCACACACGTCATGGACCCATTAAGATAACAATCACTAAAGACGTGGTTTTGCTGATAACCAAATGCTCTAACTCTGCCATCCGGAAAGTAGGGGTTGCCCCCCAACATGGCAAATTTCGTACTGAAATACGATTCAAAATCCATCCCAGGGAGGTAGCCAGGACGCAGCATATCTTTTAGTGCGTGGCACTGGGCGCAGACATTAACTGATGCTTCTTTCGTATTGGTTTTTAAAGATTGAATACCAGTATATCCCTTAATGATATTTTCGCCATAATCCATTAATGAAACATGGGTTTCCCCGGGACCATGACAGGATTCACAATTAATGGACAAATCTGTAAAGTGGGTTTCATATTTGCCTTTGGCAGGTTGAAATTCGGTGATGAGTTGACTACCGTGACATTGCTGACAGTTCTTTTTTTCAGTAAGAAGGCCTAAAGATCGACTGGGCGGCCACTCAGAAAATTGTCTAAGAGATATAGATTCACTTGCCGGCAGCCAGCCAGAAAGATCATTGGTTTCAAAGAACCAGGTTTGCTTTCCCGGGTGATAATCAAAAGGCAGTAACCGCATGGTGCCATCAGGGAATAGACCGAAATATGTTTGCGTACCTCCCCCATATAAATGGCCACCACCAACCACGCCAATTACTTCATATTTAACTTCTTTGAATCCCGTTTCTTTGGCGCGAAAAAAATAGCGACCATCCTTTTTATATGGAATAAACCACCCATTTTTAACCGTGATCTTTTTCCCATCAAATGGAGCCAAAACTCTTTTTTCATCTGGGAAGCCGCCAGCCTTAGCATGGGTAGAATTCTGCCAAGTACTAAATTGATCCGGATGACATGTGGCACAAGCGTCTGAACCGACAAATTGATTAGATTGACCAAATAAACATGACCACCCTAAGGCAAGGATGCTTATACGCCATCGAATACAGTTCATTATAATTTAATTGTTTGACCAGTCCGGCGGATCACATTCACAAAATGTGCGAATCTGATTTACATAGTTTACAATTTCTTCTCGACTGAGTTTTTCGCCCCACCCGGGCATAAAATGACTTTTATTCATAATCCGCCCTCCAACATAAATGGTGTCAAATAATGTATCATCTGCCCGTTCACCCATCAATTTTTTATCGGTTAAATCACCGGGCTTTGTGGGTAAAAATTTCGCATTGAACCCATTGCCACTTCCATTGAATCCGTGACATGCTGCACAGTTTTCAATATATTTATTTTTCGTTGAATAAGGTCGATTTTCTAAAAGATTTAGATATTGAATATTTCCATTGGATGTCCGTTGTGCTAAATAAGACTGTAAAAGGGGTAATATTGTTGGGTCCATTTTTGTTTTTGGCATAATACTTTCCGGCATTACCATATGGGGCATTTCGATCGCCATTTTTATAAACCCATCTGTTAAACGTTTCCCCACATTACTTAAGCTTGGGCCAATCTTTCCTCCTTGCCCATTTAATTCATGACAGCCAAGGCAGGGGAGAAAATCGTTTAGCAATCGCTCAACCTTGTTGGATTGAAAATCATATATGTCCGGTAGTTTAGTCTTTGACACTGCACCCCCCATCCAATTGGACAATATTTCAATTTCAGCATCTGTTAAATGATAATTGGGCATCCTACTCCCCGTCCCTGGGAAAAACCCGTTGGGTCTAATGGGTGGAGTTTCTTTTAAATATTGAGTAAGCCATGCAGAGGGTGTCTTCATCCGTTGATGAGTTAGGTTGGGGGCATTGTGTGTGTCAAACCAATTATCTTCGCCACTCATGCTGTGACAGGCCTGACAATTTTGGGATAGAAATATGTCTCGACCTATAGTTGCTGATGCACCGGGATTTGCTTTTTTTGCCTGTTTAAGATTACTAGAAAGGGATTCATTTTTCGATTCTGCAACACCTTTTAAATAACCGATCATGGTATCAATATTTTTTTTGTCTGCTTTATTGTCTTCGCTAAAAAAGCTGGGCATAGGTGATTCTCGGGGGACGTATGCAGATGGTTTAAGAATTAAATCATAGATCCAATCTGGCTGAAGGCGAACCGCCGCATCGGTGAGATCAGTAGATTTTGCCTGGCCCAATTCATTTAATGTATGGCAGACAGTACATTGGAATTCATTATGGATCAGTGCAAGTCCTTCTGCATTTTTCTTTGCTTTTACTTTTGAAAGTGTGCGGTTCTTTGGCAGAGCCTGTCGGGTCATCAGGTATTGGGTCAAGGCCAATGCTTCTCCATCAGAAAAACCAAAATCCGGCATCCGGGAGTTGCCAATATGCTGGCGCACTTTTTGGGACGATTTTAGATAATCGAAGAGGAATGTTTCATTATACCGTACACCGGCATAGCTCAGATCAGGGGCTCTGTTATTGATTATTTCAGATTGATCTACACCACTGTGGCAATTGCCGCAGCCCAGTTCGTTGACTAGCTCATTGGGAGGTAAATTATTTTGACCCAAGGTAAAGGAAATAATAAAAAAAAGGAATATTCTTCGGAAACCATAGCATATTGAATTGCGAATTAAAATTTTGGTTCTCATATTTTTCATATTTCTGAAAAGGGGAATCTTTAGAGCATGCTTTATAGTTGCTTGCCTTAAAATCGATAACCTTCTTTTGGTTTGATTCCCCAAGTTAGGGCTGTTTGCTTTCAATTATGAATTAGATTTTCCTTTAATCTTTTCAATACAACCCATAAGAACCGGGATTGCCAAAGCTATTACCAAATAACAAGTCAATACACCGATAAAAAGCGCTGCCCATAAATCCCAGCCTTCAAAAGATTATCTGGGTTATTACAGCAAATACAATAGCTATATTGATGATAAATCTTTCTGAGCGTTACATCTATTTCCTACTTCCTAAGCCTAGCCTTTGAAAACCGAGATTCTGCAATCTCACTATCAAACTCAATCTCATCAATGACCCATTCCGTTCCTTTGCTGTTCCGTTTCAATTCATCCTTAAATATGAAGCGGGTGGGGAACCACCTGCCCTGCACTTTTTTGATGCCGTCCATGGTGGATGTTTTTAAGAGCTTACCGCTTTTGGCATACAGTTCTTCCTTCATAGGTAGGAGATATTCCTTGTCAATCCACGCCCTGCGCATGGGATAGGACAATCCTTTCACTTTTGCCGTCAACAACATAATCCAGTGATCTCGTCCATCTATTTCAACAGATCCTTCTAATGTGGCTTCATAGAGTTCCATCAGGGGGCGGTCTTCCATCATATCATTGTAGGACATATCTGAACCCATAACCGATTGCCGCAGCATATGCCCGGAGATCTGAATTACTCGGTCTGTTTGGGGTGAATAGGTCCAGAGTTTATCATCCAGTTTGAGCATCTTTGTCCCTGCTTCGCGAGGGGGGGAAAGATATTCAGTAAACGCCTTGTCGATACCAACAACCCAGTTCTTGGATTCGATGGTACGGCTGGAGCGCCGTCCATGGACAATCATTTTACTGGTTAGGATTCGGCTTTTTGCATTCAGGTTATTGTCCATGGCCCTAATAATATCTTGCACAGACATATCATTAGATTGACCTAGAAGAAATGCAAAAGATAAAATAGAAATGAGAATTTTGATCATGTTTCCAGTTCCTTAAATAATTGTGCCATTTCCCGCTTGTATATTGCCATACCCGCCAGCATGGTTCCCAGCACTGTAGCCAAAACACCGGGTATGAATCCAATATAAAAAAGATCAGGTGTAACCTGGGCGTAGAATATATTGGGCGCAACCATTGACGAACTTGAAAGCGCTTCCATTCCCTTTGTATAATCTATGCCGTTCTCCTGCACGTAGTAGGTGAGAGCAATTCCAATGCCTGTTCCCATAGCCGTCCCCGCCAACCCGATAATTACCGCTTCAGAAATCATAGAACGGTACACCTGGCCCTTGGACTCTCCAAGCGCCAGTCGCAGGCCCACTTCGCCGTAACGGCGCAGGCCACTCATGAGGCCCATATTCCACAGTACAACCATCACCACAACAAGAAAAATTCCACCCATTATAGCCATCATAGCATTACTGATATCCACCATGGACCCCATCTGGTTCCCATCCCGCAGGGCGAGCATAAAGGGACTGAAAATATCCAGACTATCACTATGGATCTCATTATATTTACTGCGCAATGCAACAGCTGCTTCATCATCATAATATAATGAATGGGCAAAACCGAAAATAGCTGAAGCGGCGTTATCCATATCCAATGCAGCGCGGGCGCCGGATAGATCAACAAGCATCATTTGTTTATCAGTCTGTCCCTTGCGCAAGTTAAAGGTTCCTATAATAGTGAAATTGTAGGTTGTAAATGCGTTGTCCATGGTTGAGCCGATGAAAGTGACCTGTTCACCAGCTTGTATATTCAGTTGATCTGCCAGTTTTGAACTGATAAGGGCATCATCTCTGTTTTCAGGCAGTCTGCCACTCACCAGAGATCGTTCCAATTCCCAGATTTCTACTTCTCGAGATTCATCAGAAAAGAAATCTATACCAAGCGCAAGGACCGGGCCTTGCGCTTTTGTTTCGCCATTTTCGTCTGGAACATCCAAAAGGCCCGCAAACGTGATGCGTGGCGACCAGAAAAATTCCGGATAATCCTGTTCCAGATTATTAATCAACTGGTCAACATCCAGCAAGGCCAGATCGTTGGGCATAAGCTGGCTCTCTTCATTATAGGCCCGGGTCACCACTTTTTCATGGCCCGTCAGTATCACTGCCGTATCAAGCAGCAGGCTGTTCATTGTTCCCTTCATGAAGCCGATTGAAAAAATTACCAGTGTGACTGTAAGGGTAATGACCAAAACAGGAAACAGACTGCGGGAACGGTCTCGAAGCAATCCTTTGGTTAAAAATCTAATCATGCCACCACCTTGCCCCGCAGGGCATCTGTGGGCTGCATACGGGATATACGCCGGGAAGGGATATAGCTCACAATTAGAACAACCACCGAAACAAGTACAGTCGTTGACACAATAAGGCCTATGGTATAAATCGGCATAAGGCGCTTGGCCATAATCATCCCCATTTCCGAGTAATCAATGGGCAGTGGAATTCCGTTAGCACCAAAATACCATAGTATGGGGCCAAAAAAGATCAATGTTGCCACTGCTGCCAGCACTGCGTTAAGCCCTCCTTCAAGGGTGAATAATCCCACGACCCTTTGGCGGGTCATGCCTATGGCCATCAGTGTGCCGATCTCTCTCCCCCGGCGGAAGATAGACAATACCTGGGCATTAAAGATGCCCATAGCGGCCAGGGCTAATATAATCATATACATAATGATGGCGCCCGGTTTGTCTGCTTCGATGATGGCCTCCATGTCCTGCACCAGATAATTGATATCACGGGGAATCCAGCCTCCCTTGTCTTGAACTGTTGGAAGACCTTTTTCATAAGTCACATAGGTGGCTTCTTGTTCCATGGCCAGCATGGTCTGTGCTTTTTTTAGCGGTATCCAAATATGCCCCATATCCAGTTTGAAATTCTCCGTATCCATTATATGTACCACCGTACCTTCATCTGCATCATAGGTGCGGTCTGCATCCAGCCAGCGGATGGTAAAAACATCACCCACTTTCAGCTTGGTATCACTGGCCATTCCTTTTCCGATCAGCACCGGAATGGAAATATCGTCATGTCCCGCAAGTGCGCCGGTGGGCATATTTACAATATTTTGATCTGGCGGAATGCCTTTCATAATGGCCGGCATGATGCGACCGCCGGGATAGATGGATGCCTGGCTTACCAAAACCGGAAACGCTTTTTTCTGATCCACAAGAGATTGTATTTCTGCAGGTAAAGCAGAATGCGCATCTTCAAATTTCATGGGATCCAGTGGGTCATATTCCGGATGCCAGTAGGCTCCACCGGCAATCTCTGTATCCATGGTTACCTGTTTGGCGTGTTGGAGCATGCCATCGTACATGGCCGACATGAACAGGATTAGGAAAAATGAAAAAGCGGTTACAAGTACATTCAGAAAAGTGCGAAGTCTGGCACCCAAGAGATTTTTCAGTGCAATTTTAAAAAGCATCCCTAATCGCGGGCCTTGGGATTATCAATTATTTCATCTTCAGTTATTTCACCGTCATCCAGATGAATAATGCGCCTCAGATAGGCCATGATTTTTTCATCATGAGTGGCAAAGATGAAAGAAGTGGACAATTCTTGATTTAATCGTACCAGAATTTTCATAATATGATGAGAATTCTCTGCGTCCAGGTTGGCCGTGGGTTCATCGGCCAGTACCAGTGCAGGCTGATGTACAATTGCCCGTGCAATAGCCGTCCGTTGACATTCACCACCGCTTAACATATTGGGTCGGGAATCCATTTTATCTGTTAGGCCGACTGATTCGACAGCCTGCTCTACCATCGATCTTCGTTCATCTGTATCCATTTTATTTAAAATCAATGGCAGTTCTACATTTTCAAAAACCGTATAAACAGGAAGCAGGTTATAGCTCTGGAAAATAAAGCCCATGTACTTACGCCGGAGACGGGCCCGCTCTCCATGGGATGTGTCATTTAGAGCTTGGCCCAGTACACTTACCTTCCCTTTGGTGGGGGAATCCAGACCACCGATAATGTTCAGCAATGTGGTTTTTCCTGATCCTGATGGCCCTATCAAGCCGGTGAATTCGCCTTTATTTATGGTCAGGGACAAATCCTTGAGCGCAGTGAAAAAATCTCCGCCCACCGGAAACTGCTTAACCAGATTTTGAATAGTAACTACGGAATCATTTGTCATGTTTTATCCTAATGATTATATACGAACATAAATTGAAATCCCCGGCCGAAACCGACAGAAGATTCCGGTGAATAGTCTGAAGCAAGACCGTATTCACTTCGGTACGGGTTCAGAGATAAGATAAAATTTAAACTAAAGCTGTCATAAGTCACACTCCAACGTATATAATTGTATGCGCGGTTTTTTGTCCAATCCTGCTGGCTTATATACATTATTTGGTGAATCATGCCAATCGGCAGCATAGCCATAATTGCGCTATAATTATTGGAAGATGTATCTAAGGATGTTTCTGAATCAACATACATGGCTTCCGCCATGACCATTATTCCGCTGCCAATCGGAAGTGTATAATCGGCACCAATGGTCAACATCCCGATGCGCGATTGGTCAGCTGAAATCAGTGCACTTTCATTCCATAGTCCAATCAAGCCGTCATACCTGAAATCAACAGCATAGCGGTTATGTCTTTCATTTATCATTACGCCTGACTGCCCGATCATTCGAACTGAATCTCCCGGATCATGGTGAATTGTTAATCCCCATTCTCCAATTCTAGTTGAGAATTCTGCCCTGCCTCCAGGGGACAGGTAATTGTTTTCATCCCAGATTGCCCAACCCCAAAATGACGATGTATTGGATCGGAACCATCGTAGTCGAAGAGCGCTTACACCGTCGGTTTGTCCCTTTGCATCAGTCAAATCGTAGGTATCAAACCATGACAGGGGGCGTAATACCTGGGAGGGCCCAAAAATAATCTTTTGCAACCCCGCGCGAGCATCAAGTGTTTCGGAAGCATAGCGCACCCAAAGTCTATGGTTCTGGTAATATTCTGACAGCAGTGTACCGCCAGTAAATGTGTTAACCGTGCGGTAGCCCCATTCCGCATCCAACAGCCTATTGTCCCCAAAGTCCTTCCCGACTGATAATGTTGGGATATAGCCCGCTATGGATTCGTAGGCAGACTGTCCCGCCGCCGCATCATTCCCCGCATAAACGCTAGCCCAAAATTGACCTTTTATATCTATCTGGGCAGGTGCAGCTTCTGAACAAATGAAAAGGAATAGTCCGGCAATCAGGACACCATTAATTATGCTTTGCATCGCTGCGCCAAATAAAATCCAGTGCGGGGAACAAATGCGCCTGAGCCCCAAACGGATATTCTCCTGCAATAAGTTTATAGCCAAAATGAATTTGGAGTTTTGGGCTTTTCGTCCAAACTATTAACCCTTTTTGTTCAAAGGAATATCGGCCCGCTCCGCCCGGCATAATATACATGTCATAATCCACGATGTAGGACCATTGTTCTTTAAATTGCCGCAAATATTCTCCGCCAGATTTTATAATAAACCCATTATAATAAACGGAAAAGCGGGAATAAAACCCTGGAAGGTCAATGGTGGATCGACCATCCAATTTTTCGCCACCCAATGCAAATCCGGCGCCACTGTAGAGTGAAATCTGTCCTGCCCAAGGGGATCCGGTTGTGCCAATCATTTCACCATATAATGAAATCATATGGGGAATGTCGAATTCAGGTGAAATCAGAGCAAACATATCCGGTTCACCCAGTTTCATTCCTAATGGACTTTGAAGCCACTTCATACCCATGGTAGGATATTCCACCCGAAATATTCTGGCTCTTTGCCAATTGCCAAACATGGTCTGCTCTTGCTTAATCCCAATACTGGGCATAAGTACAAATTTATTGATAATGAGTTCTGAGCCATTGTTCAGGCCCATCCGATATGGCGTGAATAAGCCAATCTCTTTTTGGCCCACACCCATGTTGGTAGCTGTATTCCCGCTCCACTGACCAACAACAATTGAGACCAAGATGATGGGTAAAACCCTTTTCATTTCACCATCCAATCGGCAGTGACCGGGATATGGTCTGATAACGATGTGGCACCTTGATGGGTCGTGCCGTTGTTCCAGTTTGTGTTAGTCCATAGGTAATCCAGCTTCCGATCCAATTGTAACCTATCAAAGGGGCTGTGTGTATAATGCTGGCCTTCTTGTTCTCCATATTCTGATAATGAAATTGCCGGTGTATAGGTTTGATAGAGCGAACTGAGCCATGTAATCTCTGGCGCAAAATAGGCCCCTTCTTTATGATTCGACTCTCCGCCCGTATGATAGGATTCACCACTGCATTGATCTTCAATACAATAATCCAATTTTGATGCGTTAGGCGGTAGTGCGTTCAAGTCGCCACCGGCTACAAAGTTTTTACCTTCGGCAACAATACCATCCAATATATCCTTAAAACCTGTGATATGTTTTTGTTTGGTGTCATCCGTGGCAAAGGCAGTAAGGTGGGTGTTTACTGCATAGAATGAATTGCCGGGCATAACCACTTTTGCTTTTAATACGTTTCGACGCAGATAGAAATATTGTGTGAGGCCGTCTTGGTCGCTTCGAAGAGGCAATTGATGTCGTTCTGCATCTTTCAATTCCCATTTGGATAAGGTCAGGTTTCCTGTATTGACTCGACCCAAGCCATCCGCCAAGATTACCTGGGCTTCCCACATGGAACCATAGGCGCCATAATTCAAATCTGTATGATCTAAAAGCCATTGGGCTTGATCGATATAGGCGGTTTTTTTTGACTGCACATCCACTTCTTGCAAGAGAACAATATCTGGATCTTCTGCATTAATCTTGGCAGCCAACCCTTCCAATCCTTTAACCACTTCTGATTTGCCCAGGATGGCGCGATCGCCGCACCCATCTCCAAAGAAATCTAGTCGGGCTACACCAAAGCGGATATTCCACGTCATTACTTTAATGCTTTTTTTCGCCTCTGCATTTTTAATGTTGCTTGCCCGATACATGACTGCATCTTCTATATCAGCAAATTGGTTCACCAGCGGATCGCAGGATGTGAGAAGCATCCCTGCGGTAATAGATAGTATATATTTGAAGTAGTATTTCATTGGCGTCCCCAATGGGGATTTCAATTTAGCCACGCTCAATTCCAGTGGCAAATAAAACTACTTTATCATTGTCACCAATCCATCCCGCTTCTTTTAGAGATAGGTATGCGGACCATACCGTGCCCACTTCAGCACTGGCATTAATCTGAGATTTTGCATTGATCTCTTGTGTTAATTCAGTGAGGTTAGCTTCGGGCGTAGAAACGGCAATCCCATTACTCTGAGCCAATATATCTAAAATCCAATGACCGCCCAACGGCCCCGGCACATTTAACCCCAGAGCAATCGTGTCACTATTATTCCAAAATACTGTATCTTTTTCCATGGCTTGAAATGCGTTTACCACCGGCGCACAGCCATCAGATTGTGTTGCCACCATTCGGGGCATTTTATCCTCGATCCATCCCATACCAATCATTTCGCGAAACGCTTTCCACATCCCAATGAGACCTGTGCCGCCACCTGTTGGATAAATGATCACATCCGGTAAGGACCAGTCCATCTGTTCTGCAATCTCATAACCCAATGTTTTTTTACCCTCTACTCGAAACGGTTCTTTCAATGTGGATATATCAAACCAGTCGTCTTTCTTTTCTTCAAGCATGGCTTTGGCTGCATCAGAAATAGTCATTCCGCTCAATACAAGGTTTGCACCATATTGATCCGTGGCTGCTTTAAATGGGTCGGGAATGGTTTCGGGTAAGAAGACATGACAATCGATTCCCGCCTGTTGACAATAAGCCGCGGCCGATACACCTGCATTTCCTGCAGAGGGGAGACAAATGGACGCCACCCCCTGGGCTTTGGCCATAGTGACCGCCAATCCCATACCGCGATCCTTGAATGATCCTGTGGGATTTACCGTTTCATCTTTAATCCATACATTCTTTTCAATGTGAACCAAGGGTGTATTTCCCTCTCCCAGTGTAACTTGGGCATCCACCTTGGGTAAAACAGATTCATAACGCCATAATGAATTATTTTCTCTAATCACATTAATGGGGGTGCTTTGCCCCTCCCAATCATAATGGGTTTCTCTAGGCTTGCCACAACCGCAAAGCCAAATGGGCTTTGGCGGATGGTGATCAATCCGTTCGCATGATGAACAAATGGTATACAATGGTCTCATTCCTCCTGTGTTACAGAAGTGAAATATAAAGCCTTCTGATTTTCATTGCATGGTTATTCAGACTGCCGACATATTTGTGTCCGTTTTAATCAAACTTCATTCAAAAATGGTTCATATAGGGAGTATCAAATGAAAACTAAACCCATCTTCATTATATTTTTGTTGAGCGCTTTGGCTTGGGGAGATGATCTCAAGGATGACATTCTGCCCATGCGGGAGCGTGCGGCCGTTCGGGATGCCTTACTCAAAGATCGATTCGAGACCGTATTACCAGAAATCATGCGGCGAAACCAAATGGACATGTGGATTATTATTGCCCGGGAATACAACGAAGATCCTGTTGTCCGCACCATGCTCCCAGCCACCTGGCTCAATGCCCGTCGGCGTACTGTATTGGTCATCTTTGATCCCGGACAAAACAAACCGCTGGAAACATATGCAGTGGCCCGATATGATGTAGGGGAGGTGTTTAAAAAAGCGTGGGATCCGGAAGCTGAGCCGGACCAATACAAAGCGTTGACAGATATGATTAAGGAAAAAGATCCAAAAAAGATTGGTGTAAATATGAGCGAATTCTTTGCTCAGGCTGATGGGCTCACGGCTACGGAATATGACCTGTTTAAAAAAGCACTTCCAGGGAAATATGAAAGACGGCTCGTGAGCGCTGAACAGGTAGCCATCGGCTGGCTGGAAACGCGGAGTCAAAAAGAAATGGAGATTTATCCTAAGATATGCCGTATTGCACACGACATTATTAAAGAAGGTTTTTCTGCCAAGGTGATTACACCGGGAGTTACCACCACTGATGATATTGTATGGTGGTATCGCGAACGCATCCGCGATTTAAATCTTATTACTTGGTTTCATCCATCCGTGGATATTCAGCGAAATGATAATCAAAACTTCGATTTTCTGGAGGCATTTTCAAAGTCTAAACCTGATAATGTGGTCCGGCCCGGAGATTTGCTTCATGTAGATTTTGGTATCACTTATCTCAGCCTAAACACAGACACACAGCAGCATGCTTATGTGCTCATGCCCGGAGAGGATCGTGTTCCCAATGAATTGGCCCAAGCGCTGGCAACGGGTAATCGACTTCAAGATATATTAACCGATCAATTCAAAACGGGGCGGACCGGTAATGAAATGCTCCTATCCGCACTGGGGCAAGCAAAGGATGAAGGGATTAAACCCCAAATTTATACCCATCCCATTGGTTACTATGGTCATGGGTCGGGGCCCACCATCGGCATGTGGGATAAACAAGAAGGGGTCCCGATTACGGGTGATTATCCACTATATCCTAATACGGCTTTTTCCATCGAATTGAATGCAAAAGTATTCATACCATCATGGAAGAAGGAGGTGGCTATCATGTTAGAAGAAGATGCCTTTTTTGATGGAGAAACATGTGAATATATCGATCCAAGGCAGACTGAAATGATTATTATCGATTGGAATAATGACAAATGAAAAATGTTCTAAAAGGAGTGGGAATTTTATTGGGCATCTTCATCGGTATTTTAGTCTTTAACACGTTACGAATCGGCGGCGGTGGCGATAAAATAGAATCTGCAGATCTAAAGCCGGTCCATATTCAACAGGCAGTAGATCGACTTTCTGACGGACTGAAAATTCCTACCATTTCCCAAATGAATTCTGGGGAAATTGACTATACACATTTTGTGAGCTTCAATGCGTTTCTCCGTCGAGAATATCCCAATGTGTTTACCAGACTTGATGTGCATACGATCAATACGCACAGCCTCCTATTCAAATGGTCAGGACAGGATGAAACCAAACTTCCCATCCTACTCATGGCCCATATGGATGTGGTGCCTATTGATCAGCAATCCTTAGATCAATGGACACACCCACCATTTGACGGCACCACCGATTCAACAACAGTATGGGGTCGTGGTGCCATGGATGATAAGGGCAGTCTGTTTGCCATCATGGAGTCCGTTTCTCACTTAATTGAAACGGGGTTCACCCCAAAACAAACCATCTATATTGCCTTTGGCCATGATGAAGAAATTGGAGGCACCCAAGGGGCAAAATTCTCAGCTGATTATTTTAAATCGAAAGGTATCACCTTCGATTTTGTATTGGATGAAGGGGGTGGCATATCTAAAGAATTAGGCATGGGCCTTGATAAACAGGTGGCATTCGTTGCTGTAAGTGAAAAAGGATATGTTACCTTAGAATTGGTTGCAAAAGGAGCGGGCGGCCATTCGTCCATGCCCGGGAAAGAAACCACCATCGGTATTCTGGCCACCGCCATCTCAAAACTGCAAGCCAACCCGTTGCCGGCACAGTTGGATGGTCCCATTAAACATATGCTGAACGCCATGGCGCCGGAGATGGGATTTATACCCCGAATGGTCATGGCCAATCAGTGGATATTCGGTGGATTGTTAGATGGCATTTTGTCCGAAAACCCATCAGGGAATGCTATGGTGCGCACCACCACAGCCCCCACCATTATTTCTGCCGGCGTGAAGGATAACGTAATTCCGGCCCAAGCCAAGGCTATGGTGAATTTCAGAATTATTCCCGGCGATACACCTGAAAGCGTGATCCAAATGGTAAGAGATATTATTGACGATGAACGGATTGAAGTCCGTCAGCCGGAGGGCGGTTTCGGCCGTGAACCTGCGCCGGTTTCAGATCCTAATTCTGATCAGTTCAATTTTTTATCCTACAAAATTCAGGAGGTCTTCCCCGGTACGGTGGTGGTTCCCGGCGTGTCTCCCGGTGGAACAGATACAAAACACTTTGTGGACCTCTCTCCCAATATTTTTCGATTTTCGCCTATTGAAACGCAAGAAGGGGACTTAAAACGCATCCACGGTATTGATGAACGGATTAGCATAAGCGCATTTGAAAAGGGAATCCAATTTTATATTCACTTGATTGAATCGTTAGGGAAAGATCAAAAGTTATAATCGTGTTTTAACTATGCAAAGAAAATTAAAACCCACATCATCCATTATTGTTATTCTGATCCCCGATAATATTCGGGGAGAAGAATCTCAAGTGTTTGGCTATTCGTCCACATTTGCTTGAGATACTTCATCCTGATAAATCAGGCCTCAGTATGACAATTTTATTTTGAATACGGCGGGGAGGCCTTGATCCCCGCTCATTGGGGAACAAAAGAAATATTAAACCGCTTCGAATACGCCTGTTTCTTTATTTTTTTTCACCTTGTCGTAATCAAAGCAGCGGCCGTTCATGGCCACATATACACCATGGGGCAGGCTCTGGACAAACCCCAGTGCGCTCCCCAAATTAAACAGTCCGTCTGAACTACCAAATTTATAAGGGATCATGGCGCCGGTGAGGACGATGGTTTTTTCTAAATTGGCGCTTGCCAAAAATTTTCCTGTCTCTGTCATGGTGTCCGTACCGTGGGTAATGATAATCTGATCTTCTTCTGCGTGTTTACAGTTTTCTACCACAAGCTTTCGGTCGTCGTCTGTCATTTCAAGACTGTCCACCATCATGAGGGTCCGGATATTCACATCAATTCGTGATCGACCCAGCTCCAGCATTTCGCGCATATGGGTATCCTTGAAGAAGAGTTTGCCGGTGATTTCGTCGTACTCTTTGTCGAAAGTACCGCCGGTGATGAAAATGCGAATTGCCATCAGTATTTCCAAATAGCGCTATACATTGTCATTCTGACCCCTGACACGAAGTGTCGGGTGGAAGAATCTCAAATAGGGGCAAATAACAAATCGTACGCTTGAGATTCTTCACTCCCCCGCATTCTACGGGCTCATTCAGAATGACATTAAAAGGAGATAATCTCATATTAATTCCATCACATTCTCCGGTGGCCGCCCCAACACCGCTTTATCGCCTCTCACCACAATAGGCCGTTCCATAATTTTCGGATAGGCAACCATGGCCTTCACCATGGCATCGTCATTATCCAAAAGGTCCCCAATATGGTTCGCTTTAAAATCAGCTTCACCTTTTCGCACAAATTCGGAAGGACGTTTGCCCAGTTTTTTTGCAAGGGAATGAAAGTCCGCCTCTGAAGGCACATCCTTCAAATATTCTATAATAGTTGGTTCAACGCCATTGTCACGCAATAGCTGCAGTGTCTGCCTGCTTTTGCCTCACCGTGGGTTGTGGTAAATGGTGAATCCGCTCATGATTCTTCTCTAAAATGGTTAAAAACTTCTGCAAAAGGTAAAATAAGTAGATACTCTCTTTTCAATGCTTTCTTAATAAATACCATTATATTTCAATAATATACATTATTCTGTATATTACGCATATGAAACGCATGCACCGCTTTAAGACCCATTTCATATTTTTCGTTCCATTACTATACAGCTGCGACGAACCGACCAAAAATGAAAAAGACCCAAACGCCTATTCAACGGCCGGTGTCTTGTGCGATTTAAGTGTAGAAGTATATAACGATGATGAATCTGTAAAAGCCACGAGCCGGTATGCATGGTCCTGCGATGCAGACAGGCGCAACCTTTCCGGGAATGGAATCCCCGATCATGAAGTGGGCACCTTCCCCAATGCCAATAATCCCAATACCATTCGGGCAAGTAATGTGAATAAAGCATTTACCATCCATCCTTTGGTCACATCGGATGAAGGTGTGCCGGTTGGGGGTCCGCGCGGTGCCATTGCTTATGCATTAAACAGTGTAAAGTTTGATCCGGGCACGGCAGGGCGGTGCGATGATAACGGCAACTGCAGTTTGGCTCAAGGGCAGGGACGGTGGAACATTGAAGCGTTGGGGCACGACACATTTGACTTCGGCGATGATATGAACCACGCGCACGTCCAACCCACAGGTGAATACCATTACCACGGCATTCCGGAATTATTTTTGGCTCAACTGGATAAAGGTGTCGCCATGACCTTGGTGGGCTGGGCTTCCGATGGATTTCCTGTCTATGCCCGCTATGGTTATGTAGATCCAGATGATGTGAATAGTGGCATCAAAATGATGAAACCCAGTTGGCAGCTTAAATCCACAGGCAATGCCGGGCGGCCGGATACATTGCGATCATTGCGGGGCGGTCCCGGCGGGAATACCAGTCTGAAAAAGCCTATTCCTTTAGGGGCCTTCACTCAAGATTTTGAATATGTGGATGGCTCCGGCGACCTGGATCAATGTAATGGACGTACGGGCGTAACCCCGGAATTTCCCGATGGCATCTATTATTATATGGTGACGGATGCATTTCCATTTTTCTCCAGATGCCTAAAAGGGGAATTGTGAATAATTTTGTAAATTTGACGGATTAATCAAAAGGGTGGAGCCTAACGTGAGAAAAAAGATTTTGGCATTTTGCCTTCTGTTCACTTTTGCCTGTGAACTGAATGTGGGTGAAGAGGGGGAAAAGAAAAGTAACGGTGGCGGATGTGAAATTCGAATTGGCGGTGACGAACAAAAATAACAAACAACCATTCGCTTAATCCCTGTGAAGGTATCTTTTATGGGGAAAGTCATTTTAACTAAAGGAGAATGAAATGAGAAGAGTAATATATTGGGGGCTGGCCTTGTTGCTGGTGTCGTGCCAAAATACTGCAACCTCTAAATTAGAGGTTCCGAAAGAAATTGAAACATTTATCATTGACTATGTTCAAGCCTGGAGCGATGGGGATGTAGAAGAAATTACTGAAAATGTATATGGGGTACCATTGACCCTTTATCGCTCTGATAACCTCATTTCTCTTCAATCAAAAGATGAAATTCGCGGATTTTTAACAAGCACCTTTAAACAGCTCGATGAAAATGGATATAGTCATTCCATTTTCAATGACTGGAAGCACATAAAGGTTGGTGATGGTGTGGCAATTGTAGAACAATCCTTTACACGGTATTTAAATGATGGGTCCGTTATGGGGGCACCTGAAAGAACAGCATCATATATATTAAAGAGAAATGAAAATGGGAACTATAGAATACATGGAATGATTCCTCACACTGAAATTGCTGAATAGCCATGAAAGGGCTCTGGATTATATTCTTGTTGATCGGTGGCCTTTTCGGTCAAAATGATGTAGCTCTAAAAAAACACAATATATCCCTTGGGATGTTAGATGATAAAACAGGGTTTAGTTTTTTCAGTTATACATACAACCTAAAACAGACAGAAATGGATGAATATTTCATTGGTGGCGGCACGATGGTATTGGCATTTACAGGCAGTGCGGGTTGGAAGCATTATTTTAAAAAATCTAAATATTCCGTTTATTCAGTATTATCCGGACAGGGAGTCATGCATTTTGGATTTGCGGGGTTTATTCCCTCCGTTTCTCTTGGAGTTGAATCAAGCCTAACAGAAAAATTGCAATTTAAATTGGGTGTGTCTCTATTTTCCATGGTTGCGGGCACAAACACGGGGGATACCGGCATTTTGCCTTTTATTGGGTTAACTCGAAGATTTTAATGAGAAAACTCATATCATTTCTGTTGGTTCTTACTGTGGTCATGCCCGATATGGCCTCAGCACAAATGGATAAAGATAAAAAAGATTATTATGCTGAAGGTCAGTCAGCCGCCAAGGAAGATTTTAAAAGTAAAGCATTGATTGGGGGTGTTGCGGCGGGTACTATTGGCAGTGTAATTGGATGGGGTGCCGGATACCTTTTCATTTCTCTTCAGCAAATTAAAGTCCCCACGCATCATGTGGCTCACCTTGACCCCAATCAAAAAATCGCCTTTGTAAAGGGGTATAAGAAAACCATAAAGAAAATGCGAAACATACGGTTTCATTTGGGCGCTGCCGCCGGGAATATTATTTTGTTTTTAATCATTGATGCCATGCCCAATGAAACTTTTTTTCATGTAACCTAATCGGGGACAATGGCAGATAAAATATGAAAGGCTCCCTGTTAGCGCTCCTTGCCTTGCCCCTTTGGGGCCAATCGAATATCCACATTGATGGCCATTATGATACAGTGATTGATAACAATGTTCTCAACCTAACCATCAAGAGTGAAAATATTCATCCCATTGACAATGAAGATGAATACGGTATTCTATTGATCCGCAGCGATGGGGGCAAGCTCAGTTTAAATATTAAATGGGGCGGTATGTATTTGGGCCTCGGCAATCGGGGTGTAACCTATCGTGTTGGTCAGCATCCTGCCGTTACTGAAAATTGGGAAACGACAAATAAATATACGGTCACCATAGCAAAGCGCCCCGTGGAGCTCATTAAGCTAATGCAAGAAAGTGCAACGGTGACTTTTAGAACGACCCCATACCAAGAAGCGCCCATCACCTATGAATTTGATTTGACCGATTTAAAGGATGTTATCGAAAAATATCCTAACCATTTTCGTTCGATTCAGCCAACGCCCATCATAGAAATTGTTGGCAATCTGGCCACATTATCTTTACTTACATTTGTTATTATATCTGTAATCAGTGGTTTTTGAAAACTCAATCTGCCAAAATAATATTAGCGGATTGCTTCTTTATAATCGTTTAATATCTTTTCTGCATCTAAACGACTTTTTGAGTATGTAGAAAATGATGTGGCACCATCATTGTACATAGAAATAATATATACACCAACCCCACTTGTGGATTCGGTGGGCTGGGTCAAGTCAGGCGTAATAACCGTTCGCACACCCATGGAAGCCGACTCTCGGGTTACAGCGGGCTGATTCACCGTAGGGTTATTGATTGTCTTTGCCGAATAGCTTTGGTCCTGCAGAACCACAAATGAATCAAAGCCTTTGGCCTGGGTTAGTTCGGCGCATCGATATAAAAGCATACGAGTTATCTGGTCTGCGGGCGTATGCTGATTGCCGTAAAAACGGACTTCATACATATTTTTACCCACAGATTTTTCTTCGTATCCTCCCATAGATCCCCGGGGACCATATGTAGACGCACATCCTATAAATATAATGAGGATGCCCAATTTTAGCATAAATACTTTCATAGGTCTAAACTTACCACCAATCTAAGCAAGTGCCTCAATATTTCGCCGGGGCACCTTTTTTGGGTGTAGATTTTTTGATGAATTCCCGGATGTCTTCATTGGATAATCTCAGGTCTTCCTTCCGGAGATACATCATATGTCCGCTCCGGTACCCTTTAAAGCTGAGCCGGTCTTTCATTTTACCGCTGGGGTCCAGTCGCCACATGGTATATTTTGCATCAAAGTATTTGGTGGCGCCATCATAATAACCAGATTGGATCATGGTGTGGAGGTAAGGATTCTGGGCCATTGCAAGCCGGAGATTTTCTCCAGTATTATTATTTGAGCTATCCCAAGGACGCACAGGACCAAACATATTATACTTCACGTCTGTTTTGAAATTAAGTACGTTCTTATAATAGTAATTTATGGCTGGCGTAAATGAGTGGAGCCATGAAGTTAATTCCGAATTGAAGTCAGGCCGAGTGCCACCCTTTGTTTTATCAATTCCTTTATAGCGTGAATCCAGGCGACCTACGGTAAACCCCTCATCTCTAAGTAGTTCTTTCCAATAAAAAGAAGTGGGTACATCCAAGTTGTAAGATAAAATTGATTCTTTTGAAATGCCGGAATAGCGCGCCATTTGTGCTGCTGCTTCATCTCGCTCTTTTTCATCTACAAAACCGCCTTTGGCAATCACAGCCATCAGTTCATTCACAGCATAGTTTTCTGACTCTTCTAATACATCTAAAAGGTCTTTTCGCTGAAGATCGGCTGGCAGTTTTTTATGATACCATGCAGCGGCTGTAAAATAAGGGACACGCAAAGCGGCCCCTACCGGTCCGGCGCGGCGTCCACTACCCGAGTCGATACCCAGTTCGGTAGGTGACACCAATATGACACCGTTGAGGTACATCCACTGGCGGCCTTGAAGCGCCCCGGCCAATCCAGAAACACGAGTCGTACCATAGCTTTCGCCGATGAGATATTTGGGGGACTCCCAACGATTCACCCGCTGAATAAATGTGTTAATCCATTCTGCCAGATATTTGATATCCGCATTGACACCGAAGAATGTCTCTTTTTTTGCATCTTTATCTACGATGCGAGAATATCCAGTATTTACGGGATTCACAAAAACAATATCAGCCACATCCAAAATAGAATAGGGGTTTTTCTTTACGCCATAGGGTTGAACGGGATATCCTTCATCATCCACATTTAAGATCATGGGGCCCGTGTAGGCCAGATGCATCCACACGGAACCGGAGCCGGGACCACCATTGAATGATATCATAATGGGGCGCGTGTTTTGCTTTTTTACATCCGTCCGCTCATAATAGGTATAATGAACCGCAGCGATAGGATGACCTGCATCGTTCCAAACCGGCTGAGTACCTGTGGTCGCTTTGTATTCTACCTTTTTCCCTTTGATGGTGGTTTTGTGGTGGGTCACCACTGTGGTATCTGCAGGTAGAGATCGGCTTTGGGCCCATAGGCCGCCAGCGATCAGTACAAATATTAATGCTCTCAATTTCATTTTTTACTCCTAAAAATTGTCTACGGTTCGATAGGCATCAATTACGGCCATTTCGCCGGATTTTCCCGGTTTTGAATTGCCGTGTTCCATCCCCATGATGCCTTTAAATCCTTTTTCATGAACATGCTTAAACACATTCAAGTAATTGATTTCTCCTGTGGTGGGTTCTTTTCGTCCGGGATTATCGCCAATCTGAAAATAGGCAATTTCCTTCCAAGCTTTATCTATGTTTGGAATCAGGTTCCCTTCGGATATTTGCTGATGATAAATATCAAATAGGATTTTGCAGGAGGGACTATCCACGGCGCGGCAGATTTCATAGGCTTGGGGAATTTCTCTCAAAAACTGGCCCGCATGGTTTGCCCACCAGTTCAGTGGCTCAAGAACCATAACTAAACCGTGAGGCTCCAATACTTTACTGGCGCGACGAAGGGCTTCCACAACATTGGCCGTTTGGTAGGCCTCTTCTTTTCTTAAATCCACATAGCCGGGCACGACGGTCATCCACGTGGCATTCACCCGTTTTGCTACCTCTACTGAATCCTTGACGTTAGCTACAAATTCATCTTGAAGCGCCTTGTCTCCACTGGTGAGATTGGGTTCTCGCCAATAAATTTTATGGGCCACAAATACACCCATATCCATATCCAGCCGGGCCATTTTTTTGGCAATTTTCTTTTGCATATCCACGGATCGCCCTTTCATGCCATTATCTTCCATAGAGCGAAACCCGTGGTCATACATAAACTGAAGTTGATCCAAAAGATCTTCTCCCGCATTATGTTTAAACATGCCAAAATGGGGTGCATAATTCAAATTGAATAGTTTTGCACGCATAGATTTTTCTGATTTAGAGCGTGCAAACAATCCGCTGGTAATGAATGGCGCTGATGCTAGTACGGCACTTTTTTTAATAAAAGATCGTCTTTTCATGGTTTACCTATAGGTTGTAACACCGGGGACTGGAATGGGATAGTTTCCATTTTTATCCGGAAGTACCGGTGCTGTGTCGTTGAAAGAATGAAGTTCCGGGACAAGGTTATGATCCATGGCCATGGCTTCATCCCATGTGATAACTTGTCCGGAATAGGTGGCCATCCGGCCGAGAATTGCTGTCATGGTGGCTTCGGCACCGCGGTTTGTATCGTTTAGTCGATGCTCACCGGCTTTAATGGCGGCAAAAAGTTCGTTGTGTTCCTGTTGATATGGATTGATATCGCCTTCGCCTTCATGTTCATAAACAGTTTTTCCCCGTTTGTTTTTCATGACGCCAAAGTGGCTGCTGTTTACGGACACACTGCCGCGGGTGCCTTGAAAGACTTCTTCTACCCGATTCATACATCCGGGCTGATGGCGACATTGGCTGGCCACGACCTGCCCTTCCGGATAGGTGAATTCTACAAAGTGATGGTCAAATATTTGACCGTATTCATTTCCGGTTCTTACCTCTCGGCCGCCCATCCCTTGGGCCGAAGCCGGTGTGGCGCCGACGAACCAATTGGCCACATCAATATTGTGGATGTGCTGTTCGACAATATGGTCACCACAGAGCCAGTTGAAATAATACCAATTCCGCATTTGGTATTCTAATTCAGTTTGATTTGGTTGACGTTCTTTTAACCAAACACCACCACCATTCCAATAAACCTGCCCGGACACAATATCTCCGATTTTGCCTTTGTCAATTTTCTTTTTAACCGATTGATAACTCCGTTGATAGTGACGCTGAAGTCCCACCACCACATTTAATTTTTTTCGGGCGGCTTCTTTGCCTGCTGCGATGACTGTTTTGATACCGGCAACATCGGTAGCGACGGGTTTTTCCATGAATACATGTTTATTGTTCCGGATTGCATATTCAAAATGGAGAGGGCGAAAGCCGGGAGGTGTGGTGAGAATAACCACATCGGCCAAGTCAATGGCCTGTTTATAGGCATCGAATCCGATAAAGATTGTTTCTCTGTTTACATTGAGGCGGTCTTCCGATCCTTCAAATTTTTCAGTGAGATTTTTTAAGCATTCTTCGGCCCGATCCATAAACGCATCGGCCATGGCCACAAGCCTTACATCCGGATCTGCGTTTAATGCCTGAGCAATTGCACCCGTACCGCGACCGCCGCAACCCACCAAGGCCACTTTCACTTCTCCTTCAACTGACACCAATCGTTTTGAATTGGCGGGAAGCCGGCTTAACAATAATCCTGCCGCAGATATTTTTGCCGATTGTTCAAGAAATCCACGCCGATTTAATGGTTTTATTTTATTCATATATCAATATTCCTTCTTTGGTCGGACCCATAATTTGTGCAAACTGTCTTCATTCGGGTTTTCCATTGGTCGGACGATTCGAAACCCAACATGGGTTGCATCCGTATGCCACCATAAACTTTTGGGAATTTGAGGGTCTCGCTGTTTCCATTGGGGGATAGAACTTCCACGTGCTGCTGATCTTAGTCTGTCTTCACTGTCCTTAAAAGAGCCGCCGCGGATCACCCTTGGATAAAGGGCTCGTTTCTTTTTCACCGGATTATGCACCCCCTTTTCCCGCCCAATATATGCCCCTGAGTCATAACTGTCCAATACCCATTCTGCCGCATTTCCATGCATATCATATAGGCCAAAAGGATTCGGTTTTTTCTTTTTGCTCGGATGCAGCTTCCCCTCACTGTTGCCCTTGTACCATCCGTAATCATCTATTTTTCTCGCATTTCTGCCAAACGAATATGCCGTGGTCTCCCCGCCGCGACAAGCATATTCCCATTCTGCCTCGGATGGCAAGCGATAGTACCGTCCTGTTTTTGCCGTAAGCCACTTACAAAATTGTGATGCAGCATATTGAGTTACATTGATCATAGGCAGCCCCGGTTTGTTATAATTTACATAAGGGGGCGTTGCGCCGGATACACCATCTATATCCAATTCAATTTGTCCATTAGATTCGGTATTTATCACATCGTTGCGATTCAAAAAGAGTTCATAGACTTCCCAACTGATTTCTACTTCGGCCATCCAAAAACCATCAACGATCACTTCATGAACCGGACCTTCGTCTTGAAGTCTTCCTTTTTCTCTTTTGGGGCTCCCCATTTGGAATGTTCCCCCTTTAATGGGAATCATTTTTATGGATAAATCTGAACCGGCTAGCGGCTCTGCGTAGGGTTCAAACTTATTGTCCTGTCCAAATCCTATCGCAGAGAAAATGAGCAAAACAATTAGAGTGATTGATCTCATTTATTAGACTGTGGTAGAAATTTCATCGAATGGTTTTTTGGTAATTTCAGGCACTTCAGCATCATCTGCCGGATAACCAACAGGAATCAAAAGATATGCCTTTTCATTGGCCGGTCGCTCTAAAATATCCCCTAAAAAATTCATGGGGCTTGGGGTATGGGTCAAGGTGGCCAAGCCTGCGTTGTGTAGCGCTGCCAATAAAAATCCCGATGCAATACCCACGGATTCCCCTACATAATAGTTTTTTCGATGGCTTCCATCATCCTCCACATCATAAATCTGGCGAAATACCACAATAAGATAGGGCGCAATTTCTAAGAAGGGTTTACGCCAATCCGTGCCGAATTGGTTTAAGTCTTCCAACCATGCTTTCGTGGCACGGTGACCGTAAAATTCTTTTTCTTCAACTTCAGCTGCTTCACGAATTTTTGATTTTACCGCTGGGTCTTGCACAATAACAAACTGCCAAGGCTGCTTGTTGGCGCCGGAGGGGGCTGTGGCGGCTGACTTGATGCAATTTTCTATGACCTCAATCGGAACATGCTTATCTGAAAATTCTCTTACAGTTCGCCGTGAGACGATCTCATTTAAGAACGATTCAGATTTGGCCAGCATTTCCTTTTCTGAAATTTTAGCAAAGTCTAGTTTTTTGAATCCCATAGCAATTGCCTAAATTAACCTTTGATTATGAAAACAGAATTTAATCTACTCAGCAAAATGAATCGGCGTATTGTTTCTCTGGTACTCATTTTTTCATTCTGCCTTTTTGGGTGTCCTAATGATGAAGTGAATGAAGCGGGCAAAGCGCCTCTCATCCTCATTTCTATGGATGGATTTCGGTGGGATTATTTTGACAAAACGGATACGCCCAATTTTGATTTGCTCATATCGGGCGGTGTTAAAGCCAAGGCACTGACTCCTTCTTTCCCCAGCAAAACCTTTCCAAACCATATTACTATTGTCACTGGGCGGTATCCGGAAAATCATGGCATTATTGCCAACCGGATGTACGACCCTGTTTTTGATGAAGATTTTTATATCGGCCAAGGTAGCGCCCCGGTCCTAGATGGGAAGTGGTATGAGGCAGAGCCCATTTGGGTAACAGTAGAAAAACAGGGGCAAACAGCCATGACCATGTTTTGGCCTGCATCTGAAGCGGAGATTATGGGTGTGCGTCCCACGGAATATTTTGTATATGATGGATCGATTACTCACAACAATCGCGTAGATCAAATATTGAAATGGCTGGAATATTCTCCTTCTAAACGGCCACAATTTATTTCCACGTATTTCAGCCATTTGGATGATGTTGGACACAGTCACGGCCCCGATTCGGATGAAGTTGTCACCGCCATTCAAAAAATGGATCGCGCTATAGGCCGGTTGATCAATGGGTTGAAATCACGAGATATGTTTGACAATACCAATATCCTTTTGGTGTCTGATCATGGCATGGCATCTACTTCTTCTGACTCCATGATATTTTTAGATGATTATATCAATATGGACGATGTGCGGGTTGTAGATTGGACGCCGGTGGCTGCTATTCGTCCTAAAGTTGATGTGGATTCAATTTATACGAAATTGAAAAACGCCCATCCCAAAATGAGTATATATAAAAAAGGGGAGGCACCGGAACGACTTCATTACAGTAACCATCGGCGAATTCAGCCCATTACCGCCGTTGCCCATGAACATTGGTCAATTACCACGCGTACACATTTTAATCAAGATGACAACGCCCGGCGATATGATGGGGCTACACACGGATATGACCCTATTTATCAATCCATGGGGGGCGTCTTTGTGGGGCGTGGTCCTGCTTTTAAACAGGGATTTAGCGGTCCCGGAATTACCAATATTCACCTATATGAAATGATGTGCAAAATTCTTGAGCTTACACCTACCCTAAATGATGGCAATTTAGATTCTACACGGATTTTCCTTCAAAACTAATTTCACTTCCCACTTTCCTTTTCATTAACCTATACTTGCCGAACTTAAATCGTAGGTAAAAGGTTATTATGGACGCAAAATTCATCTGGCTCACCACATTTGTTGGGCTCTATTGGGCCTATTGTCTCTATTGGGGATTTAAAGGTGCCAAATCAGCAAAAACATCTGCTGATTATTTTTTGGCAGGACGATCAATTGGTGTCTGGGTCTTTGTATTGGCCGCCACCGCCACCAGTTTCAGCGGCTGGACATTTGTGGGCCATCCTGGCAAAATATTTACAGATGGACTCCCCTATGCCTTTGCCTCGTTTTATGCCCTCACCATTCCACTCACCGGCGTCCTGTTTTTAAGACGACAATGGGTTTTGGGACGGGCATATAAATACATTACGCCTGGTGAAATGTATAGCGACTATTATGGGGGAAATGCCATGCGTCTGCTCACCGTGCTCGTGGCCTTTTTATTTTCCGTCCCATATCTTGGTGTACAGCTCAAAGCATCTGGGAGTTTGTTTCATGTTCTCTCTGATGGAATTGTAAGTGTCAATGTAGGTATGGTCTCTCTAACCATCGTGGTTATGATTTATGTTGCTTCAGGTGGATTAAAGTCAGTCGCTTATGTGGACTGTGCTCAAGCGATTCTGCTTGCAGTTGGGATTGGTCTTCTTGGTGGTATCACCATTCATTATGCCGGCGGGTGGGGTGGCTTTACTTCCGGATTAGCCAGCTTGGTGGGTGCAGATGTATCCAGTGGACAAAACCTAACACCCGATGGATATTCTATGAAGGTGGCCATCCCGGGCAGTATCCAAATGGTCTCTGCTGGATCTAAGGCATCGGGCGGTTCCTGGACCGGTATCATGTGCATGACTTACATGTTTGCCCTTATGGGTATTCAGTCTTCCCCCGCTTTTTCTATGTGGGCATTTTCCAACAAAACGCCTCAGGCGTTTCGCTGGCAACAAGTGGTGGCCTCGTCTTTGGTTGTGGGGGTTCTTCTATTCACTTTTACCATTTTCCAAGGAATGGGCGGACATGTGCTTGTGTCCAATGGCATCCTTGAAAATATCAACGATAAGAATCTTGTGCCCGAATTGATCAATTTATTATCAGATGCAGCACCGTGGCTTTTGGGCTTGTTGGCCGTATGTGCTTTGGCAGCCATGCAAAGTACCGGCTCTGCATACATGTCAACATTTAGTGCCATGGTCACGCGAGACATTTATACAAAATATGTTTCACCGGATGCTTCTGATGAAACACAAAAGACGTATGGGCGTATTTTTGTGGTGGTGGTGGCTGGTGCAGCCCTAATTGTTGCAGCCAATGCAACCCAGGCTATTGTTATGTTGGGGGGGCTTGCGGTGGCGTACGGATTCCAAATGTTTCCCGCATTGATCGGCATTTGTTATTATAAAAGATTTACAACAAAAGGTGTTGTGTCCGGCCTCGTTGTTGGGCTTGTTGCCGTCACCCTTACAGATAGAACATCTGATTGGTTTGGTGTCCCCTGGGGCGCCTATCCCCTCACCATACACAGTGCGGGGTGGGGAATCTTTTTTAACCTGCTTACTACTTTTTCAGTATCGTTTCTTTCAGGAGAATCTGAATCGATGCGACTAGCAAAGGCCAAGCGACATGAATTTCTTCAATCCATTACCGGCATGACGGCGGAACGAAAAAAGAAAGTGAAGTTAGCTTGGGCATTAACACTGATTTGGTTTTTGGTTGGATTCGGCCCGTTTGCTACTATTGGAAATGATATATTTTCCGATCCAAACTCACCATCCCTCTGGGCCCCTTTTGGTCTTCCATCTCTATGGGTTTGGCAGTTGGTCTTCTTAGGATTCGGGATTTTTGTCATGTGGTTCTTGGCATTCCATATGGGATTGTCTGATCCCATCGACCCTGAACAGGTTCAGGCCCAGCCTTCGGAAAACGATTAATCCAGTCATCGATACAAATCTGAATTGAGACTTTTTGAAATATTTCTAATTTTGGTTTTGGGCTGGGGCCTTTTGCTTTTGTTTTATCCACCCAATAAACGAAACCATATTCAATGGGTATTTGGTCTATCCCTTTTGGTTTGTATCATGCATTTGGCAATTGAGAAACCCCATTGGCAAATGTTGCCGGCTTATAGTTTCTTACTCTTATTTTTATATTATAGAAATAAATCTGTAACCAGTTTTACTAAAGTAGGATTTGCCTTTATTTTAATGGTGTCGATCGCGCTGCCTACAGCCGTTCCCATTATCAACTTACCGACACCTACAGGCCCTGATACTATTGGATCCACCACCCATCACTGGATAGATCAAAGTCGGATGGAGTGGTTCACTGATGAAAATCGAAATGACCGCAGACAAATCATGGTTCAATTTTGGTATCCCGGGATATTAAATGACAATGCAATACGTTCGCCTTATATCGATAATATTGACCTTCGGGCCAAGACCATGGCCGCCGCAGGTGGGTTCCCCAGTTTTCTGGTAAGACATATTGATTTAACACAAACGAATAGCTATGAAAATCTGCAACCCAATCCAGCATCAGCCCCTTATCCCATTGTTCTTATTTCACACGGCATTACGGGTATGCGACACCTCCACACATCGCTTGCAGAAAATTTGGCCAGCCACGGATATTTTGTTTTGTCTGTAGACCATAGCTATGACGCGAACTTAACCGTGTTTCCCGATGGAAGTATGGCTGATTATCGTTCCGATATTACGGGCCATCCCGATAGTATGTCGATTCGAGAAAAACAGATTTATACTCGCGCTGCAGATATTTCATTTATCATTGATCAATTAGAAAAAATCCAATCGGGAAAAATTAAACACCCGCTGAACGGATATCTGGATTTAGATAAAATTGGGGTAACCGGTCATTCCTTTGGGGGCGGCACAAGCACACTGGCATCCTATGTGGACAATCGAATTAAAGCCACTGCTGTCATGGATAGTTGGATGAGTCCTGTACCGAAAGAAGTGATAAGAGCCGGGCTGTCCCAGCCCTATTTATATATGGGTCGCCCCAGTTGGCACGATTCTGATTATCCGGCAAATAATGAATATTTAACGCCATTTATTGAGCACAACTCAGGACCAAGCTATTGGATAACGATTAAAAATTCCCTTCACATGGATTATGCAGACACGCCGCTATTTTCTCCATTTATTGGATATTTTCTTGATGTGGGACAAATCAATAACGATCGGGTGGTGTATTTGGTAAATCGCCTGAGTTTGGAATTTTTTGAATACTTTCTCAGAGGAATTACAAGTTCTATTCTCTCCGGTGCTGATTCTATTCCAGAATTTATTTTTAACCATCGATCATGATCCCTAGAAAAATTTTACTTACAATTTGGGTGGCATTGGCTTGCACTGTACCTTGGTGGTTTTTTGATGAAAGTACCCGATGGTTTGGTCTTCCCGCATGGGTCACGTATGCCATTTTATCTGCCATCATATATTCCTGTATGCTCGGTTTGGTCATTCAAAAATATTGGCAACCAGAAGAAGATGCAGACTGATTCAGCCCTCCTTGGTCCCGGCGGTATTGCCTTTTTGGGCGCTTATGTCCTTTCCTTAATTTTAATTGGATGGTTGGGACGAAGGGCAAGGACAGAAAACTCGTTATCCGATTTTTATTTGGCTGGAAGAGGGATGAGTTTTCTTGTGTTGTTTCTCACCCTTTATGCCACACAGTATAGCGGTAATACATTGGTTGGGTTTGCCGGTCGCGCCTATCGAGAAGGGTTTCATGCTTTGGTTTTAGTCACGCTCCTTTCTGGTGCGGTGGGGGCATTCATTCTATATGCACCCAAATTATATAGATTGTCGAAACAGTTTAATTTTATTACGCCAGCAGATTTCATTCATCACCGCTTCAACAACAATAGGCTTACCTTTTTTGCCGCATCCCTCTGTCTCATGGCTTTGGCCAATTATGTGCTCACCAACTTGAAGGCCATTGGATATATAGTTGTGGCCGTGACCGGTGGTGCCATACCCTTCGCTTATGGCGTCATTGCCTTATCTTTGGTCATGGTTATTTATGAAACGCTGGGCGGTATGCGTAGTGTGGCGTGGACCGATGCCCTTCAAGGGTCAATTCTTATGGTAGGCGTCTTGACGATTTTTATTACGATTCAGGGCGAGTATGGCGGATTTGCTTTTATTTATGATCAAATTCAAACTGCTGATCCATCCAAATTAATTCCACCCACCTTCTCACAAAAATTGACCTGGTTCAGTACGGTGTGTTTGGGTTTCTTCGGTATTTCACTATATCCCCATGCTGTCCAGAGAATCTATTCGGCACGGAATGAGGGAACGTTGAGACGATCCATTCAAGTCATGGCCTTTATGCCCCTAGTGACCACCTTGTTTATGGTGGTGGTTGGCCTCACAGCGCTGGCATTGTTTCCCGGATTGGATCGACAAGCCAGTGAGGGTGCAACCCTACTTGTGCTTAAAGATTTATCCGCACGGGGCGCCATCGGTACAGGCGTGATGGTGTTGTTTTTATCCGCCACCATCGCCGCCATTATGTCTACTGTCGATTCGGCCCTTTTGTCTATGTCGTCCATTATTACTAAAGATTTTTATGCGCGCATAAAGCCCGATTCTAGCCAAGCCTATTTAACCAAACTCGGGAAGACAATCTCTTGGGGAATTATGGCTTTATCGGTTTACTTGGCCATCGCACTGCCCCAAACCATTTGGCGCCTTTTGGAGATTAAGCTCGAACTGTTGATCCAAATAGCGCCTGCATTTTTCTTGGGACTTTATTTCAAACAAATCAAATCTGCTTCTATTTTTTCCGGCATGGTGGTCGGAACTGTATTTGCTGTAGGTATCATGGTGGCCAATAAGTTAGGTGTGGATATCCCGGCAAAACCGTGGGGTATTCATGCAGGTGTATGGGGGCTAGCATTAAATATGGCAACTATTTTTATTGCAGAAAAATTGAAAAAGGATAAATCATGAATAAAAGGATCCAAAACATTCTCGTATTATGGCTATTGGTTTCTATCTCTTTTGCCCAACATTATTATCCCCCTTATGGGGAGTGGGAAAGAAAACAGCCTTCTGAGGTGGGTATGAGTGCATCCAGACTGAATCGGGCAATACAGTTTGCAATTAAAAGTGAAAGCGGTGATTCAAGAGTTTTGTCAGAATATATAGCATCTGGCCTTGCCAAAGAGCCCCATGGTGAAATTGTTGGTCCCACAAAACCGCGAGGCGATATGACGGGGGTTGTTGTTAAAAATGGATATATTGTAGCCGAGTGGGGAGAGATTGACCGGGTGGATATGACATTCAGCATATCCAAAACTTATTTATCAACCGTTGTTGGCCTTGCGCATGACAAGGGAAAAATCCGCAACATCCACGATCAAGTCGGGATCTATATGCCCACAGATCATTTTGAAGGCGATCATAACAGCAAGATTACTTGGGATCACCTCCTCCGCCAAACCAGTCATTGGCAGGGTACGTTGTGGGACAAGCCGGATTGGGCTGACCGTCCGCCAAAAAATATGCCTTGGCCCGAACTGCAAAAACAACCTGTCCATGCGCCGGGTACATATTGGAAATATAATGATGTGCGGGTGAATCTCCTGGCCCTTGCGGCACTTCATGTTTGGCGAAAGCCGTTACCCCAAGTTTTGAAAAAATATATTATGGATCCTATTGGTGCTTCAAACACATGGCGATGGCATGGTTACAAAAATTCATGGGTGCTCATGGATGGGCAAATGGTTCAATCCGTAAGCGGTGGCGGTCACTGGGGCGGTGGCATGTGGATTAGCGCAATGGATCATGCGCGATTTGGCTATCTTTACCTCCGGGGTGGAAATTGGAGCGGAAAACAGTTGGTCTCTAAAAATTGGATCAACATGGCCAGAACGCCCACTACTGTCCATAATGGGTATGGATACATGAATTGGTTTTTAAATTCAACCAGAGATGGAAGCCAAAAGGCCATCCCATCTGCACCAGAAACGGCTGTTACCTTTCGTGGGGCAGGGTCGAACATCATTTATATAGATTGGGAAAACGACTTGGTGGCGGTAGTCCGATGGATCGATCGCCGCCATTTTAACGAATTCATTGAACGGCTTCTTTTGGCCTTATAATTCATGCGTCTTTCGGGGCTATTTCATCTGGGAGTGGTGTACCTCCTTTGGGGCAGCACCTACTTGGGAATAAGGATTGCTGTTCAAGAGGGTTCTGGATTCCCGCCTATGATTATGTCAGCCACCCGTGTGTTCGCCGGCAGCTTAATTCTGTATGCCCTTGCGCGGATTGTGAAAAAACAATCGTTTAACCTCACCAAAAAAGAGTGGACTATATTGGCTGTTTCGGGGCTCGCCCTATGGTGGGGCGGGAACGGTTTAGTTGCTATTGCAGAAGTGACCGTACCCTCCGGCTATGCAGCATTGATCATTGCCTGCACCCCAATTTGGGTGGCTATCATCGAATCTGTCTTGGATAAAAAACGGCCATCCTTTTTATTGGTCTTATCTCTATTGATTGGTGTCACAGGAATTGCAGTCTTGAATTGGCCAGCCATCCAATCCGGACATATGGATGATCTTTTTGGCGGATTTTTGCTGATTGTCGCAGGATTAAGTTGGGGCGCCGGTTCAATTTATCAAAAAAGAATGGATGTTCAATCTTCCCCGGAAGTCAGCTCTGCTGTTCAACAATTTTCTGGTGGTATCGCCTTGTTGATTACATCGTTTGTTTTGCAAGAGCCCTCGATGAACCCGGCGCCATCTGCGTGGTGGGCCTGGGGATATTTAATAGTATTTGGGTCCGTCATTGCATTTACCTCTTTTGTGAAAGCATTAAAACTTCTCCCACCCAATATTGTATTCACTTACGCTTATGTTAATCCTATAGTAGCGGTGCTTCTTGGGTTTTTTATTTTAGGCGAACCAATCACACAATGGACGCTCGCCGGTGCCGGCCTCGTTATTCTTGGTGTCTTGGGCGTATTTAAAGAACAAAAGAATGGTATACTTCTATCTGATTAAATTCAATGACAACAATAGACAGTGTTTTGCGTCTGTATAAAAAACAATTCCAAATATTTTAACTAAAGCCCTATACCTATTATGAAAAAAACAGTTTTGATTCTCTTTAGTCTAATTACCACCATCTCGGCTCAAAGCACTTGGGCCTATTCCAATCGGGTGCATCCTGAGTTAAAATGGGAAACCATATCAACGAAACATTTTAATGTCCACTATCATCAGGGCATCGAAGATATTGCTGAGCGGGGGGCGATTCTTGCTGAACATTACCGCCCAACTTTGTTGGCTCAAATGGATGTGGATACTATTCCGCGGATCGACATCATTTTTACCACCGAAGATGAAATTATGAACGGTTTTGCCACATGGATGTATAACACTTTTATTTGGGTGGACCAAAATGATGCGTCCATTTGGCTGGAGAAAGACAAATGGCTTGAGCAAGTATTGGCCCACGAACTTCAGCATATTGTCCTTTTACATAAGACTCGGTCCTGGTTTCCAGATCCTTTGGGTCGATTGTTTTCAGGGCTCCCTGGTTGGGCTGTAGAAGGGACAGCTGAATATGAAACAGAAAGCTGGCGTCCTTATCGTGCGGACCTTTCGCACAAGGAACATGTGCTCAAAAACAATATGAACACCATGGATCCGCACCATGACGGTTTTTCAAAAATGCTCTACTGGGCGGATCGTTTTGGTGATTCGACCATCACTCAAACCTTTGCCTATCGTAACAATCTAAAATTGTTCTCATTCGGTACAGGGTTTAAAAAAGCCACGGGAATTTCTGTCTCCCAATTTAATGAAGATTGGCGCCGACATATGAATACCTATTATTATGGGTATCGTGCCCAAAAAGAAACCTATAAAGAAATTGGGGATGTTTTTACCCTGCCCATTAAGAAAATGCAGTCCTTTACTTTTTATCCAGACAGCAGCCAAATCGCCTTGCTGGGGTTGTTGGATAAAGACCAGCAAGATGTCTCCCTCATTATTGCCAAGCGGGATACAACCAAAGAGCGTGAGGATTTTGAAAACTGGAAAGACCAGATGGACAAGCTGAAGGAAAAAGAAAAGAAGACCAAAAAGGATTCTCTGGCTTTAGAAAAACCTTACAAAGAAAAAGTAATCTGGAAAAAAGACGAGGTGGATTTTGGGCGTTTTCATAAAAATATGAGCTGGTCTAATGATCGAAAAAAACTCGCCTATTCAAAGTATCATTATGGTAAAAATCAATCCATGGTCTATGATATAAAAATATATGATACTGAAACAGAAGAACACCGCTGGTTAACTAAATCACAACGGGCGACCTATCCGGTTTGGATTGATTCCAAAACGATCGCTTTTGTTGCCCACCATAAAAATGTGTCCAATATATTTACAATAAATATTCATGATGGTTCACCAGAGCTTTTAACCGATTTCACCGATAATACCCAAATTGCTTTTCTATCGGTCTCTCCTGATAGTGGCTCTATCGCCTTTGCCATGAACCCTAAAAATGGCAACTTAGATATTTATACGCTAGACCTTCAGTCGAATAATATGGAGAGGTTAACGACAGATCCTATGGCTGACATCACTCCCGTATGGCATCCGAATGGGTCGTCAATTTCATATACATCTAATACCAACGGTGTTCCCAACATTCATACGGTCGATTTGAAAACGAGAACGATTACCACTAACACAGATGCAGGCGATGGCATTTGGACTGAACAATGGATGCCAAACGATTCGCTTCTTTTGGCTTCATCCTTGGGCGATGTGGATTCGGTTCGACTGATTAAAGTGAACCCCTTCCGCACACCAGATACAAAGCCCCTTTCATTTAGAGACAACTACACCTCATGGTTAAGCGCCGGTCCGGATGTGTCTTTTGTGAATGAAGAGCCAGACTCAATTCCTAAAATATCCGACCCGGAAAAATATAAATTCACCAACCATATGCGCCCTTTCATTACGATGGTTTTACCCACACCAACACCCTTTGGCATGTTTTCATGGATCGATGCCATGGGAAGAAATATTTTTATGACATTGGGTTATATTAATCCAAGCAATATTGATGATAGCGGATTTATGATTGACTATACTACAGCAGGGTTTGGGCCCATGTGGTCCATCGTTTTGTCTAGAAATATTGATGGCGCATATCGTAGATATCATAAAGCACATATGATTGATATGAAAAACGGGATATCGTTTTCTATGAGTCATCCTATGAATTTTGGAGAATCTCAATCGTCTAACCATACCATTTCTTTGTCGACTACGTTTATATCCCACGACATAACGGTTGGAACCGAAACAGATAAAAAGACTGGGGAGTTGATTCCCATGGATACATCCAAATTTGTGAATTTGCCCAAACCTGAAAGTGGAAAAGAGGGGTTGATTTCAATTGCTTATACTTGGACAAACAAACGGCCGCATCGCGGGAATGCCCTCCATCCCACTCAAGGGTTTGGTTTTCAATCACAGGTGGATTATGCCAACAAATCGCTTTTTGGTTCTTTTGATTACACTAGAATCATGGCCGATATGTATGCAAACCTACCCGTTGGAAAGTCTGCGCTTTTTTTCCGAATAAAAACGATGATGTATTCTGGGCGCCCTCCAGCTCAAGATTACTTAGGCCTAACAGATGATCAACCCATTTATATTAATGGAATTGGTCCAAGTGTCTTTTTACCAGAAAACCACAATCCAAGAGGGTGGTCTGGTCATCGACTGGGCGACAAGTTAATTTTTGGATCTCTTGAATATCGATTGCCGATCATTCCAAAAACCCTTTCATTTAATTTCGTGTCTGATTTTGGTAATGCTTGGTCATCAAACAATGATAAAGAGGATATGGTCATAACGGGCGGATATGAATTGCGTTTTGGAATGGGTCCACTGGTCATATCTGGTGGAGAAGCACAAACCATTAATGATTGGAAAGATAAGAAAAAGCCGCTACAATATTTTCGTCTTGCGCTGACCAATCCATTTTAATTGAAAATATTTTTCCTTTTGGCAAATTGCCACTTTCACTGAACTGTTAATTCGGTGTAATCTTGTCGGCCTAAATTGTGTAATAAATGCTTTCTTTCCACATATCAAAGGCCGGCCAGCAACTCTTTATAAGTGACTTCACACTTATCTAAAATCACTGCAATTGTCGGCGCCCAATGGGGCGACGAAGGCAAAGGAAAAATCACTGACTTCTTTGCCGGCAATTCCGACTACGTGGTCCGTTTTCATGGCGGCAACAACGCCGGCCACACCATCATCGTTGACGGTGTTACCTTCAAACTTCATCTCATCCCTTCTGGAATTGTCTATGGCGAACCTATGTCCATTATTGGCAATGGCGTGGTGGTAGACCCCAAAGCGCTCTTGGATGAAATCGCTTATGTAAAAGAAAAAGGGATCGACCCCAAACTCATGGTGAGCGATCGAGCCCACGTCATTATGCCCTACCATATTGCTTTGGATGGGGCACTGTCCGGACATCAAGGTAAATTGGCTGCCGGCAGTACGAATCGTGGAATCGCCCCTGTTTACGCCGATAAAATGTTCCGCAATGGCATCCGCATTGTGGACTTACTCGAACCAGACGTCTTTCAAGAAAAATTGAATAAAGGCTATGCCTTTGCCAAGGGGCTCATGGAAAAATCGCTCGAAATTTCATTAGACATTTCCATGGATGAAATTTTTGAAACGTATGTTGAATATGGCCAACAATTAAAATCCTATATCCATGATACATCTGTCGTTTTATACAATGCCCACAAATCCGGGAAGTCTATTTTGTTTGAAGGCGCTCAAGGTATCAGCTTGGATGTGGATCACGGCGTCTATCCGTTTACCACATCGTCAAATACAGCGGCGGGACATATTTCCACAGGAACGGGTGTTAGCTTTCGAGATATTGACCGCATCATCGGTGTGGTGAAAGCTTATTTGAGCCGCGTGGGCGAAAGTCCGCTTCCATCAGAAATTCATGGCGATGAAGCTAAAAGTTTACGGGATAAGGGTGGGGAATACGGCACCACTACAGGACGTCCCCGCCGGGTAGGCTGGCTCGATCTGGTCCAAGTGCGTCAAGCTGTCCGTGTGAATGGGTTAACTGAAATTGCCCTAACAAAACTTGATGTATTAAATAATTTTTCAGAATTACCCGTTTGTGTAGCCTATGATGTGGGTGGAGAGCGCATCACGGAAATGCCCGCAAGTTTGACTCAGTATCGCAAGGCAACCCCGATTTATGAAACACTCCCAGGATGGGGCGATCTTCCTGAAAATATTTGGGATAAGGGGTACGATGCATTGCCCCAGACATTAAAAGATTATATTGATTTTATTGAGCGTGAAGTGGACTGCCCGGTGAAAATTGTATCGGTGGGCCCCCAGCGCCACGAAACTATCATCAGAAAATGATTCACCACACAGACACAGAGTTCAAAGAGACTTTTTATAATTATAATCTCTGTGTCTTCGCGTCTTCGTGGTAAAAAACAATGGCGTTCACAAAAGAAATAATTGATTTTACCGGGCTTTCTGATACTGATATCAAAGCCAAGCTCATTGAGCTGAACATTCCGCTAACAGTAGAAGAAGCGCTCAAGATACAGAACGATATGCTGGGTCGTGCCCCTTCTCTTGCAGAATTGATTTTATTTTCCATCCAAGGGTCGGAACATTGCGCATACAAAAGCAGTCGGCCCCACCTTAAACAATTTACAACTGAAGGTCCCGATGTGGTCCTGGGCGCAAAAGAAGATGCTGGTGTTGTGGCAGTGGCTACCGATAATGATGGCCATCGATGGTGCATTGTGATGAGCCACGAATCTCACAATCACCCATCCCAAATTGTACCCTATGAAGGTGCGGCAACAGGCGTAGGTGGCAATGTTCGAGACGTATTATGTATGGGTGCGGAAGTCATCGCCGTCACCGATTCATTCCGATTTGGCGATATCAATAAAAATAAAACCAAATGGATTCACGATGGTGTGGTAGCCGGTGTGGCCGGATATGGTAACCCATTAGGCATACCCAACATTGGGGGCGATCTTTATTACCATGAAGGCTACAACGAAAATTGTTTGGTCACATTGGTGACTTTGGGTATCGTACGGGAAGACCATATTATTCATTCCTATGCCCCAAAAAATGCAGACGGCTATGATCTCATTCTCATCGGCAAACCAACAGACAATAGCGGATTCGGCGGTGCTAGCTTTGCATCGCTAGAGTTGGAAGAAGATAAGAAAGAACAAAATAAAGGGGCCGTACAAGAACCCAATGCGTTTCTTGAGCGTCACTTGTTGAAATCTTCCTACGCACTATTTGATATTTTAAAAGAAAAAGGACTCATTGATAATATCGGTTTTAAAGATTTGGGTGCCGGTGGTGTGGCTTGTGCCAGTGTAGAGTTGGCAGAAACATCTGGATATGGTTCCGAAGTATGGATGGATAAAATTCATATCGGCATGGATAATTTGCATCCGTCAGTATATCTCTGCAGTGAAACCCAAGAACGATTCATGTGGGTCTGTCCACCCGATATAACCCATTTAATTTTAAACCATTATAATAATGTCTTTGACCTTCCCGGCGTGAGTGAAGGGGCTCGTGCTTCTGTTGTTGGTAAGATTAGAAACGACGGCCAATACATTGTTCATAATGGTGATGAAGAAATTGTGAATGCACCGGCTTCAGAAGTAACGGAAGGATTTTTATACCATCGCCCATACGAAGCTCGTGAACAAAATTTTACCGAGCCAGATATTCCCAAGCCGACTGATTATAACGATACTTTACTCAAAATATTATCCCATGAAAATATGGCCAGCCGCGAACCCATTTTTGAACAGTATGATAAACAGGTTCAAGGACGAATTCACACAGAAACGGGATTAGCTGATTCCGGTGTGATGGCACCATTTAATTCTGAAAATTATCCGGAAGAAATTCGAAATGTTGGGATTGCTCTATCCACTGATCACAATCCACGTTATGGACTGATCGACCCATATTGGGGTGGCGTAAACGCCGTGGTAGAAGCCATGAGAAATGTGGCTGCTGTGGGTGCAACACCCCATGCTTTATCTGATTGCCTTTGTTTTGGGAATCCAGAAAAGCCGAACCAAATGTGGGAATTTGTTGAAGGGGTCCGCGGTGTGGCGGATGCCTGTCATTCCATTACATTGAAAGATAATCCGGACCATGCAACACCCATCATTGCTGGGAATGTAAGTTTTTATAATGAATCGAAAAACGGGGCCATTCCGCCCAGCCCAATCGTCAGTTGTCTTGGGCGTCTCAAGGATGTAAACAAAACTGTGCCGGGTCAGTTTCAAGAATCGGATTCTGTTTTACTTATGATTGGTGAACGGAAAGATGAATTGGGCGGTTCAGTTTATTATTCTCTTCATAATGAATTGGGGGCCAATGTGCCAATGCCGGATTTTGAAGAAGTAAAAAATCAGATATTTGCGCTCACTGATTGTATTGATGGTGGATTGATTTTATCCTGTCATGATATTGCAGATGGCGGTATCGCATCAGCCCTTTCTGAAATGACATTCGAGAATAGAATTGGATGTAAAGCAAGTATTGAAAGTGGCCTTGCCACAGATAAAATTTTATTTTCTGAAACAGGCGGGTTCGTGGTTGAAGTATCGCCGGGAAACGTGGAATCGATTCGTTTGGCCTTTTCAAATTATGAGTTGGATGTATTTGAAATCGGAATAACCGGTGGTGGCTCAATTCAAATTAATGATGTTGTTAACCTTCCTGTGAGTGAAGCAAAAACAGCGTGGATAAATGGATTACGTGAAAAATTATAAACCACGGAGACACAGAGAACACGGAGAAAGTTTATTATTACATTCTATGTGCTTTCGAGTCTTCGTGGTAAAATAATATGGCAAACAAAAAAATAGATTACAAATCAGCCGGTGTAGATATTGATGCCGGTAACGAAGCAGTCGATCGCATTAAAGATGGTGTAAAATCCACCTTTACGTCCAATGTGCTTACGGGGCTCGGCAGTTTTGGTTCGCTCTATGATTTGAAACCCATTTTAGAAAATTATGAAAATCCTGTCATGGTCCAAAGTATTGATGGGGTGGGGACAAAAACCATCATCGCCCGGAAATTGGGGAAATTCGACACTATTGGCATTGATCTATTAAGCGCTGCCGCCAACGATATATTGGTCATGGGTGCTCGCCCCCTTACTTTTCTGGATTATATCGCCAATGATAAATTAAAGCCGCATATCATAGAAGAGATAGTTTCGGGAATGGTGAAAGCTTGCCGGGACACCGGCGTGTCTCTTGTGGGTGGCGAAACTGCAGAAATGCCCGACACCTATTTGCCGGGGGAACATGACTTGGTTGGCATCATCACCGGCGTGGTGGAAAAAGACAAAATTATTACGGGAGAATCCATTCACCCCGGCGATATTGTGCTTGGGCTTCCATCCAACGGATTGCATACCAACGGCTATTCGTTCGCTCGGAAACTCTTTTTTGAAATTGGTGGATACGATGTGAATGACACCATTCCTAAATTGGAAAAATCGGTTGGGCTCACTTTGTTGGAACCACACATTAATTATACCAATCATGTCTTCGCGGCACTGGATGCGGGGATTGATATCAACGGCATCGCACATATTACAGGCGGCGGATTGGTGGAAAACATTCCGAGAGTTTTACCAAATGGCTGTGGTGTTGAAATTAGAAAAGGGTCTTGGCCCAATGTCCCTGTTTTTGATGTAATGCAATCCATCGGCAATGTGGATGAAGATGAAATGTATCGGGCATTTAACATGGGAATCGGAATGGTCTTTATTGTAAATCCGGATGATGTGGGGGCGGTGAAAGATGTGTTAAAAGAATTGACGAAAGTTTATGAAATAGGGGCTATTGTAGATGGAAACAGTATAGTGAGTTTTAAATGAAACGAGCATTCTCATCATTATTGGCAATAGTTATTGTTTTTAGTGTGCTTTGCGCCGAGGGTAACAATGAACCATTGCAATATAAGATAAGGTTGCATAAAGATGTGGGAGAGAGACCGCCTGTATTATTCTTATTGCATGGTTACGGTAGTAATAAGAATCAATTTAACGATGTTGCTGAAATTGTTGATGATCGGTTTCTTGTTGTATCAATTGAAGCCCCCTATGGATTTATGTTGGGCTTTTTAAATCGGTGGTATGAGTTTGATATTATTGATGGGGACACAACATCCAATCAGGCACAAATCGAACATAGTAAACGAAGAATATTTGCTACTATAAATATGATTAAAGAAAAATACAATTATGATATTTCACGTGTATTTATCGGGGGCTTTAGCCAAGGTGGGATTATGGCATTTAATTTGGGTTTGTCCCATCCAGAATATTTTGCAGGAATCTTTGCTCACAGTGCACGTATTCCGGTTAAATATTCATTAAGAATGCCTGATGATGACTATGAAGACTTGAAGGTTTTGATTCTTCATGGCACAGAAGACAGTTTTAGTAAAAAGTGGTCCACGCAGGCAAAAGCGTTATTTGATCGACTCGGGGCTAAAACCGAATATTTTGAAGATACTATTGGTCACGAAATGAGTGAAAAAACAAAAACAAAAATACACAGCTGGTTAAAAAAATCTCTGTGATCTCTGTGGCAAAATAAAATGAATAAGCTTTTTACAAAACTGGACACATTAAATATGCCAAAAAGTGATTATGCAATTACGGGCAGCGGACCGCTCTACGCTCATGGTTTAATTTATGATTTGGATAATGACTTGGATGTTGTCGCCCGAAATAACGCTTGGGATACTGCCTTAAAAATGGGTGAACCTAAAAAAGGTGATCTGGGAGATTGGATTATTGATCTCTTTGATGGGCAGATCCAAATATTTAATCAATGGTCATTTGTTGGGGAATCCGTTGATGAAATAATTGATAATGCCGAAATCCACAATAGCTATCCATTTGCTACGCTTGAACATGTATTAGCCTTTAAGAAAAAATTGAAGCGGGAAAAAGATTTAACTCATATCCAATTAATTGAATCATATCTAGCGGAAAAACGATATGACTAATATCGCTATCATCCAATTCCCCGGTTCTAATACAGAGCGTGAGACCCTTTTAGCTTGCCACCGTGTAGGATTAAATCCTGTGGAATTTTTATGGAATGAGCCAGCTGAATCTTTGTCCAATTTTGACGGCTTTGTGATTGTAGGCGGATTCTCTTACGAAGACCGATCCCGGGCCGGTGTTATTGCAGCGCTAGACCCCATCATGAAGCAAATCAAGGTTGAAGCTGAAAAAGGGAAACCTGTTTTAGGTATCTGCAACGGGGCGCAAATTTTGGTTGAAAGCGGACTCGTCCCCGGACTGGAAGACGGTCGTGTGGGCGTGGCGCTTACAGACAACAAACGAGTGAAAAGCGGACACGTGGTTGGTGTGGGCTATTATAATACATGGGCGAATTTGAAAATGTCCGTGGATCCAAACCGCTGTGCATTTACGCGACATTTAAAAACAGGCAATTTTATTAATGTTCCTTTGGCTCATGGCGAAGGGCGCTTCATCATCCCAGACGATCTCTTGGAAAAATTGATCGCCAATGACCAAACTGTTTACCGCTATTGCGACGACGATGGCAATGTAGTGGATGAATTCCCCACCAATCCCAATGGATCAATGGACAATCTGGCAGCGGTGTGTAATCCCGCCGGGAATGTTATGGCCATGATGCCCCATCCGGAACGGACGGAAAACGGGGATGCCATTTTTTCATCCATGAAAGATTTTATCGAAAATGGGAATCCTGTTACAGATCATTCCCTGTCTTTTGATCGGCCCCATTATGAAGTGGCATCCTATGCGCCAAACCCCGAAGCGACTGAATGGGTCATTGATATGATCATCACGGACAATGAAGCGGCGTCCGTTCATAATGCGCTGGATCATTTGGGCCACGATGTAACCATATCACGGCAAACCCATTGGGAAATATCTACAAACGGTGACCGGGACGACGTCCTGAAAAAAATCGACATTACCGGGGAACTTTATAATTCCAACAAAGAATTTATCAGCGAAATTAAATCTGCTGATAACACCGCATCCTTCTTGGTGCGGCAAAAAGACGATATGCACGGGCGGGCGAAATTCGAATCTCTGGCAGAACGATTCGAGATCGGCGAGCTGACCGAATTAAAGCGCGGCGTCATATGGAATGTGTCCGTAAACGGGGGTAATTTTGAATCCGTTTTGGAAGACATTTTGAACACTCACATACTATACAACCCACTATCTCATGAATGCTTCAGGATCAACTGACAATAAGGAGAAAACGAAATGAAAAAGCGCAATAATATTTTTACAATTATTTTTATAAGTGTCACTTTTATTGTTCAATCCTGTTCGACAAAAAGTAATAATGATGTTAAAAAGATAATTGATCAGCAAAATCAAATATATATGGATGGTTATAACAATCAGAATTCGCAAATGGCTGTAGACTTACACACAGATGATGTTTTTGTTATGCCACCAAACAGTAAAATATTGAGAGATAAACAAGCAGTCAAAAAATTAATTGAAGATGATATACAAAACGGCGTCCACGATGTTGTGTTTACCACATTAGATTTAAAAGTTGATGGCGATTATGCCTATGAAGTTGGAATATCCACAATGAAAATAGGGGCCACCATTGACACTGGAAAATATATTGTTGTGTGGGAAAAACAAAAAAATGGAGACTGGCTAATCAAAGCTGACATTTGGAATACTGATTTACCTAAATGAACTTAACCGATAAAAAATAAAATGAATGCTATAGAATCAACTGAACATTACAAGGGCCGCATTAAGGCGGAAATCAAGAATACATTAACCGAAACCCACCTGCCTAGCGGATCCAAAAAAACCGGGAAGGTCCGGGATCAATATGATCTGGGAGACACCATGGCGCTCATTACCACCGATCGCCAAAGTGCTTTCGACCGAGTGCTGGCATCCATCCCCTTCAAAGGGCAGGTGCTGAATCTCACCAGTTCCTGGTGGTTCGAACAGACCAAGGACATTATCCCAAACCAAGTGATCGATATTCCTGATCCCAATGTAACGCTGGCAAAAAAATGCAATGTATTCCCCATTGAATTTGTGGTCCGCGGATATATCACCGGAAGCACCAGCACATCACTCTGGACGGTATACAATAACGGCGACCGTGAATATTGCGGAAAT
>JAERSH010000050.1 GCA_016845785.1 Fidelibacterota bacterium
ATGCCTGCGACCGGACCGGACGGTTTCGCGGCGGCATTGTGTGGTTTGGGTGGAGGATGGAGTTTATTGGGTGGAGGACTTGGGGAGCACTTTGGGGACGTTTGTGAATGGCCTGCGGCGGCACAGTAAATGGAAAGTATCTTTCGGAGACCGCATTGACGTGGGGAAGACCACCTTGCAGCTGGTTCCCTCGACGATTGAGGAGATGTCCGGCGAGCAATCCCCATAAAAAAAACCGAAGGAATATTTCCTTCGGTTTAGAAAATTAATTGGCGGCATCCTACTCTCGCGAAAGCTATACAATCGCTACCATCGGCAATGAGTCGTTTGACGTTGGAGTTCGGGATGGGATCCTGTCGAGCCAACTCTTTATCGCCACCAAATTGATTTAGCGGGTGGTTCGCTGAAAACCTTGCACGGATAATCGTACCGTTCACTTTGCGGGCTTCTTGGTTATAACCCGTTAGGGTTATGATAAGCATTGGGACATTAGTATCCAGTCAGCTACACACATTGCTGTGCTTACACCTCTGGCCTATCAACCTGGTAGTCTTCCAGGAGCCTCATGGGAAACCTTATCTTGGGAGGAGCTTGGCGCTTAGATGCTTTCAGCGCTTATCTCTTCCGTACATAGCTACGCAGCGGTGCCGCTGTTGCGACAACTGCCACACCAGAGGTACGTCATTTCTGGTCCTCTCGTACTGAGAAATGAACCCCTCAAGTTTCCTGCGCCCACGGTGGATAAGGACCGAACTGTCCCACGACGTTCTGAACCCAGCTCGCGTGCCACTTTAATCGGCGAACAGCCGAACCCTTGGGACCTTCTTCAGCCCCAGGATGTGACGAGCCGACATCGAGGTGCCAAACCGCGCCGTCGATATGAACTCTTGGGCGCGATCAGCCTGTTATCCCTGACGTACCTTTTGTCCGTTGAGCGATGGCAATTCCACGTTCTACCACCGGATCATTTGCACCTACTTTCGTACCTGCTCGACTTGTAAGTCTCGCAGTCAAGCACCCTTCTACGCATACGCTCGACGCATGGTTGCTAACCATGCTGAAGGTACCTTAGTGCTCCTCCGTTACTTTTTGGGAGGAAACCGCCCCAGTCAAACTAACCCGCAAGCACTGTTCAACGTCTCGCTTCAGAGAAATCGTTGTTAGAATCCTAATTAATAAAGAGTGGTGTTTCACATTTCGACTCCATGACAACCTAAGCCATCACTTCAAAGTCTCCCACCTACGCTACGCATCACTAATCAGAAGCCAATACTTGCTTATAGTAAAGGTGTACAGGGTCTTTCCGTCCTACTGCGGGTATGCGGCATCTTCACCGCAATTACAACTTCGCCGAGATTCTCTCCGAGACAGCGGACCGGTCGTTGCACGATTCGTGCAGGTCGGAACTTACCCGACAAGGAATTTCGCTACCTTAGGACCGTTATAGTTACGGCCGACATTCACGAGGACTTGGGCTCCGAGCTTCGCCTCAAGGGCTAACAAGTCACCTTAATCTTTTCGCATTGGTCACGTGTCACTCCCTATACGTCGTCTTCACGACTTTGCAGAGAGCTGTGTTTTTGGTAAACAGTCGCCAGTCCCAATTTACTGTGGCCCACCGAAATGGGCACCCCTTCTTCCGAAGTTACGGGGCTAATTTGCCGAGTTCCTTGGAGAGATTTCTCTCGCGCTCCTTAGTCTATTCGACTCACCTACCTGTGTCGGTTTACGGTACGGGCCTGCGCGGTTTTCTCGGCACAGCTGCGGGTGACGTGTTTCGGCCGAAGCCTAGACTCACATATCATTGTGTGTGTCACCTTTCTGCCATGCGTCCCATGTTGCGCATTAGCACAGGAATATTAACCTGTTATCCATCGACTACGCCTTTCGGCCTCGCCTTAGGTCCCGGCTAACCCTGGGAGGACGAGCCTGGCCCAGGAAACCTTAGGTTTACGGAGACAAAGATTCTCACTTTGTTTATCGCTACTCATGTCTGCATTCTCGCTAGTCTCCGCTCCACCGCTCTTTACAGAACAGCTTCGATGCAAAGACTACGCTCTCCTACCATGTCCGAAGACATTCACGACGTCGGTATACCGTTTGATCGCCAATCATTTTCGGCGCGAAGTAACTCGATGAGTCAGCTGTTACGCACTGTTTAAATGGTGGCTGCTTCTAAGCCAACATCCTCACTGTCTATGTCACTTCACCTCCTTACCACTGAACGGTATTTAGGCACCTTAGTCGGTGATCTGGGTTGTTTCCCTCTCGACGATGGATCTTATCACTCATCGACTGACTGCCGGGGTAATGGATCCGAGGCATTCGGAGTTTAACAGGTTTTGGTATCCGGTTAGGGACCCTAAGCCTATCAGTGCTCTACCTCCTCGGAGTACTCACCCGACGCTAGCCCTAAAGCTATTTCGGAGAGAACCAGCTATTACGGGGTTTGATTAGCCTTTCACTCCTAACCACAAGTCATCCGAGCACTTTTCAACGCACACCGGTTCGGTCCTTCACTGCATGTTACTGCAGCTTCAACCTGCTCATGGTTAGATCACCTCCGCTTCGGGTCTATCGCCAGCGACTGGACGCGCTATTCACACTCGCTTTCGCTTCGCCTACGTCCCATTAGGACTTAGACTTGCCACTGACAATAACTCGCAGACTCATTATGCAAAAGGCACGCGGTCACGCCATAAAGACGCTCCCACACTTTGTAGGCACAAGGTTTCAGGAACTTTAAACTCCCCTAGCAGGGGTCCTTTTCACCTTTCCCTCACGGTACTTGTTCACTATCGGTCTCCAGTTAGTATTTAGTCTTAGACGGTGGTCCGCCTGGATTCATGCAGGGTTTCACGTGTCCCGCATTACTCGGGATACCTCTAGAACTTCCTTGATTACGCTCACGTGACTATCACCCTCTCTGGTTCAGTTTTCCAAACTGATTAGCTTCTCTTGGTCGCTCATATTGAGGTCCCACAACCCCTAGGGAGTAAACTCCCTAGGTTTAGGCTGTTCCGCTTTCGCTCGCCACTACTTACGGAATCTCTTTGATTTCTTTTCCTCCGCTTACTGAGATGTTTCACTTCAGCGGGTGTACCGATGACAGGCTATGAATTCACCTGACATCGACCATAATTGGCCGGGTTTCCCCATTCGGAAATCCACGGATCAGCGCGTGTTTGTCGCTCCTCGTGGCTTATCGCAACTTACTACGTCCTTCATCGTCTTCTGGAGCCAAGGCATTCACCTTTGTGCCCTTAGTAGCTTGATCACAAAAAGATCAAATTTGATCACAAAAAGAACTTGGTTATTTCAATAAATTGAAATGATCCAAATAATTTCTCAGCGTATTGCATTTTTATATCGCAATATCACTACATACAGTTGTCAAAGAACCTAACTGCAACAAGGCAGATATAAATTCATCAATGGTGGGCCTGACTGGATTTGAACCAGTGACCTCGCCCTTATCAGGGGCGCGCTCTAACCAACTGAGCTACAGGCCCGACCGGTCTAAAAGAGTGGTGGAGCAGAGGAGACTCGAACTCCTGACATCCTGCTTGCAAAGCAGGCGCTCTACCAACTGAGCTACAGCCCCATGTCTAAAATCTCCCAACGGACTAGCAGCCCGCAGCAAAGTTTTCAAAAGAACAAATGTTCTCGGAAATCTGAATTGCACAATAAGTTTGAGCCCATCCAAGAATGTAATCCTCGGTTCGACCTCGCGACGGCTTATGCCGCCGCAGTTTATCTCCTTAGAAAGGAGGTGATCCAGCCACAGGTTCCCCTACGGCTACCTTGTTACGACTTCATCCCAATTACCAACCATACCTTCGGCGCTTGTCTCCTTGCGGTTAACTCGGCGACTTCGGGTACAATCGACTTTCATGATGTGACGGGCGGTGTGTACAAGGCCTGGGAACGTATTCACGCCGTCGTAGCTGATACGGCATTACTAGCGATTCCTCCTTCATGTAGGCGAGTTGCAGCCTACAATCTGAACTGGGCCCGGTTTTTAGGATTTGCTCCACCTCGCGGTCTCGCTTCCCATTGTACCAGGCATTGTAGTACGTGTGCAGCCCTGGCCGTAAGGGCCATACTGACTTGACGTCATCCCCACCTTCCTCCTGGTTGAAACCAGGCAGTCTGTCCAGAGTGCTCCGGATTCTCATCCGGGTGGCAACAGAACACGGGGGTTGCGCTCGTTGCGGGACTTAACCCAACATCTCACGACACGAGCTGACGACAGCCATGCATCACCTGTGATAGTGTCTTTGAGCAAGCTCGCAGAGGGTCCTGCTTTCACAGGACTTTCACTAACATGTCAAGTCCAGGTAAGGTTCTTCGCGTTGCATCGAATTAAACCACATGTTCCACCTCTTGTGCGGGTCCCCGTCAATTCCTTTGAGTTTCAGCCTTGCGGCCGTAGTCCCCAGGCGGAGTACTTAACGCGTTAGCTCCGATAGTGAAGGGGTCGAATCCCCCACCACCAAGTACTCATCGTTTACGGCGTGGACTACCAGGGTATCTAATCCTGTTCGCTCCCCACGCTTTCGTCCCTCAGCGTCAATATTGTGCCAGAATGCTGCCTTCGCCATTGGTGTTCCTCCTGATATCTACGCATGTCACCGCTACACCAGGAATTCCACATTCCCCTCACATATTCTATCCTACCAGTTTTGATCGCAGATCACCGGTTGAGCCGGTGGCTTTAACGATCAACTTGGCAAGACGCCTACGGACCCTTTACGCCCAGTTATTCCGGACAACGCTAGCACCCCTCGTATTACCGCGGCTGCTGGCACGAAGTTAGCCGGTGCTTTCTTGTGAGGTACCGTCACACCTGAACATTATTTACATCCAAGCTTCTCTTCCCTCACGACAGATCTTTACACTCCTAGAAGCTTCATCGATCACGCGGCGTTGCTGCGTCAGACTTTCGTCCATTGCGCAAAATTCCCCACTGCTGCCTCCCGTAGGAGTCTGGGCCGTATCTCAATCCCAGTGTGGCTGATCATCCTCTCAGACCAGCTACCGATCATCGCCTTGGTAAGCCGTTACCTTACCAACTAGCTAATCGGACGCAGGCCCATCTTGAAGTGCGAGCCGAAGCCCGCTTTAACAACATCTTCCGAAGAAGCCGCTGCATTATCCGGTATTAGTCCCGGTTTCCCGGGGTTATCCCAATCTCCAAGGCAGGTTGCCTACGTGTTACTCACCCGTTCGCCAGTTTAATAATTTTCCGAAGAAAACGTTCTCCTTGACTTGCATGTGTTAAGCACGCCGCCAGCGTTCGTCCTGAGCCAGGATCAAACTCTCCATTGTATGTTTGATTCTGTACTGTCTTTGTCGCCCTGGGTGGGCGACTCTCAAATCCAATTAATTGGACCACGCATACCAAATTTTCAAAAAACGAATATTACTGTCTCAGACAGCCGGCAATATTACGACTCTAATTCTCCGGTCTGCAACAATTATTTGCGAAAAATATAAATTATTTTAAAATAAAATCGGGTGTCTCATAATCGATGAATCTTTGGATGGGTAATTTAGTCGTCACCCGGCCTGCGTACCGTCGGACAAGCTTCCGATTTGAGGCCTCTATATCATGGACTGATTTCCACATACTGCCCGCATAAAGTCCAATAGCAATCAATGCGGGCGGCACCCATGCGACATTTCGCTTTGAATCCAAACTTAAATTACTTGGAATTGGATATCCTGATGAAGAATGAAAGACACCACTTTTAGACACGATATCACCAGCCATTGGTACCATTTTTTGCCGATTTCCGACCAAAGATAGTCCGCCCTTTTGCGCAATAGATGCAGAAGTAAGCATTGCCGTATAAATCAAGAATGAAGTACCCATCGCCCCCACCGCATTCTCTGTCTGTTTTAAATAAATGAATCCACCACCCGGCGCCAATGACGAAAGTAGCGCAGGAGTCTTTTCTTTAAGGGGCGCATTTTCAGCCGTCTTGATTGCCTGATACCACGGCCGAATTTGTTTCGAATAATGACTATGATTAAACCTGACTTCAGCCGCTTTAAATGATTGTCGAGATGCCTCCCATTCCAGCGACTCAAAATGGGCATAGGCTCTAAAAATCAATTCATATGGATCTTTGGTACCTACCGTACTATCAATCACGGCGGGATAATTTTCATTGACCAATGCAATATAATGGAGTTGATATCGTGCTGATTTATTTGGAATCGATCCTTTGGGCGATTCATCTATTATTCGATTATAATAATTAGTGGCCAAATCCCAATTCTCCATATTTTCATAACATTTGGCAATTTGAAAATAGGTGGCCATCTCCAACTCATCCTTGGGATATCGATATAAATATTGAAAATAACTCAGCAGTGCCCGCTCATAGAATCCTTCATTATATAAAAAGGTGGCAAAGTTCACTAACTCCTGGCGTTGAAAAGATGTATGATTTTGCCATTCGGCTTTCACATCTTCAGGACTGAAGTAGCGTTCTTGCGCACTGCTAAAACAGCACACTATATATAATAAGGGGATTGTGGTTCTTAAATTGACTTTCATACCTCGGATTCCAAAGGCAAATATAAATGAGAAATAGAGAAAAGGTAAAGATTAAGCCGAACGGCGATGACGCCTCATAAATGGCTTTTTACCCCGCATGATAAATTCTTTAGTGATGGTTATCTTGGCAACGCGATCTTCTGAATATTCCGGAAGATGAAACATGAGATCCAGCATGGCATTTTCCATGACGGAACGTAATGCCCTTGCACCAGATTTTCTTTCCATAGCCAATCGAATGATTTCATTTAATGCTTCTTCTCGGAATTCCAGCGTGACACCTTCCATTCGAAATAATTTTTGATACTGCTTCACCAAAGAATTTTTGGGTTCGATTAATACGCGCATGAGTGCTGATTCATCTAAATGATCCAAGGTGGTCACCACCGGTAATCGCCCAATCAACTCAGGGATGAATCCATATTTCATCATATCTTCCGGACGGACTTCTTTTAGGATTTCATCTTCTTTTTCTGTTTTAGCCAATGATTTTGTAAATCCAATCTCCGCTGTATTAATGCGTTGGCTGATGATGTCAGACAGTCCATCAAATGATCCACCGCAAATAAATAAAATGTTTTTTGTATCGATAGGAATCAAACTTTGCTCGGGATGCTTTCTACCACCTTTGGGTGGAATTTGAGCCACTGTACCTTCAAGGATTTTTAGCAATGCTTGCTGCACACCTTCTCCGGAGACATCCCTGGTAATAGATGGACTGGAACTTTTTCGCCCCACTTTATCAATCTCATCTATATATATGATGCCGGCTTGTGCTTTATAAATATCATAATTGGCGATTTGCAAAAGACGAACCAAAATATTTTCTACATCTTCGCCCACATAACCGGCCTCAGTTAAGCTAGTGGCATCGGCAATGGCAAAGGGAACAGCCAAAAACTTGGCTAATGTTTCTGCGATTAATGTTTTACCCGTACCTGTGGGCCCAATAACGAGAATATTACTTTTATCCAACTCCACATCATCTTCTGAGTGGTCAGATAAAATCCGTTTATAATGATTATATACTGCAACGGCGACCGAACGCTTGGCGCGCTCTTGGCCAATCACATACTGATCTAAATAGGCTTTAATTTCTGAGGGCCGATGGAGTACAGGGAAAGATGAATTGTCTTCACCTTCGTTTGAATCCAATGGCGTGGGGATACGCATTTGTCCCAATTATTTTCTTTCTGAAAGGATGGTATCAATCAAACCGTAATGTTTCGCTTCTTCAGAACTCATAAAAAAATTTCGGTCTGTATCTTTTTCAATTTTTTTCAGGGTTTGCTTGGTATTTTTCGCTAAGATTTTATTCAAATTCGTTCGCAGTCGCAAAATTTCATCTGCTTGAATTTTAATGTCGGAGGCCTGACCTTCTGCACCGCCTAATGGTTGATGAATCATAATCCGTGCATTGGGGAGCGCTGACCGTTTCCCTTTGGCCCCACCTGATAGTAAAAATGCACCCATACTTGCAGCCTGCCCCATACAAATGGTAGCCACATCCGGTTTGATATAATTCATGGTGTCATAGATCCCCATCCCTGAGGTAATTATTCCACCGGGAGAATTGATATATAGATAAATATCCTTCTCACTATTCTCAGCCTCTAAGAATAATAATTGAGCAATAATTACAGAAGCAACTGTATCATCAATGGGTGTGCCCAAAAATACAATTCGTTCTTTTAATAGCCGTGAATAAATATCATATGCACGTTCAAAACGTCCGGTCTGTTCTACCACCATTGGAACCAATTGATTTAGGGTATCATTACTCATTTTATTTTGCTTTCGCCTCAGATTGTTTACGAAGGTCTTTTGTCTTCACTTTAACCGCTTTGATTTTCGCAAATTCTCCCAAATAAGCCAAGATTTTCTTTTCCATTAAATCATCTTCAAGTCTGGATCGATTGCTTGGTTTTTTAAAGAATTTTTCTACCTCTTTTCCTTGCTCGGGGTTTGCTTCTTTTCTACGGTCAATTTCTGCGGCAACATCATCTTTGGTGATCTCAAATGCTTGATCTGCAATTATTGCATTTCGAATCAGATACCACTTCAAATTTCTTTCGGCAACTGGCTTATACACTTCTTTCACTTTTTCTTTATCCAATTGCTGGCCTTGGGGATTTTGCTTGGTTACATCATCCACCATATGACCTAAATATGATTCAGCCATGGATGGTGGAAATTCCGGATTGGTTTTTTCAATCATGGCATCAGAAAGCTGTTGGTCAAATGTTTCATCAGCACGCTGTGCATAGGCTTTATCTAATCGATCCTGAATACGTTTTCGGTAATCAGCCATATCGGTGGCTTCCGGATCAGCAATTTTTATAAAATCTTCATCCACTTCAGGCAGCACTTGACGTTCCACATTTTTGACGGATAATTCAAATGTTCCCGTGGCACCTTGATCATCCGTGGGTACAGTAACCTGCACCTTGTCGTCTGGTTTTACACCTTCTAATTTTTTCTGATTTTCGCCATCAAATGGAATTTGCCCTACTTTTACGTAACGCGTTTCTAATTTTTTGCCGATTATGGGTAGGCCGGTTTCATCCACTTCCTGCAAATCGCAAATGACAAAATCATCGATCATAGCACCATCCTCTACCGTTTGGACTTCTGCATGACCATTGCGCACTTCATCGATGGCCATATCAATATCTTCATCATCGGTGATGTAGGTCGTTTTCTCTAATTTGAGACTATTCTTTTTTAGTTTTGGCAATTGAACTTTCGGTTCAATTTCAAATGCAACTTTGAATTTGAAATGTTCACCATGATGAAAATGGACATCGCTCACGCTCCCCATATTCACCGGGACGATTTCTTTTTCTTGAAGCGCTTTTAAATAATAGGTGTTTACCGAATTCTCTACAAAGTCCGCTTCTATAGACGGCTGAAATTGTTTCATCAAAACTTTTCTTGGGACTTTCCCTGGTCTGAATCCCGGCAATTTTACTCGCTTAGAAAATGTTTTTATGGCTTTTTCGAAGTCCTGTTCGATTTCTGACCATGGAAGGTCAATCGTGACTTCACGAGCATATGTGTTTAATTCTTTAAGTTGGATATCCACTGTTTTTCCTTGAAAAATTGAGCGGGAATTTAGCCTTTAATTCTGAATCCCAATGGGCATTTTTCACCCATTATTTCATCCCATAATTTGATAATAGCATACTCCCTCTATATATAAGGTACATCCCGACAATTTGGATGATGTGAAAAATATCGTTATGGTTAAAATGCTGATGAAAACCAATCTTAGTTACCGTAAAGGATGCTCCACAAAGGGTCACCAATAATCCGCCCAATATCCATGCATTAGCAATATCACCTTTTCCCAGCCATCCATATGCCATGATAACCATCACTAAAATGGTACTGGGAATATAAAGTTTAACCGCATTCATCAGATCATGGTCAACATAAAACCATACTATAAATGGAATCATGGATGCCAAGATGACCCATTTAACCCATTGTACAGTTTCAAATGGTAATACATAATACGCGGTACCCATGAGCATGGCAAAAACAGAAAGTACCATACCCAGCATGGTTAGCTTCCACAGAAAATCACGGATGGTTTCATATTCAGGATAAAATGCATGAAACAGGGCACCGGTAAATGCAGTGAATGCCACGAGAAAAAAATAATTTCCAAAATGAAAATGCACTTCCATCAGTCGAACTGTAAACCACATATAAATTATTCGTCCAAACCAAATACCAAAAATGGTGATAAGAATATCTGTAAAAACAGTCATGGGTTCATAAACGGGGAATCGATCCATTATTCTTTTTTGGTTTGACAATAAATGCATGTGTCTCCTGCCTGAACATGGAACCCACAATCGGGGCATTCCCAAGATTCAGTTTCAATGTCCGGATAAGCATCTTCCGGTTTATTGGCACGGGCAATCAAAACTACGATCCCAATAAATATGAACAGGATCATGATGAGGAGATATAGTGAAGTTCCCATGGTGACAATTTATATTAATTGAAGGAGAAATATGATAAGATTCAATCCATGAACGGTTAAACAAATAGCGCATGGCGTTTTTAACTGAATCAACCCATAGATCAAATATGTACCCAAAATTAGGGTAAGGACTCCCATGGTAAATGGAATCATTGGGGGAATAATCTGGAAAGGTACGCCCAACAATAATAGTGCATAAGCACATAAAAAATATGCGCCAATCTGTGCGTTGGATCGACCAAAGATACGACCGTATTTCGTATCAATAATTGTGGTACAGACACTGGAATCGATTCGGCATAATTTTGGCACCCAAAATTGGTTGGATGAAATCCGACCTTTATATACGGCATAGAAATAAAAAGAAAACGCCCCGCCGACACATGCCAGAAGGGCGCTTAAAAGATATTGAATTGTTTCCAATGTTATTGTTTCAATCGGTAAACAACCCCTTCCATGGTACTTAAAAATTTGTCAACCTGTCCGTAAGTATGAAACATATATTCCATCTCTTCATAAGAATCGACAGGGTAAGATTCTTCATCATAATCTCGAAGAAAATTGGCTTCCATTTTTACAATCATATCACGAAGTACCATTTTAGGTAATTCTTTTTCCCGAAGGAAATTCACCTGCATATTCAATTGACCATCAGAGGTCATATGAAATAAGGGCAGCATACCGAAATCTGAATTGCAGCGAAAAGTAAAGGTGCCGTGGTCATCTCCCCGACCCCAAGACATTTCACTGGCATGTTCTTCTGAAAATTCAATAATCCGTTCGCAGATTTTTGCAATTTCTCGAGAACATTTATTCCGTAAATCTTCTACAAATTGGTCTTTGGTCCATTTAGACATATGTGGTTCAATCCTAAATAAAGTGGCGTTAAAAACGGCGAGAATTTAACCATTATTATGCCTGAGAAAAAGACTTCGATTATAAATAATTAAAATGAGATTGGTAGATTGAACCCTTCTAAACTTATTGATACACGCATTCGATCTTTTATCCATTGCCAATCTTTTGCCGATTTCTGATCTAATTCCCAACTTTGATATAAGGGTAAAATGATCGGACCGAATTTTAAACCGACTGCTGTGTATGTATCATTAAATTCATTTCCACCTGCCATATCAATATATAAAGGGATGGTCGGCGTTACATTTACACCCCAGATAAATCCGGTTGCAGATAAGGGATTACCGTTTTCATCCACGACCAATCCTCTCATACTGGGTCCCTCTTGAATATATTGGTTATGCAATAGCGCCATCCCCGATTTGCCCGTGCGATCAATAACCATGGATGAAAAATTGGGATCCACCCCGCCACTTAGATATGAACGATACTGATTTGGAACATCTTTATCATTTATAAATGAACCAGCCCAAAATCGAACATCGGTACCGATTATTTTCGTGAATTTGAATTTTAAATTGGCCTCAGTCCATGCTGTTGAAAATCCATCTGAACCAATTAATCCAGCATTCAACTTTGCATTTTTTAGTGATCCGTTGAAACTTCTGGATAAACCGTATTCAATAGATATAGTCGCATGGGACCCGGACGAATAAAGGTTTGGATCCAAGGCCATTGAATCTAAGTCGCTATATTGTAATTGAAGTGAGAAGGATTTATCAGTATTTCCTTTTCCCGAACTGCCTTTAAATAACATGCCTACACCAGTCCTTCCTTCATATTTTGAACCGGTTATACCAAAGGACGAATTACTAAACAAATCGTTTGAATCATACTTTTTCGTCACACCTACTTTGCCAACCAATGCATTATTCTGCATATCCACCATCGGTTTAAATGTGAATAATTTATCATACCCAAAAAGAAATCCTTTATAGAAAAGCATCCCCGGAGACCATCCATTGTAGTGGTTATAACTGAATAACCACGGCGAATAATTTATATCATGATCATAGAAAGTGGGTTGATCCCACACCCAATTAAAGTGAAATTCTTTTCGTGTGGCATTATTTGATCTATTTACATCGGGCATATGTTCATCCGGGTCAATAATGGCATACCATGTATCTTTTGGACCATCGATGGTTTCCCGCCAATTGATTCCTTCAATCCACCGCCTTTCAATTTCTGTATGATTTTTCCCAAAAAAGACTACCTCCACTGGTGTTTTAAGATCACCATTATTTGAAATCGTAAAACGGTTTCCTTTCTTTTTTATTGAAAAATCAATGTAACTCGTCGTTTCTAATACCCCATCAAAATACCAACTCAAATCTTGATCTGTATGTTTTTCAAAAATTGCCTGAAAATCTTCAGGATAGGGATGACGAAATTTCCAGGTTTCATAGTAGTCCTGCATAATTTCATCCATTTTTTCTTCACCCAAATAATGCTGGAGAAATCGTGTAAAGACGGATACTTTATTATAATTCAAACCATAATTTGCCCCCGTATATTCGTCTGCTTTTAAGTTTAAGGGCTGCACGTTCGGGCTCTTTGCTGACATGGCATAGGCTAAATATTCATAAAAACTGAATTGCACATTCTTCGCAATACCCAATTTATCCTGAACAAATTCAGAAATGACAAAACGCTCACCCTCATCCCCATATTTATCTTCCCAATATCGGATACATGAATATTCATTTAGGCCCTCATCCATCCAAGTGTGATATCGTTCATTACTCCCAAGGATGCCATAAAACCAATTATGCCCCACTTCGTGCATGATGACCATTTCTAGCATGGCCTTACTGGGCATGGATGAGATAACCGTAATATTGGGATATTCCATTCCGCCACCAGCAGACATATCGCCGTCCACAGCTGTGATATGGTTATAAGGGTAATCACCATAATAACGACTGTACCAATATCCAGAATCATGGAGATATTCGATTGAGTTTGACCACTGTTCCGCATTTTTTGGCATATAAAATGACCAAAGTGTTACTTTTCGATTGTCATCACCTAATTCCAATTCTCCCTTTCGAACCAGCCAGGTTTGATCTGCAAACCAAGCAAAATCATGGACATTTTCTTGATGGAAGTGAAGTGTTTTCATTTCAACATTCGATGGTTCGTACTTTTGGTCCGCCACCACTTCTAGTTTGGATTTTGTCCATTGTTTAAATGCTTCTTTTGGTAGGTTATGAATCGAATCGGCAACACCGGCAAGGGAATCCAGCCACGCATATTCTGCCTCACCATTCACCAAATCACCTGTGGCCATGATCCGGTAGTCCTTTGGCAAAGTAATTTTCACATCAAACGTACCGAATTCAGAATAGAATTCGCCCATATTTAAATAGGGCATCGGGTGCCATCCTTTATGATCATAAACGGCCGGCTTCGGGTACCATTGGGTAATTTCATAATGTTTTCCCGTATGTCCAAGCCGCGAAAATTGATTCGGAATTTTTACAAAAAATGGAGTTTCAATTAATATGGAATTCCCGGGATATAAGGGTTGATTCAATTCCAATTTGACCACATCTATCCATTCATTGTGGAATGACCAATTTACTTTTTCGCCATCAACGGCAAAATCAAGACTATCAATAAATCCACGCTGAGAAGAATCTGATTTGGCAAAATCGGAATTTTTACCTTTTTGTTTCGCAAAAGCGGTAGAATCGTTTTGATATGCATTGGGCCAAATATGAAACCAGATGAAATTGAGCGTGTCCGGAGAATTATTTTTATAAGTTACCGATTCAAATCCGGATAATGTATGGGCAACATCATCTAGAGTAACATCGATATTATAAGCTACATTTTGTTGAAAGTAGCCCTTGTCTTGAGCTGAAATAATTGAAAAGGATACAATGGTTAAAAGTATCTGACGCATGAATTGTCCCCATATAAGTTGTTGAGAAATTACTCGTCTTATGGACAAGGAAATAGAAAAAAGGTTGTCTCACATTTATAATAAAAAAAGCCCCTCCGAAAATTCAAAGGGGCCTTTTTATGAGGATGAAAATCTATTTAAAGATTAACGGCATTTTCAGTTAGATATTCTGCTACACCTTCCGCTGTATTCACCATACCTGCATCACCTTTTTGCCAACCGGCTGCACAGACTTGTCCATTGGCTTCAAAGAATTGAAGTGCTTCAACAATCCGAACCACCTCATCCATGTTACGGCCCAATGGTTCGTCATTCACGATCTGATGGCGAACGATACCATTTTGATCGATTACAAATGTGGCTCGCATGGCAACGCCACTGGGATAATAAGAATCACCGCCGTCTGATTGAATGCCGTATGCTTGGGCAATAGAATGATCCATATCTGCTGCCAATGGATATTTCAATTGGCCAACACCACCTTTGTTAATTTCAGTATTTCGCCACGCATAATGGGTATGATGGGAATCAATTGAAACACCAACAACTTCAACGCCCAATTCGGTAAGTTTATCCATGCGATGATCCATGGCTATCAACTCAGATGGACACACAAAGGTGAAATCCAACGGATAAAAGAATACGACAGCATATTTGCCATCTCTGCTATTGTTAAAATTGTAATCATCTACGATTGTATCATCTGCCAAGACGGCTTTGGTTGTAAAGTCTGGCGCATGTCTACCTACGAGTACACTCATGTTTATTTTTCCTTATGTTTATTACAGGTGCCGACAATGGTCATTTCCACATTATCGACTTCAAATTTGTATTTCTTTCTTACAGTGGATTGGATACCCTCATCCATCAATTGCACATCAAATAAATCACCGCAGACTTTGCATTTTAAATGGTCATGAGGATCCATATTCCAATCGTATCGGGCGATGGACCCATCAAAGATTGTTCGCAATTCACCCATTTCTTCCAAGCATTTTAAGTTACGATAGACCGTACCCAAACTGATATTTGGAATGGTTCGTTTTGCTCTCCCAAAAATCCAATCGGCAGTGGGATGGGTGTTTGTGCTATAAACAATCTCACGGATTGTTTCTCTTTGCTGGCTATATCGCATGGAAGAAATTATATTTATATAGTAATCATTCCTATTACTATTTAATTCAATTATAGAAAAAATATAAAGTGGTGTAAATTGGGATTGAGATTTTTACCAATTAAATGAAGGAATAAAATAATGGCTGATTTTTCATGTGAACATTGCGGTATGGGTGTCACCGGATTGAAATGTGCCAAATGCGGCAAAGATTTAGTCCATGATCATATTACCAAAGATGATGGCACACAGGTTGGTGTTGCAAAGTGTCCGGATGGATGCGGGAAAATTAAATCCCCAATGTGTTGTGGTCACGACATGAGTTGTAGCGTTTAACGCAGATCTCAAATCATAATATCAAAACCCCGTTTGAAAAAGTTTGGACGGGGTTTTTTATTTTATAATATTTATTAAAATATAAATTTGAAGTATGAGAACCAAAACTGCAATTAAGGTTCGAAGCATTTCCATGGTATGATTATGCTTATCTAGCCATCGTTCTAGTTTATTTCTTTTTTCTGTTTGTTTAGACATGGTCATAAAATAAAAAAGCCCCATGGATTCCCACAGAGCTTTTTCAATATTAAGCATTTTATATGGGTTTAGAAGCCTTGAACTTTCGCTGATTTTTTATAAATCTGGAAAACAATATGCCATCCCAAAGCCACAACAATCATGAGCACCAACCAGTTTGTGGAAGCGGTAACGCCAAAGTTGCCACCAGCCAATACGGTGGTGTGCTGATTAATCATAGTCCAAATTAATGGGACACTCATATACGTATTATGCTTAGACCGAAGTCCGGCAAGTGCCACCAAAGATCCGTCTGGTGCTTCACCATTTTTAATGGCCATAATAATTTGCTGTTGTGCCGGCCAAATTCTGAACCAAACATTGAAAGCCATATTCGTGCCAAATAAGACACCCAGATGGATGTTGAAAGAACGGTAGCTAAATCCTGCCCATTCTTTCATGAGATAAACGACTGCTGCCACTAAGACAAAACTGACAATGGTAACCACCCTTACGTTGGATGCGAGTCCACTTTTGTATAAAAAGTCATAAATAAAAACACCTAAAAATGTAACTGCAATCATAACGAATGCTTCTTTACCCCAACTACCTCCATCATCAAAAGTTAATCCGCCGTGGTAGAACACGATCAACAATAGGACGACTCCAGTGATCCACGTCCACGCTGCTCCCTTCCTGAAAAATAATAGAGCTCTTGGCATTAGCTCTGGGATGACCTTTTTCTTTGTATCTCCATCCAGAGTGGCGACAAAGTGGCCGTTAACCCAATTAAAGAAATAAAGCAGGCCAATCCAAAGTACGCCTGCGATAATATGTAGCCATTTAAAAATGGGATGAATGAGTTCCATCAATTCCTCCTAATGTGAAATATTTTCGATTGTGTATCCAGCAAAGTTACGATGAGAGAGCCTGTCCATTCAAGCGGATGGATACGGAAACAATTCCGCTAAAGATTTTACACGACCATATTCATCTTTATACATGACGTGTTCTCGTTTGAACTGTCCATAATGATCCAAACCTGATGCTGCAGCCAAAGAGTTCAATCCATTTCGTAAGGTAATGACGTAGTTCAGCACACGCCATTGCTTTTCATCCACCACCAATGCTTTTTGGTGATCGGGATCAGTCGTTGCCACGCCCACAGGACACTTATTGGTGTGACATTTTTCCGCACCGATACAACCAACAGAAATCATCATGCCTCTTGCGATATTTACCAGATCAGCCCCCATCCCCATGGCAATTGCAATTTTATCGGGACTGAATAATTTTCCTGATGCAAAAACTTTTACTCGATCTCTTACACCAAATTTTCGTAGTGCGTTATCCATGTATATCAATCCGGATTTGACAGGAAGTCCCATGGTATCTGCCATTTCTTGATATGTAGCACCTGAACCGCCCTCGCCCCCATCCACGGTAATGGCATCGGGACCACGGCCAGTTTCGGCCATTGCGCGACAAAGTTCATCTCCGGAATCGGGACCGCCCATGACTACTTTTATCCCAATGGGTTTTCCGCCGATATTTCTCAGTTCATCAATAAAATCAAATAGTGTTTCCATGTCATGGAATTGGCGATGTCGGTTTGGGGAGTCTACATTTTTCCAAGGTGTCACACCGCGAATTTCAGCAATTTCAGGATTCACCTTACTCCCTTCTACATGTCCTCCACGAATCTTTGCACCTTGTGCCAATTTGATTTCAAACATTTTGACTTGCGGGTTGTCGGCCTTTTCTTTGAATTTTTCTGGACTAAATTCACCATCCTCAGTTCTCACCCCAAATAATCCGGGGCCGATCTGCATAATGACATCTCCACCGCCTAATGTATGGTATTTTGCCAATCCACCTTCACCTGTGTGAACCCAAGATCCGGTGGCTTTCCCCAACCCGAGACTTATAGCACTGATTGCATTTTCTCCTAGCGCACCAAAACTCATTGCAGACATGCCTACAGGACCCTGCACATGCCAAGGGTTTTTACAATTGGGGCCAACAACAATTGCATCTGCTTTGGTCAACCGCCATGGCTGGATATCCACCGCTTCTAAATGTTCTTTTCGGGAGAACAGTCCTTCTGTTCCTGCATACCGTTTTGTAGTGATTTTTGGTTCCCTTTCCACCCGCATTTCTTCAGCTAGCTTTGGGAACATATCATTCTTTAAATACCACCCGGATTCGCTGAAATTTCTTTTGGAGCCGAATGCAATCAGCGTCTTCATATATTTTCCGGCGACGACAATGTTGGCAAAATCCGTTCGGCTGAAAGGACGTCCCTCTGTGTCGCTGTCAAACATATATTGACGCATTTCAGGACCAAGCATTTCAAAAATATAACGGATTCGTCCGAGAAGCGGAAAATTTCGCAAGACAGAATGCTGGCTTTGGTTTCGATCCTTAAAATATAAATATATAAACAACACGGGGGGAACCGTAATCACAACAATGAATACCGTAAGTAGAATATTCAGGGCTATATTTTGAAACATGGTTTAATCTCCTCTATTCCATCATTTAACAATTAATGCGGGACAATTACACTCTTCACAAACAGTCAATGGCTTACTTCCGGTAAAGAATTTTGTTAATGGACTTTTTGTTGAATTGCCCATAACAATTATATGATCATCACCAGCCGTTTCATTCATAAGAGATATAAATTTTCCATGAACCAGATTGACGGAATGATCTACCCCGGCGCGACGTAAGAATTTATCCGCCCATTTTGAAGCATTTCTATAATCCGATCGAAATTCTTTTGAATCGGAAATCGTAATTGCATTCACATCCAATTCAAATGCTTCTGCAACTCTTACGCCATATTTCAATGCTTTTTTAGTATTGGGTGCATCATTGACTGCCAATAATAATTTATAATCTCGATCTCTATCATAATTTTTCACGACAAAAATGGAGCTATCAATATATTGGATAAGATCATGAATCATCCGTCGCTTTTTACTGGCGCCTATAATCGTCACATCAATATTGCTTCGTTTGACTTCATCTCTCAATTGCTGAATAATATCGCCATTTCTCAAGATCAATCCAACTTCTTGTGTCATTCGACCTTCTAAATGAACTTCGCATCGGTCATCATCCGTTTGAACCAATTTATCCGTATTGAATTCGCCACCATCTGATTCAGAATGGATGTACTTATTTTCCACGAGATATTCAAAAGCCCATTGGAGTACATCCACACCTTGACGATCCAATTCCCAATTTTCTAAATTTTCTTGAGCAAGTATCACTTCTGATGTGCTAAATGCACTGATTTTGTCGCCCACATAAACGATATCTACAGCAGCATTAAATGCCTTTGCAACACGCATCCCCAATTCAAGCGTGGGGCCTGAATATTCTTTACTTCCGATTGCGATGAGAAATTTCATGATAAGTATGGCCAGTATAGGTTTGAGATTAAGAACAGGAGAATGATGGATATAACAAACAGCTTCCATCCTGCTTTAAGGTAATCACTTGATTTCACCAGCCCACTGGAATGTATAATCATACATGTGGGTGATGCTACAATTGTTAAGTAGGCAAATGCGGATGCGATAGATGTGGAAATACCCAAAATAATTGGATTCCCACCCATGTCCAAAACCACCGGCCCAAGCACCGCAACGGTGGCAGCATTGCTCAAAAAGTTTGTCAGGATGCCTGTAAGAAATACGGAAATGAACCATTGCATAAATCCAAGGTCATCAATCACCATGCTCATACCGTTTATGGACTGGGTTGCCACCCATTCTGCCGCACCGGTTTCTTTCATTTGAATCCCCAGGGATATTGCGGCACCAAATAATAAAATTACACCCCAATTTGTGTTCCGATTGATGTCCTGCCATTCGATGAGCCCGAATGATAGATAGAGAAATACACCAATCAAGGCGACGATACCAAGACCGAGATAAGGACTCAAGAAAACCCACCCCAGAAATACCAGAATGAAAATGCCGATGGCCATCATCTGATTCCCTGTCATTTCTCCGGCTTTCGTTACTTTGACTTTTAATTTCCGAACAGCAGAATCTAAAATCCGTTGCTCCGGTTTGAATGTCATCCACAGCAATGCCACGGCGATGGGGATTTCTAATAACAACATGGGGTAGGCATATTTGATCCATTCCAGATATGAAATATTGCCCAGGCCAAATTCAGAAATATATCCAATCATGATCACATTTCGACCGCCGCCAGATGGTGTACCGATGGAACCCATGGCACATCCGTAGGCGATAGAAAATAAAAGAATGGTCGACAATCGATGAACAGCTTTTTGATCATCACTGGTATTTCGAATTAAAGTCAATGCCACCGGCAGCATCATGGCGGCCACCGTATGTTCACCAATAAAGGATGACAAAATTGATGAAATGGCTACGAATCCAAAAACGATTCGCCATGTTTTATTCCCTGTGAGTTTAATGATCCCCAATGCCAGTCGCTTATCCAATCCCTGGCTGACGATAGCCACAGCCATCATGAGTGAACCCATTATAAAAAATACAGCGTCGCTCATGAATGATGTGGCCACACCGTTGGGTGTATCAATGCCAAAAACCACTTCTAAAATCAGGATTAATATGGCCACCGCTGGTAATGGAATAACTTCCCCAATAATTAAAATCAACGCAATGACAACAATGATGAGTGTGCGGTGACCTTCAGGAGATAATGTTTCTGGAGAAGGGATATAAAAAAGAAAAATGCTGATGGCGAATGCGGCGATTAGCCATTTTTTTCGCGTGACCCAATATAGAAGATCAGCGATGGTTTGGTTTGAAAATCCTAACATTTAGGATGCCAATTTAGTACAAATTTTCCGTCAGTGCGCACACTCACTGGGGACTTTTGTGCCATCGGGTAAAATGGCCCATTTCCAAATGGGAACGCGTTTTTTCAGTTCAAAGATGAACCAATCCATGGCTTCGATGGCTTCTTTCCGATGCTTGGACCAAATGGACACATGAAGGCTCGTTTCACCAATCCCCACCTTGCCCATTCGATGCTGGCAAAACAGATCATGGATGGGGAATTTTCTACATGTCTCTTCAGCTAATTTTGAAAGTTCTGCTTGAGCCATACCTTCATATTGTTCGTACTCTATTGCAGTGATTTGTTTTCCATGTTCTGTGTCACGAACGCGACCATTGAAAACCAATTCTGCCCCATCCTGATTCCGATCATCATTGGATGGGAAGGGAGTGATGGGTCCATTCACTATTTCAATTTTTATCATATTTGAACGCAAAGTCGCAAGGGCGCCAAGTAAATTTTTTGATTCAATTTTATTATCCCCCTTGGACCGGTGGAATGAAGGCCACTTCATCACCATCCTTTAATTCAGATTCGTCTTTTACATATTGTTGGTTCACTGCAACTCTCAATGAAACGTCATCCAATTGACCATTGGCTTTTTCTCGGATCAATTTTTCTAAATCGTAAGTAGTTGAACCATTTTCAAGGTCGAGTTTTATTTCATTTTCTCCTAAAGCGTATTTCACTTGGGAGAAGCATTTGATTTTTATTTTCATAATGTTTACCACGGAGTCACAGAGACACAGAGAAATCATTTAAATAATTTTTAGACCCCCCTTTTACTCCCCCCTATTACAGGGGGGATTTAGGCGGGTGTGAAAAAATAAAGTTTTCGTGTTTTTCGTGTGTTCCGTGGGTAACCTGTTCGTTGTTATCCAATTTTTATTAATTCTGTCGAGTGTGATTTTCCATCATAAATGAGCAATTTCCCGATCAAATTAGGTTCAATCCCCACGATTAATTTGACTGCTTCCAACGCCTGAATATTGCCAATGATCCCCGGCAACATCCCGAGCACACCCGCATCTTCGCAGGTATCACCACCGGATAGCGGATCAGGAAACAATTCGGCATAACCGGGACTCCCATTCACATTCAAAATTGAAACTTGTCCTTCAAAACGAAAAAGTCCGCCATAGACCATGGGGATATTGAGTTGCTTTGAATACTTGTCAATCAATTGCCGGGTTTTAATATTATCCGTGGCATCAATTACTACATCGGTGCCAACTAAAATCGATTCACAATTGGTTTCATCTAGAAAAGTATCTATCTTTTGAATTTCAGTTTCAGGATTTAGGACTGTTAATCTTTCTTTTGCTACATCCACTTTTTTTTGATCAACATCATTCGGATTGTATAATGGTTGGCGATGCAAATTGGATAAAGATACTGTATCCCCATCAATCAAATGGATTTGCCCAATGCCAGCGGTGAGTAATGATTGTGCTGCAGGACATCCGAGTCCGCCCATACCAACAATGGCCACATTTGAATTCAGAAGTTTCTTTTGTCCTTCAATCCCAATTTCCGGTAGAACTGTTTGACGGGACCATCGACTAAAATCCTTTTTTTCTTGGATGAATTCATCCCAAGCCTGCGCCCCGCCCAATAAACTAAATGTATCATCCAATTCATTTTCGATGATCATGCCTTCTGTGACGATTCCGAATTGACAAACCAATACTTTTTGGCCGTCCACTTTTGGTAAAACCCCATTTTCAGAAACGACTGATTTCAAACCTGCCAATGGAAACTCATTTCGTTGTTCATCTGGCCTAACATCAATCACGGCAAATTCATCTATGCGATCAGTTAATTCTTTCGGTGTAATAATCATAATTCTATGTGGTTACGTGTTCGTGTGTTAAAGTGTCAGTATACCCAAACACGTGAACACTTTTTCTCTTTAAACAATTTTCTTCCACGGTAAAATATTCACACATATCTCGTCGCCCTTATTAAGAATAGTTTCCCCCGGATCTGCGGATAAAATACAATTCGCTTCCAATGAAGATGTGAGCATATGGGAACCCACTTTTGTGGCGGGTTTGGAAACCAATTGACCATTTTCGATCCATGCTTTTCCAAACAGGAATCGCTTTTTAATTGACTCTCTCGAAAAGGATTCAGTCAAAATTCCGGACAATGGTTTTGATTCAGTTTTTCCCATCATTGTCTCCAAAGCAGGCCACACCCATTCCATAAATCCGATATAGGATGAGACAGGATTTCCGGGCAGTCCAAAGATCAATGTATTCTGTCCTGTACCGAAAAAGAGCGGCTTCCCGGGCTTTTGGGCCACTTTCCAAAAATGCTCTTCTACACCTAATTCCATGAATACATCCCGGACATAATCGTACCGTCCCATAGATACACCACCGGACGAAATCACTACATCACAGGCTTCCAATGCTTCGGATAAAAAATGTCGAAGGGATTCTTTATCATCTTGAATCACATCCCGCATGATTACTTCGGCGCCGGCCTTTTCAGCCAAATCCGAAAATACGTAAAGATTGGAGTTATAAATCTGTCCTGACTCAAGTGGATTTCCCGGTTCGATCAATTCATTCCCCGTCCCAAAAATGGCAACCTTTGGTTTTTGGAAAACCGTCAATTCACCATATCCAAATGTGGCACAAGTACCGATTTCACTGGGAGAAATTTTCGCCCCTTTATGAATCAACAAATCACCTTCTGAAATTTCTTCACCTTGTTTTCGGATGTGTTTTCCGGGAGATGCTTCTAAAAATATTTGAACGGATTCGTCATCAGAAAATCCGCTGGATTCTTCTACCATCACAATAGCATCAGCCCCTTTCGGGATGGCTGCACCAGTCATGCATTGGGCACATTCGCCGGGACCAATTTCAATATCCGATGGTGATCCGGCTGAACTGACACTCACCATTTTCAAAGTGATGGGATTCTCTTTTGATGCACCAATTGTGTCTTCAGATCGGACGGCAAAACCATCCATGGCAGAATTATCAAATTGGGGAGACGGCATGGTTGCGACCACATCTTCAGACAAAATTCTGTTTGCGGATTCACTTAATGACACTTTTTCATGCTTCAGTTGAAACAGGTGACCATTAACAATATTTTTTGCTTCCTGAAATGGGATCATAATATTTCTCTAAATAAAAACACGATGGCTATAATGATGACGCCACCCATGATTTTTTGGATGGTTTTCGATTCATATTTTTTTGATCCAAAATAGGAACCACCAAAACCACCAATCACCACGGCGACAATTAGGGGTAAAATAAATTCAGAATCGAATGTACCTGCTTGATACCGTGCCAAAAAACCCGCCAATGAATTCACCCAAATGAACATGGCGCCGGCCGCTGCGGCTTCTTTTGCCGTCCCTAAACCAAACATAATTATCAATGGTACCAAATAGATACCGCCACCGATTCCAACTGCACCTGCGATAAATCCTAGGACCGCACCCAATCCGATGATCATGACCCATTTTTGTCCAATGGATAGCTGAAATGAAAGAGTCAATCCGTTGATGACGTAGATCCGCACTGCCACCAGAATCAATGTACTAATCAGGATGATTTGAAAAATAAATTCGGGCAATTCTAATGAGCCTGCGAGATAGGCCATGGGAATGGATGTAATTAGAAAGGGTCCGATTAAGTTCAATCGTCCATGACCATTTCGCCAGAAATTGATCATACCGATAAACGTGACTACCAAATTCAATGTGAGTGATGTGGTGGGAATCATGGTATAACTCACACCCATGATGGCCATAATTGCCGTATAGGATGAACCGCCCCCCAACCCCACAGATGAGTAGATGAAGGCCACGAAAAGGAATAAGATGGGTAGTAACAATTCCATTAGGCGAACCACAGGGACACGAAGGCACTGAGTATTCTCATTTTATAATACCATCCGTTTTATACCATCTTTTAAAACCGGAACATGAAAATTCATAATCATTCCAACCCTAATCCCAGTCAATTTCATATAAGTTAACAGTTGGGCTTCATGGACAGGGATAATCGATTCAACCGCTTTTAATTCTATTATTACTTTTTCATCCACAACGAGATCGATCCGATAGCCTGCATCGACTTTGATTCCCTTATATTCCAATGGAAAATCTACTTGGGATCTAAATGGGATTTGAGATAATTCAAATTCTTTCATTAAACATTTTTCATAAGCGGATTCCAATAAACCGGGACCCAGTGCTTTATGAACTTCAATTCCTGCGCGAATAATTTTATCTGTTAATTCTTTTTCTAATAACATTTTATCTCCTTTTTTTACCACTGAGACACGGAGTCACTGAGTAGTTTTTAAAATTATTTATCATCTCTGTGTCTCCAATTCTCCGTGGTAAAAACACGTTAATGTTTTTCTCCGTGCATCATATGAAACGAATGAAAAATAGTCGGAATCAACACCTGTAATGCATCCTTCGCCGCACCTGGACTCCCGGGTAAACAAATGACAATCGCACCCTTCACAACCCCGGCGGTTAAACGAGATAACATGGCCGTTTTCACTTTTCCCCGTCCGTAGGCATGGAGCGCCTGTTCAATCCCAGGTAATTTGGAATCAAATATTTTTTCCAAAGTTTGAATTGTCAAATCTCTCGGTCCCAATCCTGTTCCACCTGTAGTCAAAATGAGTTCTACGCCCGAATCAACCAAATCATTAATGGTGGGAACCAATTGATCAGACCCATCTTCAAGGACGATTTTATTATCTACTTCACATCCAGAATTTGAAAATCCACTGGCCAATATTTCACCGGACTTATCTTCACTTTTGCCGGCAGCCACACTATCGCTCAATGTAATGACACCGACCATAGGACGGTATTCTGAAGCATGATCTGATTTACCACCCACTTTTTTTACCAATTTAATCTCACCAATTTGCATCGTTTTATCCACTGCCTTGCACATATCATAAATAGTGAGTGCAGTGCCGGACACTGCGGACAAGGCTTCCATCTCTACGCCCGTGGCTTCTTTGGTTTTGACTGTGGATAGAATTTGAATTGAATCGGATTCCAATTCAAATTCAATATCCACGAATGATAGATTTAATTGGTGACACATGGGAATCATTTCGGCTGTTTTTTTCGCCGCCTGAATGCCGGCGATCTTGGCTGTAGTGAGTACATTTCCTTTAGGAATAGCGTTGTCTGTGATTGCCGAGACTGTTTCTGGCATCATGACAATTTTCCCTTCTGCCTTGGCCATTCTTGCGGTAGAAAGTTTGTCCGTCACATCAACCATTTTGACATTTCCTTTATTATCTAAATGTGAAAATTCATTCATAAAATTTTTCCTTTATTAAACTTTGCGAAAGTATAAAACTTTCGCAAAGTTCTCCATTTATCCATTATTCCAATAATCCAACACTCCATTATTTACCCACCGATCTGTGTCATGGATTCCCGGTGGGCCCCATTATCCTGTTGAGCTGCCCAACCATCCACGTGTTTGTTCATAAATGATCCTGTGATCATAGATTGGATTTTTTCATTGGATGCGCCATCCCGCATGGCATCCCGCAAATTCGTTTCATCCTGACTATAAAGACAGTTCAACAATTTGCCATCAGCTGTAATTCGAATTCGGTTGCAGGCGCCGCACAAATTTCTTGAATAAGCAGGGATCACGGCAATCTTCCCTTTGGAGTCTTTCATCCGAAAAATAAAATGTTCGGTGCTGGATCCATCCACCGCCTGGAGTTGATCCGTCTGGGAATGCAAATCTTCCACGATATGCTCTGCACGATAGAATTTCCCCGTTTTCCAGATTTGGTGGGAATCAAATGGCATGAGTTCAATGAATCGGACGGTGATATCATTTTCTATTGTTAGATTCGCAAAGTCCAATAATTCATCGTGATTGAAATCACGCATGGACACAACATTAATCTTTACTGAAGAAATTTTGGAATCAATTGCACCATGAATATTTTCTATCACCTGCTCTACACCACTTCTCCGGGTAATGGTTTTGAATCGATCTTTCTGTAATGTATCCAAACTGATGTTGAT
>JAERSH010000051.1 GCA_016845785.1 Fidelibacterota bacterium
TCGAAGGTAATTGAAGGTGCGACCGTGGCGATCGACGATTGTGGGATGCGCAGGCATAACGCCACGACCCAGCGTTGGATGGATTTGTGTTATATTTTCCATTCTTTTTCCAATTCATCCCAACTTTAAATCAGGAATCGGGAGCAAATTTTGGTGTTTCCACCAAAACCGTACCGGCCTTTCACCCTATTAACAAAACGTAGGTGATTCGGCTAAAGAATTCGGACTAAATTATCCTATTTCTCATTTAAATAAAACTTAATCTTTTAGCTCGATACTAATTGTCTTAGTGGTGAATGTTTTTTCAAATCATTAACAATTCTATTGATTTCTTTTATTGCCAAAGAGATTTCTTTATTTGTGTTCATCCTTCCCATACTGAAACGGATTGAGCTATGAGCCATTTCATTATTTAATCCAATCGCTTTCAATACATGGGATGGTTCCAAGTTGGCGCTACTGCAGGCCGAACCGGTGGAACAGGCAATCCCTTTCATTTTAATAATAAGTGTTTCTGCATCCAATCCGGAAAAACTCAAATTGACATTATTTGCCAATCGATGAGTCGAACTTCCATTCAAAACCACATCGGGGTGAGCTGACCTTATTCCTTCAATGAGCATTTGTTGGTAATGGGATAATAACTGTTTTTCTGATGCGTCGCATATTTCAATCGCTTTTCCAAAACCTACAATTTGATGGACAGGCAATGTCCCCGATCGTCTCCCATATTCATGTCCCCCACCTGTAATCTGCTCCACCATTTGGACATTTGGACTCCGACTTCTCACGTATAGTATGCCGATGCCTTTTGGACCATAAATCTTATGAGCAGTAGCTGCCAATAAATCAATATTCATTTCATCTACATCAATCGGTAGTTTGCCGTATGATTGGCAGGCATCTATCAGGAATAGGACTCCAGTGTTTCTGCAAATTTCTCCAATTTCAGATATGGGCTGAATGGTTCCGATCTCATTATTTGCATGCATAATGGCCACCAATACCGTCTCGTCCTTAATTGCATTTTTTACATCAATCGGATCAACTCTACCGTCTGAATCCACTGGCAGGATGGTCACCTCCCAACCTTGATTTGCCATGGCATCAACCGTGTCCAACACTGCTTTATGCTCCGTAGCTTGAGTGATGATATGTCCTTTTTTCGATTGACTTTCACACACACCGCGGATGGCCAGATTGATTGCTTCTGTTGCTCCGCTGGTAAATACAATTTCCTTGGATCGGGCATTGATTTCATCGGCTAAAATTTTTCGAGCATCAGCAACCGCTTCTTTGGCTTTACGGCCATATGTGTGGTGCACACTGGCGGCATTTCCAAATTGTTCGGACAAATAAGGCATCATTGCTTCAGCCACACGTGGGTCAACCGGAGTCGTGGCCTGATTATCGAGATAAATGGGGTTCACAGAATCATTTCCCCATGGCTTCCCCTGAACCGCCATTGCGGTGCATCACAATTTCAGACATAATGCTCAATGAAATTTCTTCCGCAGTTTGTGCTTTCAGATCCAATCCGGCCGGAGAATGAAAATTGGCCATCAATTCATCGGATACATTATTTTCATTCAAATGATCTCTAATAAGTCCTGCTTTTTTTTGACTGGCGATTACCGCCACAAATGGAATACCATGATTCAAAGCACTCAAAGATTGCTTATGGTCATCCCGGTGGTGGGTGGCCAAAATAAAATAATCTATGGATGCATCAATTTCATCCAGATCCAAGGGATCGGTAATGATTTCATCTGCAGATTCATACCGGTCTTTTTCATCTTCCTGTGTTTGTATCAACACATTGAAATTGAGAGTGGCTGCCAAATCGGCCAACACTTCTACCACACGACCCATCCCACGAATAAGAATGGTTTGCGTTCGGTTTTGGGGTTCAACAAAAACAGTCATCATGCCTCCACATGGTATACCTAATTCCATATCATCGCTATCCAGATTTACATCGATCATCCGGGTTTCATTTTCTTTCAAGGATTCGATTACAGTTTGTCCCACACGGTTTTCTACACAGCCACCGCCGATGTAACCCACAATCCGTTTTCCCTTTTCATCATAGACGGCTTTATCACCGGTCTTTGCGGATGATGATCCTTTCACGGCAATCACCGTGGCGATGGCGAAAGGACGGCCATCCCTTCGTAGGTCAGCCATGATCGTAAATAATTCTTTATGCAGCACCAACGCCTACCTTTAAACTTTCTTGTGTATCAAAATCTTGAAAAATAGCATCTGAGTCCACTTCTATTTCCACAACAGATGATACGTTATTCCTGATTACTCCCTTAGCGCCAACATCCCCTTTAAGGTTCATGAGTTCATCCCTAAAATTTGCACCAAACAGAACCGGATTCCCCTGCCGGCCTTTATTCACCGGAACGACAATTTTATTCTTCGCAGCATGATTAATCAATTTATTGATTAATTCGAAAGTGACCAGTGGCATGTCTCCCAACAAAATGAGATAACCATCAAATTCAGTCAATTCATGAACACCCGCTGCGATTGATGAAGCCATACCCGCTTTCCACGCTTTATTTTCTACAAATTGAACCTGATCATTTTGGATCATTTTTTTGATGGCAGATGGCTCATTTCCCAAAACCATAAAAGTGTGATCCAGATTAGAACCCACAGCAGCATTCACCACATGGTTCACCATGGGCATTCCATCATATGGCATCATGAGTTTATTCTCATCCCCCATTCGGGATGAACCACCAGCGGCTAAAATGAGTCCTGCAACTTTCATGATACAGCCACCATTGGACTAATAATTCTTCTCCGTCCGGATTTATCAAGGTTAGCCAATACCTTTCCTAAATCCATTAGACTTTTCAAATTATGGACAGGCAAGAATTCATCCACGTGGGGTAAAATAGTTTGAATCCCTTGTGTAATGGGTTGGTAGCCATCATAACCTAAATTGGGATTTAACCAAATCAATCGGTGGCAACTTTTTTGAAGCCGTTCTATTTCACGGCTTAAAAGTTCAGTCTTTCCCGTATCCCAACCATCGCTAATCACGATAACCACAGCACCTTGACTCAAGACTCTTCTGGCCCAATGGTAGTTAAATTTTTCTACAGCATCACCGATTCGAGTTCCCCCACTCCAATCTTCTACATTTCGGCTCAATTTACGAATAGCTGTATCCACATTTCTGTCTTTAAAATATTTGGTGATTCGTGTCAATTGCGTCCCAAAAATGAAGGACTCTACCCGTCGATTCAAACCGGAAAAGGTATGCATAAAATGGAGCAGCATTTTGGTATAACTTTCCATGCTGGCACTCACATCACAGAGCATGACGATAGGGCGTGGTTTGGACTTTTTTTCTGACCACATGAGCTGAATAAAATCCTGATCCGGGAACATATTTTTTCTGAATGTCCGCTTAAAATCCAACCGATGGGGTTTCTTTCCGGTTTTCATTCTACGGTTGAACCGTTGGCCAAAATCCCAGACAAATCGTTCCAATATCAGTTTCGCTTCCTTGATTTCATCATCATTATAATTGGCAAAATCTTTCTGCTTCAAAATTTCATCCCGACTATACATGAGCAATTGGTATTCTTCATCTAATGACTCTTCTCCACTTTTATTTTGCTCACGAAGCGAACCCATTTCTTTTAAGGTCTTGGGCTTTTGTCGCGACATGCTTTCAATCTCCGCTTGGGCCAATCTAGATTCATAAAGCTTTCGCAGGATGTCTGCCACATTCTCAATTTTATCCGGATTGCGCCAATACAATTCAAATGCTTCGTTGAATAAATCCATCTCTTTGTGGGTGGTAATAAGCGTAGAGCGGAGTGCGGACTGAAAATCATCCTTTCTGGAAACGCCCACCGTTTCTACGGCATGGATGGCATTCATGATTTCGCCCGTGCCAATATCGAATCCGGCCTGGCGTATAAAACGGCCAAAGGCCGTGATGGAATCTTCCAGATGTGATTGAATCCGTCCCCCCAAGGTCTTTACCCCGCAGCAATCAAATCGGCGTCCGTAATGGCCCGTTGTACCAAACCATTCACTGTTTCGCCACGGACTTTTTCAATATCATCCTGGTATTTCAGCAAAGTCCCCAGTGTATCTTCTGCAGATTCTGACGATAAAGATTTGGTCCCCAATTTCACCAGCGCATTAGACCAATCCAGCGTCTCTGCCACACCGGGCATTTTGTAGAGATCCATTTCTCTCAGCGAATGAACAAAGGCTACCACTTGCTTACCCAATGATGCATTAATCTCGGGCTGTTTTCGCCGAACAATTTCAAACTCCTGTTGCAGTTTTGGATAGGGAATCCAATGATAAATGCACCGTCGTTTCAGCGCATCGTGGATTTCCCGTGTTCGGTTGGATGTAATGATTACGGTGGGCTTCTGCTCTGCTTTCACTGTTCCAATCTCAGGAATGGTCACTTGAAAATCTGACAGGATTTCCAAAAGGAATGCTTCAAATTCTTCGTCTGCCCGATCCAATTCATCAATTAACAACACCGGCGGTTTATCGGACTGATGGTCAATGGCCTGTAGTAATGGACGGCGAATCAAAAAGTCTGAACCAAAAATTTCTTTCGAAATTTCATCTTTTTTAGCGGTGCCCGATGCTTCCATCATTTTGATTTCAATAATCTGACGGGAATAATTCCATTCATAAATTGCATTGTGAACGTCCAGCCCTTCATAGCATTGGAGACGAATCAATTCCGCACCCATCATTTGAGACAGGACCTTCGCCACTTCAGTTTTCCCCACGCCCGGTTCCCCTTCTAAGAACAACGGCCGCTCCATATTCAGATTCAGAAATATGGATGTAGCCAAGGACCGATCCGCAATATAATCGTGTTCGTTCAACCAGGATTGGATCGTATCTACAGATTTGATTTTTTCATTCATAAGATGAAGTTTACAGCAGGATTCTATTATAGACAAGAATGCCCTGAAAATTCAGGGCATCCCTATTTTGTCCGATTTATTGTTAATCTTATTTATTCAGAAAACCAAATTTTCCATATGCAAGTTGAAATGCTGCAAATAGAATAACTGTCGACCATCCCAGTGGGCCAATTTCTCCAGATAATTGGTTGAGAATACTGACTGCAGCACCGATACCGAATCCGATACTCATCCCTTTAGCTACTTCAATTTTAGCATCTGAATCAGGTGCATTACTCAAAAACAATGCAATGAGTGCAATGATGATATTTGCCGATCCAAACCAACGGGCCATATTGATAGATGCTTCCATTACATCTTGTGGTACGCCATAGGGAGTCATGACTGTGATTGGCGCAACCACAAACCCAAGCCCGAAAAGTCCAGCAACAACGGCATTCACTTTAAAAATCGTATTAAGGTTCATTCCTTTTTCCTTTGTTAATTGTAGAAATATTAAGATGCCCGGAGAAAAGTTTTCCCCCGGGCATTTTTCTTTACGTTAATTGAAAGTCTAACTAAGCTCTGGCTTTTGCAGCAGCTACAGCTCGCTTCAACATCACACCGCAAAGATGGGCACGATAATCCGCAGACGCAGCCAAGTCACTCATCATGTCCTGGCCATCAGCTGCTGCCGATGCGGCTGCATCCAATGCATCATCACCTAAGTCAGAACCGGCCAAAGCGGATTCAGATCCACTGGCACGATAGGCATGATCTGCAGCACCGGTGACACCAACGGATGCAGATTCACAGCTTCCGCCATTCATGTTCAGAGAAACACCTACACCTACCACCGCATAACGGGATGCAGGATTAGGGAATTTCGCATAGGCGCTTGCAGATGATGCAGGCACTTTCACCGCTGTCACCATTTCGTCATCTTCTTTAGCTGTTTCGAACAGTCCTGTGAAATAATCTTCTGCAGACACTTCACGCGAACCGGATGCACTTGCCAGACAAATGGTTGCACCGAATGCCACCAGGGCGCCTGGATAGTCCGAGCCTGGATCTGCATGGGCTACATTACCGCCCATGGTTCCTTTATTCCGAACTTGGGGATCGCCGATGACACCGGCACATTCCGCCAATCCGGGACAGGCATTATTCACCACATCTGATGATGCCACTTCTGCGTGAGTAACCAATCCACCGATCGTCACCGTATCTCCATCCTGGGAGATGTCAGACATCCCCGGCACTTTGGAAATATCAATCAGTGTGCTGGGTTCAGAGAGTCGTAGTTTCATGGCGGGGACAACACTATGTCCGCCGGCAATAAAAGATGCATCGTCACCGGCTTCAGCCAACATGGAAAACGCTTCTTCCATGGAACTGGCTACTTTGTAATCAAAATTGTAACTAATCATGGTAACCTCCTTATGCGTTTCCGTTACTGTTCATGGCAGACCATACCCGCTCCGGGGTCAATGGCATTTGTAGATCCTTCACACCGTAGTCTGAAAGTGCATCCATAACCGCATTGACCACCGCCGGGGTGGATGCGATTGTTCCCGCTTCACCGATACCTTTTACACCCAGTGGATTGTGTGGGCAAGGCGTTTCAGTCTTATCCGTTTCAAACATGGGGAAGTTATCGGCTCGGGGCATGGTGTAATCCAGCATGGAGCCATTCAGCAGTTGGCCATCGTCATCATAGACAGCACCTTCATAAAGGGCTTGTCCGATGCCTTGGGCCACACCACCATGAACTTGTCCATCTACGATCATGGGATTGATCACGTTTCCGCAATCATCCACGGCTACGTATTTGGTTACATCCACTTCGCCGGTATCCTTGTCCACTTCAACCACACAAATGTGGGTGCCAAATGGATAGACAAAGTTGGCCGGATCATAGAAACTGGCAAAATCCAGTCCCGGTTCTTCATCGGCAGGATAATCATGGGGCACGTAAGCGGTCAGGGCCACATCACCAAATCCAACAGATTTGTCTGTGCCTTTTACCGTCCATGCGCCATTGGCGAATTCAAGGTCATCGGGAGAGCATTCCAATTTATGGGCTGCAATCCGGGCGCCTTTTTCTTTCACCTTATCCACACTTTTCATGATGGCACTACCACAGACGGCCAAACTTCGGGAACCGTAAGTTCCCATACCGAATGGCACATTTTCTGTATCACCGTGGATCACATTGACATCATCCATGCCAATACCGAATGCGTCCGCCACCACTTGGGCGAAGGTCGTTTCATGACCTTGTCCGTGGGCGTGGGCACCACTGTGAATCGTCACTTTTCCTGTAGGATGGACGCGAATGCTGGCCGCATCGTAAAGACCGACACGAGCACCGAGCGAACCTACCACTGCTGATGGCGCAATGCCGCAGGCTTCAATAAAAGTGGAAAATCCAATCCCCACCAATCGGCCTTCAGATTTGGCTTTATCTCTAGTGGCTTTCAAGGATTCATAATCCGCCACTTGAAGCGCTTTATCCATATTGGTTTCATAATCGCCACTGTCATACTGAAGTGCAACTTGGGTTTGGTAACCCGGTTGTTCCACGCCGTCAAAAGCCGGAATGAAATTCTTACGTCTCAATTCGGTCGGGTCCATGCCCATTTCACGTGCAGCCGTATCCATGAGCCGTTCGATGGAATAAGTCGCTTCAGGACGTCCCGCACCGCGATAGGCATCTACCGGGACTGTATTAGTCACCACCGCAGTCACATCAACATGGACTGCCGGTGTTGTGTAAAGTCCCTGCATGAGCGTCCCATGAAGATACGTGGGTACACAGGTTGAGAAATTGGACAGGTATGCACCCATGGATGCATAAGTCTTTGTCCGCAAACCAGTGATATTCCCATCAGCATCAAATGCCATTTGGGCATCGGTCACATGATCTCTTCCATGACAATCTGTGATGAATGCTTCACTCCGATCTGCTGTCCATTTCACGGGACGACCGATTTGTTTGGAAGCCCACAGGCATCCACATTCATCGTTGTATACGAAGATTTTGCTGCCGAAGCCACCGCCTACATCCGGGGAGATGACACGAAGCTTATGCTCCGGAATCGCCAGAACAAAAGCACCGATCACCAATCGGGCTAAGTGGGGATTTTGAGATGTTGAGTACAAGGTGTACTTGTCTTCATTGGCATCATAATGAGCCAAAGCCGCACGGGGCTCGATGGCATTGGGAACCAATTTTTGGTTATGATAGGACAATGACGTCACATGATGGGCGTTTTCAAAAGCTGCATCCGTTGCAGCACTGTCACCCAATTCCCAATCGTAGATTGTATTATTGGGCACATCATCATGAACCTGAGCAGCGCCGTCTTCAACGGCTGCTTTCGGATCCACAATGGCACCCAATACGTCATAATCCACATTCACCAATTCGGCTGCATCACGGGCTGTATATTTATCTTCCGCAATGACCATGGCCACGGGGTCGCCCACATGGCGCACCTTATCCGCCACCATAATGGGATGGGGTGGTTCTTTCATGGTATCCCCATTTTTGAAATCCACCTGCCAGCCGCAGATCGATCCTGCCAGGCCTGCGTCTGCAATATCTTGACCGGTGAATACCTTGACCACACCGTCCATCGCCTCAGCGGCGGACGTATCCACGCTATTTATTTTCGCATGAGCGTGGGGGCTCCGCACATAGACTGCAAAGGTCTGGTTTGGCATATTAAAATCATCGGTGTATTTACCTTCACCTTTGATGAAACGATTATCTTCAACACGCTTGATCGGTTGTCCGACTAATTTTCCCATATCAACCTCCTAACCGTTTTCCGCGGCATGCTGAACCGCTTTTACAATGTTATGGTAACCGGTGCATCGGCAAAAATTACCTTCCAATCCGTGACGAATTTCATCTTCACTGGGATTGCTGTTATTTTCCAAGAGATCGGCACAAGCCATGATCATCCCCGGTGTACAGAATCCGCATTGGAGACCGTGTTCTTCCTTAAATCCTGCTTGCAATGGATGGAGTTCTCCATTTTGGCACATGCCTTCAATGGTGGTGATATCCGCACCATCGGCCTGAACGGCAAACATGGTACAAGACTTCACAGCCTTCCCATCCACATGGACGGTACAAGCACCGCATGAGCTGGTGTCGCAGCCCACATGGGTGCCGGTGAGTCCCAGTTTTTCTCTGATATAATCAACGAGAAGCACCCGTGGATTTACATCATCCTCTTGGGCCTTCCCATTGACATTTACTTTAAGCGTGTATCCCATAAGTCCTCCTTATAGAGTTATGGTTTCGTTCCTACGCAGGAACTGTGGTTATCTTTTGTTTTAAGTTTTTGAATCCTTGATCCATTAATTTTTTTCCTGATGCTTCGATCAATCGCTGCCCCACTCGAGCAATAATTCCTGACACATTTCCTTTAGCCATAAAAGTAAATCCAGTGCCATCCGGATGATCAGATAATTGGATTTCACCTTCCCCACTCATGGCGCCTTTTACCCCATCTCCATCCACTTTAAACTTATAGCCGTTGGGTTCATGGATATCGAAAAGGGAGAGTTTGGTGTTGAATTTGCCCTTGATGGGTCCGATTTTGATTTCAATATTGGCATTGAATTCATCGTCACCTAGGGGTTCTAATGATTTGCAATTGGGGAGAATTTCAGCAAGGACTTCGGGTGTAATTATTGCGTCCCAAACATCCTGCCGGGGGAGATTTAAAGAATATGATTTTTGTAATGTTACTGCCAATTAATCGCTCTCCAATCGTGTAAAAGTTTAAGCGGTATGTGGAAACTGGCAATCCTCCTTCCAAAAGGAGTCAAATAAGATAATGACTAATTAAATCGAAAGGCAATTATAAAAATGAAAAATTATTTATTAAATGTAAAATGCCCTCCTTTGAAGCCAAAAGGCGATTTAACCAAATTGAATAGGCAAATTTCTAAATCGTTTTCCTGTTGCAGCGTACACTGCATTGGTGACTGCAGGTGCAATGGGTGGAAGTCCCGGTTCTCCAAGTCCTGTTGGATCTTCATCACTGTCCACAAAATAAACATGAATGTCAGGTGTCTCATCCATGCGAATTACATCAAAATCATCAAAATTGCTTTCAACAATTCGGCCATCTTTCACAGTGATCTTGCTCTTTAATGTTGCAGATAGGCCGTAGATAATACCGCTGGAGATTTGGGTTTTCGCATTGGCCGGATTAATCAATGTGCCGCAATCCACTGCACAATGGACTTCATGTACTTTTACTTGATTATTCTCAATGGATACGCGAGCCACCTGTGCCACCCACGTACCAAATGATTTATGGCATGAAAATCCCTGAAAGATTTTGTCATTGTTAAAGTCAGTCCATCCGGATTTTTCTGCTACCAAATTGATCACACCTGCATCACGGGAATTTTTCGGTAATAAATCCAACCTAAATTGGACCGGATCTTTTCCTGCTTTTTCTGAAAGTTCATCCATAAAACATTCGTTGGCAAATGCATTCTGTGAATTATATACTGACCGCCAAAACCATAACGGGATGGTTGTTTTCGTCATTTGGAAATCCACCTGCATGTTGGGGATCTCGTAGGGCAAATGTTTTGCTCCTTCTACTGAAATGATGTCCGCCTTTTCTTTAAATGGAAATGGAATCTTTACGAATTGGGTGAAGAGAATAGAAGGTGCTGCAATACGATGGGACCAAGAAGTCAATTGATTATTCTGATCAAAAGCACCTTTCATTACATGAACGCTGGCAGGACGATAATAATCATGCTGCATATCTTCTTCGCGGCTCCAAATCAATTTGACCGGCTTTTTCATTACTTTTGAAATTTCTACCGCTTCTTCCACAAAATCATTGTGTGCTCTGCGACCGAATCCACCACCTAAATAGGTCACATTTACTTTGACTTGTTTCTTGGATAGATTAGATGCCTTTGCAGCAATTTTTCTGGCGCCATTTGCATCCTGAGTACCTGCCCATACTTCACATTGATCTTTTTTAACATATGCGGTACAATTCATGGGTTCCATGGTGGCATGGGCTTGTAAGGGAGATTCATAAATCACTTCATGGATATTGTCCGATGATGCCAATGCCTTTTTGACATTCCCTTCTTTCCGAACCACACTTCCCTTTTTCTCACTGGCTTTCATTAAATCTTTTCGGATTTTTTTACTATCCACTCCGGCAGAATCACCGTCACTCCAATCGATCTTGATCTTTTTCCCTGCCTTTAACGCGGCCCACGTATTTTCGGCTACAATGGCCAATCCACGTTCAATTATAAAAATATTTATGATGCCGGAAACATCACTCACACTGCTCTTATCAAAGGATTTTACTTCACCGCCAAAAACCGGCGAATGAATAACCGTGGCATACACCATGCCATCCAATTGGACGTCTAAGGCAAATTCGGCTGTGCCATTGATTTTTGATGGGGTATCTTTCTTTTTTTTATCCTTCCCAATGATGGTGAATTCGTTTTTGCTTTTCAGTTTCGGTTTTTTGGGTATTACTAGTGTGCTAGCTTTACCAGCCAATTCTCCATAAGATAAAACCCTTCCGGTGGATTCGTGGATAACTGTTCCTAATTTAGATGTACATTCATTTTTTGATACATCCCATTCTTGCGCAGCAGCAGAGACCAGCATCTCTCGGGCAGTGGCGCCTGCTTTCCTCAATTTTTTCCAACCACCGGATACTGAGTTGCTTCCACCCGTCATTTGCCATCCGTATTTTTTACGATCTGCCGGTGCTTTTTCGGCAATCACCTGGGACCAATCTAAATCCATTTCATCTGCAACAATCATGGGTAAGGATGTGACCACGCCTTGGCCCATTTCAGATTTCGCCACCATGATTCGAACGAAATTATCCGGCTGAACCTTTATCCATGCATTGGGTTCAAATGCTGTGGAAGTGAGTGGCTTTCCACTCAGTTTATTTGTGGATGGTAAATAAAAACCGAGAATGAGTCCGGATCCTGCGGTGGAAGTCACTTTGATGAAATCACGTCTATTCATCACTACCTCCCTTATTCGCTAAGGAACCATTGGCCGCAGTTAGAATGGCCTCTTTGATCTCGGGATAGGTTCCGCAGCGGCAAATATTCATTTTCATTGCCGTATCAATATCATTTTCTTCAGGATTAGGATTCCGCTCAAGAAATGCGGCTGCAGTCATGATTTGGCCGGACTGACAATAACCGCATTGGGGAACATCCCCTTCCAGCCAGGCTTCTTGAATAGGATGGGGGTTTTCTACAGAAAGGCCTTCAATTGTGGTGAGTTCTACATCTTCATCAAGGTTGTCAATTGGAGTGACACAAGACCGGGTTGCTTCTCCATCAATGTGAATTGTACAGGCGCCACAGAGTCCGCGGCCGCAACCAAATTTCGTACCTGTATATCCCAATGTATCTCGAATCACCCACAGTAATGGTGTATCTTCATCCACATTTACCGTTTTCTGTTTTCCGTTAATATTAAGGGTGAATTCACTCATTTGAGACCTATAGTTTGGTTGCTAACTACCTAAATTTACTCATCTTTATCTAAATAAAACTGATGCTTTTGGGGTGTGAGTGGTCGGCCCATCCATAAAGGACGGCGAAGTCCATCGGGATGTCTCTCTTTTTCCTTCGCCCATGCGTTCCATTTTTTAAAATGTTCGAATGATTTATTTGTATCCACAAAAATATCACCGTATTTCTCATCGGGATTCGGTTTAGAAATAGTCACTTTTTGCAACCAGCAATGGGCGCCGGAAATGGGATCGGGATTGGCCGCATGGGTAATATTTTGATGGACACCCCCATCACGCCACCACACACGATTCGTATCGGGGTCGTCCGTTTCCCACGGTTCAATACCTGTCATGGTCTCCATTTTCCATTTTCCATCCCCCATATTTTGAATGTCCACCGTATTGGTCATGAAGCGATTCCCTTCATCTTGCTGGCGGCGCCAACGTCCGATATGATGAGAACAAGCTACCACGCCAGGTTTGATGGCTTCTGTCACCCAAACTTTGTCCACAAACCAGCCAATTTCTGTAGTGATTTTCAAAAGGTCCCCATTGTCCACACCGAGTTGTTTTGCATCTTTGGTATGAATCCAAATGGGATTTCGATGGGCGATCTCTGTAAGCCATTTTGCATTGGCAGATCTGGAGTGAATATGGGTAGGCAACCTAAAATTGGGGAGAAGCACACATTCATTTTTGTCCTGATCCATTTCATCTAAATGCACGTGGCTTTTGATGCGGTATCCCGGTGTGGCATGCTCCGGATAACCGAAATCCACCATGGTTTGAGAATAAATCTCCTGTCGCTTGGATGGGGTAGGAAATCCGGCAAACTGCTTTCCATCCACTTCGAGCCCAACCACGGCACCATTTTTTTCAATCTGTCCGTTGGGCTTCACATTTACATCATTGTCTGAAAATGCTTTTTCATTATTCCGATACACATTGTCATCCACCAGAAAAGCACCGTATTTCCGCATGTATTCTAAAGCGGTGAGACCTACATTTTCTGCCGCTTCCGAGAGACCTTCTGTATGCTCAAAAATGTATTGATAATATTCGTCAATGTTGATTTTTTTGCCTTCACGATATGGACTCATAAAATGCTTTCGGATGCCTAAATCACCGGCCTGATCAATTCGCCAGGAAAGCTCTATCCAAAATTCATCTTCTTCCCAAACTTCCCCTGGATTCACTTCATAAGTGAATTCCACTTCCTTTCCATCGCGGCGGGCTTTTTCTCTCAAGACGGGCTGGCGGAATGCGATCCATACACCGGCCTGTGTTTCGTATGAATTGATGTCATGCCGCTCGGAAGCATGCCCCATAGGGAGTACATAATCAGCGAAAAAGGCGGTCTCATTCCAAGTAGGTGTTAATGCAATGTGGCAACCCACTTTTTCTGCATCGGATAACATTTCGATCCACGAGAATCCATCGGGGTAGGTCCACACCGGATTAAACACACGAGTGAAATACACATCCAATTCACCACGTCCATCCTTTATGAGATGGGGTAAAATTTGACTCATTTCAAAGTGAGCAAGCGTGTATTCCTTAGGCCAATTTAATTCATTCCATGCGTCGGGCCCCGGGGGTGAATCAAAAAATTCCGGGTGAAATTTATTCCATGCACTGGGGGAAGTGCCCCCTTCTGTTCCCACCGATCCGGTGAGCACATTGAGCAAATGGAGTGTCCTTGAGACTTGCCATCCACCGAGATTCCCAATGGAAGCACCGCGCCAAACATGGGTGGATAATTTGCTTCCCGCTTTTCCGATCATTTTTGCAACTCGGATAATTTGGTCCGCATCAATTTGCGCTTCTTTGGCAGCGAATTCAGGTGTGTATTCTGTCCATTCTTCACGCAATCTTTTAATGAATTGGTCAAACTCAACGGGATCATTCGGATGGAGATTTTTGAGATAATCATCCCAGTTCACCCAATTTTCTAAATAATGGCGATCGAACAATCCTTCGTCTAGTATGATCTTGGCCATGGCCATATAAACAGCCGATTCCGATCCGGGATAGGTGGGCATCCATTCATCTGCCATGGATGCGGTGTTGGACAGCCGTGGATCCATAACAATGAGTTTGGCCCCTTTCATCATGCCTTCCATGATCCGCTGGGCATGGGGATTAAAATAATGACCTGTTTCTAAATGGGATGACGCCAAAAGTATCACTTCTGCATTGGTATGATCCGGGCTGGGACGATCGTATTTATGCCAAAGGGCGTATCCTGTCCGGGCGCCGGCAGAACAAATATTAGTATGGGAATTGTGTCCATCCACACCCCACGCTTTTAATACACGTTCCGCATAGCCTTCATGGCCGGGACGTCCCACATGATACACCACACCGTCTTTCCGCTTTCTGATGGATGCTGCAATCTTTTCAGAAATTTCATCCAACGCTTGGTCCCAACTGATCCGTTCCCACTTCCCTTCGCCACGCTCGCCCACCCGTTTTAGGGGATATAAAATTCGTTCTGTATCATTGATCTGATTGATGGTGGCGGGACCTTTGGCACAATTCCGTCCACGACTTCCGGGATGGTGGGGATTTCCTTCAAACTTTCGCACTTCATCGGAATCCTTATCAATATAAGCCAAGAGTCCGCATGCTGATTCACAATTGAAGCAAGTAGTGGGCACGATGGAGTAGTGCCGTTCCTTCTTCTCCGGCCAAGCTTTTGGATCCAATTCGGTAAAGTCGTCCCATTCACTGGGGTCGGGGTATTTATATAGTTCCCGCGGTCCTTCCATGACAAATTCTTCGGACCAGTCCGGGCGGTCAGATATCTTCGGGATGAGCCCTAATGATTCTGAAAATGTTTCTATCCAACTACGTTTCATTTTTTATTTACCATGGGGACACAGAGTTCACAGAGGAATGAAATAAGCATATTAATTACTCTATTATTTAATTTCCATTGAAGTCATACATTGCATTTTTAATCCATCCGGCGTTTTAATCATATATCCAGTTTCAAACCACTTCAATTTCGTGACACTTCCGTCTTCTGACACAAACTCACCATCATTAATATATGTGATGTGAGCACTGTTGTTATCTGTGTTGATATTTATATCACTGAACTTCCATTCGCTCGAAATTGTTTTTGTGGATTTATAAATGTCATTTAGAAAGGCCTTGAATTCACTTGTTGGCATCACTTTCCCGGATTCAAAAATATAATAGTCACCCGTTATCATAGATTCAAGATAGTCTGATTGAACATTATCCACATCAATACCTTTAAAATAATTATTTAAAAGAGCCATGACTTCTACTTCACTAATATTCTTTTCAATAGAACATCCAGAAAAGAATAAGGTTATAATCATTAGTCTATTTTTCATTGTTTAGTTTCCTTTTTTTATTAGGGATCATAGAAAAATAATTATAATTCTCTGCGTCTCTGTGGTTCCATTAATTATTAGCTTAAGGGTTTCATTTGGTTATATACCCCGGAATGATCCCTTTTTCATAATCAAACACAGATCCTACAGCGCCCACAACACAATTTTCTCTATCCATTCTATTATTATTTCGGATAGAATACACTGCATCAATCCCTGTACAATGGGCACCAATAAACTCATCTACACCAAACTTCTTCATTTGCTTTGAAGTCCACTTAATCTCTTTATCCGATTTTGCAAATAAGTGGAATCCGCCAACCGAAGCATAAATATCTAATGATTCATCAAACATTTTATGAGTGTGTTCCATTGTATTCACGATGCCCGCATGGCCGCATCCAGAAATAAGAGCCAAGCCCTTTTCAGTATGCATTACCATGGATTGATCTTCCGGGATATTGTCTTCAACTATTTTATCCCCTTCAATTATTTCACGGTATCCTGACCAATTTTTCTCATTATGGATTCGGGGCACAACACCTGTTGTCCAAATATTTGGAAGGATTTCTTTTGGTCCATCATGGAAAATAAATTCAACACCTAATGATTCTAGAATTTTTTTATGATCTATGAAATCATTTACATTTTTTCCATTAGATAATCGTTCAGAAAAAATACCTTTTCCAACATGGACGTACTTTAATGCATTGGGATCAATGGTCATGAATTTTTTCCGCAAACTAATTAATCCGCCCGTATGGTCTAAATGGTTATGACTTATAAACACATGATAAACTTTAGAAAGGTCAACATTCAAACTGTTCACATTTTCTAATACCGTTTCTTCTCTAAATCCCGTATCAAATAATATTTTATGCCCATCCGATTCTATGAGAGCTGAAAATCCCCATTCTCCTAAATAATCATAGTCTGCAACCATTGTAGAAAGAATTGTAATTTTCAAATCTTTGGTTTGCCCATGAGATACGCCAACCATCATAGTTGCTATCCCTAATAAGAAATTCCTTAATAGTTTATTCATTGGTTATCTCTTCAAACACTTGATTAATTCTTCGTGTCTCTGTGCCTTCGTGGCTATCTCAACTTAATGGTATCATTTGCGGTACGCGGATTCTCACGTACTCGGTTAAAAATATCCCAACCAACGCCAAAGTGCCTGCCACAATGGGCCAACCCAAAAAGATCAGAGCTGCGGGAATCATATTCCCTGCAATGATCCCCCGCCAAAAATATTTGGAATAGTATCCTTTTGTCATCATCCGGACTGCTTCTTTTGTATCCGGTGTATCATGGGGCATCCATATTTCTTTACCAATGGAGAGCAGATTCAGGACGATTCCACCCAACAAAATATTGGTCATCAAAATTGTGGATTCCGGTGCAATGACCATCATTACGATGGAACCAGCCATGATGGCATGAATCAACATGTGGGTCGCTGAATTAATTGGTGACTGCCATAAATCCCGCGCTCGGGCTTGGGCAAATAGGAAGGCTGTATAAATAGCGCCAAGGATGGCAAAAATACCGCCGACACCCCAGAGCCAATTCCAGCCAAATCCGAAATAATTGTCAATTAATTTTAATGTAACTAACCCACCAAAAACGGTAATAATGTATGCCCCCTGTACCAACCACGACTTCCATTGGGGACGAAGCAATACATAGAGAAATCGATCGGGACGATCCAAATCTTTTACTAGCAATGCGCCTGTGAATCCCATAAAAATGAGTGAAATAATGAGTCCGGTCAATTCAGACGAAGAAGACAATTCGCCTAAAAATAATTGCCAAATGGCCATCATTAAAAATGTGCCCGTAGCCATGGCTTTTGTCCACACATAGGCCGGGACTTCCCACCCCCAAAGCACGCCCTTACTGGGAGAATCATACACACGGCGAGCATCTTTCGTATCCACATCTTGCTGGATTTCTTTGGCTACATTATCAATGGCACGGTGGTCAATGGGTTTGCCTGTTTTAGCGGAATTCTCCATGGCCAATTGAACCAATAAATTTTCCGTATCGGACTCCGCCAATCGTTCTTCTGCATATTTTGCATAGTGCCCTACGCCCTTCGATTGTTCGGACCATAGATAATCGGAATCCCGATCCGTGGCGGTAGCATTCAACATTTCGGATGTGCCATTTACATAATACAAATTGGGGTCCGTCATCTTTTCCGGCTTCCGCGTCATGGTATCTTCATTGGCTACCAATTGGGCAATTTTTGAATTGGAATCATCCAAGTCACCGGAGACAATGGCTTCCACCGGACAGACCACCACGCAGGCGGGCTCATATCCATAATCCACCTTGTGGGCGCAGTAATTGCACTTGGCAGCCGTGTTGGTGTTGGGATCCATATAGAGCGCATCATAAGGGCAAGCCTGCATACAGGATTTACATCCAATGCAGCGGTCGTTGTCAAAATCCACAATCCCATCGGCACGAGTATGGAGTGCGGTAGTGGGGCAAATTTCTACGCAAGGTGCGTCCGCACAGTGGTTGCATCGATGGACGGAAAATTCTCTGGTTGAATTGGGAAACTCCCCTTTTTCGATATATTTCACATGGGTGCGGTTGACGCCAATGGGTACATCGTGCTCGCTTTTGCAAGCAACGGTGCAGGCATGGCATCCAATGCACATGCGGTTATCAATAACAAATCCGTAATTCAATATTATACTTTCTGGGCGTTATAGGTAGTCGCTGCGCATTCATTCTTCCCCAGATCCATGATGTCAGCTTCATCAATATCAACATCCAGCCAACCGGCGTTCACCTTTCGGATTTCACCATACACTTTGGGGGACTCACGCATATTATCTTTTATAAATTGGGTAAATTTTTCCGGGGAATCCATTTGATACACTTCTGAATTATTTTCAATTATTTGACCAAGAGTCTCGGAAAAAAGTAAATCAGAATTTGCTTCAGTCCAATCCATATAATGCCCCGGGAGCACATTTATTTTGGAGTCAAGACTTTGAACTTTTTTAGTCAGCGTTTCAAAAAGAGATATGGACCATTCTTCTGCCTTGCCTCCTAAATCAGGCCGACCCACTGACTGAATAAAAACGGTATCACCTGAAATCAGATATTTCTCATCTATGATATAACTAGTACTGCCAGGAGTGTGTCCGGGTGAATGAAGCACTCGAATTTCAGGCCCATCATTGCCTATTGAATAAATATCACCATCACCCAATTCATTGTATTTAAAGGATGCATCTTTAAAATCACCATGATGTGCAAAAATATCTGCACCGGTTTCATTGGCAATTTGTTTAGAACCACTTATATAATCAGCTTGAAGATGGGTTTCGAATGAACGGACGATTCTTGCATTTTGGGTTTCAGCAAAAGATTGATAAAATTCAAAATTCCGACTGGGATCGAAAACCACCATTTCTCCATTATAAATAAGTCCATAATTACAGGACGCTTTTCCGGGTCTGATAAATTGAAAAAGAGAATAGGAATCTGATTCGAAATTAATTCGATTGGGTGCAAGCATATTGCCCCAAGTTTTAATTCCACCAGTCAAATAGGAGACATCTTCAAATCCATTATTGACAAGAATTTCGCCAACGTATTGCGCTGATCCTTCTTTTGCGCAGACTACTTTTATGGGTTTGTCCCGTGGCACTTTTGCTACAGAAGCATCTTCTGCTTCCATGAAATCAAAATAGGGAATATTTGTCATTTCGAATGGAAATGGCCCTTCTACATTAAAGCGATTGAAATCTTCCTCATTTCTCACATCCAAGACGAGCATGTCATCCTTTTGAATTAAGAATTGGAATAACTCATCCGCAGAATATGAGTGTAAGCCGGGCATCTTAGTCTTTTATTTATACAGGAATGAAATTAAACAAATAAGGAGATGTCAGCATCGGCAGCAAATTCTAAAAACGATGCGGCACCGGCTACATCCGTCGCTTCTATGAATTGATCTTGACTGATTCCAAATACATCCATTGTCATCTGGCACCCATACATTTTCACGCCGGACTCCACGCAAATATCACGTAGTTCTTCTACGGTTGCGACACCTTTATTTTTAAAGGTTTTTTTCATGAATGATGTTGCCATGGTTTCGAAACCGGGCACATTTCCCATGATGATATTAGGAATTGGCCACTCTATATTTTGAAATCCTTCCGGTCCAAAAGGCATTTTCATGGGCATGGCAGGATTTGTGGCCGGTGCAACTTTTGCATCAATATCTTTATTCAATAATGTGAGTCCATAAAAGGTAAAGAAGATTCCCACTTCCATGTCCATGGCTGCTGCGGTTGATGCTAAAATAAATGGTGGATATGCCCAATCCAGCGTCCCCTTGGATGCAATTAAGGCCATTCGTTTTTGTGGATTTTCGTTCATTGTTTACTCCCTAATTCTTTTTGATGTAGTAAATAAAATCACTGCCTTCATGGCCGGCAGATAAAATGTCATTTCCTGTACGCTTGGCCCAAGCAGTCACATCGTTTTGCGATCCTGGATCAGTTGATATCATTTTTAAAACGTCCCCCGCTGCCATTTCATCTATGGCCTTTTTCGTTTTTAAAACTGGTAACGGACAATTCAATCCACGGCAATCCAGTTCTTGATTAAATTCGATTTCATTCATGATTTATTCCTTCATTAATTATCCGTAGGAAATTCTAATGTCCATTCCCCATTATTTATTTTTTGTTGAGCATCAGCCATACAATCTAAAATTTTGAAAATAAAATCATTCGCCAAAGAATAAAAATATCGTGTTCCTTCCTGCCGATACTGTACAATTCCTCTATCGTGCATTACCTTTAAATGTTGGCTGACGATGGGTTGATGCATTTCTAAATCCCGGTGAATTTGTCCAACAGTCTTTTCACCATCTTCTAAAAATTCAACTATTTTGATTCGGTCAGGGTGTCCTAATGATTTTAAAACACGTGCTGCATTCTGGATAAATTCCGGAGATATTTTAGTTTGATTGCTTACCATATGGCGAGGAATATAGTAATTTTACTATATAAAACAAATACTATGTTTAAAAGATAGTTCTTTCGGAAATTATGATATGATTAATGCATCTGCATTTATACTCATCGGCGGCATGAGCCGGCGGTTTGGTTCCCCCAAATGGAAGACCAAAGTGAACAATGTCCGCATGATAGACCATTTGTGGGGTTGCTGTCAGGATTTCAATTCACGCCAAATCATCGGGAAGAACCAACCGGAAGGTGTCTCCTATCCATTTCTTCAAGATGAAATAGATTTACAGTCTCCTGTTATTGGACTACTCACCGCATTAAATCACACGAAGACAGATTGGAATTTCATCATTTCCTGTGATCTACCTTTAATGACATCAGAAACAATTCAGCATATTTGGGCTTATGGAGATAGAGACGCAGATACCATTGTCCCCCTTGTGGGCGACCATATGCAGCCTACTTGTGCATTCTACCATAAACGAAATATAAATCAGGTTCGATCGATGGTTAATAAGGACGAACTCCGCGTTCAAAATATATTAGAAAAACTTCAAACCAGTTATGTGGTCATGGATAAATTTGAAAAAGAATTTACAAATATGAACAAACCTAAAGATTTAAAAGATATCATACTATGAATCATAATTCAATGATATTTCCTTATAGGGAATGATGAATGTCATTTGATTAACACAACTATACATTAAATTCCAACCAAGTTATTAATTGAATATTAAAAGGTGTCATGGCAGTAACACAAAAAATATCAGCTCTATTGGCAAAAGTTCAAAATGATTTTATTGGGCTAGATACTGTTTATACGTTAGCAGATGGAACAAAATCTCAACGAATATATTTAGATTCTACAGCGTCAACCCTTATGATGGGAAAAGTATTTGATCTGGTTGAAAAATTTTTAGACCATTACGCAAACTCCCATAGTTTACTTCATTTTTCAGCGAAAATTTCAACAAATCAATATCAATGGGCGCATGAAAGGGTATTATCTTTCCTTGGTGCTGATCTAGACACTTATACTTGTTTTTTCACCGGAAGTGGTACAACTGCAGGGATTAATCGATTAGCCCGAGTTTTCAGAGACTTTCGTCCAGACAAAGACATTGCACTCGTATCGGTCATGGAACATCATTCAAACGACCTCCCCCACCGAAAACATACTGGGAAGGTTATCCATATTAAATTGGACAACTATGATTCTGGCCAACCGGGGTGCTTAAGCTTATCAGACCTTGAAGAAAACCTCAATCGATTTAAGGATCGAATAAACTATGTCGCTATCACAGGGATCAGTAATGTCACCGGAATTATTAATCCCATCTATGACATTGCAGAACTCGCTCATAAATATGGGGCATTGGTATTAATAGATGGCGCTCAAACTGCAGCACATATGCCAGTAAAAATGTCTGGCCACAATAATCCAAATCGAAATATAGATGCATTTGTATTTTCTGGCCACAAGACGTATGCGCCAGGATCTCCGGGGGTTGTAGTTTGCAGAAAAGATATCTTATTAGCGATCGAACCAGAAGAAGTTGGTGGTGGAATGGTTGAAGATGTCTACATCAATAATTATATAATTAAAAATTATTTCCCTGACCGTGAAGAAGCAGGGACACCAAATATTCCAGGCGCGATTGCATTAGCAACAGCTATTGAGATCATGGACCATATTGGCATGGAAGAGATTTATGAATATGAAGAAATATTAGTGAACCGTGCTATGGAACGCATGTTAGATATTCAGGATATCATGATATATGGTGAAAAGGATCTTACTAAATGTACTCGGGCCGGTTCGATATCATTTAATATCAATGGGATGCACCATGGGCTTACAGCGGCAGTTTTGAACGATTATTTTAATATTGCCGTGCGGAATGAATGCTTCTGCGCACATCCTTATGTAAAAGAATTGATTTTAGATGATATGCTAGAAGCAGTATCTGAGCTAAGTGAATCAGAAATAGAAACTAAGTATAAATTATTAGCTGGAATGGTCAGAGCTTCCTTTGGACTTTATAATACAATGGATGATGTTGATGCATTAATAACTGCACTAAAAATAATTTCAATTAATAAAGAAAAATATTCAAACCATTACCATGTGGACGATTATGGTAATTATGTACATAACACATTTCAAATGGATTCAGATAATCATTTTTCAATACCAAACATGTTAATTGAGTATCTAACTAAAATGTAAAATCATTCGTCTAATTTTTCAATCCGGCGCTGATGCCGGCCCCCTTCAAAGGGTTCTTTCAGCCAAAAGTCAATAATATCACAAATTTCATCTTCTGACATAAAGCGCGCGCCCAATGATAAAATATTGGCATTGTTGTGTTCACGGGAGAGTTTCACAATGTCTTTCGGTCCATTATAAAATACGGCTGCTCTCACACCTTTTACCCGATTGGCTGCCATGGCTTCTCCTTGTCCCGAGCCTCCTAAAATGATGCCTTTACTTTCGGTATCCACAGCCACCGCTTTGGCGCAGGGAAAAATAAAATCGGGATAATCATCCAATGCATCATATTCATGTGCGCCGTGGTCTGTCACATCATGGCCTTTTTCGATTAAATAATCCCGGATGATATTTTTCAGATCAAGTCCGGCGTGGTCTGTTGCGATATGTATCTTCATTTGATTTACCACAAAGGCACTGAGTCACAGAGAACATATTAATTTAACTCAGTGTCTCAGTGTCTCCGTGGTTATAATAGTTTGTTTATGTGTTCTCGAATTTTTGATTCAACTTGATCGGCGGTAAAGCCAAATTCCTGAGCCAAGTCCTTCCCCGGTGCAGATGCACCAAAATGATCAAGGCCAATAGAAAGTCCATTTGGCCCCACATATTTTGCCCATCCTAACGTAATACCTGCTTCCATAGATATTTTCATGGCACCCCGACTGGGGATGAGTGCATTTTTATATTCATTGGATTGCTGTTCAAATATCTCCCAACAGGGCATACTCACCACACGGATTTTTTTGTCCGTCATGGATGCGGCCACTTCCATGGCTAACCCAACTTCTGATCCCGTGGCCAGAAAAACCAACTCCGGATTTTCACAATCCAAAACTGCATAAGCTCCTTTTGAAACTCCTTCTACAGTGTCATCCATCGATTGTTCTAAAACCTTCACCCCTTGTCGCGTGAGCAGCAAAGCACTGGGCGATTCTTTTTTATCCATGGCCAATCGAAAACAGGCAGCCGTTTCTTTCGCATCGGCAGGTCGGAATACATTGAAATTGGGAATGGCTCTCAATGACATGGCATGCTCAATGGGCTGATGTGTTGGACCGTCTTCTCCTACCCAAAATGAATCATGGGTGAATTCGTGGATCACTCTGCAATGCTGGATTGCTGCCAATCGAAGTGCGGGCCGCTCATAATCGGCAAACACCAAAAATGTGCCTCCAAATGGAATGACACCGCCATGGAGGGCCATCCCGTTCATGGCTGCCGCCATGGGAAATTCCCGTACACCGAATGCAAGATTTCTGCCGCCACGATCTTCTTTGGTGAAATCGCCATAAGTATTGGCGAAGTTGCCTGTATAATTGGATGGCTCCAAATCGGCAGAACCACCTACAATTGAAGGGACCTGTTTTGCGAATTTATCCAAGGTTGCACCAAATGCTTTTCGTGTGGCGAGCGATACGCCTGCTTCAAATTTTGGAAATTCAATTTCACCGATATTATCGCCAACTGTGGCATCCCAAAGGGATTTAAAATTTGCATCTTTACAGGATTCCGCTACATTTGAATGCCATTCTGTAACCAATTCTCCCAAGGATTCAAATCGATTTTGGAAATGGTTCACCACTTCTTCTGGTAAATAAAATGGCTCTTGAGGCAATCCTAATTTTTCTTTGGTGGCATCTATCTCATCTTGTGGAAGGGGCGCACCATGGGTCTCATGGTCACCTTCCATATTGGCTGTGCCTTGGGCCATAACGGTGGTACCAATTATTAAACTTGGACGGTCCACCACTTGTGCTTTTTCGATCGCTTCTCGGATTTGGTCATGGTCATGACCATCAATTTCCTGAACGTGCCATCCGAAGCCTTCAAATACTTGTGCATAATTGGTAGAGTCGGATCGATCTACTTTTCCTGAAATTTGGGCATTGTTCGAATCATAAAACACGATTAATCGGGATAACCCCCAATGACCCGCCATGGATCCAGCACCCAACACAATGGGCTCTTGAAAATCACCATCCCCGGCGACCACATATGTAAAATGATCCACAAGATTGCTCACTCGCGATCGTAACATTGATTCTGCTGTGGCCATCCCGACAGCCATACCAAATCCTTGCCCCAATGGACCGGTGGTGGCTTCTACCCCGGGGATTTCTACTTCCGGGTGACCCGGTGTACGGCTATGCAACTGGCGAAAATTTTGGATGTCATCCATATTGAGCCAGCCGATTTGAATCAGCATGGAATACATGAGGGCTGATTCATGCCCGGCAGAAAGGACGAATCGATCTCGGTTAAACCAATCCGGATCATTGGGGTCAAAATTCAAATATTCCGTAAAAAGGATTTGGGTGAAGTCGGCTGAGGACATGGGTCCACCGCTATGACCGGAGTTTGCTTTTCTGACCATATCCATGATCAATCCTTTGGTTACGGCCAAAGAAAACTGGTTTTGTTCTTCAACAGTCCATTCAGAAAAAGTATCTATATCTTGATATGTTCTCATTTATTTTTTGCCGCTAAGTTTGCTAAGATGCGCGAAAATAATACTTCTCTCCCAGCGTCCTTTTAGCTTCCTAAGTTATAAAAATCTTTAATGGTTTGGGCGGGATCTTCTGTCCCAAATACAGCCGAACCGGCCACCAATACATCAGCGCCTGCATCAATGACCTCTTTCGCATTGTGGAGTTTGATACCCCCATCCACTTCAATAAGGACTCGATCCTGTAAACACATTTCATTCAATTTTTGTTTAATCTTTTGAATCCGTTCTGTGGATCCATCCATATATCCTTGGCCCCCAAATCCCGGTTCTACGCTCATGACCAAAATCAAATCAATTTGATCGAAAAAAGGCTCAATGTCAGACAACGGTGTTGATGGTTTTATGGAAATGCCCACTTGCGTTCCGGTGGATTTAATGAGGTCAATCACCGATTGGGGATCATCCGTTGCTTCGATATGGAATGTAATGAGATCGGCGCCGGCTTTTGCAAAGGGTTCTACCAATTTTTCCGGTTCGATGACCATCATGTGGACATCCAAAAATTTGTTTGTCTTTGGTCGAAGCGATTTGACCACAGGCGGTCCGATGGTCAGGTTGGGTACAAATTGATTATCCATCACATCCACATGGATCCAATGGGCGCCACCTTCTTCGCATTGGGATAGGGCGGATTGCAGATCTGCAAAATCAGCGGATAAAATTGATGGTGCTAGCTTGAATTCCGAGGCCATATTAGGATTCCGAAATTAGGTGCTCGTTTGTGGATATTCAATGTCTGATTCATGAATATTATTTTTATGTACTTTTCTTCAAAAGAAAAGCACGAAAAGAACTATCGCTGTAGAAAAATCATATCCGACTGCGTCACTATTTCAGGAATGAATTAAACTCGACCCGAATTATTCTAGGTCTCAAACAGTAATTCATTCTGATCCGAAATCATGACTTGCCGTAATTGATTTGATTTTTCTAAGGCGACTATGACCGATAGCGAAACTTAATCGGCCTTGATTTTTTCGTCCTTTTGTATCAAGGCAAAAGGACAAAGCAATAAGCATCTACTCGGGATAAATAAACTTCACATCCTCTTCCAAATCATCACTCAAACTTTTTCCCACCGGACACGTATGGGCTGAGCGTTCCAGGAGTATTTTTTCTTTAGCCTTATAATTTTTCGGAAAATGAATATTAATCCGAATTGCTGATATCCGCCGGGGGTTTGTTCCCATTTCCTTCACAACCTCAGCCTTGGTTCCATCTATATCAATATCGTGCTGACGGGCCTTGATACCCATGACAGTAATCATACAACTGGCCAGGGATGCAGCCACCAAATCCGTGGGCGAAAATGCCTCTCCTTTCCCCTCATTGTCTTTGGGCGCATCTGTAAGCATCCTCTCCCCGGATTCTAAATGAACCATTTCTGTCCGCAAATCTCCTAAATATTCAACTGTTGATATTTGTCCCACTATCTTTTCCTTTTATTGCTTTCTCTTCCCGTTCCAATCTCCTCTTGACAGAGGGGATTTATAATTTCTTTTGTTAATTTATTCATCCCATTCATATCCCGTCACTTTTCGGGATTGGGTATTAAGTTCGATAGAGTTGTAATCCTGTAAACCAGAGTGATAATAATACATAATATAATAGGGTTGTTCATCACTGGCCCAGACCGAATCGGGAGCGCCCAACATTTCAATCACTTTTGTCTCTGACGGATTCTCCTTTAGAAATTCCCAGATATCGTATTCAGTGAGCAATCCTTCAGAAAGAGAATTGGGACCATCTGTTGGTAATTTCGTTGGTGGCGGAATAAATGGATCCGGCGGTGGCGGTGCGCAAGCCCAAAGGAGGATGAGGATGAAAATGGTTCGTTTCATACCCCCACAAAATACGGAGGCAAATCCATTCCTTCAATGCTATGAAATGGATTTTGAAAATTGAAAATGTAGAGACGCCGCACGCTGCGTCTCTACTTGTAAACTTCCGACTTCACTACAGAACCAAAAACGCCATAACCACCTTCAACGGTTTTAACCATTTCATTATAGGCTTGGGGTTTTACGGTGACCAATGCCTGCAAATAGTCCGACATATTTTTATCATAGCTAAACAATTCAATCCGATTTAATGGTCCATATTCTTCATGATTTACCGGCACACTAATTTGAATCAGTTCATTTTTGTTGGTATATCGTTGAGTGTAATCAATCCCCATACCATATACGGGATATATTTCCATTAAATGGATGGTCGAGTCGGGCGTGATCTTCAATCCTAGCTCGGAGGCATTTGAACGATCTTCAACAATAATTGGTGGATTTGGTACAGTGGTTTGTCCGCTTACAATTGGAAAATCAGTGCTGTCAATTCGAATGGAATAAGATTCACCGGATGTGGGTATAAAATTTTCATTATCGTACCGACCATTATACTGAAAAGAAAACTGCGTTGTATCTTTTTGAGGATGAATAATTTCTACATGGGCACTATCAATGGTGGGGACAAATGCTTGCTCTAATTCAATCTCATTGAGTTCGTATGCCCTTTCGACTCGGACAAAAGATGTGCCATAATTTTTACCATCCACACGAAGGATTCCAAAAATATTGAGGCCCGGTTCAAATTCGGTTTTCACAATATCTGACGGCATGGGGCCCGGATCAAAGGGCAGGTCACATGAAGGAATCAGCAAAATGGATAAAATGAGGATTAACTTTTTCATATTAAAATTCCAGCGTATATCCTGCACTAATGGAAGGGGGCATAAAATTTCCCGCGGCATAGTAACCATAGTCCGGTATATAGATATACATGAAAGGATTTCTTCTCAGAAATAACACATTATTTACTTTCATGGTATAGTAAGCTTTGTCTGTACCTAAATATTGGGCCAATTGATATCCGAAACCACTGCGGAGTTTCTTTCGCCACCCAAAATCCAACTTCATGCGCACGGGATAACGAACATTATTTTTCACCGGCGTAATATATTCTCCATATATGCCCACATCATTGGCCAAGGGATTATATACATAATGATTGGCGACCCCTGCTTCCCAAGTTTTGGGGTATCCTGATGTCAATTGTAGAATTGAACTGAATGTAATGTCCTTATTAATGCGATAAGCCAAGAGTGATTTAATCTGGTGAGATTGATCGCCGGAAGCATAATAATAATCGCCGTTCATGACCGATGGATAACTCCGTTTACTCACGGACCAAGCATAACTGACCCATCCGGATATGCGATTCCATTCGCCTTTCACCATCCCTTCTAAGCCATAAGAGAATCCTTCCCCCCGTTCTAAGGTTTCCGTTTCTGACTTTGCTTTTAGAGCCAATTGATAATCATATTGATAGAGGATGGACATATCTTTGTGAAAAGCAGAAATTGAATATTCCCAACTGTCAGAAAACCGGTGCTCATAACTCACGATACGGTGCTCAGCGGTGAGGGGATCTTTATCCGTTAGGGGGAAATAATAATCGGTGGTTTGATTTGCCTCCACATCACTGGTATTCATGGATTTTAAAAATTGGCGATAAATACCCCAAGCGGCTTTGAATGTTTTATCTCCAAATCGAAGGGCCATTGATGCCCGTGGATCATTATACCATTTAGATGTGGCTTCTAATCGTGTATTTCGTACGCCCAATTTAAATAATGCAGGACCGATTTCAATTTTATCCTGGATGAACCAAGCGGTGAGATCGGGTTTATGAGAAATGATGTCTCGATTGAGTTGATTCATTCCCAAAGCATTTTCGAAAGAAAATTTATTCAGTTCAGCGCCTACAGATATTTGCTGGCCCCAAAACAAAAATCCGGTCAATTTTATTTTGGCCGTTTTTTCATCCACCAGATTCAGGATGCGTGTTTCATACGCCAACCGTTGATCTATATTATTGATGGTATCCTTCATAGAAAAAGCCATGAATGATCGGGATTTCACCTTAAAACTGGATTGGTATATATGTGTTTCTAAAATCAGAAATGGGGAGAGGATGGATCTACTTTGGAGTCCAATAGCCAAATTGCGCGTGTCGTTTTTCATCCCAAAATCATATTGATCGACAATTTCATCTTCCATAAATATTTTCATAAAACCGAAATTCATATCTGAATAATCAAGATTTGAAAATAGAGAAAACCGCAAACGGGTATCGCCAAATTCTGTTAAAAAGGTGGTATTAATGTCATATCCATGGTTGGGTGCATTAAATACAATTTCTGTAAATAAATCCGAACCGAACCGTCCGGAGACCATGCCCGTCCCCCATTTTCCCATGGAAAATTCTACAGCCCCTTTAAGGCCTTTGGTGGATGGTTTGAATTCTCCCCGAGGTTTTCCTTTGGTCCCCTCTTTGGTGGTGAGATAAAGTATAGACGCGTTTCTTCCTCCGAATGTGGCATCGAAACCGCCCACCAGCATTTCTATATTTTTAATGGAATAAGGATTAAATAAGGAACCGCCGCCTAATGATTGTTGGGGATTATAAATGGTCATCCCGTCCAGTTGCACCAAGTTCTCTCCCGGATCACTGCCACGGACATTATACAGGGGCGAAAATTCATCCATGATGGTTACACTGGGGGACAGTTTCACCAATTGATAAATGTCTTTATTCAGTTGGGGTATTTCTTTGAGCAAGACAGGATCCGCTTCAAAACTGGAAATATCCATATCCCGCTGAACGATAGATCCCCGGTTGGACACCACTTCGATTGCATTCAACTCCAACACTTTTGAAGTGAGGATCACTTTATTTAAGTAAACACTGCCTTGGGTTAAATCTATCACCATGGATTTTTCTGCATAGGCAATATGAGAAAAACGGACGTGAATCGAATCACCCGAAATCCTGTTGAGAACGAAAAATCCATTGGCGTCTGAAATGGCCCCTTCATCTGTCCCTTCCACAATCACATTGACGCCGATGATGGTGGCCCCCGATTCTTCATCCACGATATATCCTGAAACAGTTTGAGCCAGGAGTGAAGCCGATAAAAAGATGAGCGTTATAATAAAATTTTTCATCGCATCATCATTCCTACAGATATCAGGACGCCCGTCTTGGTTTCGGGGATTATATCCGGCCAGGGATTCATATCCACAAAAACACCCACACCCCCATATAGTCCTTCATGAAATTGGGGTCTGTATTCAATATGGTAGGCGCCAAACACATTTACATTATACAAATGTTCCATTTTCAAATTTTCAAATTTATCCCCATTAAAATTCATGATGCCAATCCCGTACCCATAGGACAATCGTGTTATAAATGATGGATTTATCCGTGTGAATTTTTGCTTTGCCCTTTGTGTAAGGGAAATCATAGCATAATCATCATGCTTCTGAAACGATACTTTAAAATTGGGCAATCTCCTTTCATACACTTGTTTTTGATCCTGGGGATAATCAAGGGATACATGCCAATCCACACGATACCCATGAGAAAAATGGGCATAGTCCACGCGCCCAAACACGAATCGTTTATAGGGAAATGATGAAATTGGATTTATTTTTTCTGATTTTAATGCCTCATTTTGATCCACCAACCATTTTTCTAAAACGCGCCCGGATAAAGCTTCAAGTTTTTCCCCTTTTTTTCTTTTTAGTGAAACATCCCACTGCCACTCATTTAATATTTCACCGGTATGAGACATTAATTGAGATTGGCCATTCAGCACCCTTTTCCCGGGGCCGCTATGGGCAGGGTCGGACCAAAATTCGAAATGGTTAATGGCCAATGTACTTTTGGCCGAATCCCCATTGGTTCCCGGTTGGGAATCCATTACTTCTGATAACGGTTTATCCAATTCATAAATAATATCGATGGGGACGTATTTATAAATGAAACGATTGAATCCCTTTTTGACTTTTAACTGAAATGTAGAATCAGGGAATTCCATTGAATCCCTTTTTCTACCTTGAGAAACTGAAAATGCTTTCCCTTTATTGGGCCGATTGTCCACCACATGCACATCCATCAATTCAAATGTAAGTGAATCGGTGTTGATGGTCACCGTATCCGTAAGAAAATCAGTATTGAGTTTATCAATAAAGGATTGGCCGTGGACAGCCGTGAGGGACAAAAGGCACGCAATGGATAAGTGAATCAGTTTCATATTTTCAAAGTTAATTTACGGATAAGTGCTTCCAACATCCCTGTTGGATGGCATCATGCACCAAATGCTCACGCCACTTGTTCTTACCAAATAACTAAGACCACAATCTACCCTATCCCAAAACTTTTTCCTAAGGCTCCCATGGTAACGGTAAAACCAGTGCCCAAAGCCCAAGTAATCCCTGAAATGGCATAAGCCTTATTTCGAGAAACCTCTCCAATGGTTTGCACACCAATACCGGCCAAAATCACATACCAAACTGCAAATGGTGTAATGGATGATAAAAGTAGGTACAACCCGGTTCCTGTGGCTCCTTCGGAGAAAAAGATATTGAGTCCCGTTCGGGCCAAATCGCCCATTGTGGATACCGATTCAATACCGCCAATGTGAACGAGCCCCATATTGACCAACCCTTCTATTGCCAGAATAACACTGGACCAGCCAATAATACTGAATGCTTTTTTATAAGAAAGATTACCGGCGAATAACATGGATACTAATAAAAGTACACCGCCGACCAAAGCCCATCGTATTAATGTGGATATGGGAACCATGATGAATGGCATGATTGAGAATGCAGATGCCTTTTCCAAGATGATATCCAGTTGTTCTTGGGGGAGGCTATCCCCGAACTGGGCGGCCATGATGGCGGCTTGGGCCGGCTGCATGAGAAGGGCCGTTAAAGCACCCAGAACAGATACAAGAATTAAAGGAATAACCCAGCCCGCTTCAGCTTTCTGTTCTTCAAATAATTCTACCGGTGCGGCAAACAGGTTGATGATTGATTTCATATTTCCTCCTTGACCTAACTACAGGTCAGTGTTACAGTTTGATTGATTAAAATGTGCTTCAATTCTAAATTTGTGTGCAAGACTAAATTGTTAACAGAACTAATAATCATAGCTAACTGTTCTTCAATCATTATTTACCCAACTCAAAGAAGAATCCTTTGTGTCATCATCCACCAATGAGATAAATAGACTTTCTAATGCGGACATTTTTGGGTCAGCCATCATTTTTTCATTAAAATTGTTTTGAATGTTTTTGATAGTATTTTGATAGATAATTTTGCCTTTATTAATGATAGCCACTTCATCACACAATCCCTCAACATAGCCTAAAATGTGAGAAGTAATTAAAATAGTTGTGCCATTTTCTTTTAGTGTGGTTAGCAATTGTTTTGTCTTTTTAATGGCAATGGCATCCATCCCTTCAAAGGGTTCGTCAAGCACAATTATTTCCGGATTATGAATCAATGAACACATTATAGCCAATTTCTTTTTCATACCTTTTGAATAGGTAAAAATGAAATCATTTTTTTGTTCACTAAGATCAAATAATGCAAATAATTCATTTGATCGTATTTTAATTTGTTTTTGAGTTAGCCCATAAACACCGCCAATAAAATTTAATTGCTCGACTCCATTTAATTGATCAAATAAGCACGAGTCTTCTGGAACAACCCCTATTTTTTTTTTATATAAATCACCAATGATTTTTTGACCAAAAATAGTAACCCTGCCGGCGTTTGGAATCGTAATGTCAGAAATGATTTTAATTGTGGTTGTTTTACCCGCTCCATTTGGACCAATCAACCCAAAAACACTCCCCTTTTTTATAGAAAGTGTTAAATCTTTTAGTGCAGTTTTTGATCGATAATTTTTAGAAATGTTTTTTAATTCGATTATATTTGTCATTTATTTATCCATTTTTACTTGGTCACAAAAGGTTTTCTTAACAGTATTGTTGTAAAACCAAATCCTTATTTCTTAACATATATCTATTAAATAATTTCAAACTTAAAATATAGAATCCACCTATCATTAATAATAGAATTTGAATAAAAAGAAATAACTGAATTCCTAATTCGAATTGATACATAAGCACACCAATTGGAATAAATAATATAAGAACCGTAATCAGAGATAAAATAATAGTGCTGATTGCGGTGGACCTGCCAAGCAGCGATTCAAAATCAATTGAAAGGGTAAACCTAAAATTTAAATAGTTTGAAAAAATTAGTGCCCCCAATAGTAAATATGTTGAAATACAATATATAAACACTATTGTTGGAAAAGTAATCGTAGTTGGTTCGGAAAATAAAAAAATGATAAATAGAGATAAGGATAGAATTGTCATCGATTTGATGATTTGAATCAAATTTTTTATAAAAATAACTTGTATTATTCTTACAGGTAAATATAGAAAAGTTGTGAATGATTGTCCATCATACGTAAAAATGTAACCAAAGTCGGTTAAAAAGCTTATGATAACCCAAGAACACAAAAAGACAATAAGCAATTTTTCATTTGATAATAAATCAGAAGATGAATTAAAATAATAGAGTATAATAAGAATAGAAAATAAAAATACCGTAAGTATAATTC
>JAERSH010000052.1 GCA_016845785.1 Fidelibacterota bacterium
ACAATCCGACCTGCTTCTTTACTATGTGTTCCGAAAGAACTATACATTTGGTAACTGTTCACATTTGCAGCCTCTGCCGCTTCTTGTACATTCATATCAAATTCTACCATATTTAAGAAAAATTGCAGGAGGTTTTGATCCTGTGTATCTCCACCCTGAACCGCAAAGGATAAATAGGGTTTTCCATCCTTCAAAGCCAAAGCGGGTGTTAATGTGGCTCGAGGTCGTTTCCCAGGTTCAATTACATTGTATGGGTTTTCATCTTCATACAGAACAAAGCTTTGTGCCCGCTGGCTTAAACCGATGCCCGTATTGCCTGCGATCACTGCAGGAATCCATCCCCCGCTTGGGGTAATGGAAACGATCCACCCTTCCTTATCCGCGGCTTGAATTGTGGTTGTCCCCAAATTGAATTCCGATTCTAATGCAGAGAAATCCTGATTGCCATCGTTGGGATTGTGGCGTTTCTTTTCTTCTCCCCATGTTTTTAAATGATGTAAAAATGGATTGTTGGGACCCACCTGGAATCTATAGGGGTTTCCCGGTTTCGCGCCAGCATCATTCTTTTTCCAATCAATTTCTTTGATTCGGGATTTCGCGTAACGTTTCGATAAAAGTCCATTGATCGGTTCCACTGGTGGAAAGTAGGGGTCCCCGTAGTAAAAATCTCGATCGGCAAAGGCCAGGTTCATAACTTGATATAGGGTATGAATATAACGGGATGTATTATACCCCATGGCCTTCAGGTCAAATTCCTCCAGCATATTTAAAGATTGAAGCATGACTGGGCCCTGAACCCAGTGTGTCAATTTGTAGACATCTATTCCTTTGTAATTCACTTTCACTGGTGCTTCCAAATAGACTTCATAATTGGCTAAGTCTTCTGTGGTGATTAGCCCCCCTTGTTCTTGGGTAGAACGGGCAATTTCTGCCGCAATATCACCCTTATAAAATCGATCATTTGCTGCATAAATGGCTGCTTCTCTCGTACCACCGCTGGCCAATACTTCCGCTTCTGTATCCACCAATTTTTGAAGTGTATTGTATAAATCTTCCTGTGCAAAAATTTCTCCAGGATAGGGCGCTTCTCTTTCCCCTTCATTCACCAAAAATACTTTTTTCGAATAGGGCCATTGCGCAATTCGTTTTTTCTGACGCTCAATACCGTTAGCAGCTTGGGCTTCTATGGGGTATCCTTTAGCCATTTCCATTGCGGGTGCCAGAACTTCCTTCAAGCTCATAGTGCCGTACTCAGCCAGCATGGTCATGAGGCCGCCGGGCGTACCCGGAGTAACCGCGGATAAGGGACCATATTGCGGTGGATACTCGTGACCTTTTTCCTTATAGAATTCCGCTGTAGCACCCGTAGGCGCCACACCCAATGCATTGATACCAATGACTTTTTTTGTCTTGGGATTGTAAACCAAGGCTTGGGTCTCCCCGCCCCAACTCAACACATCATACATGGTGCAAGTCGCCGCCAGCATGGCACAGGCTGCATCCACGGCATTTCCACCTTGGGCGAAAATAGTTGCTCCGGCAGTTGCGCCTAAGGGCTTCCCTGTAATGGCCACCCAATGTTTACCATGAATAATGGGCTTAGCTGTCCGCTGCCCAAAGCCAAATGTAAATGATAGTATGAAAATTAATGTCCATTTCATTTTTAATTCCTCCTTAAGCCATTTTATGCATTGTCTTATTGGAAATTAGGTGAAATCCAATTCTGCTTTCTAAAGTTTTGTTTACCATAGATATGGCGACTGTTTTGCTTTGAATTGCTCTATAGGCTAATGGTATTATCCATCCCGTTAGCTTGTCTATACCGCTACCAATTTTTTCTCCCATGCGGAATTCCTCACGATCTCCCAAAAGAAGTGATGGCTGAAAAACAAGTGTGGTATTCAAGTTGAGGGACTTCAAATTATCTTCCAGTTCACCTTTGACTTTATTGTAAAATATCTTTGAACGGGCATTTGACCCTGCAGCAGTTACAACACCAAATACGGATGCATTCCATTTTTTGGCTGCACCCCCAAATGCCAATGGATAGTCATGATCGACCTTCCTAAAATTTTCCTGACTCCCTGCTTTTTTGATCGTCGTTCCTAGACAGCAATATACATGATCGACAGGAAAAAGCGTCTCCCATGGCGGCATATCAAAATCGATCACCATTTCGGATAGCTTTTCATGATTTATATTTAAGGGACGTCGTACCGGCGCAATGACACGATCATAATGGCCTGAGCCTAAACAGAGGCTCAACACCTCACATCCGATTAAACCTGAAGCGCCAAGAACCAGTGCGGACTGCTGCCCCATTAGGGATTGACCTTTAATCGATATATCTGTCCGCGCTTCCCCACAGTAAATCCGGTTCGAGTACCTTTGGCGAATGCCATGGCCGTTAAATCTTGCACCTCCCAGTAGTGTGGAGTCCATGTTTTGCCATTGTCTGTTGTCCGGTCAAACCCTGAAGGCCCTACAGCAAAAAATGTGTTTCCGCGATAATGGGCCACGCATTCTCTGTATTGATGGGTTTGTTTCTCCGGCAGATGCCAAGTCGTACCCCCATCATGGGTATAAGCCATGGTATTTTTGATGGATTGGTTTGTGTAGTCACCACCCACTGCAATCCCCATTTTTTTATTTTTGAATGCCACAGAATAGATGCCTGTACTCTGGCCACCATGAACAACCGGTGTCTCTGTGACCGTCCAATTGAAACCACCATCTTCACTTTTAAATACGCGAGATTTCACACCACCCATACCGAGCCAAGCCGTATGCTTCCCTTGCACAGGGATACCTGTGCCACTGGCGGCAAATCCAAACTCTGGATCCAGTTTTGCAGGTATGCCTTTTGATGGCAATTCAAACCAAGAATCACCCCCATCTTCCGTCCGGATCAAGATATGACCACCATCTACAGGATCGCTGAATGCAATACCTTCTTTCCGATTCCAAAAGGACATACCATCAAAGAAAATGCCCTCCCGGTCATCAAAGTAAACCGGATTCCATGTTTGGCCCCCATCGGTGGTTTTAAAAAATTGTGCGGGCGTGGCGATGCCCATAACAATGGCTGAATTTTTATCAAACCCTTCCACATCCCGAAAGTCGGTTTTATCCTGATGCGGTACGGATACATTTTTCCATGATTTTCCGCCATTTACTGTCCGCAACACAGTGCCGCCTGTACCGCTGACCCATACTACATTTCGGTTCACCACATCCAATCCACGGAAGGATGCTTCTGAGCCACTATCCAGTTTTTCTAAGGAGAGTGATTGAGCGAAAAGACAATTAAAGATTAGACATACAACAAGGGGAATTCCCCTCTTGCTTGCCCGTCCGTAGCCAAAGCGTAGGCGGGAGAGGGGAATATTTTTTCTGCCAACTTCACTCATTAGTTTGGCATGGTGAGGATGACGCCCATGAGGTCAATCCCGTACCAAAGGTTGGCAATCCGCAAATTCTCATTCGGGGCATGCTGATTATTATCATGGTTTGCGACTGGCACAATGATTACCGGTTTTTTCAAATAATCTGTAAATAAATATATTGGCAATGACCCGCCCAATGATGGCATCAAAATCAAGTCATCCCCAACAAACGATCTTGTGGCATTAATAATTTCTTGAGCATAAGGATCATTCATAGATGTCCGAGATGCGATATATCCTGAACCTCTGCGATCCACTTTTGCAATTTTAGTGTATTTTCGCCGCGTGGCCATATCCGGATCATCATAAACAATATGAAATCCCTCCTTTCGAATATGGGCTTCTACTTTATCCAGCATATCTTCCGGTTCGTTACCTTTTACCAACCGAACGCCTAGCGCAACCGTAGCAGAATTGGGGATCACATTTCTTGCCTTTGAACCTACATTGCCGCTAGCAAGACCTTTAATGGTTAATGATGGTAAGAGCAACCGTTCATTGATTGATCGTCCGCCACCTTCGGTGTAAGCTAGTCCTAATTCGTTTTTTAGCCCAATATCTACGTCAGGAATTTTACTTAGCTCTAGCCTTTCAAATTCTGAAAGTGGTTCAACCGTATCATAAAACCCATCAATTAAGACATTACCTTCTTCATCTTTCATGGATGCAATCAAATGGGATAGGGTCTGCCCCGGTACAGGTGCCCAATTCCCATAATGACCACTGTGCAGCGAACGAGCAGCACCATAAATGGTTACCTCCATTCCCGTAACTCCACGAACGCCAAAGACCAATTGTGGCTGTCTACTTTGGTGCATTGGGCCATCACAAAACAACCATATATCGATGTCATCCAGCAGTTCACGATGTGTGGAAAGATGGACCTTGAGGTTTGTAGAGCCCGCCTCTTCTTCTCCTTCAAAGAATAATTTGATGTTGGATGTAATTCCGATATTGGAAGCTTGGAGGGCATCCACCGCATTTAAGATCGTTATGATTGGGGCTTTGTCATCCCCGGCAGAACGACCATATAGTCGCCATTCCGGATTTATCTTTGTCCACTTATTCGGCAAGTTGATGGGCTCCCCTCTAGCATCCATAGGTCCACTGTAAAGCACCGGTTTAAATGGCGCGTGCTTCCATTTGGATTCATCCACGGGCTGACCATCATAGTGGACATAAAAACACAATGTCCGTGTAGCGCCCGGCTTTTTCATTTCTCCATATATAATGGGATTGGCGCCATCCGCTTCTAGGAGCTGCATTTCGAAACCTCGATTTTGAAATAACTCACTAATATATTCTGCATTCTTGCGGATATTTTGTCGATCCAATGCCACATTGGGAATAGCCAAGAGTTCAGTAAAATCTCCAATAATTTTATGGCCATTTTTCTTCACCCACTTTTGGGTGGCTCTTACAGAAGGCGGGTCATTGGCAACAAGACCACTACAAAAAATAATGGCTGATAGTAGGAGATTTTTAAACATTTAATTCCCCTCTAAAATTCGTGCAGCTGCATTGATTTTGGCTGATGCACGATCAAGCGCTTTGGCCACCTCTTCAATATATTTATGAACTTCATCCCAATTTCGTTCTTCCAATCCTTCACGGATTCCAGGGAGTGTTTTTACCCCATAACCCGTATAAAATCCCGGTGCATAAACCATGCTTTGGAACCATGGTCTCCGGGGCAATCCATCCGGATGACTCATGGCCTGTTCCACATCCTTTAATAATCGATTCACTTGAGATTTTTGTTCAGCCGACAAAGATCCTTTCTTAAAACCAGCCAGCGATTTTTCATATGTCCACGCACTGGCTTCCAAACGTTTTTGTGCCCCATCTAAAGGACTAAAATCAAATACAGGTACATTATCCAATCGTTTTGGTGGCAGATATGTCTTCTTGGGATTCCCTGCAATGGTATAAGCATTTTGACTCAATAGTCTATTCCGCTGTTCCGTTTCTTTTTTTACCTCTTCTGCCAGTTTTTTATTACTTTCGATAAATGTACCAATATTTTCAGCCATATTTGTAAATCTGAATGGTAAAATATCCGATTCTGATAATCGTAACACTAACCGTCCATTGACTTTGGACAAAGTAATTCCATATTTAAAATCGCCATCGCTAAACCGAGTATAATGATCATATGAATCATAGATGGAATGATATGATCCTCCGCTGCTTTCGCCACCAAATCCCAAGTTCAATGAGGGCACGCCTGCATGATGGATGAATGCCGTATAATCCGACCCGGCACCCAAAGGATAGATGCGTAGATCCTCTCGTTCTGCATCCTTATCCCCATTCACGCGCAGTCGAGCACGGTTCCTGTCCTGCAAGGATACATCTTGAACAGGGTCCTGCACTTCGGATGCCACTTCATTGACGAATTTTTCTAGGGCATGGGATCCGCCAACACCTAAAAATCCCACACCGGTCCCATCCGTATTGATATAGGCTACCATTTTATCCCGTATATCATCACGATGGTACTCTACCCATTCAGTAGATCCCAGCAATGCTGGCTCTTCTGCATCCCACCCTGCATAGATTAATGTTCTTTTTGGCCGCCAACCGGTCTTGGCCAATTCCCCAATTGCCCGCGCTTCTTCCATGAGTGAGACCATACCACTAATGGGATCGGCCGCCCCTTGTGCCCAACCATCATGATGGTTGCCCCGCATAATCCATTCGTCAGGAAAAACCGAACCTTTCATCCGCGCCACTGGATTGTATGCGGTCCGCAGCTTCCAGTCAAATTCCAAATGCAGATTAACTTTCGCTGGTCCGGGACCTACATGATATGTGATGGGCAAGCCACCCTTCCAGCTATTGGGTGCAACGGGCCCTTCTAATGCTTTTAATAGTGGTAGTGCATCCGCGTAAGAAATGGGCATCACGGGGATTTTCATAATTGTTGGTGCATCTTCAATGGCAAGCCGCTCTACATCCCCTTTGGCACCATAGCCGGGGGTTAAGGGATCTCCGGGATACATGGGCATATCCAATACGGAACCCCGCTGGACGCCATGTTCCATTCTAAATGGCCCTTTTGGATAGACATCGCCTCGTACATATCCATCGTCTTTTGGGTCCGAATACATGATACAGCCGATGGCCCCATGTTCGTATGCAACTTTGGGTTTAATTCCTCGCCAAGATCCGCCATACTTTGCCAATATAATTTTTCCTTTTACATCAATACCCATTCGCGCCAATTCTTCATAATCCGCCGGAATACCGTAATTCACGAAGACCAGTTCAGCGGTTACATTTCCATCGGCAGAAAAGGCATTATAGCCTGGAAGGACGTCTTTTGTAATTCCTGAGGTCGCATCTTCCTTTAATGCCGGTTCTTGTAATTGGAGGGACACTTTTTCTGGTGCCACTAATTCCAGTTTTCGAATTTTTGGAAATGGCACCAACACTTCAAATGTTTCAATCTCCGATTCAAAACCCCATGACTTAAATAATTTGGCTGCAAATTCCGCATTTTGCTTACTCCATGGAGAGCCAACATGATGGGGTTTGGATGACATATGTTTCATCCAGTCATTCAAATTTTGCGGATTCAGTACGCTATCGAATCGGGATTCTAAATCATGCTGTGTACTCTTATTCAAGGCCACATCAAAGGTGGACACCTGTTCAATTTTGGGATTATCAATCGCCACTGCTGGTGGCTGACCACAAGCCGATAAAACTAAAAGTAATCCAATAAAATGGTATTTCATTCTTCTCCTCCTCAAATGAAATGGTTTTCAAGGGAGGAGAAAATAAATTGCCAGCGAATGAAAATAAAGAAGAAACTATTACTAACTTGCCAAACTGTCATATCCTGAAACCAATTTGGCAATTATTCGTAAATAGCATGGTTTTTGCTTTATGGTAGTTAAAAAAGGTTTACAATGAAAAAACTGCAACAATTTATGCTGAATCACCCTTATATCAGTATGGCGGTGATTCTACCCTTCGCCCTGGTTTTTGTTTTGGGCGTATTCTCAATATTAATCAATATTATTTTGCCGGCAGTAATTGCGTTTTGGCTGGCAGGATGGATTTATACAGCCATTGTGGGCCGGCCATTTCGCCAATATTATAAACGGCCCTTCTGGTATGTCCGTTACGACTGATCCAATTCCGATAGCTTTGGTTTGATCCGGCTCATGTAACGGGCTTTAGAAACAACCTTCTTTGGGTCTTTCCGTAATACACGCTGCTTCTCAACGGGCAATGCAGCGAATTCCTGACATTCAGTGGAACAACATCCATTATACTTGTCATGGCATTCATCACATTGAATAAATAAAATATGGCAGGCATCATTGTCGCAATCTAGATGGCGATCCGCCGGCTTTCCGCATTGATGACAATGGCCGATTACATCCTCCGTTACACGCTCACCCATCCGTGCATCGAAGACAAAATTCTTTCCGATAAATTTTGAATCCAGTTCTTTTTCTTTTACATCATGGGCATATTGAATAATTCCTCCATAGAGCTGATTCACGTTTTCAAATCCGCTATTGATGAGGTATGCGCTGGCCTTTTCACAACGGATGCCGCCCGTACAGTAGAGCAAAATATCATCTTGTTCATGGCCTTCAAGAAGTCGTTTCACTTCCGGCAGTAATTCCCGGCTTGTATCTACATCAGGGATAATGGCATTCTCAAATTGCCCCACTTCACTCTCGTAATAATTTCGCATATCCACTACTACCGTATTTTCATCTGACAGCTTTTTATTAAAATCCTCTGCGCATAGATGATTACCTACTTTGTCCATATTATATTCATCCTCACCCACACCATAGGCCACAATTTCATCTTTAATCTTGATAGTGAGCTTATAAAAGGACTCTCCATCCTGTAGGGCAACCTTTAGAGGTATATCCCTTAAAATATCACGGGAATCTAAATTGGCCTTAAAAGCATCCCAGTTTTGTTCTGGACAACTGAATTGCGCATTAATCCCTTCTTTCGCAATATAGATACGACCGAAGATTCCTATATGATCCCACTCACGATATAATTCATCACGAAGGGTAATTGGGTCATCAATATTGATGTAGCGATAAAAAGAACAAGTAATCCGCTCAAAGGGTTCTGCCTGCAATTCAGCCATGAGGATTTCACGGCTTTTTTTATTATATAAAACTTCTTTTTTCATTCCTATAAATTACGGCAAGATCAAGATGCAAATGAAACGATGAGAGGCTCGTGATCCGGCTGCCACTGGATATATTTTTTCATGATGGATTGAAACAAATCCGATCCTTTCCAAACCTCCAACCATTGATTCAACTTTGGGTAGGCCGATTGAAAATAGGGTAAATCCACATGGGCAAATTGACGAATCAACGGCAGAATAGCTATATCTACCCATTGAGGTTTATCCCCCATGAGATAAAGGGTTTCTTTTAAAGCAGATTCATATTGAGACAAAATTTCGCCACATTTATGCTGATAGAATTCCCTCGTATTTTCCGGATGGCGAATGTGGTATTTATATTTATTCAACCATGGTTTAAAATCTTCATCATTCATTTTGATGATGGTCAATTGTTTCTCTAGATCAATATCCTTCCAATCCGATTCTATTTGATCTAATGCCCATACCATGATATCAAAGCTTTCATCAATGACGGTCCCATCGTTGAGTTGAAGCACGGGTACTGTTCCTTTGGGTGATACATCATAAATCTCCTGAGGCCGATCGGACAAGAGTATTTCTCGCAATTCTACAGTGATGTTCGCATGGGCTAACGCCATCCTGGCGCGCATAGCCCATGGTCACCGGCGGAAGGTATACAGTCTTGGATATTCAGTCATGTGCTCTCATACTATATTTAATTTAAGGGATAAATATCAGGACGGCGGTCTCTGAAAAACATGGTTCGGGCGTGGGATCTAGGCACTTCAGTCAAATCAAGATCATGGATTAAAATATCATCTACCTCGGCGGGACTCTGGGCAATTACCTTTCCTTCAGGATTGGTGATGACGGATTCACCGGCAAATTCCATTTGATCTTCTTTTCCCACACGATTGGCCAATGCACAAAAATATCCATTTTGAAATGAGGCCACTTGTAGTTCAGCTTCGTAGAGGCCATCGGGCCATTCACCTACAGTACCTGCTTGGGGAATAACTACCACTTCTGCACCATTCACACCTAAGGCCCGCATATATTCTGGGTAGTGACGATCATAACAAATGGCCACACCGATCTTTCCCGCAGCCGTATCATAGACGGGTGCACCATGATCTCCTTCCGCATAATAGCTCTTTTCGAAAAAGCATTCATAGTCGGCCACATGAACCATCCGAGTGGTACCCAGCAGGGAGCCATCTGCATCTATAACGGGAGAAGAATCGAAGGTCTTACCATTTTCCAATTCGAATAAATTGATGATCACTACCATATTGTGGGCCTTGGCTTTTGCCATAAACTTTTCTGTGATGGGTCCGGGAACCGGTTCAGCCAAATGGGTCACATCTCCTTCAGCAAAATATTGAGGATAAAATCGGGTGAATGCCAATTCAGCAAAAACAGCCACCTCTGCACCTTGGGCTGCCGCTTTATCCAAATTGGCCAAACCACGCTGAATATTGGTATCAATATCTTCCGTAGCATGCTGTTGAATAAGTGCAATTCTCATAAAATAGACCTTTCTACTCTTTCAAAAATAATTCCAGTTCGCCCATGAATCAATCGGCGAATTCAAGGTGAATAAAACCGTGTTTATAATGGTCGGAATTATTGGGGAGCAGAAATTCGAGCAAATCCTGGGTAGGTCAAGCTTCCCAAATACAAGAAACCACCTTTCTCTTCTACACTAGTAATGGGAGAAAAAGAATCTGGAGATGGATATTGAAGGTTATGAATCACTTTCCCATTGCCATCGATACCCAGTATGAACCCGTGGCGGTCTGGTGATGGTTGTAACCACTCAGGTAAGCGCAATATGATTTTCCTTAAAAAAGGTTTATCAGCACAATAATCAACTATCGACTTCCGTAATGCTGGCAGTGCAATCCAGTAGATACCTTTCCCATTAGAGGATATACCATCAGGGAAGCCGGGAAGATTATTAATAATGATTTCGGATTGACCAGCTTGCTGTCCTTTAAGCCAATATTTCCTTACCTGATAATTTGAAGTTTCATTCACCAGAACATAGCTTCCATCAGGGCTGACTGCTACACCATTAGCAAAATATAAGCCCCCCAACAAAGAACCGGTTATACCTGATTTAGGACTATAACTGAGGAGGCGTCCCCAAGGCCTATGTTCCATCAAATCCAGACGATAATTATCGATATTATATTTTGATGATGCATCTGTAAAATAAATTATTCCGTCTGGACCAATATCAACATCATCGGTAAAGGCAAAAGGAATACCATGGGCTTCTGTAGTTAGTGACTTCAAGTTGCCATTAGGATCCGCAGAAAGAAGCCCCTTATTGGCATCTGCAATAATCAGATTGTTTTTGGCATCGAAAGCCAGGCCCAAGGGACGTCCATTTGTATTCACAAATACACCCTGATTTTTCCCATCAACATCATACAAAACAATACGGCCATCTTCATATCCGGCATACATATTGCCGGCTTCATCCACAGCTATATCTTCCGGACCAATGCCATCATTCAGTCCGAGAATTTCTGTATCGGCCAAATATTCATTGGGCTCAAATTTGCCCTTCATAGCTGGTGCGGGCTGGGAAGTCCACACCGCCGGATCTACACCTACAGGCCAGAATAATAAGTAGGTCAATAATAGACCAATAGTACTCAGAATGCACTTGAATATATTATTAATGGGGAGCTTAATTATATTCTATTCCAGAAAATCCAGGCATTTTTTCAACCAACTCTTTCCCAATTAATTTGCTCGGAGTGAAATAGCCTGACTGTCGATGATCGCCTAATAAATATTGTGAAGCTTCAATTGTACCTGATGCAGTGAGGTCATAACCATTTGCTGTTGTGAATCGCCCTTGAATTGCATTCCCATTTTCATTTCTAACTTCACCCCAAATGAAGGATTTTGTTTTTGCGCGCTCTTCATCAGTATTTGGCACCCAAGTTTTTTCAATTCTATTTAAAACAAAATTCTTAACAAAATTATACTTCATCAACTTCATATATTTTTGACGTTTCCTTAGTTTCTGTGCTCCTTCGGATGAAACTGGATAATATACTTCTATATTGGGAATGCCCGTACTATGGTAGGCCGTGTAAACATCACCCCAAGGAATGGTAATGGCATTGATTTCACCAAAGCCATAATCAATTTTTCGCTCTTTAAATGCAATTGGGACTTGTTTCAATTCACCATTAATACGAATCCTGCCACCTTTAGACATACCTTCAGCCGCAGTTTTAGCTGTTCCTTTGCTCGGTTTGGATCCATTGCTGGCAAAACCTAAAGTTAAGTGAGTAGCATCGGGCATTTTTTCTTTAAGCAATACTGATAAACAATCAGTGGGAATAACATCAAAACCTACACCGGGGCAAATAACAATGCCTGCATTTTTGGCTTCTTCGTCCAAACTAAAGCCCAATTCATAAACAGCTATTTCACCGGTTATGTCTAGGTAATGGGTTTTAGATTTTATACAGGCTTCCATCATGGGTTTTGCTGTTTGGGAAAATGGACCCGCACAGTTAGCCATTACAGAAACGCCAGAAAGATATTCAGTAATTGTATTTATTGAAGACAGATCAAATACTTTTGCCTTTAACCCTTTTTCTTCTGCGAAGGCTTTAACCGATTCTGATCGGCCGGCAAGTATTGGTGTTAATCCCCTTTTGATTGCTTCATCAACTACCAATCGGCCAGTATAACCATTGGCGCCATATATCATCCAATTCATATTGATTCCTTATAAGCTAATATAATTTAGAACTAAACTAGGTGTAGAGACATCCCGATTTATCGGGATGTCTCTACAAAAATCGAATATTTAAAAAATCTCTCCAGCACCCTCTTCCATTTGCATTCCTTCTCCTCGACGCTGGCGACTAAAACGGCTTCGATCTTCCATTTTTCCAAAGCGGTATTCAAGGGTCAACCGAATTGATTGGCTATTCCAATTGCGGTTGGAGTCCTGATACCAATCTCGAACGCCATCCTCATCTAGATCTCCCCATGATTCAAACCCAAACCCTGATAGTCCAAAGGGATCTCCAAGGTTAAGCGTAAGGTTAAGACGGTTATCCATAAACTTCTTTTTCACTGACATGGATGAGAAACTCATTGCATCCATTTTACCGATAGCGATGTCTCTCCCAGGCATGTAAAACATGAAAAACATGAATTCTGTTGTCGGATTAATATTCCACATGGTTGTTAATCTCAAACGTTGCCCTTGAGCTGTTTTATCATAGTCAGAACCAAATAATTCCGAGTTTATTTCATCCCAATAAACACTACCGGAGAACATTAGTCTGAGTTTTTGTCCAAGAGACCCAACAATAGAATAATCTATTCCCCTGGTATTTTGTTCTTCAAGATTCTTATACGTTGCAATAGATACACCATCTTCTCTGACTTCCTTAAATCGGGTCATTTTATCCGTTGTATAGCGATAATATCCTCCCAGTGATAGAGATAATCCTCTTGAAAATCTGCTAAAGTTAATTTCATAGGAATCTGTGTATTCGGGTTTGAGAAATGGATTGCCAATCCTTAGGTTTCTTTCATCTTGCCTGGAACTAAATGGGTTGAGCATTCTTGAGCGAGGTCGATTTACTCTCTTAGAATAGCTCGTTTGTATCTGAACCAATTGCGGTGCACCAAAGGTCACACTTAAACTTGGGTAAAAACTTGAATAAGGGTTTTCAAACCTCTCATTTGTAGTCTTTAGCTCAGATAACATATCAACCATTTCATATCTACCACCCGCATTTATACCAAATAACCATATGTTCCTTGAATATTGTAAATAAGCAGCATGAACAGTTTCATTATAAATGAACTCATTGCTGAATGATCGATCAGATACATACTGATTTGTTGCTTCATCAAATATTTCTGCTATCTGAGTGTCACCTCTATCTGTAGATTTACTTGCTAAACCAACTTCTAGTTTAGATTTATTTTCAAAAGGATGAACATAGTCGAGTTTAAAATCATAACCAGAGCTTGTACCTTCATCTCCATTTTTTGCTTTATTCATCCCCACAAAATCTGCACCACCATTATCACTATTATAATATTCGTTCAAACCATCGTTCAAACCATCGGAAAACCTAAAAAATGATGTGAGTTTGTGTTTAGGATCTTCATATTTCTTATCATAATTAAGATTTATATCATACCCATTACGATCACTTCCCGTTGTAGCAAAGCGAATATACTTTTTATCTCCAGGCCCAGAATCTGTTGTATAGGTGTCATTATCACTATTACGATCACCATTACTAACGGTAGCAGAAACTCCAAGTGACTGTTTAGAATCAATAAAGTATTCAAATCCTGATTTTATGAAAAGATTAGGGCCACCTGAATTAGAATTAGATATCTGATTTATTTCGTTTTTAAAATTTGGGAATTCCTGCCATCTCATATTTGAGCCGTCTGAAATTCTTTTTCGGTCATTCATACCGAGGTTTATAAAAGAATTATAGCTGGTTGTACGATAATTTATCTGCCCAGAAAGATTTGAGCCGCCTTGAGAATCACCCCCAGTATTAATATTACCATTGAGACCCGCAAATTTGTTTTCTTTCAGAACAATGTTAATTATACCAGCCATACCTTCTGGGTCATATTTAGCACCTGGATTGGTCATTACTTCAATGTCCGCGATATTGGCTGAAGGAATACTTTGGAGGAGAGATTTGATATCCCCGCCTGCAATGCTGGAGGGTTTCCCATCAATCATGAGATTTACTTGTGTGCTTCCCCTCAAACTAACATTATCATCTTGATCCACCTCAACACCAGGAACTTGCCTTAGAGCATCTATTGCGTTTCCACCGGTTGAAAGGGAATTCTTAGAAACATTAAAAATACGTTTTTCTGCAGTTTGGACAAATAAAGGGCGCTCTCCTTCAACATCCACACCAGCCATTTGAAGCGTGGTCTGAACAAGAGAAATTGTTTCAAGATTGTGTTCAGTTTTGTTATCGCCTAATGGTAAAAAAGTAAATGGACCTAATTCCTGTTTGGCGTATCCAATATATTCAACAACCACCTTATGACGGCCCAATGGAATTTCTTTAATGTGGAATTTCCCTTCATCATTCGTGATACCGCCGGTCATGATGGTGCTGCTGCGCTGGTTTATAATGGCAACGGATGCATAAGGAATTGGCGTTCCTGATGTTGAATCCACCACTGTACCATAAACTACGCCGATTTTGGGTACTTTGTTTGGATCCATTTGGCGTTGGCGCATCCCGCCACGATGACCACCCCCCCGCTGGGCAAACACACCCGTGGCCATGACCATCAAAGTAATTACAATAATTTTTCGCATTTGATTTCCTTCTAAAATTTCCCCCGCAAATCCTTCATTCAACTTAATCGTTGAATATTCGACTCTCATATTTGGAAATTGTTAAAAATTGGTTTTTATTCCCATAATAGGGACGCAAATATAAATTGAATAAGATCAGTGGGCAAATATTATTTATTGTTTTTCGATATATTATTATTGATTTTCAATTTATTTTATTGCTTCACATCAAACTTAGGTGGATATTGTTTATGCCAGTCGGTGGCTTCTTGGTATGCCTTGGCCACTGCCAATACATTCCCATCTTCATAAAGATCGCCAATAAAACTGATACTGGTGGGCGATCCTTTATCATTAAATCCATTAGGGACAACTACACAGGGATGCCCCGTTAAATTGGTGCGCAATAGATTATCACCATAAAAGGACGGCACCACATATACATCAATCGTCTCCATTAATTCCGTCATTTTTTGAATTAATAATGTTCGAGCCCGATTGGCATTAATGTATTCTACTGCGGGAATAAAGCGCGCTTCTCGAAAAACATTGGGCCAAGCATTTTTGATCTGTCTGACCAATTCATCATCTCGATTGGATCGGGTCAATTCATCAAATGCGGCAGCAGCTTCAGCTTGAAGGACAAAAGAGATGGAATAAGACGGAAACGCCGGTAGTTCGATTGGGATGAGTTCAAATCCCATCGATTTTAATTTTTCAAAGCTTGCTTTGTCGTTTTCTGACACAACCGAATCTGAAAATGCGGAAGCAATATATCCCACGCGTAGATTTTTGATTCTATTCGGTAATGGGTATTGAAAAGGCACATCCACCACTGATCGATCTTTTTCATCCGTACCTCGGATGGTTTCAAAAACGATTGCTGCTCCTTCAACCGAACGTGTCATGGGACCCAGTTTATCCATGGTCCAACTCAGTGCCATGGCGCCCGCACGGCTTACCGTACCGAAAGAAGGCCGATGGCCCGTCACACCGTTTCGTGTGGCTGGAGACACGATAGAACCCCACGTTTCAGAACCAATAGAAAACCCAACCAATCCTGCCGCTGTTGCTGAACCGGGACCGGCAGATGATCCACTGGAGCCCTGTTCTAAATTCCATGGATTTTTTGTCTTACCACCATACCATACATCACCCCATGCCAATGCGCCTAAGGTCAACTTTGCAACCAACACAGCGCCCGCTTCTTCTAATTTTTCAACCACGGTGGCCTTTTCATTCAGCACTTGATCTTTGTAGGACATGGCTCCCCAGGTCGTCTTATAGCCGGGAACAGCCAATAAATCTTTTGCACCCCAAGGGATGCCATGGAGTAGCCCTCGGTACTTTCCTCGGGCAATTTCCATATCCGCTTTACGGGCCTGTTTAATCGCCAAATCTTCGGTAATGGTAATGACACATTCTAATTCAGGACCGTGCTTTTTCAACCGGTCGATATACATTCGGGTCAGTGCTTCTGAGGATACTTGTTGGGTTCGAATAAGATAGGCCAATTGAGGAACTGTCAAAAATGCGCACGCTTCGATATTCTCCGGCATTGCGGTTTTTTCGTCATTAAAATTGAATCGGTCTCTACCCTTTGGCGGGTTCATCCCCGGCGGGTGAGGATTATAATATAACGGAAATGCCACATCATTAGTCAAATCCAACGAACGAAGTTTTTCATATTGATTGCGTCGGTTTTCTACGGTCCCCAACAGAGAATCCCGTTCAGATTGGGTAAATTCAAGCCCCATTATTTTTTCTGCTGAAGCGAGATCAGATGTGGATATTGATTTCTTTTCACATCCGAAAAGGGTGAAGACAAGTAGAATGCTTATGTTTTTAATCATCATTTTTCCTTCGATCATATGTAATAAACAGGGCAATCTACAATTCCCCTGAAACCATTGTCTAAATGAATCCAAATCCCCATGATAGGTATCAATTATTAATAAATATCAGCCAAATTCCCGTTACAGCATTATACCTAATTTTATGTGTAATTTTTACTGTAATCATAATATGAAGAGCAAACTTATGAAAATTAAACATTTATTATTTGTCTTATTTGCCATTGGACTCCTATCCTGCGAAAAAGAGGTATCCATGGAAGATCAAATTATGGGTACTTGGTACATGCCACAAGCATTAAACCGCCACACAGCAGGACAATCAGTTGATGATGTGGCCGGGCATAGTTTAAATGCATGGAATTATTCCATGGTTATTACCACCAATTCCGATCAAGAATTGGTTGATCGAACTGCTAATGCCATTGGCAGCATAACAGTTTCAGGTGATAGTGAAGCAGAAATTAATTTCATGCGAGGATGGTATGATCAAAATTCAGGTCAGGCGTCAATCTCGTTTACCAATTATAATTGGTACAATGTCCACGAAACCGATCAAAGTACTTATGTGTATGGATATGTAGATAATTATTCCCATGAATATCAAGACTCCGTCAATATTTGGTATAATGACAGTACAGGGGCATATGATACAATGGGTGGTTGGTGGCATTCCGATTTCATTTCAGTTTATAATTCCAACAATGACTATTATGAAATTCGAGAAGAAATTGATTTTACCTTTGATGGAATAACATTGACGATTCCCAGTCAAACTATCGGTGATACCAACTCTATTACCATCGGAGGTGAAATGACACATGCCACCATTCACATTCCTGCAAATACACCTACAGAAATTTTTTCGTATACAGGAGACACATCTTGGGACTTTGGTTCTTGGGCCATCCATATTGAAGATGACGGCCGTTGGGTAGAAGTGTTTACTTGGGAGGGTCAATATGATTCATCCGATGTATATCATACCTATACGGATTCCACAGTGGCTGAATGGGAATTAGATGGAGATACGCTATTTGTTACCTACCGTTATGACGACGTTTGGACAGGTGATGGACCCGGTGCCGGACAAGGGACTTGGATGTATCAAATTGCATACACCTATACATTGGAAAATGGGATGCTAAAACTCACCAACGAGTATGATTTGTGTCAAGGGGATGCCCATTGCCACGAATGGGTCGAATGGGAATTTGGATTAGACCATGGCAGCCTTGAAGAATATAAAATGGTCTGGGCTTTGGAGTTCACCAAGACGCCTAGTGCAAGGTCTCGAGAATTTCGTGGACCGTTCCGAACCGTTATGGGGAAATTTCCACCATATAAATTTATGAAATAAAAAAAGGGGCAGAAAATCTGCCCCTTTTTTTTATTTATATCTAATTGTGGTTATTTATAAACCACGCCGCCTTTCATAACAAAATTAACATTTTTTGTTACAGTAATATCTTTTAATGGATCTCCAGGGACAGCCACGATATCAGCTTTCATCCCTTTTTTGATCTGACCCAAATCATCAGCACCTAATGCTTCTGCCGCTACGGATGTAGCTGAATTAATCACATCAATGGGCTTCATCCCTGCTTCAACCATGAAGCGGAATTCGTCTGCATTGTCTCCATGGGGCGAAACACCAGAGTCTGTACCAAAAGCAATTTTGACCCCTGTTTTATAAGCCATACCAACCGTTTCTTTTATCACCGGACCAATTGCCAATGCTTTTGGCCGAATAATTTCAGGGAAATAACCGGGATTTTTTGCCTTTTCATATACAAATTCACCTGCACTAATGGTGGGCACATAATAAGTGCCATGCTTCACCATGAGCCTTGCCGTTTCCTTATCCATTAGTGTACCGTGCTCAATAGTCCTTACACCGGCACGGATGGCGCGCTGCATACCTTCAACACCGTGAGCATGGGCCGCTACAAACATTTCATATTCGGATGCAGTCTTTACCACTTCCTTAATTTCTTCTTCAGTGAATTGGGGGTTCTGACCATTTTTCGCCACGCTTAATACGCCCCCTGTGGCCGTGATTTTTACCAAATCGGATCCATCTTTATAACGTTGGCGGACGGCTTTTCTTGCATCATCTGTTCCATTCACCACACCTTCTAATGGACCGGGGTCACCCATTAATTTTCGGTTTAATCCACTGGTAGGGTCTGCATGGCCACCCGTGGTCCCCAATGATCTCCCAGCTGAATAAATACGAGGCCCTTTTATATAGCCTGCTTTAATGGCATTGCGGGTAGATAGCATCACTTCGCCACCCAAATCCCGTACGGTCGTGAATCCGGCCATAAGCGTTTCTTCTACCCACGGCACCGCACGATAGGCTACATCCTCGATATTCATGTAGAAATCTTCGCCGTATGCTTTGGGATTCATTTCTCCTGATAAGTGAACGTGAAGGTCAATCCACCCGGGCATTACAGTGGCCTCTTTTAAATCGATAATCGTGTCATCGGATTTACCCTTTTTATATCCTTTTACCACATCGACGATTTTTCCATCTTCAATAAGGATGGATCGTTTCGATACCGCTTTCTTGGATGTACCATCCAATAGCCTGCCCGCATGGATAATGGTCTGCTGGGCCCATATACTGCCCATACTGATTAAAATCATTAATGAATATTTTTTCATGAATTTCAATTTAACCTCCTCATGATTTGAAAATATTGGAGGAGACTTTAGGGTTTCAGAAACTTTTCGGCAAGGATATTCACAGGACTATTTTGTTGCCCCTAGATTCATTCATCCCGTAAACTAATCCTCTATCATGGATATTCAGACACGCATAAAGGAGGTTTCCCCGCTCACTCGCTTCTTGATTACCGCAGGTGCCGTCTATGTGGTATGGTATATTTTATATGATTATTATCTCCTACCTGATGGCCGATTGGATACATTCTTAAGTATTACCGGCGTGAATCTGGCAGGATCCATTTTAAATATGTTTGGGTACGAGATTTATTCTGATACCCGTATCTTGGCCATCACCGGTACCAATGGTGTAGAAATCCAAAATGGATGCAATGGACTTGAATTGATTGGCCTCTACATGGGATTCATTATTGCCTATCCCGGTGGACCATTGAATAAACGAATGGGATTTTTAGCCGGAGGCATCCTGCTTCTTTTTGTAGCAAATGTTTTTCGAATTATGATCTTTGCCCTTTCTATCTACTACATTCCATCTTGGTGGGAGCAGGTGCACACCTATAGTTCTTACTTTATTTTTTACCCGATTGTGCTCACCCTCTGGTATTTATGGACAACCATAAGCGATCAAGATTTATTATCAAACGATTGATCATTATTATGGCAGGAATTTCATTCCTGTATATTGGAATCATTCGTCCAACACAATCCATTATCATTCATAAGTGGGTTGCACCTCACTTTGAGTCGCAGCTTTCAGGAACGACTGATATTGCTATTGTCAGTACGGATGCAGATCAAATTGAAATTGCAGGACACTTCCCAAAAACAAAGTTTGAACTACCTTTCAACGGATGGTTTTGGCTTACTTTGGGATTATTCCTCACTTCAAAATTTGATCGAATGATTCGCATCATGACCTATTATCATTTGGCTTTATTTGCCGTATTATACTTAGGGATGATATTGATCATAAATGGCTGGAGTTGGCTCGCTTACCTTTTTGCCATCCATGAACATGTGTATAAAGTATTATTCCTCGTTATGGGACTGTTGGGGTTAAAAACTTCAACCCGGTATAAGTTACTTTAGTAAAACCATTTTCTTTGTTTCTGTCAGCGGTCCTAGTTCCGCTTTAAAAAAATATATCCCGGGGGATACTAGAGCCCCCGAATCATCTTTACCGTTCCACACAATCTGCTTATATCCATAATGTTGGGTCGTGCTTACCAATAATTTTACCTCGCGACCCAATATATCATAAATGGCAATTCTAACTTCCGCCGGTTCAGGTAAATCATAATGTAATGTGGTGGATGAATTAAATGGATTTGGATAATTCTGAAATAAGGCAAATCGTGTGGGTTGTTCGCCATACTGAATAAAGAGAGTAATATCCGCTCGCAATTGGGGTAACATAGGCCATACGTTATCGCCAGGACAAGAAGTGGTCCCAAAATAATCCCGGTGCCCCTTTAACAAAGTGGCATTAATACCATATGTATCACTAATCCACGCATAAAGATGAACTAATGATTTTTCGGTTTCATATGTCATTTCATCCAGACATGTCCAATTGGTTTCAGGTGGATGGTAGCATCCCAAGATACAAACACCGATATTCCCCGTATTGGCGCCACCGACATGCGCACCAAGCACAGTCTCAGGTCGGCCTTGATAAATGTTACCGGCCATATCGACGACAAAATGATAACCGATGTCACTCCAACCTCGACCATCTTGATGAAATTCTTGGATGGCTTTCACTGCCGCTTTCCCCTCATCCAATGATCTGGCGGCCCACCCAGCTGCATGATGCAATGTCATTTTGTCAAAATAAGGATGGTTTGAATAACTGTATTTAGGGTCTCGCGCATTCCATTCACTTCGAGGGATTACCTTAGGTTTGTCTACACCCAAAGGATTCCTTTTTAATTTAGGCCGAATTTGATCTGATAATTTTTCATCAATTTTTTCAAAGACACCCCCCTTTAGAAAATGGGCGGGATTATTAGAATTAATTTCGTAACGAATAGCTTGAATGTCTTGAAGCGTTGGATCCAATACTGAAGCAATAAAACGATCGCTATTGGGTTCAGTAAATATCTTGGCCAATTGAGGTGTTGACCATTCCCCATTTGATTTCAAAAATTGAATGGTTATTGCAGCCGTAGTATCGCCTGAGAATCGTAATGCCGCACCTTCAATGTTCAATTTTTCGGGTATTCGCGGCGCACCTCCTTTTTGAACAAATCCAGAGGATGTTCTGGTTCTTTGGGTAGGATTATCAAATTCAATTATACGTACAGCATCTAAAAATTGGCCTTGGACCAAGCTTACGAACCATATGGATAACAGAATTTTAAAATATTTCTTCATTGATAATATGTGAATTTATACATGTTATACGAACCCCCGATGTTTAGAATTAGTTATTAGATAAAAAAAAGCCCCATCTCGGTAAACGAGACAGGGCTTTTTATCACGCAAGTGGATCGTTCATTTCATGAACGTCATTTGTTTTGTTTTTGTAAAATTACCAAATCGCATGGAATAGAAATAGGTGCCACTGGCAACCTGATTTCCACTACGATCCAAGCCATTCCAATTTACCCGGTAGGTGCCCGCTGGCTTATCCTGCAATGGCAGAATGGTAGCAACTTCTTGACCCATCACATTATAAATGGATATGGTTACTGTACTTGCAATTGGTAACGAATATTCAATTGTTGTGGTTGGATTAAATGGATTTGGATAATTTTGATTCAGTTTAAAATCATCCGGTGTAATTAGAACGACATCTTTCACACTCAAATCTGTACTCTTTGTGCTGTATTCCAATACCCGTAAAAATACACGGTCTGGATTTGCTTTAGCCGAATCTGTTCCAGCATATAAGCTATCTGAAATACCCTGATAAGCCAAAATGACTTCGCCAAATGAATCTCGATCTAAGTTTGACCCCGCAAACATTTTATTTGGGCCACCCGTTTGGGTTGAATCCACAGTAAAGTTTGTACGTGTCCAGTTTGCGGAGTCAAGGACACTCCCCGTTCCGGTAAACTGGAACATGGCCGTACCTTTTCCATAACCAAAGAAAATACCCGGGTCCCCAAAAGCATTATTACTAGCAGAGGCACCTAAGGCATAACCGAATGCTGAATCCAATACGGCTGTTTCAGATGCTGCTAACTTATTTGCATCTCCATCCGTATCTGCGACGATGAAAAATTGTTTGTCATAGAATCCACCGACATATACCTCATCTTTACCATCTTTATCCGCATCAGCGACAGTTGGTGCTAAGGTCCAATCATCCTTATCTGCCAATTTCACATAGGATGTATCACCCAATGTATATGTATCCGCACCCGTCGCTTCGATGACAAAAACAGCTAAATTATTCCACGAGAAACACACGGCTTCTTTTTTGCCATCCCCATCCATATCTGCAACAACAACACCTTGTGGACTACCACCACCCACTGCATTCTCTCTGGCACCATCCTTATCAACATCCCTTGGGGACATGGCATATTCTTCCACCAATTGAGGCAATACACCAATATCGCCACTCACAGATGCAATTACAAATCGATCGCCAGAATACGCAGAGTGGGCTGTAGAGGTTGTCCCGAATGCTGGATTTGAAGGACCATTATTAGCCCAAATAATTTCTTGAGTGCCATCTCCATCAATATCATTTATTGTAAAATGTTCTACTCTGACTTCACTCATCGTATCCGCAAATGCAGTATGTAGGTTTCTAAACCAATGAGTAGAATATCCGTTATCAGTTGTACCATCCCATTCATACACATGGAGACCTGCGGTTGTGTCAGAATTATTATATCTTCCACTAAAGAATACAACCTCACCCAATCCATCACCATCTAAATCACCTGTTTGAAGCCATCTTGTGCCAGATGAATATGCTGAATTAGAGTTGGGAGAAGACCAAACATGCACAAGGGTATCACCATAATACCATTCAAATGCGTGAACCTTTCCACCATTGGCATAATCAGTCGCCCAAATTTCCATTCGGCCATCTTTATCCAAGTCAGTACCACTCCAAACTCCTCGTGGACCAGAACTTGAGTCCCATTGGTTTGTATCCCCCTTTGCTTTATAAAAAATACTATGGTTACTAAATGTCCCCTGTCCAAATAATAATGTTGTACAGAGTATCAGGACTACACTAGCGATTTTTTTCATAATTGTTCTCCTTGTTATCCATTCTATAATTTCGTGGTGTTAAGTATAAACATAATTATAATGTAAACACAATGTAAAATTTTTAAAAATATAGTTACATTTTTTCTTTTAAATTTCGGGTGAAGTAATCCTATTTTTTATGCTAACAATCAAAGGAAATACAACAATTTATAAACCCTATAATAAGTGGCTGATGACCTTTATAATACTAATTTCATTTGGCGCTGCCAATACAGGAAAGGTATCCGGAAAGGTAACTGATGCCAAATCAGGTGATCCGTTGGCAGGAGTTAACGTATTTTTAGATGACACACCATTCGGTGCTGCTACAGATCAGTTTGGTGAATATATCATTTTAAATATACCCCCAGGTGATTATACACTTAGGGCCTCATATATTGGATATGCATCCCATCGTATTGAAAATATTCGAGTGAGTTTAGATCGAACCACCCAACGAAATATCCAAATGAAAGAAGCGGTTATTGAAGGTGAGGAGGTTACAGTTATTGCAGATCGGCCTCTTATTCAAAAAGATTTAACTGCCTCCCAAAAAGTGACCACCTCTGATGAAATCAATATAATGCCGGTTGAAACTTTTTTGGGAGTATTAACCACCCAAGCGGGTGTGAACCAAGGGGCTGGCGGCGAACTTCATATTCGTGGAGGCCGTTCGAACGAGGTGGGTTATTACATTGACGGTGTTTCTGTTGCCAATCCATTTTTTACCAATGGCTTGGCTGTAAGTATTTCCAATAAAGCCTTAGAAGAAATGAAAGTGGTTTCCGGTGCGTTTAATGCTGAATATGGAAACGCTATGAGTGGTATCGTTAATTTACAAGTGAAAGACGGCGGAAAAGATTATCATGGTAGTGTGTCGGTCCAGACAGGAGATCATCACTCAAACGATAGTCAAATTTTTACAAATATTGATCAATTTAGCTTAGGCACCAATCAAGTGATTGAAGGGTCAGTAAATGGTCCCATGCCATTTATGGCCCAAGCGGGAAAGTTCACATTCAATATTAGTGGTCGCTATAGTAATAGTGAAGGGTATTATTATGGTATTCGAGAGCATACCATTGGTGACTCAGCTGACTTTAGGGATGCGAATAATTGGTATATAGAAATGAATGGTGATAGCACTTATGTCTCAATGGCACCGCGTAACAATCTTAATCTTATGGGAAAATTCACCTATCGAATTTCTCCATTAATGAAAATATCTCTTCAGATGATTCATTCCGGGGGAAAATCTAAGTCTTATTCCCATTATTATAAATATAACCCGGATGGCACTTCTACTTCAGAATCTGCCAATAATAATATTTCATTGAAGCTGAATCATGCATTAGGGAAGCGTAGTTTTTATGAGGCAAACCTCTCATTCTCAAACACGGATTTTATGGGCTATCAGTTTAAACCTATTGACTTAAGTTCATCTGTCCATGAAGATGATGCGAGTCGATTCGGCACAGGCCAATATGTCCTCCATAACCATTATGAAGATGGGGGTAAGTATTGGGTTCTAAATAATTTTGAATATGTACCTACATCTAGAATTAAAGGATCTCCCGCCTCATCCACATTTTCATTTGGTGGATCTAATCGTGGCCAATCATATCGAAAGTCCAACTCATTTGCTTTCAAATTTGATTTTACCAGTCAAGTGACAAATCGCCATGAATTAAAAGCAGGTATTAATTTTAGAAAAGATAATTTAGATGAGAGAAATTTTGCCGTATTGTATGACAATCAAGTATATAAAGTCCCTACCATATTGCCGGTGAATGATTCCCCTTCCCATAACCATTACGAAAATTCAGCCACATTTTTCTCCGGATACATTCAAGATAAAATTGAATATGATCATTTCATTACCAATGTGGGTATTCGGTATGACCAATTTGATCCGGACGAGAACTATATAACCAATTTTCTTGATCCAGAAGGTGAAAAGAAAAAAGCATCCACCAAAACCATGATATCACCTCGAATTGGTGTGGCTTTTCCCATCACCGATAAGGGAATCCTTCATTTTTCTTATGGTCACTTTTACCAGATGCCAACGCTGAGACGAATGTATAAAAAAAGTATTTTTGGCGCTGGTCTTGCACCCACCCTTGGCTATGCGGATCTAAAACCGGAAAAAACTGTCCTTTATGAATTTGGACTTCAACAGCAAATCGGAATGGTCATGGCCATTGAAATGAGTGCTTTTTATAAAGATATCCGCGATCTTTTGGCTCTGCAATCAATACGGTATGAATCAGAAAAATATGGCCCATCTAATTATGCCATTTATATGAATAAAGATTATGGCAATGTGAAAGGTTATACTTTTAGCCTTACCAAACGATATGATAAGGTTACACGTCTATCCGCATTCCTAGACTATACATATCAAGTTACGGAGGGTAACAGCGTTACATCAGGGTCATTTTACTATAATGCATTATCCGGCGAAGAGGAAGAAAAACGAATCGTCCCCCTTGCGTGGGATCAACGTCATATTTTAAATATGAATGTATCCATTGGAGACCCAAGAAATTGGAATGTTGGCCTCATCAGCAAACTCTCTAGTGGTTGGCCCTATACACCCAACATCCCTGACGCTAATTATGTCCCCCAGCCCAATAGTGGCCGCAAACCCTGGCAATGGCGTGTGGATCTGCGTATCCATAAAAATTTCAAAATTGGAAAGTTTGATTATATGGTTTATGCCAAGGTGTACAATCTCCTCGATCGGCGAAATGAACGATATGTGTTTAATGATACGGGCCGGGCTGGTTATACCTATGTATTTCAATCCACTCAGGAAACCCAAGGATTCAAAGACCATTATGGTGAACCGGGGGTTCATACATGGTCTGAATATCAAATCCGTCCACATTATTATACAGCGCCTCGATCTGTAAACATCGGCGTCTCTTTGGATTTTTAATGAAAAAAATGATACAATATACTATTGCGAGTATCTTACTCATTACGAGTCTAACGGCTCAGAATAAACCTCAGCGATTTTCAAAAGAATGGAAAATTTCTGGCCCAGAAAAAACATGGCGTGCAATAGATCATGAATATTTTTATCAATGGCGAGATAAGATCCGCGCCAAACGAGCCACGGCAAACGATGAAATTCTTCGCCGGCAAAAAGCCATTTTAAACGGAAATAAAATCACCACAGAAATTTGGAATTTTGGATCAATCTCTAGCCCGGGGAACCGTGTCACTGATATCGTTTGGGAGGGTTTGGGCTATGGATATGAGTTTGGACCATTTATTGGCGCTGAGGTTGTTGTCCCCGCAGGAAGCCATCAAGATGCATTTATAAAAAAGGATAAAGATGGTAACCCTGTATTAGATAATGATGGAAATCCGGTTTGGGTGGCGAAGGTAATTAGCGATGGATTAGTCTCACTCGGAGGCGAGGTTTCACCTGATGGTAAAACGTTTTGGGGATGGGAACCGCTAGCCTACAATGTTCAGGGGGTACCATACGGTGATCCCAACAGTACCCGTATTCCCACCTCTAATGATGTGGATCGGGATGGAGACGGTAAACCGGACAGTTGGCCAGAAGGATGGTACAATCCAAATTTAAAACGATATGTTTGGCCAGGTGCCCTACGACAGGGATCTTCTAATGCAGATTTGGAATCATTTTTTGTGGTAGATGACAGATCAAACCAAGAATTCAAATATTATCCTTTCCCGAATGACTCCACCCGAATGGGCCTAGGAATAGAAATCGAATCTCGCTATTACCAATGGTCTAACCCTTTGGCCGAAGATGTGATATTCCTTATCTATAAAGTGACCAATAAAAGTACAAAAGATTTAAATGAAGTGGTCTTTGGTATGTGGGGGGATCCCCATATTGGCGGTCCGTCCAATTGGCAGGATGATCTATCCTATTTCGATCGCGATTTGAATATGGTCTATGCTTGGGATGAGGATGGGAAATCTGATGTGGCAGGCCGCAAACCGGGTTATTTTGGTTATATCTTTTTAGAAAGTCCCGGTGATCCTCATGACGGCACAGATAATGATGGGGATGGGATGATCGATGAAAGTCGTGAGAATGGTATTGATGATGATGGAGATTGGGACCCCGAAAAGCACGATGTGGGTATTGACGGATTGCCTAATACGGGTGATCTGGGTGAAAATGATGGTGTCCCCACAGCAGGGGATGCGTTCGATATTCGCCAGCCAGGAGAACCGAATTTTGAATGGACAGACTTAGATGAATCAGATATGATTGGCCTCACCAGCTTTGCAGCGCCCAATTTCGGTGGAAACAACCGTATTTCAAAAGATGATTACATCTATTCAACCTTTATGACACCAGGACAATTCGATTCATTAAATGCAGATGTAGCTGGTGATAATATTTTCCTCTATGGATCTGGCCGCTTTACCCTCAAAGCCGGCGAAGCAAGACGATTTTCTATCGCCCTTCTTGTGGGAGATAGTTATGATGACTTGACTCTAAATGCAAAAACGGCCCGTCAAATTTATGATACAAATTATCAATTTGCGAAACCACCCGAAAAACCCACTTTGACTGTTGTGCCTGGTGATGAAAAGGTGACCCTATACTGGGATGATATTGCGGAATCCTCTTGGGATCCTATTTCAGAAGCTTATGACTTTGAAGGATATGTTATTTATCGCAGTACAGACCCTAGCTTTTTAGATCAGCAAAATATCACCGATATCAATGGATCTCGATTCTTATTCGAGCCATTGACAACGGTTACCGGAGGGTGGGCCAAATGGGATCTCATTAATGATTATCAAGGGCCTAGTGATATTCCATATACCGGCAGGGGTATCTCTTATCATTTGGGAAATAATACAGGATTAGTTCATTCATTCGTAGATTCGAATAACGTCATGAATGGGATGCGTTATTATTATGCCATCGCTTCTTATGACCATGGAACAAAAGTGATGGGAATTGGTCCAAGCGAATCTTCAAAAACAATTACGCTAAATCCGGAGACCAACGAGATATTTTTGGATGTCAATACAGGATCAGTTATCCCCCGTGCCCCGGCTGCCGGTTATGTCTCTGGTCAAATTACATATTATGATTCACTCTCTTTTATGAACCGAATTGCGGGATATGGTACTGGTGGTTTTGCACTTGAAGTATTGAACCCCGAGGCTATTGATGATACCAATACATTCCAAGTTACATTCGATACAAATCCAACTCGATATTCAGTTGAAGATCTGAATCCAGTGATTGAAAAGCGTGTGGCAAAAACTAATGTATTCATCACGCTTCGAAAAAATCGTTTAAATAAAGATCGTTTTGTTTTGAAGGATAAAAATGGAACGGTTATGACGGCTGGGGTAGATTATATCCTTTTCCCTGAGGCAGGGCAAGTGGTTGTTTCAGATACATTGAATTCTAGTATTTCCAGCGGAGATTCGGTCACCATCCAATATACCCATTATCCATTATGGGAGAGTAAACGGTTAAATAATGAAGAATCGAATCCTGTATTTGATGGCATTAAAATTTATGTGAAAGATAAAGCCCTCGGGTTAAACCTAGAAAAAACTCAATGGACTGAAAGTAGTGAAGGGAACTACCAAGTGACGGTTGGGCCCTACGATGGAAAACAATCCAATATGCGGCCGGCAGATTATGAAGTGCGTTGGTTTAATGATATTGCTGACACTAGTTCCTTGGGAACGGCCACCGCTCCATTTCAGATTTGGGATGTCACACCGGGGAAAGTCCCCTTCAAAAAGAAAATTGCAGTGTTAGATTACAAAATCAGAAATAAAACATGGGATCTTGGCGAAAGTGTGGTGATTCTTGAAGAAGGTGCGGGAATCAATGTGTCATGGCAAATTAATTTTGATCCTCCTAAAAATGGAGATGTCACTCACCCGATTGAGGGGGATGTCTATTACGTAGCCACAGATCGGCCATTCAAAGCCAATGATATTTATCAATTTCAAACCTCAGCATCATCTATAGATAAAGAAATTGCATCAAATGCACTGGACGATATCCATGTGGTACCCAATCCTTATGTGGTGACCAATATTTTGGAACCATTGGATCGACAAAACCCAAGAGATCGTGGCCCAAGACGCATCTATTTTGATAAGCTTCCAAATGAATGTACCATCAGGATATATACCATTTCTGGAGAATTAGTAAAACAAATTGACCATATATCATCCTTTGATAATGGGCAAGCATTCTGGGATTTGACCACCAAAGATAATTTCCCAATCGCATACGGGGTTTATATTTATCACGTGGACGCTGGTAAACTGGGTGAAAAAATCGGACGATTGGCGGTGATTAAATGAAACGATTGATCTTCATTCTCATACCGATTTCCATTCTCTGGAGTCAATTAGACAATACGGAAACCATTACAAAAACAGGCACAACGGCAGCCCAGTTTTTGAAAATTGGCGCCGATGCAAGAGGGTCATCCATGGGGAATGCATTTACCGCTATGTCTGGTGATATTGGAGCTATGTACTGGAATCCTGCCGGATTGGCATCCATTCATAAAATGGAAACTGTTTTTGTAAACGCCAATTGGATTTCCGGTATCAATTTCAATTACACCGCTTTTGCCATCAATTTAAATCAGTTGGGTGTCATTGGTTTTAGTATGACCAACCTTTCTGTCCCTGAAGATCAGGTTAGAACTGTATCCCAACCGAATGGGACTGGAGAATTTTTTGATGCCAACGACCTAGCAATAACTCTAGCCTATGCTAAAAGACTAACGGATAAATTTTCTATGGGCGGAAATATAAAAATGATTCGCCAACAAATTTGGCATGCCAGTGCAACATCCTTTGCAGCAGACTTGGGTGCCTTGTTCATTACCCCATTCAATAATATTCGATTGGGTGCAAGTCTGGCTAATTATGGTTCCGGTATGCAATTGACAGGAAGAGATCAACAATTCAGTGTGGATCCTGATCCAACGAATGAAGGGAATGTAGAATTTGTCAATGCCATGTATGAAACGGATGCGTTTCCCCTCCCCCTTATTTTTCGTGTCGGTTTAGCTGGTGAAATAATTCAAACAGAAAAATCCAGACTTAGTTTCGCTGTAGATGCGCTCCACCCCAATGATAATGCAGAATGGGTGAACCTTGGGTTTGAATATGCCATGGCAGAAACTTTTTTTGTTCGCGGCGGATTAACCACATTATTCCGAGAGGATACGGAAGAAGGGTTAACTTTTGGTGGTGGAGTCAATTATCGCATAGGTAGATCAGCCACTCAGATAAAAATTGATTATGCCTACGCAGCCTTTGGCCGATTGAAAAATGTACAAAGACTTTCGCTCGGTTTATCTTTTTAAGAAACACTTTTATCCAAGAAAGAAGCGGCATACGTAAATAGCACTTAACACGCCAACTGCATCTGCAATCAAACCCGCAGCCAATGCATGTCGCGTTTTACGAATACCGACTGACCCAAAATATACAGCCAAAACATAAAAAGTTGTTTCAGTCGACCCGAACATGGTTGCACCTATTTTTGCAATCAATGATTCTGGCCCATGTTGGTTTACAAGATCAGTTAACAATCCTAATGATCCACTCCCTGACAAGGGTCGCATTAATGCTAATGGCAAGTTTTCCGGTGGGAAACCAATAATAGATAATACTGGAGATAAATAATTAAGTAATAAATCTAATGCCCCTGATGCACGAAACATACCTATCGCAACTAAAATAGCCACCAAATATGGTATGATCCTTACAGCAATAGTAAATCCATCTTTTGCTCCCTCAACAAAGGATTCATACACTTTCACTTTTTTTACCACCAATCCATAAAATGGAATGCCTACTAATAAAAATGGGATAATATATTTTGAAAATTCATTCAAGCCACCAATAAATGAATCCATCATGCCTGACTCCCTTCAATGACGGAAAATCGTTCCATTTTTTGCAATACATTGACAGCAATGATGGCTGCAATAGTTGACATACCCGTAGCGATAATGGTTGTTATAAAAATTTGGCTGGAATGGGCGCCCATGAGCGCAACAACTGTTGCGGGTAGAATCAATTGCACACTGGACGTATTGAGCGCCAAAAACATGGCCATGGCGTTGGTCGCCGTTTCTTTTTGGGGATTCAGTTCCTGGAGCTCTTCCATTGCTTTTAGCCCCAGCGGAGTAGCAGCATTACCCAAACCCAATATATTGGCTGCCATATTTAATACAATGGATCCAATCGCAGGGTGATCCTCCGGTACATCCGGGAATAATCGAATTGTAATTGGTCGTAACCCTTTTGCGATGACACGAATCAGGCCCGATTCTGCAGCTATTTTCATGATCCCCAGCCACATGGCCATTATACCGATGAGTCCAATTGCCAGATTGACCGCAACTTTTGCCATATCAATAGCTGCTTCAGTGACTGCATCAATATTGCCTGTGAGGGCACCGACGACAACCCCAATGAACATCATTCCAAACCAAATGTAATTCAGCATAAGATTTCCTTAATTAACTGGTGATTCCAAAATTGATAAACAGGGAGAGCTTGAATTGGCATCTATTTCCACAGGAATTGATATAGGCATTGTTGCCTGAAAAACACCATGCCCACAAGGGAAGTTGGAAATAATGGGAATATTCAAATCGCCACAAACATCCATTATAATCTCATCTGTTGATTTACCGAAAGGTATAGCCTGATCCTTCATGTCAACCAATTCACCAATGATTAACCCACTTATGTTTTCAAATACTCCCGCTTCCTTCATGTGGACCATCATCCGATCAAAGGCATATAAATATTCATCAATGTCTTCTAAAAAGAGTATTACACCTTTTGTTTCTATTTCATCTTTTGTGCCTAGTCTATTAACCAATAAACACATATTCCCACCCCAAAGCGGGCCACTGGCTTTACCGGGATTCAAAACTCTTCCCGGTAATTCAGATGGTGATTGAATAGAAATTTGTTTACTTCCTAATAATGTCTTTTCCATCAATTTGAAATTGAAAGGTACATTGCCCTTTTTAAAGGTGGCTAGCATGGGGCCATGAAAAGTGACAAGACCAGTCTCCTGCGTTATTGAAGATAAATAACCGGTAATGTCGCTGTATCCCATAAAAATTTTTGGATTTCCCCCGATAAGATCATAATCTAATAATGGCAAAACACGGTTCGCCCCATACCCGCCGCGGGTACAAATAATTGCATCAACCTCCGGGTTGGCAAACATACTATGAATGTCCTTCGCTCTCTGTTCAGGTGTCCCCGCGAATGAATCTTTCTTTAAAAAAACGCTTTCACCAAAAATAAGCGTATAGCCTTTATCTTCAAAAACTGAAATGGCTGTCTTTAAATCAGATTCATTCATCCAGGAAGATGGGCTTACGATCCCAATGGTTGCGCTTGGTTTCAAGGCATTTGGTTTAATCATATTGATTATGCATCATTGTGTAACTTTTTATAAAATGTACTCAATAATGCTCCCACGAAACTTCCTCTTTTATTATTCTTATGGCCTTTTACACAACATCGGTTACTATCATCAAGAGTGATCCTGTCGCCGGGGTATATGGATATTGATTGAATTTCACTGATCGCGCTCTGCCCAAATGAAAGACAAGCAAAAACCCAAAGCAGAATAATCAATTGGCGGATTCTTTTTAAAATAACAGACCTATGATTTAGATTAGTTTTTTTTGAAAACCTTTTTTACCGATACGGAGTGCAAATATGTATTCAATAAATCAGCGTTAAAATTATGGTCAGTACGATCAAAAGATTCTTCTTTAACAAACCCTTGACAGTGTATATATCTTTTTTTCGAGGATGCAATTGCAATATGGGTCACTTTATTTTGTTTACCAAAGAAATGCAAATCACCAATCTTGACATCATTTCTGGCAATTTTGTTTGAAATAAAGAACTCAGACTGATCGCCAGAGTCTCTCGGGAGTAAAATGCCAAAGGTGTTAAATACGGCTTGAACAAGTCCCGAGCAATCGAAACCTTTTGGAGATTTTCCTCCCCAAAGATATTGAATCCCCAAAAATTTTCGCGTCAGAGTGATGAGGGATTCTCTTGCCAGTGATGGAAAATTATTTCGCATTTTGCATTGGGTAAATCCCCGGGATCCATCGGGAAGGGTAACTTCCCACCCAAATTCCAATTTTTCTGCAACTAACTGATTACCGTAGGTCAATTCTCTAGATGGCAGCGATAGTTCAGAATCTGCGTATACGAAGCTTGTCAACTCATCAACCATATAATTGGGCCCATACAGTTTATCTGATATCACACCAAAAAATCGATTAATCCATCCTTCATATCCATCAGCCTGCCTGATTTTTACCCATTGTACTGATTCATCTAAAATCGGGGAAGATTCTCCCAATAATGCCTGGGTTAAAACATTTGAGTCAAAATTGTCTTTGCCGTATATATTGGCGGCACATACGTTTATTGTGAAGTAAGAAGCCATTATTTCAATAGATTTTCTATCGACAATTTAGGAAATGACCGTATGCAATTGAGATAATTAATTTACATTATTCCAAAAGATTTTCATTTTGTCGCCTTCATTATTATGAATTAATCAGCCAATTGTAAAATGGTTTTAAACCAGTGAATACCGGTGCACCGGTTTGTAGAAGACGTGCTTCATTCACATGTCCATTTGAAACCAATGCACAATCAGCACCTATAGCATCCGCCACTTCCTTATCATGAAGTGTGTCCCCTACAAATAGAATCTCATGGGGACCATAATCCAATTCTTTCACCCACTGCTTTCCTATCTCTTCCTTCCCGTAAGCATAATGGTTATCCTGCCCCATAATGCGAATGAAGAAAGACCGAATATGATGTTCTTTCAATATCTCGTCTAGCATGGGCTGACTAGCTGCGGATAATAATGATTGACCCAACCCTAATTGATCCATGGCTTCTAAAACAATCGGCACTTCCGGGTGTAATTTCGGCTCATGGATACGATCCATATATTCGTGTATGAATTCGCTCCCGGATATTTCAAATGATTCCTTTTCAAAGTCAAAACCGAGCTTTTCATAATAGGTTTTTACAGGAAAACAAAAATTATCTAAAAACCATGTTTCCGTCATTTCATCCATACCACGACGACGGAGGACGTTGTTCATGATATCAATGCAAAAGTGCCTGTCATCGAGCAAGGTCCCATTCCAATCCCAAATGATATGTTTGTACTTCATAGGTAGGCATAAACCTGCAGGAGTTTTAGATAAAATGAAATAACTTTTCCGCCCATGTTTTCAGCAATTGAACCATTGATCGAATCCTTGACCATGCGGTTGGGGCAACCCCTGCCAGGGTATAAGGCCCACCAAATATCTCGTGTCCAAACGGATACGCCCTTCACATTCCCAAGTACGGAAGCGCATGCAATTCCTGCAGCTGTAATGATTCTTTTATTCCCAGAAAATGGGGAAACCCATTTTTTTCTAACGGAACGATCCGACTCCGTTCAACATCATAAAGGACAAATTTCACTCCCCGGCGGCGCATGGGAAAAAGGGGAGCAACTCCCCGAAACAGCCATCCGTGAAACAGAAGAAGAAATTGGTGTTAATAGAGATTTAATTCAATTGGTGGGTGGACTTACACCCTTTTTCACCCCGGTAACAGGATTTATGATTCACCCCTTTATCGGGTGGTGTGATGCACGGCCGGAAACAATACTACAAGACAATGAAGTCCATAAGTTATTTACAGCTTCATTAGCAGATTTAGTAAATGAAGATAATTTTCAATCTGAAAAATGGGAAATTCGGGGGTATGAAGCCACCGTTCCATTTTTTAAATTCAAGGGTGCCAAAGTATGGGGAGCGACCGCGGCAATCTTATCTGAATTTAAAATCATATTGAAAGAGGTGGTTCCTTGAATCGACTTGGCATTGACTTAGGCGGCACTAAAATTGAGGCCATAATTATAAATGATCAATTTCAGGTGCTAGAACGAAAACGTGTTCCCACGCGCCGTGAAGAAGGATATGATGCTATTTTAGGGCGCATATCCCGACTCGCCAAAGAAATGATTGCTATCGGTGATATTCAAGGGCCAGTGGGCCTTTGTACACCGGGCGCTATCGATTTTCAATCCGGAGCCTTAAAGAACAGCAATACGGTTTGCCTCATTGGGCAACCCATCCAAAAGGATTTGGAATCAATTCTAGATCTTCCCGTTGTCTTAGAAAATGATGCCAATTGTTTTGCTTTGGCTGAAGCGACATTAGGCGCAGCAAAAAAGTACGGTGTTATATTTGGTGTCATTCTTGGCACCGGATGTGGCGGTGGTGTTGTGATCAATAAAAAAATTCACCGTGGACCGAATCATATTGGTGGTGAATGGGGTCATCATATTTTATATCAAAATGGGCGTGACTGTTATTGCGGCAACAAGGGATGTACTGAATCTTATATTTCGGGGACGGCCCTTGAAAAGGAGTGGACAACTCTTTCTGGCGAATATAATCGTGTAACGGATATTATTGATCAAGATTTATATAAAGCCCACCCTGAATGGAGAGAAAGCTTTATTCATAATTTTGGGAAAGCACTGGCCAATGTGATAGATATTTTAGATCCCGACGCTATTGTTATTGGGGGTGGATTGTCAAAACTAGATTTGCTTTACAATGAAGGAAAAGAAGCAGTCTATGCATCCACATTTAGTGATATCGTCGTCACGCCGATTCTTAAAAATAAAATGGGTGATTCAGCCGGTGTATTTGGGGCAGCTATGTTAGGAGATATGGATTGAAGTTTGCCAAGTGGCTCTATAATCTCTCCAATACGGATCAATATATTATTTTAGGATTCTTTGTTGTTGGATTGGGTTTATCCTATTTAGCCATTACCATGCTTCGGGCTTGGCATCTCAATATTCACGGCAGTGACAAATATTCTCACGAAATGCGCGTCACCCCTTTTGGATTGGTCGGCCTTGCAATCTTATTCACCGTTATATTGTATATGTCTATTGGCGAAACGGTTACAGGATGGATTGTGGAATCAACTTCTTAACTATTTTTTCTTTTTCCGCTTCATTTGAAGCAACTTCCAAGCCGCTTTGGGAATTTTTTCTAATTCATTCATTTCACCCGCGCCTTGGAGCCATTCTCCCCCATCAATCGTGACCACTTCACCATTGATATATCCCGCTTGGTCACTCACCAAATAAGATGCAAGATTCGCTAATTCTTCATGTTCACCCACTCGTTTGAGCGGCACTCGGTTAATCATTTTCTTTTGAATCCCTAACCCTGGTGGCGCCAATCTTGACCACGCCCCTTTTGTGGGGAATGGTCCCGGTGCGATCGCTACAGTTCGAATTCCATATTTTGCCCATTCCACTGCCAACGATCTTGTCATGGCCAATACGCCTGCTTTCGCACAGGCAGATGGGACAACATAACCAGATCCTGTCCATGCATATGTGGTCACAATATTTAAAATGGTGCCGCCATTATTTTCACGCATGACTTTCCCCACGGCTTGCGTGCAGTTGAATGTGCCATTCAATACAATATCCACTACCGTTTTAAATCCATTGGGGCTCAAATCTTCTGTGGGACTGATAAAATTCCCTGCCGCATTATTTAATAAAATATCCACAGGTCCCAATTCATTCACTGTTTGATCTACCATGGATTGCACCTGATCCGGATCTCTCACATCACAAGCAACGGCCAATACATTGCCACCATGTTGGCGCAGTTCTTCTGCTGTTTTATCGATTACATCTTGTCGGCGACTGGTGATTACTAAATTGGCGCCCAAATTGGCAAATCGAGTGGCCATGGATTTTCCTAATCCCGTACCTCCGCCTGTAACAATAATGGTTTTATCTTTTAATAATCCTGATTCAAACATGGTCTTTTATCCTAAATAGTTTTGACCAATCTAATGTGTAGAAACAAAAAAGCCCCCCGAAATTTCGGAGGGCTTTTATTTCATTTTACGATCTGGGGGTGATTAATTAATTGCCACCATCATCGTTATTGGCTTCACCGCCAGCTTGCATGGCCGCACCAAATGCTTCTTCTGGGGATGCGCCATTTTGGAGTGCTTCTTGGAACGCATTCCAAGCAGCGTCGCGCGCATTGTCAAATCCCTCTTGGGATTCATGTCCGCCGCCTACTAGAAATTCGTGTAAAGCACCCGCTACATTATTAAATGCATCTTCCGGTGAGCCACCATTGGCCATGGTTTCACCAAAAACACCACCGGCAATTTGTCGAGCGACTTCATCTACATGTTCACCTTCGTCAACACTGCCGTCTCCATTGGCATCGACTCTGGCAAAATCATTTGCGAATTCGTCTTCATTAAACTCCGGATCATTGGAAAAGAATGCCCGTGCTTCATCCATATTGACTAGACCATCACTATTTGCATCTATGGCTTCAAATGGTGGTGGGCCGCCTGGACCACCATCGGGTCCATCAGTGCCACCATCCATATCGCCTTCAGGATCGTGACCATCACCATCATAGTCGCCTTCCGGATGATGATCATCGCCATCTCCGTCGCCACAACCACAATCAACGGGATTACCGTCTGCATCATGATCCCATGTGGCATAAGGGCCATCTTCTGGTTGGCCATCGCCATCAGAATCTAACCAGTATTCACCGTGACCTTCACACATGGCGGCACAGTTGCCATCCCAGTGGTTGGTCGGGGCCGGTGGTTGATTAGCTGCAGCTGCATCACCGAATGCTTCTTCAGGTGATTTTCCATCAGCAAGGGCTTGATCAAATGCGGCTCGTGCATTGTCTTTTCCTTCTTGGAATTCTTCTTCAGACATATTGCCTGAGGCCACTTCTAAATCATAAACAGCGGCTGCGGCAGCTTCAAAAGCATCATCGGGTGAGCCACCATTTTCTAGTGTGCTGGCAAAGGCTTCCCAAACTGGATCGGGTCCGCCGTCGCCACCACCATGGTGTTCTTCCATATGCTGATGCATTTCTTCTTCAGAACCAAATTCTACGTCACATTCGCCACAGTAGAATCCGCCACCTTCTGTACCTGGTGGGGGACCTTGATCTTCAGCAGCGGCAGCATCAAATTCTGCAGGATCAACAACGCCATCACCATTGGAGTCAACATCATCATAGCCGGCGTCAAATTCAGGGTCTTCATTGCCTTCATCATCATAGCCAAATACGGCGCGGGCTTCTTCACGATCAATAACACCATCGCCATTGGCATCTACTGATTCAAATGGGGGTGGACCTTGGGGCATATCACCGCAAGGTTCACCTGCATCATAGGCACCATTGCCGTTACAGTCATTATAGTTTGCACAACCACCATCGGGGCCGGGATCGGCTACAGGGTAAGTTGCATTTGGATCACAGGGCGGGGGTCCTGGTGGAGGTCCACCTTGAGTCTGATCTTGACCCATGGCAAACGCCAAGATTACCATCCCTGTTAACATTGTCTTGATTAACTTCATTTCATCCTCCTTGATGAGTTTAGTTTAAGAGTACTTATCAAGCTTTTTCCCCGCATATCATTATGAAATCTATCCGATTTTACGCAATTATTACGTGACATAGCGCACATTATCGTTTCTGCTTAATTAGTCGGCCTAAATCAGCAGTGGCCCGATTGAATTCTTGTTCAAAGGAACCATAATAATCATTCACTTCATAAAAAATCTTAGCTGCATCCCGATCTACCACATGGCTGTTTTCTAATAAGACATCGGGCGAGGGGAATAAAATTTCAATCCCCGGTTTGAAGTATCGCAAGGACAATTCCAAATCCGGATTCATTTCTAATACTTTTTTCATGACAAGTACATCATAGAGACGCCGCTCTTGCTTACTTTCAGAAATCAGGATGGTAAATACATCATCTTCCGGATTCTTTCCCCGGGCATTGAATTTCTTCAACTCATTTCTGTAGGAATCCGTAAGGGTAATATAATGGGCAGCAGCCGTGGGTCGAACAAATGGCTTTTCAAATGTGGCCTTCCCTTTGAGTGAATAACTGAGTTTTAAAGATTTTCCACTGGGGATATTTCGAATATCGTTGGCCAATCGTGTGACTTTAAATCCGGCCGGGTCTGCATTGGAATCCAAAAAGTATATCACATTTTCCGGATTAATATATTCGTAATACCCCAACTTTTCAATAATATCTAAAAGCATCTTTTTTACCAATGCGGCTTCACCAGGGATTCTCTTTTCAATAAAACTTTTGTATGGCTCCTTCACCATGAGCGTTTTGTCTTTATCTGCTTGTTTGTCCACTGCTTCAAGAATATCATTGAATACAGGACTTTCATAAATAAAACTCAAGTCAAATACATCGGAATGCTGGACGCGATATGAATTGGGGAAAGATCGATTGTCAAACATATTAAACAGTTCAGAATCCTGCGGCACCACTCGACTAAAATTATCTTCACTTTCCGTTATAATATGGGGCGTGATGACAACAATCACTTCTTTCTTCACCCGTTGTTCTGCTGAGACGGCAAACAATCGGCCAAACAAAGGCATATCTTTTAATATGGGGACACCACCTTCATTTTCTGTTTTCTTTTCATTGATTAAACCACCAATGATGAATGGTGTATTATTGGCCACACGAACAAAGGATTGTACTTTCCGGTTGTTAATGATGGGTGCTGATTCTACATCCCCGGAACCGGCAGCGCCAATCCGCTCTTCCGTTTCACTAATAATGGTCTCCACTTGGATGGTGACTCTCGAGCCATCTTCACTAATCCTCGGTCGCAGATTGAGCACAATCCCCACAGGCACATAATCTACAGATCTCGTTTGGGAAATTTGAGTATCCGTCGTTTTAACAATTGGGATTTGCTGCCCTACCTGGATTCGCGCCTGACGTCCATCTAAAACCAATACAGATGGTTTGGAAAGAATTTCGGCCGCTTTATTGCTGATCAAAGCTTCTACATTGGCTCTGAAATTAGAAGAACTCCCCATGAGGGTGCGATCTAAAACCACGGTGAATGGAGAGATGGACCCGCCTTGGGGTGGTGGAAATGTTGCTGAATAGCCCTGCCCCCCCGTTGAAAAATCGATTCCCAATTCATCCAGTTGATCGGAATTAATTTCTAGGACCAATGCTTCAATGGCAATCTGATTGGCGGGCACATCAATTTTATTCTGGATTAAATCCAATAGACGGGCCACCGAATTATAATCGCCCGGTTTATACCCAATCATGAGGCGCTGCATGGGCTCTCCACTGGTGGTATTATCCAGCGTGACGCCTCCAAGATCTACACCCAAAGCTGATTTTTTACTGGCTGATTTGGTTTTGCTTTTTTCAACAAGTGAAACGGTTTCTGTGTCCGGTAATTTGATAATAACGGGTAATGCACCCGGTGCATTTATATCATTCGATTTATTTGTAAACTGGGGTGTGAAATTATTTTCTCCAGAAATTTCGCCTTTGCCCCCTTTGAATTCTACTACAGCATATCCCATGGTCTTTAAAATAGCCAATGCACGATCTGTCTGAATATAACTGAGTTTCACCACTTCAAATTCCAAATCTCGAAGGGATGTCATTTTACTCCCAACGGCACGTTTCTGGATATTGGCCGGGGGGCGTCGCGTTACAGATGCGGGCGGCCGCTGCTGTGCCACAACAATTGTCATGATCAAAAATAGAATTGAAAGCAATTTACGATTCATCTGGGCACCACCATTTTTATGGGCATAGATACATTTATACCGTCGAAAGATGCAGATACATGGCCATTTTCTTTATAATTATAATATCCCAGGGATGTGCTATATGATGAAGAAGGGACAAAAAATGCCAAGGATTCGAAGGTGGCGCCCGCCTCACTATCCATCGACACTGTAATATTGGAGGATGAAGAAAAGCTATGTCCGTCGATGGATCCACCCACAGCATCCATCATCATTTTCATGGATACATAATTTGAAATGGAATCTTTATGCACTATTCGTTCTATCGTCGCCGTGAGTTTAATACTGCTGTTTAATCGAACGATATCGTCAGAAATCGTTAATGTTAATTTGAATTCTTTATTGCTATTTGATTTGGATTTAGACGTATCGATCACGTCGTCGCTACAAGACACCATGAGCAGCGAGAATAGAAACATCCATAGGACGTGTCTCGGAAAATATTGATATATTTTGATAGATTTCATCCATTTACCTCGGATTCGGACTACCATAAGTGTAAACCTTTTCTCTCTATAAAGTAAATACTTTTTACAGGAAGATGAATGGTCTCATTTATTCGTAGAAAAATCGGTTCATGTCTTGTGATTTTTTGAATTCACCGATAACTTCACATGAAGAATGTTTTGTAGTATTATAGAAAATCCACAACCATAAAGGTTCTTATGCCTCGGAAGAAAAAATCTAAACTTTTCGTTCTGGATACAAATGTCATCCTCCATGACTCCTCTTGTATTCATCATTTTGAAGAAAATGATGTGGCCATTCCTATTACCGTCCTCGAAGAATTGGATAATTTTAAACGTGGCAATGAACAAATCAATTATCATGCTCGAGACTTTTTAAGAGACTTAGATGAAATCACCGGGGATAATTTATTTAAAAAGGGCATTTCGTTGGGGGATGGTCATGGAAAAATCCGCGTAGTTGTCAATCAATCCTGGGACGAAGATTTGATGGAGGTCTTTCAAGAGGATATCCCGGACATACGCATATTAAACACAGCCCTCCGTCTTCATAAAATGGAAGCAGCGAAAAATGTAATTCTCGTTACCAAAGATACCAATCTGCGGATGAAAGCAAAAGCCATGGGCGTATTGGCCCAGGATTACACTACAGATAAGGTGGAGAGTGAAGATAAAATTTATACGGGCCGTCGATTGGTAGAAGACGTCACAACAGATACAATAGATACATTATTCGCCAAACCCTTTGAAGTGAGCGGAGATGATGTCCCTGAAATAAAAAGACCGGTGCCCAATGAAAATTTCGTATTACGGAATGGGACAAAATCTGCGTTAGCCACTTATGACGGTTTTGATGATCAATATCGAAAAATTGATAAGACACCGGCTTATGGCATTACGCCTCGAAACTCAGAACAGGCCTTCGCCTTAGCTGCACTCACAAATCCTAAAGTGCAATTGGTGACCCTTACCGGTAAGGCAGGCACAGGAAAAACACTCTTAGCATTGGCCGGCGCATTGGAATGCCGATCTCAATTTCGACAGATTTATTTGGCGCGGCCCATCGTACCCTTAAGCAATCGAGATATTGGATACCTCCCGGGAGATATTCAATCCAAAATTGATCCTTATATGCAGCCCCTCTGGGATAACTTGGGTGTCATTCGGCATCAGTTCAAGGGTAATGACCCAAAAGTCCAAAAAATCAATGATATGCTGGAACAAGATAAGTTGGTCATTACACCCTTGGCATACATCCGTGGCCGTAGTTTGCAAAAAGCATTCTTTATCGTGGATGAAGCCCAAAACCTAACACCCCACGAAGTAAAGACCATCATCACTCGTGCCGGTGAAGGAACAAAAGTAGTCTTTACCGGAGATATCCATCAGATTGATCAACCTTATCTGGATAAGCTTTCGAACGGATTGAGTTATCTCATCAATCGCATGACCAATCAAAAGATTTATGCTCATATTACTTTAGAAAAAGGAGAACGGTCTTACTTGGCAGATTTGGCCAGTGACCTTTTATAATCTTATGACTGACATCAACCACGTTTCCTCAGAAAATCAATTGACCTATACGCTGGATTCTTTCGGCATGATGACCATTGAACGTCTATGCAAATGGACCAAATTTGTAGGCATCATGAATATAATTACCGGTTCTATATATTGCCTGTCCATCATTGTTTTATCTATCCCAACGGTGATCATGGGCGTCATTACTATTGTCATGGGGACCAAACTCACCACTGCATCTAACTATTTAAAATTTGCAGTGGAACATAAAGATGGACCATCCTTTTCTAATGCGGTGGATCAGCTGAGACAATATTTTTTCATCAACGGTATTTTGTTACTTATCACCTTAATTCTCATTGGATTACTCATATTAATGTTTGGCCTATTTGCCGGCTACATTATCGATTTTTTAAATGAAAGCGGCTTTGACTACTCTGTCAGCGCCATGGGGGCAATCTTGGATTCCATCGCCGGGTGAAATTTTTAAAAAAGATAATTAATATTAAACCGGGTGAGGGCAAAATGGTCCTCACCTTTTTTGCATTTTCATTTTTCACAGTGGCCATGGGACTCGTGGCCAAAACAGCTCGGGATGCTTATTTTTTAAGTCGATTTGAAAAGTCGATCTTACCACTCATGTTTTTGGTTATTGCAGTGGTGATGGCGCCCATTCTCACCTACTACACTAAAGTATCTAAAAAATTGGCGCCTCGGGTTTTATTCATGATAACCTGCGGCATATTTGCAGGATCTTTTGTGTTGCTCCAGCCCATGATGACTGGATTTGTTGTGCCCATTACCTACATCTGGGTAGAGGTGGCTGTGGGAATTATGCTCATTCAATTCTGGACTTATGCCGGTGATTCATTCGAACCCCAGCAGGCCAAACGATTATTCGGCATAATTGCCGGTGGTGGATCTTTCGCCGTCATGCTCATAGGGATGAATCTGAAACCATTTGTCGGTGCATTTGGGACGGATGAGTTACTTTTTCTTGCCGCCGGATTTTTAGGCTTGGCATTCACTTTTGGCAATATGGCCATGGGATATTTTAAAAAGGCTCCGGAGAAGAAAGGGCCGCCCAAACCAGCGAAAAAGTCCGATAAGAAAAATGGGAAGATGGATCCATTTTTGGTTGGGATTGCCACAATCGTGGCCCTTTCGGCTGTGGTTACCATTTTAGTGGACTATCAATTCAAAATGATTGCGGCCACTTCATTCCCTGACGAGAGTGACTTGGTTTCATTTTTTGGTACATTTTATTCAATTGCCGGTGCCGCATCGATTATTATGCAATTTTTCATCACAGGACCAGTCCTTTCCCGATTTGGAATCCTGTTGGGACTATTAATTCTGCCCTTCTTTTTAATTGCCGGTTCGGCAACACTGCTAATTGTACCGGCATTGATGAGTGCCAGTTTTGCCAAATTTGCCGATCAGACATTTAAGTTTACTATTAATAGTTCATCTTTAGAATTGTTGTGGCTGCCTGTACCGGCAGATGTGAGGAAAACCATCAAACCTCAAGTGAGCGGCACAGTGAAATCTGTGGCAGAAGGGATTGGCGGTTTGGCCACATTTTTATTGGTAAAAGTAATTGCGCTTCATTATTTAAGCATCGTTGCATTGGCAGCCATTGGCGGGTGGCTAGTGACCACATTCCGGGTTAAATCCGGTTATGTAAAGCAATTACAAACAGCCATTTCTAAACGTCAAATTGATTTTGAAGAATTGAATATAGACGTTCAGGACGCGGCAATGGTAAAAACCATCGAAGAAACCCTTTCTTCTGATGATGAAATAAAACAACTCTTTGCATTAGAAATTATTGAAGGGCTCCCCCTTTCATCGTGGCGAAAAACCATCAACCAGCTTTTCCAATCCGGATCGCCAGACGTGAGAAACCGCATCCTCACCATGGCCTGGGATGAAGAGGATATTATTTCAAATGATGATATTGTTATGGCCATGAATAAACATGATGATGTGTCGCCTGAGGCCATTATGGTTGCGGGACGCAGACAGATAAAAGATGTGACTGACGATCTCTCAAATTTGCTCTCCAATGAAAATCCAAATATCAGCGCAGCATCTGCAGCGGCTATTTTGCACATTAATCATGGCCCCACAGATCAAGCAGCTGATCATCTGAGAAGCATGCTGGACAGTGATGATGAAGTCACCCAAGCGACTGCATTAAAACGGCTCGTCCATAATGAACAATTTTTACCTCAGGATGCCCTTAATTCATTTTTAAAAAATGAGGGAGATATCATTAGTAATGCGGCACTCACCATTGCAGGCAAACGGAAAGATGACTCACTCATCCCGGCTGTCGTTACGAATTTGGCCCTTCCGAAGACGAGCCTTCAAGCACGACAAACCTTAGGTCAATTTTCTGATGAACTTGTACTCAATGAATTTGAGTCTTTACTGGATGGAAAGGACACGCTTCGGAAATTACGCCTTGGCATCATTCGTGCTTTGCGGGAATATCCCATCGAGAGGTCCATCGATCTTCTATTAACACAATTGGATCAACATGATCAGGATATTTATAATGAAGTAGTGGATGCACTTTTGGCCATTGCAAGATTGCACCCAATTGAAGAGAGTAAAAAAGATCAAATTGCCGATGAAATTCGCACCATGGCCCATAAGGTATATGCATTGAATGAAAGTATTCGCCTTTTACCGGAAGATGAGCATCGCTTTTTGATGCATGATCATTTGAATAATGAAATTCAAAACACCCTCCCCACCCTTTTAAAACTGGGCGTGTTGGATGTGCCCGATACACCCATCGAAACTTATATCCATACGGTTAAATCCGGAGATCCAGCTAAGCTTCCATTCTTATTAGAATTTTTTGAAAATATCTTTTCAAAAGAAGAACGGGATATTATTAACCCCCTTATTGAACAAATTACATTAGAAGAACGGCGTGAAGTGGGTCTAACCCATTTTGACGCTTTACCCAATGATTTGAATCAAGAATTGGTTCATGCCATTTATTCGCCGGACAAATGGCATTCGGTAATTGCGCTAGATTATTTACTTCAATCCGGCAAAATGGATGTGATTCAATCTTTGGATTGGGAAAAAGTCCCCGCATCTAAAGCGAATCAGGAATTACTCACAAGACGCATCCAAAAAAATGGGACGAACCTTGATTTCATTCCATCAGAACGGTTTAAATTAAACGGTCAGGAATTATCCATGTATTCCACTTTAGAAAAAACAATCATACTGAAATCGGTGGATCTCTTTAAATCCATCCCTGCAGAGAATCTCTCTCGAGTGGCTCAAATCACTGAAGAAGTTTCTTTCGATGCGAATGCACCCATTTTCGCAGAAGGGGATTACGGCGATTCATTATTTATTGTAGTGGATGGGAATGTAAAAATCCACAAAGGTGCACAAGAATTGGCCATGCTGGGTAAGGGCACCTGTTTGGGTGAAATGGCTTTGTTAGATGACGAACCCCGTTCTGCCGATGCAACGGTGACGGAGGATTCCACATTATTTAAAATTGAGCAAGAAGGGTTTTATGAAGTCATGGGGAGCCAAAGCGATATTATGGAAGGCATCATCAAACTGCTCACGGGCCGGCTCCGAGTGGCCAACGAAAAACTCATGGCCAAGTAAACCATGGGCCTTTATCTACATTAATTGTCTTTAGTGGGAAAAAGCTGATCCAGCTTTTCTTCTGTTTTTTCTTCTATACTTTTTTGGACCGACTCTCTTGCTTTTTCGCTAGATTCAGCTGCCTTTTCTTTCACAGCCTCTACGCCTGATTGCAACCCTTCTTTCAAGGATTCTACCGTTACGTCTTCTCCTGTCCAGACCATATAGGCCACCCAAAGGACTAGGACGGCGCTTACCACCAATACCAATTTGATTAATTTTTTAATCACCCCCAATAAAATGATGATGGCTAACACAACGGCCACCGCCATATACACAGGATTGGATGTTAACATTTCAATGGATTGATCCATTAATGCTTCTCCCCTTTCATTCTCAATTTTTGATGATTGACCCTGCCTGATTTCTGTTCGTACTCTTCAATCAATTTCATGATAGCAGGATCATCAGGCATTTCAAATTTCATGGTATCGATTCTACCGGTTCGATTCACCACTTTCCCTTTTTCTAATGTTAAATCGATGACGCCAATATAATATCCTTCTTTTCCCGCTTGGGCGATCAGGGTGCCATTCACTGTTTCAGGGGATTCCAAATTCGATTGGCTATGTCCGCCAATAATTACATCAATACCACCGATGGATTCTGCCATCGCATAATCCAGATCGGCCCCTTGGTGTGTCAGGAGGATAACCACATCTACCTCACCTTTTAATTGGTCTAATTCATTTTGGATTGCCTGCGCCGGATCGGTCAATTCAATTTGATCTCGAATGGCCTCTGGGTAATATTTAATCGCATATGGATCCATGATCCCCAAGATGGCAATCTTGAATCCATTCTTTTCAATGATATGTACTTTTGTTGAAATACTTTCAATATTGGTTCCAACGACGGGGATGTCCATCATAGACCTTAATGTTGCCCGTCGATCTGGCGGCAATGTCATTTCTTGATCTCCAAACAAGATGGCATCGTAGGGTAGTTGACTATAGGCTACGGCCATGAGACTATCTTTTAGTGGTCGATGGGTCATGGTAAATATGTCTCCCGCATCTAGTAGAATGGTGTTCGGATTTTTTTGGATAAAATCGGCTACGTAGACCGCCCGCTTTTCAACCGCGCCATATGGATGATCAGGACAATAACAATTTTCCAGGGCACCATTGGTATTATTCGTATGAAGAATATAAAGAGTGCTATTCTGCCCAAAAGCCACGGCAAAGGCCATGGCCATTAAAAGGATAACTAGGGATGGTTTTTTCTGTCCCATCATGTCTAAAATTCCATGAAATCTTTCTATCTTACAAGAGAAAAGTATAAGTCATTGCGAGTCCCTATTTTATATAGGGCGAAGAAATCTCCTTCGCTTTACCTAATGCCATAAATTATTTCCCAAATTGCAGTACATTCGGATTATGGAAGATCGCATCTATTGTGTTTACATCATGACGAATAAAAACCATACGGTTCTATACACCGGCATGACGAATGAATTGGAAGTGAGGGTATGGTGCCATAAAACAAAGATTGATAAGCGATCTTTTACTGCGCGATATAATTGTAATAAACTTGTCTATTATGCGGAAACCAATGATCCCTGGGTAGCCATTAATGAAGAAAAAAGAATCAAGGCCGGGTCCAGACAAAAGAAAATTGATTTGATTAATTCAATGAATCCGGAATGGAAAGATCTCTCTGATGGATGGTATGAATAAAAATTATCAGTTATTGCGAGCCCCGATATGATTGTAAGACGTCTCAATCTAACTCATCAACTAAAACCAATGGGATTGCTTCATTCTGACACTGTCAGAATTCGCAATGACAGATCGATTCTTTTTTATTTTTTATTGTTTTTATTCGGATCCCTAACATTTGCCCAAACGCCAGCAGACTCCTTATTTAAGTCCGAAGAGACAACCCCATTCCAAAAATTATTTCTCTATCCTATCGCCAAATGGCAAAATATTTCATATTCAAATGATGCTCTCAATTGTCAATTCCACCCCAGTTGTTCTAATTATGGCGCTCAGGCTATTTATCAAAAAGGCACTATCACCGGCCTAATCATGACCTCAGACCGTATCATCCGCTGCAATCCCCATGCCTATGGCTACCATAAAAAAATGAATGGCACTTTTCACAAGGATGGTCGCCTCAATGATTCCATCGTTTTGAAACAAAATGGAATCCCCACTAAATCTCCCCTTCTGGCTGCAGGGCTCTCCATGGCTGTACCGGGTCTGGGCCGAGTTTACAGTGGTAGAACCATGGATGGGGCCTTCGGGTTTTTGATGACAGGGCTAGCTCTCAATGCAGCTTTAAATTCTATAAAAAAGGAAAGTATATTCGCACCCTTAATGGGTGGAGCGGCCTTGACCATTTATGCGGGAGAAGTATATGGTGCTTATCGCTCTGCCAAGTATTATTCAAAATAAAGGCAAATTATGATTCAACACATGTTAAACGGCGGACCTTTTATGATCGTTCTATTACTATGCTTTGCTGCCATTATTTTCATCGCAGCTAAGAATGCAAAAAAACCCTATCATACCAATAAAATTATTTTGCTGGGCGTTGCATCCGCATTTTTAGGGATTATAGCAACATGGCTTGGCATTAATGCTGCGCTCACTGCCGTACCGGATATATCCAAAATTGCACCCAATATTTTACTCAATGGTGTCAAGACGGGTTTGATGACCACATATTTTGGCGGTTTTATTTTAATTACAGCCACGGGGCTCTGGTACTATTTCAATCAAAAACACAATTGATTGGCGTTTTTCTTTGGCTTAATTTTTCTCCTGAATTGCAGTTCATTGCAATCTCATCCACACCATTTATTAAATTCGATCAACAATAGGAACGTCAATATGGCAACTTTGATTTTAAGAGATACATATCGCGCATTAGAAGAAGAAATGAAATCTATAGATAAAAAAAAGAGGGAAACTGCAGAAAGAATTCGAGTCGCCGCTGATCATGGAGACTTAAAGGAAAATGCGGAATACCATGCGGCTCGGGAGGAACAGAGTTTAATCGTTTATAAAAAACAATTGATGCAATCTTATTCGCCATTTCGATTCATTGAAAGTGGCGATATTGATACGGATGAAGTGGGATTCGGGAATAAGGTTTCTATCCTTGAAGAGGGTAAAGATAAGGCAGAGGATTATTACTTATTAGGTCCTATTGAATTTGAATTTGATCTTTATCCCATGATTGTTACGTACCACGCACCATTTGCCCAAGCCATGATTGGGAAAGAGGTTGGTGAACATTTTACCCTAGATATCGAAGGGAAAGAAACAAAGTTTACCATTAAGGCCATTGAAAAGGTCACTGGATAATGATGGGTAAAAAATGAAAATGAATGGCGTAAAATCTGCCCCTCATTAAGGTCAATATACGCCACTGTCCGCCACCATTCATCTATCGATAAATGGTGGCGGATAAATAGCTTCCGCCTACATTTCGATAAATCGAAATTACAGCGGACATGCACCTAGCAAAATTATATGCCACCGTAGCTCAGTTGGTAGAGCAGCTCATTCGTAATGAGCAGGTCGCTGGTTCAAATCCAGTCGGTGGCTCTCTATCAAGCGGTTCCCTGTCCGCCGTAGCTCTCGAAGGCGGGGACTCCGCTCAGTGGCTCTCGAAATCTTTTCTATTCACATTCATTTTTAATAAAATCGATTAATGTATTTGCTTCTTGTTGCGCGTCAAAATGTTTAGAAATAAAGGCACTACGAACATCTGCAGGCAATTCTGTAATTGATATATAATCATATGAAGCTAAAAGCTCAGCCCGTGCACGAACGATTACTAAATACTTTTCACCAATTACTTTCCATTCTGAAGGAAGTGAAGCAACCAATTCTTCTGTTAATTCAACTCTTTTATAAAGAGAGCCAAGCTATTAGACTGTCTATGATATGAATAGTTAATAATTATTTTGTAAAAGAAACCGTCACCCTATTGGGCACTTAGTCCTGATCATTATTGGGACTTTTTTGTGTATAGAATCAAGCTATGGTTGGTGAACATTTTACCCTAGATATCGAAGGGAAAGAAACAAGGTTTACCATTAAAGCCATTGAAAAGGTCACTGAATAATGATGGGTAAAAAATGAAAATGAGATGGTGTAAAATCTGCCCCTGATTAAGGTCAATATATTATGGCTGTGGCCGAATAAATACCGGCCGACTTGCTTCCGAAGCGGATTGATCATATCTATAATCACCACGGTCAAAATTCAAAATATCATGGGGGTTATCAATCCGGTTTTCAATGATGAATCGAGTCATCAGTCCCCGGGCTTTTTTCGCATAAAAAGATAAAATCCGTGCCTTCCCATTTTTCTCTTCTTTGAAAACAGGCGTAATCACATTGGCATTGAGACTCTCATTATTTACCGATTTAAAATACTCATTAGAGGCACAATTAATAATGGTTCGATCGCCATTGTTTTTTAATTCGTTCGATAAAGAATGGGAAAGGTCATTCCCCCAAAAAGCATATAAATGATGACCCGCATTGTTGGTGAGTTTTGTTCCCATCTCTAATCGATAGGGCAACATCAAATCCAGCGGTCTTAATACACCATAGAGTCCCGAAAGAATTCGCACACTGTTTTGCGCATAGGATAACTCTGATTCTGAAAGGGATTTTGCATCCAGACCATCATAGGTATCTCCTTTAAAAGTATAGATGGCTTCTCGCGCCGTATCAGAAGAATAGTTTGAGGTCCAATGTCGAAACCGCTCCCAGTTCACTTCAGATAGTTTGGAACTGATGCCCATTAACGATTCCAAACCCGGTGGATCGAATGTCCGCAAAATGTTAATCAGTTCTTCCGACCGATCTAAGAATGCCGGTTGCGTATAGGCTGAACCGAATGCACAGGATGCATCAGCAAGTTTTTTTGCTGGAGATAAAAGGGTAATCATTGGCCAGTATCGATCAACAAAGATCGATGCAATGATCTATTCTACGCCAAGTAAATCGACTTCAAAAATGAGTGTAGAGTTTGGGGGAATTACACCCATATCCCGATTCCCATAGCCTTTATGTGGCGGTATAGTTAATTTTCGTTTGCCACCCACTTTCATGCCGGGAATACCTTCATCCCACCCTTTAATTACTTGGCCTGCGCCTACGGTAAAACGAAAAGGTGTTCGCCCGGGATTGAGTGAGGAATCAAATTTTGTACCATCTTCAAGCCATCCCGTATAGTTTACCGTTACAATGCTGTGTTTTTCAGCTGCAACCCCATCGCCCACTTTTAAATCTTCAATTAATAGTTCACCGCTCATTGGTTCTTCCTTGTTACATCCTGCGACCAACAAAACGAGGGCCATTACAGGGATTTGCCATTTGAATTTCATATTTTTTCTCCGTTTGGAAGGGAGAAGTTTACATCAAATGACTGAATGGAATTACCGTAAATTTCGCCTCATGAAACGTATAATATTTGGTCATGACCGCCACACCGTCTTTATTTAATCAGCACCTGCCTCCATTGGCAGATCGGGTTCGTCCTGTCACCCTTTCCGATTTTGTCGGGCAGGATCATTTGATCGATTCAGATAAAATTCTGTCCAAACTGCTGAAGCATGATCAATTATTCTCTCTCATCTTTTGGGGTCCCCCCGGCACAGGAAAAACCACCCTCGCTCGAATCGTAGCCAAACAACTGAAAGCAGATATTCATGAACTGTCTGCTGTTTCTAGTGGTGTGAAGGACTTACGAAAAGTGATTGATAAGGGCAGAGCCAACCGGGATATGGGTAAACCTACTATTTTATTTATTGATGAAATTCATCGATTCAGCAAATCTCAACAAGATGCCCTTTTGCATGCGGTAGAAGAAGGCATCGTTACCCTCATTGGCGCCACCACAGAGAATCCTTCTTTTGAGGTCATTTCTCCCCTCCTCTCTCGCTGTCGCGTGCTTACACTAAAGCATTTGTCAGCATCCCATTTAGAAGCAGTAATTGATCGGGTATTTCAAACTGATATTCAATTATCCAAAGGAACCATCTCCATTTCCGAAGATGTGCGTTCAGCATTAATTCAAGCTTCAGGCGGGGATGCCCGCAAACTATTAAACACATTGGAATTGGCAGCCAGTTTGGTCGATCAAGATGGGGTGATTACATTAGATATTTTGACAGAGGCCCTTCAGAGCAAAACACAATTATATGATAAAACAGGGGACTATCATTACGATACCATTTCTGCATTTATTAAATCGGTGCGAGGGTCCGATCCTGATGCGGCAGTGTATTGGTTAGCCGTCATGCTAGAAGGAGGAGAAAAACCGGAATTCATCGCAAGGCGCCTCATTATCCTCGCTTCAGAAGATATTGGCAATGCAGATCCCCAAGGGCTGACAATAGCCACTTCCGGGTTTCAAGCGGTTCACATGATTGGGATGCCGGAAGCGGCCATTATTTTGTCTCAAGTGACCACTTATCTTGCAAGTGCGCCCAAATCCAATGCAAGCTATATGGCGGTGAACCAAGCCATGAGCAAGGTGCGGCAAGAAGGGACCCCCGGTGTGCCACTCCATCTTAGGAACGCACCGACTGGACTTATGAAGGCAATGGATCACGGGAAGGATTACGATTATCCCCATAACCATCCTGATCATTTTGTCAATGTGGATTATTTCCCCGAAGGAAAGCAGGAAACCTTTTATCAGCCCACCACGTTAGGATATGAAGAATTTATCCGAGGCCGGCTAAAAGATCTTTGGCCGGAAAGACATACTGAATGAATGTGTTCCGCATCATAACATCATTTTTGGCACTACCCCTTAATCCCCTCCTCATACGAGGAGGGGAAACGCCTTCTCGCCAAAGGCGTAAAGGAAGTTGGGGAGGTGGACTCATATTTTTATTTATTCTCACATCACTTTCGGCCCAAGATGACCGTCTCCGATTAAAGCGAGCCGATGTGTTAGAGAACATCACTGTAGATGGTGTATCCATGCAATACCTTCGAGGGAACGTGGTTTTCACCAAGGGCGACATGATCATGAATTGTGATTGGGCCCGATTCGATCAAAAAAAGGAACAGGGCTTTCTTTTTGGAAACGTGTCTATGGTAGAAGATGTGCAAAACCTCACTTGCGACTCTTTGTTTGTGGATTCCCCCGCGGACATTATGATTGCCTATAGCAATACCCATGTATGGGATACGACGTACAGTCTCGTAGCCGACACCCTGTTTTATTTTTCTGAACTGGATAGCGGATCGGCCAATGGAAGTGCAATCCTCGTTCAAGAACAGCAAACCATCAAAGGCGATCGAATCGAATATGTAGATCTCCCGGAAGTAGATGGCGTTTCTTACGCGGCCCGTGGCAATGTAACCATTACAGAAGAAGGACGATTGGCCACTTGCGGTGAAGCGGTTTACGATCGAGAAAATGGAAAAACTGTCCTCCGCATTCAGCCCCAAATTGTGGACAATGAACAGACCATATCCGGCAGTGAAATCTATTTAGAATATGAAGATGAAGTATTGAAAAACCTATTCATCCCCAGTGATGCCCATGCCACCCATCCTTCAAATGGCATTCGTGAATGGTTTGAAGTGGTGGAGGGCGACACCACTTTTTTTGAAGATTCGCTCTATTTTTCTGATGATATGACCGGCTCGGTGCTTCGAGGATTTTTCGTGGATGGGAAATTGGACTCTATGCGGCTGGAAGGCATGGCCACCACCCTCTACCACATCTTTGAAGATTCGGTGTACCAAGGGAAGAATGAAGCATCCGGCGACACCATTACCATGAATTTTGGTGAAAATGATTTAGAAAAGATTTTTGTTTCTGGTGGCTCTCAAGGGACCTACACTCCCGATACCACCGGTGCCGATGTAGATGGACCTGTGATCTATCAATCAGAAGATATTGAATATGACGTCCTCAATGAGTTCACAGACCTCCACGGGGATGCGAATATAGATTATACCAATGTGAATCTCACAGCAGGGTTTATCAATGTGGCGTGGAAAAATAATATTTTAAAGGCACTGCCTGAATCCAAACGAGATTCATCATACGGCATGATTCGTCCGTCCATGGTGGAGGGAACAGAAGAGCCCATGATAGGCGATACCATGGTCTATAACCTGGAAACGCGCCATGGCAAAGTCATCAAAGGCACCACCAAAGCAGAAGATGGGTTTTATCACGGCGATGAAATCCGCAATCAAGATATGGATATTTTTTATGCACAGCATGCGGCCTATACCACTTGTGATTTAGAAGACCCCCACTTCCATTTTGAAATGAATCGAATGAAAATGATTAATGAAGATAAAGTGGTGGCCAGACCTATCGTGCTTTACATTGCCAATATTCCCATTTTTGGATTACCCTTCGGCGTATTCCCTCACGAAAAGGGCGGCCGGCGTTCCGGGTGGATTATGCCCACTTACGGTACCGATGCAAGATGGGGCGGCTACATTAATGGACTGGGATACTACTGGGCCGTCAGTGAATATTTTGATTCGAAATTTACCATGAGCCTCTACGATCGGGATGGGATCACCCTTCGCTCTCAGAATCAGTACAATAAGCGATACAAATATTCCGGCAGTTTTGATCTGGAGACGAAACAGCGATTTTCCGGTTCAATCCCCGATGAGGATAAAGATATTTATGATTTATGGTCCAACCGCCAAAGTGATTATGTGGTGCGGTGGAACCATCGTCAGCAATTACGGAATAATCAATCGGCTGCCGTGAATGCCAGTTATTATTCCAGTGGAGACTATAACCGCCGTACAGGCATCGAACAACAGCAGCGGTTGAACCAACAAGCTGTATCCAACGCCACTTATTCGAAGCGGTGGCCCAAATCCAGAAACAGTCTCAGCATCAACTTATCTTCTCGGCGAGATCTCATGGCAGAGAAAAAAATTGACCCGAATTCTGCCTTTTATACCCAACCTGCCCGGGCCGGACAGCAGATTAATATTACCAATAACACATTCCCTCAAATGGCCTTTTCTCACAGTCAACGGGCCCTCTTCCCCACCAAGGCAAAACAGAAAAAATGGTTTAATAATATCAATTATAATTATTCTTCACGTTTTACCAATAATCTAAAAAATTATTATGAATCCGAAGCCTACGCCGTCAACGATAGTACTACCGGATACCGATGGCAAATGAATAACAATGAGGATGTGGTCACCCATTCCTTTTCCGATTATATCATGGCCCACACATCGGGCATTAATATGTCTGCAAAGATATTCAAATATTTCAATGTATCTCCCAGTCTTTCCCTCCGGTCTGATTGGGTAAACCGAACCTTTGCGGGTACGGTAGATACCACCTCTGGTCAGATCGCCAAACACGAAGTGAAAGGATTTGCTACCCGTACAACGGGATCATTCAATATCAGTATGAATACGCAAATTTATGGTCTCTTTCCTGTAAAACTTGGCAAGATGGAAGCCATTCGCCATGTGATTTCGCCATCCATAGGATATTCTTATCGGCCGGATTTTTCGAAAGAAGTGTTTGGCATGGATCCAGGATATTATGAAGTCATCAAACAAGATAATGGCGATGTGGTATATTTTGACCGATTTTCCGGCACTCTCGCCGGGGGTACACCCAGAGGCGAGAATCAGTCCATGAATTTTTCTATGAATAATGTATTTCAGGCCAAGATCGTGGATGGAGATAAGGAACGGAAACAGGATTTATTCTCATGGCGCATGGGTAC
>JAERSH010000053.1 GCA_016845785.1 Fidelibacterota bacterium
TGTATCGTTAAACGAACGATTCACCACCCAATTTTCAGCAATGTTGTAGAAAGTTACTTCTGAACATGGCCGTGCAAAATTAGCCGTGAATGATGCTTGATAGCCTTCAGTTACGCCAGCATAGTTCGCTTCACAAGATGGAGCAAACTTTAACCGCAAATCTGCAAATTCATAGAAGTCCGAGTTTGCGGGACGGCTCACCGTTACGGTGGCTGTATCTGAGGCCAAGTATTCCAATGTGTATGGGATTGGATCTTGTTGGCCATTCAAGAATATATCTGCACCCCGTGGGTTCGATCCTGCCACAATGGACAAATGGTATGTCCGTGTGGATTGACTGGTAGATTCATTTCGGAGTAAGACGCGGAATTCTGCCGTTCCATCAGGCAGCACATTGGTGGCCGTACTGGAAGACAAAAATTGCATAAACGGTTCGTCCTGAGGATTGGTCACAATCGTATCATCTGCATTGCTCCACTCTTCGTAAGGACAGGAAGAATTCCCCGATACGACTTCAAAGACCGGCGTTCCATAAACAGGGTCCGTTTTGATATCCACCGTATAGGCATCCCCATAATCATCGTCCTCTAAGGTGTATTCCACCGTGGTAGAATTACTTTGCCCAAAGGATTGGGACGCACCCAAACTCATCCCGAAGGAGAGTTTCGTCGTATTCTCAACACCCACACCGGAGACTTCAAAACCAACGGCCAGGGCCAGATCATAATTAATCTCTAACTCCTGCTCAAAGGTTTGTGTAACAGAAGAACTGGCTGTGCTAGAAGCCGTATAGGCACCGGCACCACCACTAAATGTTCTGTTTTCTACAAAGGATGCCACTGAAGCCAATGAATCAGCATATTCAATAATTTCATTCCATCGATCTACATCAGCCTGTTTTGTGGAATCGTGTTCAACCAATGCTTCTAAACCGGGAACAAGATAATCTTCAATATGCCCTCTAGAATATTGAAATGTGGTGGCAAATCCATTGGGCACGAATATGATTTCACGATCCACTTCATAGACGAAATCGCCATTTGAATTGGTCCCCAATGCCAATACATCGGTAGTCCCATAGAGAATATTGAGGGCACCGCCCACAAATACATCCCCTGCAGGACCTAAAGATTCATCAATGCCTGATGTACCAAACGATTCAGAGCTAGACCACTCCCACGAGAGTTCTGTATTGGATTTTAAGGAGGCGGCAATGCTCAACGTATTGGTGATGGTCATCTCTGTTTCGGTGTCAATTTGGGTACCGACACCGGCGAGACCACCCCCAATTATGAGTGCATTGTCAAATCCAACTTTCACCGCCAATTCATTTTCTAACCCTGCACTGGCACCAATGGAGAAGCCTAGGCTTAAGCTAGAACTGGATTCTTCACTAAAGGATGCAGAAGATGCATCCCCCGGTGGCCGTCGCAAGATGAGATAGGGAATCTCAGGGGCCGTGGTGGTAAAGCTGACTGAAATCGGTTTATGGCCATACACCACCGCCCAATTGTTGATGGTAGTTTGGCGCTGTTCCGATGTATCTGAAGCCAAGATTTCAAATTTCTTTTTGTATGGATTCGGTCCATCACCGGACGTATTGGGCTGTCCCGGTAAAATCGCATATCGATATGTCCCCAACGAATCCAAATTGAATTGGAGCGTATCCGATTCAACACCGGTATAGAGATCACCTACATAGTCTCGTACTTTTACCCAACCATCTTTCAATGGACATTCACCGTCGGCATAATATTCTTCATAGACCGCAACCACTACCGTATCCGTATCATTTTGGCTGAAGTGAAAATCACCCAAAATATTGGTCGTAAATCCATCGGTGAATTCAGCAGATACCGGTGCATAATAGGTGAAGTCCACCGTATCGGCCCCTGTATCACCACCATTCCAAGTGGAGTCCACATGACTGAATGCATCATTCATATTATGGCTCACACCGGAGTTGGTAAAGTGCGTACCCATATCCAGAAGGTTGGGTACGGCGGGACTATACTGCTGCGTCGTATTCACCACAACCGATAGTTGATATTCCATAATGGGTAGATTGGGGAATGTATAATTCCCTGCACCATCCACATAAACTGTATCTGCGAAACAAGTGGTGGCCGATGTGGCAATAACCTGAGCAAAGTACTGTGGTCCTAGTGGCATTTGACAAGTACCACCACCAATTACACCGCGCAGAGGCCGTGTAAACGTATCTGTAAAGTCTCTTGTCTTCGGCGTGACTACATTGGTATAGGATGCAGAGTATGGAATAAAGTCTGTGCTATCTCGGTCTGGTGCGTCCGGCTTCACCGTAATGTCGGCACCGGGCTCTACCTCTACCAAGTAGTATCCATTTTCATCGGTAATGACACCAAGGAATTCACCATTCTGGAGGATTTTCACCCCTTGCACACCACACTCTACCCCATCGGTAAATTGGGTGTCATACTTTACATATCCAGAGACGGACTGCAAATTGGTTACAGTGAAATTCACATTATTTCGAACCGGATTACTGTCGCTTAAATAAGTCTGATTCGACGATGGATTAAAGACATGAAATTCCTTACTGGGCGTAGCCGTAAAGTTCGTACCGGAACCATAATTAATATTATTGATGGTGTACGCCCCATCCATATCCGTAAATCCTGTGGCATAAGCGGGTGCATCTGAATCGTGCCAATAACTTAAATCACTCTCCCCGTGGAGATCACCCTTCAAATCTATATTCACCGTATTG
>JAERSH010000054.1 GCA_016845785.1 Fidelibacterota bacterium
AAAATCATTTTCAATCATTAATTTATACATTTCATTTACTTGGTTTGATACCTCTTGTTGCGTTGCACCCCGTACCGCCGCCGTATTTTGGCTGATTTCTATACCTACAAAAATGAGAGAACCGATAATACTGATTAATCCCCCTATTTCTACTATTGTTCTACTTTTCATAATTTGTTTTCCATAAATCTCTTAATGTCATCCTGAGTACGAACCCTGAGCTCGTCGAAGGGTGAGGATAATTGTTCATTGAGTTGAATTTCATAACCATATATTTATTGAATTCCTCTACCTATCCTTCGGCAAGCTCAGGAATCGGTAGATACATTATTATTTTCCTTCCTTCTTCGCTTTATAAATGGTGGTAATCATCTTCCCCGACCGCACATCATAAGTTTCGATCTTTAACCATTCATCCGATACACTCAGGACCCGAGCAGAAATATAGAATTTTTTCTTCGGTCCGTAGATCATAATGAAATTTCCATGGGGTAAATACTCCCAACTGCCCTTTATATCTTTCCCTTGGAATCTTTCCATTTTCTGGTGATTCGGCTGAAATGTGATGAAATCCTTTCCCCGAGTCAATTCCACAGGAAAGGTCTTTTTATCAATATTATATTGAAACGGAAGCCACGTGTTCATGAGCAACTGTTCAATTTGGTTCGCAGGATCTATTTCAGGATGGGGAGGCGTACAGGCAAATAGGGTCGTCATTAATATTAGGGTGATTCGTTTCATCACCACAATTTAGGAATGAATTAACATTAATTTTGGGACGAATTATTTAGGACGAAGTTTTTGGTTTAGGAATAATATTCATCTGTTAAATCAAAGTGATTGTGATGACTACATCCATCTATTTTAGGTTCAAGTTTCAATCAACTGATCATAACAGAACTATCAGCAATCAGCCTCATAAATAATTATTTTTCATTGAGATGATTTAGTCCTTAATTTTCGGGTCTATGTTTTATGGCAAAAATATATTGTCCGTACTACTTGCTGCTCTAGTCCTCACAGGTCAATTTCATATATTTGAACTGGGATCTTGGGCGCAAGATGACAAATACAGTTTCTGTGCAGTTGATTCTGATCACAAGGAGCACGGTGCTGCACATTTGGATTGTGAAATTTGTATTAAAAAAATCCATTCCAATTTTATTGTCAATAGCACGCAATTATTATACGGGAATAAGAATGAATGCCTCCTAAGTTATCATTCCATAATTATTTTTAATCATTTTGCCGAAGCATATGCCTCTCGAGCGCCCCCTTCAATCCTTTCGTAAAATCAACAGACTATTGGTGGATGAGGATTATTCACCAAACAATCAAAATTATTTACAAAAGGATTAAAATAATGTTATTCCAAACAAAAATTAATATGCGTTTTATTGTTATGGCTGCGGCCCTGTTTTCATCACTTTTTATCGTCAGCTGTGAAGACGACCACGGTCATGATGAAGCGCATATAGATGCTGAAGGGTTCATCCTGGAAAACAGTGATGGCGTAGAAGTCTATCGTGAATTCAAAGGCGCTCAAACCGGTTCGATTAATTTAAGCGTAAACGATACGTTGGAACTGGCTGTCCATTTTCTTGGTGATGATGGCAAGGAATTGGGACACGATCATGAAGGCGAAGAGGAAGAAGCCGAAGTTGCTGTTTCCGGCTTCAATTCCAGTATTGCCATCGTAGAGGTCGAAGAACACCACGAAGAGGATCCTGGACATGAAGAAGAAAATGCTTTAGAAATCATTGGTGTTAGCGCAGGTTCAACCAGTTTTAAACTGGAATTAATGCACGAAGGCCATGCAGATTATACTTCTACGAATAATGTCCCGATAGTTGTCAAATAAAACCTTACTTATCTTTGTTTGCGCATGTAGTCTACAATCTGCAGCACTGCATGCGCAAACTGCTCAGCTCACCGGTAGAACTCTATCTGCGGCCACCCATCAACCCTTATCCAATGTGAATGTATATATCAGTGACATTCAGGTTGGATCTGCAACAGATAAAAATGGGCGATTTAAAATTGACTCGGTTCCGTTTGAAAGTATTCTTCTTGAAATTTCAAATGTAGGTTACCGAGATACATCTATTGTTTATCAAATCAACAAAGAAACGTTTAATGCCGGCGAAATCTATTTAGAGCCTGAAATCATTCATTTTGAAGAAATCTATGTTGAGATTCATGCTGATTTAGATCAATCGAAATTACCTTCTAGTCTTATTCTGTCAGGAAAGGGCATGCAAGAGAAAATGAAGGGATCTATTGCCCAAACCCTTGAGAATGAAATGAATGTTACGATCCAATCCATGGGACAGGGGACAACCCGCCCTGTTTTGAGAGGGTATTCCGGGGATCGTTTCCTGATCACTGAAAATGGTGCTGAAATTGGTGATCTATCTCAGACATCCGTTGATCATGCCCTAAGTATGGATTTGGGAGGTGTAGAGCAAATAGAAATTGTCCGAGGGCCTCGCACCCTTCTATTTGGTTCCAATAGCATCGGTGGCGTGATTGATATTCAAAAAAATAAGATTCCCGTGGTTGAATTCGATCACATGCATACATATTTAACATCGGGATATGAAACAGGCAATCAGGGCTTTTTCAATAATTTCTCTGTTCTGACGCCTATCCAAAACAATAATCTGCGATTTTCCTTAAGTCATAGAAAAGCTGGAGACCAGCAAACACCTAAGGGGACCTTAAAGAATACATCATTGAATACAACCGAAGGATTTATTGGATTAACCCGGTTTAAGGGTCATAAAAGAGGAACCATATCCATTGAACATATTACTATGGATTATGGAATTCCAGGAAGTGCTGAGGGGCACATCAGCGGCGTAGATATGGAGATGGAAAAGACCACTCAAAAATTAAATTACCATCAGGATATTGATCTCATCGGTTTTGAGACATTTGATCTGGATCAAAAATTTATTCACTATTCTCACTCTGAGTTCGAGTTGAATCAGGAATACCCTTCCGTGATACTCGGCCAGGATATTTTCTTAATCCAAACGAAAATGACAGGTTTAAAAAGAGAGTTGGGGGGATCGATCCAATACCGCCGTTTCAAAGCAGGGGGCTTTTATTGGACTCCTAATACAACCGAATCCAATTTTTCTTTTTTCGGGTTTC
>JAERSH010000055.1 GCA_016845785.1 Fidelibacterota bacterium
AAATTAGTCTTTTTCGCTGTGAAACGCAGCAAGTTCACCTTAAGTTTGCCACCGCTTTTTTAAGCGATCCCAACCCTTTTGGAGAGCCGGTAGCTCAGTTGGTAGAGCAGTGGCCTTTTAAGCCATTGGCCGTGAGTTCGAGTCTCACCCGGCTCACAACAAAAGAAAGCTCCCCGATGGGGGGCTTTTTTGTTATATGGGTGGTTTGACAAATTCTTGGAATTTTATTTTCTCGGTCCTGGTTATAATTGATCGGATATACCACTATTTTCTAATAATGTGTCCACCACTTTCAAAACTCCAACCCCTGCTGTTTTCGGAATGACCGTAAAGTCATGGATATTTACCCCGTCCAATCCTTTGGGATCAATATAATATTTTTCTGAAAATGGGGGCGCATAATTCACCAATCCTGCGGCGGGATACACCGCCAATGATGTGCCGATGACCAACACAATATCCGCTGCTTCCACGATAGGAATGGCTTCTTCAATCATGGGGACCGCCTCGCCAAACCAAACAATGTGGGGACGCAGTTGAGATCCTTTTTCGCAGGTATCACCTATTTTTATAGCAGAACCATTTAATGGATAAATTAATGATTCATCAATAGAACTACGGGCCAAATCAATTTCACCGTGCAAATGTATTACGCGGGTTGAACCGGCTCTTTCATGGAGGTTATCTATATTTTGGGTGATGATAGTAACATCAAATTGGCTTTCTAATTTTGCCAAAGCAATATGGGCTTTATTGGGCGCTGCGTCTAAAACTTGTTGCCGTCGATCATTATAAAAATTGAGTACAAGTTCCGGGTCGCGCGCAAAAGCCTCTGGGGTCGCCACATCATATACATTATGGTTTTCCCACAATCCGTCACTATCTCGAAATGTTTTAAGTCCACTTTCGGCACTCATGCCGGCACCGGTGAGAATAACGATTCGTTTCATTTATTATAATTAAGGTTGATAGAAAGGCTTATCGCCTTTAATGGTCACCCGTAATCCACGGCGACGATTCGGATAATAATCCCACATGGCATGATGCTGGGCGCATCGGTTATCCCAAAAAGCAACAGACCCAGGCTTCCAATGAAATCGACATTGAAATTCAGGATGTTCTAAATGGTCAAAAAGCATCCGAAGCAACCCGTCACTTTCATGCTTTGTCAATTGCACAATTCGCTTGGTGAACATCCTATTGACAAATAAAAGAGGCCGACCGCTCACCGGATGGGTGCGCACCACGGGATGCTCTGTACATGGATATACCTTCCCCTCTTCTTTCACCCCTTCATACCGGCCGCGGAAGTACTCCTCACCATCATGGATTGCTGTCATACCTCTAAGCATATTTTGCATTTTTTCAGATAATTTATCAAAGGCAGCATACATGCTGGAAAACAATGTGTCGCCCCCCATAGGTGGTGTTTCGATCATATAAAGGATTGTCCCTAACGGCGGTTCTTCATCGCAGGATACATCAGAATGCCACATCTCGCCCGCGATATTCTTACTATTTTCATCAGCATATATTTCCATCACTTCAGGATGATCTTTAATCACTCGCGGATAAGCAGGATGTATATGCAATTTTCCAAAATTACGCCCCAATTCTTTTTGCTGAACTGCGTCCAATTTCTGATTCCGGAAAAATAATACACAATGATTCGCCAAAGTATTGGATAATGTATCCACAACATCCTGCTGTAGGGGTTGAGAGAGATCAATCCCTTGTACTTCAACACCGCAATGGGGTGTGACTTGCTTTAAATGGATTTCTTTTTGCATTGCAATTTTTGTTCAGGATTCAATCATGGATTGTCTATATAACGGTGGTAGAAATTAATGGGAATACCCTATAAAGAATCTACCCTTTTCTTCGATTAGTCATTCAGTAATTTTATATAGATTAGTGTTTCAAGTTTCCATGAGACTTGGTTTATATTGATCCACAAATTCTGAGGAAAACAATGGCATGGATTGATATAATTAACGAGGACCAGGCAGATGGGGATCTAAAAGATCAGTACGCAAAACTGGTTGAACCTTGGGGCGGTGTGGATAATATTTTAAAAATTCACAGCCTTAACCCTGCTTCATTGGCGGCACATGTCCAGCTGTATAAAACAGTCATGTATGATAAATCTCCCATTCGCCGACCTGATCGAGAAATGATCGCTGTGGTGGTTTCAGCGATTAATCAATGCCATTACTGAATCACCCATCATGGGGAAGGCCTCCTCAAACTCACAAAAGACGAAGCGCTGGTTAGTCAATTAAAGTCCGATTATAAATTCGCTGATATTACCCCAAAACAAATGACCATGCTGGATTATGCAGCCAAACTCACAGAACGGCCCGCAGATATGATTGAAAGTGATATTGAGCGATTACGAGAAGTTGGCTTTAAAGATCGTGCCATTTTGGATATAACTCAGATTGTTGCATACTATGGCTATGTAAATCGTATCGCCGATGGCCTAGGTGTTGAGTTAGAAGACTTCTGGAAAAAGAAATAATCTTTGTCTGATCAGCCCAAACTAAAGCGCGTCCTTTCCCTTATGGATGCCACCATGATTAACGTGGGGGGTATTATCGGCTCGGGCATTTTTATGGTCCCGGCAACTGTGGCGCTTTACACCATGTCCTCCTCCCTCTTTTTTACAGCATGGATTTTGGGCGCAGTGGTTAGCCTTTTTGGGGCCCTTTCCGTGGCAGAACTGGGAGCCGCCATGCCCAAAGCCGGTGGACAATATGTTTTTTTAAGTGAAGCTTACGGACCGGTATGGGGATACCTCTACGGTTGGTCAGCCGTGGCGGTGATCAATACCGCATCATTGGCGGCGGTAGGTGTTGCTTTTGGAGAATACTTGCAATTTTTCTTTCCACTATCCACATTAGAAATTCGGTTAATCGCTATCGGGATGGTAGTTGGATTGACCCTCCTTAATATTGTAGATGTAAAAGCCGGGGCTCGATTCCAAAACAGTTTCACCATTGCCAAGGTCAGCGCAATTACATTGGTCATCTTACTTGGATTGACGATGGATGGAGGATCTACGCAAAATTTCGAACCGATATTTAGTGACAAGTCATTCGCCTCTCTAATCGGACCTATGGGATTGGCCATGGTGGCAGTCTTGTGGACATTTGACGGTTGGATATTTATTACCTATGTTGCGGGAGAAGTCAAAGCTCCAAATAGAAATATTCCACTCTCCCTCATCTATTGTATGGCCATTGTCACCACGGTTTATCTCTTATTGAACTATGTTCTGGTCTATGTGTTAGGCTTTGTTGATATGGTCGGCTCAGACAAAGTCATGTCCGACGCAGCTTCTGTTTTTATGGGTGAAAAAGGAGCCATGATTGTTACCATCATTATTTTAATCTCCTTGATCGGTGCCAATAATGGTTTTACCCTCACCAGCGCCCGGATCAATTATGCCATGGCTAAAGATGGTCTCTTTTTCAAAAAGGCTGCAGTGGTTCATCCTCAATATCATTCGCCGGCCAATGCGCTCATCATTCAATGTATTTGGGCCATTATCCTGACATTCAGTGGCACCTTTAATCAATTAATTACATATATCATTTTCGCATCATGGATTTTTTACGGTATGTCCGCCGGCGCTGTCATTATCCTTCGAAACAAAAGACCCGATTTGGACCGCCCCTATAAAACACCTTTCTATCCATGGATCCCAGCCATCTTCATTTTGTTCTCTGTTTTCCTTACTATCAATACAATAATGGAAGCGCCTCGAGATGCGGCCATTGGTACCGTGCTCATGTTAACGGGACTTCCATTATACTATTATTGGAAAAAAAGTGACTAATTTATTTTTGGGTCTAAAAAATTGGACTTAAGACCACAGATTAAATCCGCAGTGGATGACCTCCAAGACGAAATCGTTTCTTTCATCCAGATGCTAGTTCAGTCACCGAGTTTGGCTAATGATGAAGGCACCGTTCAATATATCATTTTTAATAAATTAAAAAATCTGGGACTTCCCACTGAAAGAGTCCCCGTTCAGTTTGATAATATTAAAGATCATCCTGCATTTTGTGATGATGGCTTCTCTCCAGATTCCCGGGTAAATGTTGTAGGAGAATGGAATTCCGAAGGTAAAGGAAAATCACTCATTTTAAATGGCCATGTGGATGTGGTTCCCACAGGCCCTGAAGAACTTTGGGATGAATCACCGTGGTCCGGAACAGTGAAAAATGGACGGATCTACGGCCGTGGTTCATGCGATATGAAAGCTGGATTGGCATCAGGAATTTTTGCCATCCAAGTTCTTCAATCCATTGGATTTAAACCCAATGGCAACGTCATGGTTCAATCGGTGGTGGGAGAAGAATCCGGTGGGTGCGGTACCTTAACCAATATTGTTAATGGGTGCCAAGGTGATGGAGTGGTCATCCTCGAGCCTACATCATTAAAATTGAGTCCAATCCAATCGGGGGCATTGACCTTTCGACTGACTATTCCGGGTAAGGCCACCCATGCGGCCATGCGATGGGATGGGGTCAGTGCCATTGAAAAATATAATTTGATACATGAATCAATTTTGGCGTTAGAAAAGCAACGCCACCAATCATTTGAAGTACAATACTATGAATCTTCAGATCGCGTCGCGCCAAT
>JAERSH010000056.1 GCA_016845785.1 Fidelibacterota bacterium
TGGGACTAGCTGTGGTTGCCTTAGGTGGCGGACGAAAAAAAGTTAGTGACCATATTAATCATTCTGTGGGACTTACTGACGTATTAGGATTAGGTGATAAAATTGAAACTGGCCAACCGCTGGCATTTGTCCATGCCAAAAATGAAGACAATGCAAATTCTGCCGTTAACACAATACAAAATGCCTATACTATTTCGGACGATATTATTCAAAAATCACAAACAATTATTAACATATTAAATTAAAATGAATCAGCCATCAGTAATTAAAAAAGGCCAAGAATTAGAACTAACCATCGAGTCGTTGGCTTATGGGGGTAAAGGGATAGCCCGTGTAGATGATTTTGTCATCTTTGTGAAAAATGCTATTCCCGGGCAAAAAGTTCGTGCATTGGTGTATCGAAAGCGAAAAGGCTATGGCGAAGCACGACCCCTTGAAGTGTTGACAGAATCACCCCATATTGTTGAAGCGCAGTGCGATCATTTTCCCATTTGTGGCGGATGCAAGGTACAGCAGCTTAGTTATGATGAGCAAGTGGCTCAGAAAAAGCAGCAGGTAGAAAATATCTTTCAACGACAGGCAGGCATTGCGGATTTTAAAATTCATGATGTGGTGCCGGCAGTAGATGCCTTTAATTATCGGAATAAAATGGAATTCACTTTTTCGAATAATCGCTGGGTATTGCCGGGAGAGCCGGAAGGGGTCGAAAGAGATTTTGCCTTAGGAATGCATATTCCGAAACGGTGGGATAAAATCCTCAATATTGATGCTTGCCACCTCATGCCGGAAATTGGGACAGAAATTCTGAACAAAACCCAATCATTGGCGAAAGAATTGAAATTGAAGCCCTATGACCAGAAAACACATAACGGTTTCCTTCGTTATTTGCTCATGCGGTTTGGTCATAATACAGGGGATATCCTTGTAAATTTGGTGACGTCCTATGAAAATCCTGATTTGTTAAAACCCTTGGTTGATGGACTGATTGAAGCCTTTCCACAGATTTCCACATTGGTGAATAATATTAATACACGAAAAGCGGATGTGGCCTTTGGTGAATATGAACTCCATCTTCACGGCAAACCTTGTTTAGAAGAAAAATTGGGGGACCTTACTTATGAAATATCCGCCAATTCATTTTTTCAGACCAATACAGTCATGGCTGAGAAATTATATGAAACAGCATTGGACGGTGCAGGACTAAGCGGGGAAGAAGTGGTATTTGACCTCTATTGTGGCACTGGCTCTATTTCATTATTTCTGGCGCAGAAAGCAAAGGAAGTCCACGGATTTGAAGTGATTGTTTCAGCCGTAGAAGATGCCACACGTAATGCGGTTCGAAATGGGGTAGGGAATGCACACTTTCATGTAGCGAATCTGGATAATTTTTTCAAATTTGGCGTGGGTAAAAAATACCCCCAACCGGATGTCATTGTTGTGGATCCGCCTCGGGCCGGCATGCACAAATTTATGACCAATTATTTGCCAAAATTTGGTGCCCAAAAAATTGTGTATGTTTCTTGTAATCCAACCACCCAGGCCAGAGATACGGAGATTTTGCATATGAATGGATATCGGTTAACGAAATTAACCATGGTGGATATGTTTCCTCACACGCCTCACGTGGAGACGGTGGGTATTTTCGAGAAGCAGTAAGTTAGCTGCCTGCGGGCGGATCAGGATCTTTACCGCCACCGCCACCGCCAAGGATATGATCGAATCCACCAAAGGTTTGGCTCATGGCGAATAAAAGGATAAAACCGATTCCTAACAGAAGATATACTCTTCTTTTTCCAATGCCGTAAACACTGTGAGGAATGGTGGTCACCAACTCATCCTTGATGGTTTTTAAATGCAAATCCAAATCTTCTATATATGAAAGAACTTCATAACGGTAAATATCGTTGGATTGACGATTAAACCGAATCACCTCGCCTCTGAGCATAACGCGCTCATTCGGTTCGGCAATATTTTCTAACTGAGTGGTAAATATATAATTGAGATTCGCACTGGATGCCAATGCACCCAAATCATTTAAGTATGAGGAAGGATTGTGTTCCTTTACGGCATCAATTTGTGCAGTGTGTGATTCATAAAGATCATCGGGATGATGGAATTCGTAATAGTTTTGATTAATGAGCCCCAACATTTTTTGGCGGATCATTTTGCCATTGGATTCAGGCACATTCTGAAGCACCTCACCCACATATCCTACATGGACGAGGGTTTTATCCTGTGGTGATGCAAATGCGGTTTGGGGCATCCAAATTGTGATGATCCAAACAAAAAATAATAAACGAAAAAAATGTCGCATCAAGTTTCGGTGGGTATCCCACCACCATCGTCGCCAGAACTTTCGCCCCAGACTTTCGTGCCGGTGATACTCATAAATAAAATGCCCACCAGAAAAATAGAACCGAAAACCATGGCCACTTGTTTGAGTGATGCGGGTTTTGCTGTGGCAGGGATGGAATCGACCAATTGGATTTTGATGACTTTTGTTTCATCATTCATTCGTTCATAATACTTAAGGACTTCGTACCGAAAGCTGGATTTTAATAATGCATTATATCGGTAGAAATCGCCTTGAATCATGATACGACGATCATCAGGGGATACATTTTTAAATTGGCCCCCAAATACATACTTGGCCCCGGTTTCATCGGCAATCCGCTGAAAGGCTGCATCATTCATATCTAAAAACAATGAATCCACCTGAACACCGGCCTGAGATTGAACCGATGCAGGAAGGATGATCATATCGTCATCAATATCTTCAAAAATCTTTTCCATTTTTTTCTGTAATTCTTCTTCTACCCATGGCTCTACATCTTCCACTTGGATGCCGGCAAAGGCAAGCACAGTCGGTTTGCCTGTGGAGAGTTGGGCCATGGCCATTGCATGGATTAACAAAATGGAAATAGGTCTAATTATGTTTTTCATAAGGGTTGAAATTACAGGGTGGAGTATATATGAACAAAAAAAGAAATGGGCTCTAAAAAGAGCCCATTTCTTAACATCAATTTAACCATAGTCTTTACAGACCATGATTTCGATCTTACTGTGAGATGTTTGGATTGGCGCGAATTTCCCGAATAGGAATTGGGAAAAATGAGCCAGCAGCTGATTTCTCAACGGCGTCCCACATAATGGAAGATACACCAAAACGGTACATATCCTGCAGGCGACGTCCTTGCAAAAACAAGTTTGCACGACGTTCGGCTTGCAATGCAGCGCCGGCATCTTCAGTTGTGTATGCAGCTAATCCGTCATAAGCGCGGATTTTATTCAACTCAGCAATACAACCTGCATCATCACCGCCGGCTTTTTTGCCTTCAGCAATGATTAAGTGCATTTCACGAGCAGATACGATGGTAATTGGCGCATAGTCCGTACCACCATAATCGCCTCGAAATACAGCTTCTTCAGCAGCAAAGCGCGTATCCTTCGCACCGGTGACCAAGTCATTCGGTACAGGATCGCCGCCTTTTGTATTGTTATGTGCTGGTGAATCCACAAGATCCATCTCTAAACGACCGTTGATCTGCCAAGACATATCGTTAGAGACAGTAGAAGGTGAATAATTCATCTTCCATTTATAGTCTCCATCCATGGCAGCCAGTGCAGTCGCAGCATCAGATGTACCTGCATTCACATAAGGACTGTTGGTATCAACAGGATTGTTTTTACCCCATACCGCTTTGGCATGAGCAACCCGTGCTTTCATGGCATTTACTTTAACGACGTTGTCACCTGAGGCTAATGCAGCTGCTTTGCCTAAGGCAGCAGATGCTTCGTCGTAAAGTACAGACATACCTGCATCGCCAAATGGTGTACCTGCTTCCGTTTTGTTTGAAAACACAAAGTCATCAAACATATCGGCGATAAATACACGCACCATGGCTTTGGTCAAGTATGCCAATACCAAATCCTGATCATTGGGGAGTGTTCCTGCAGAATTAAACTCTTCTAACGCAGAAACGGCTTTGTCGGCCATCCAACGACCTTCTGTGATATAGGGCCAGGCACCATCAACGAATTCATTGTATTCGTTTTTCATGCCACCTTTATCCAGCTGACGCCAAGCATCACGAGAACCGGTCCATACCACTTCATCTGTGGCCACCGCATTCGCAATCATGATGTAACCGATACCATTTAATGTAGCATTCCAACCACCGTATGCTACCGCACTGGCGGCACTGGGATCACCCAGATCTTTTTCAAGCAAACTGTTGGGGTTATCTACATCAAGGGCACAGCCGATCAAAGCGAATGAAGTCAGAAGGCTGATTAATTTCATTTTATTTTTCATCATCATACCTCCTATAATCCAACTTTAATGCTGAAGTTCATAGAACGGGGGATCGGGACACCAAAAGCCTCAATAGACTGTTGGAAGTCATCGATACCACCGCCAGAACGACTGATGGAATTCAATTCAGGATCAACACCGGAGTAGTTGGTCCAAATCATCAAGTTCCGTGCAGCAAATGACAGCGTTAAACTGCGTGCGCCAAAACGTGCGGCCAATTCAGCCGGCACTACATAGGCAACACTGAGTTCACGCCACCGTGTGAAATCACCATCTTCAATGGTATTTAAACCACTGTAAGGAGACAGTGCCAAGTACTTACGTACCCAGTCATTGGCAGCATCCAAGCGATCTTGGGCACTGCTGGCCGGGTTGGTCAGTTTTGATTCTGCTCTGGCTGCATCAGGCGTGTTACGGCCGATCCAAGCGTGTGATTTACGGAAAGCGTCTGTCAGGTTTGTGATCTGGTAGTTACCAAATTTGGATTCAAACATGGTGTTAATACGCCAGTTTTTACCCACTTTAATTGTGGCGCCAAAGTTGGCATTGTAGTCTGGTGTTGGTTTACCTAAGTACCAGCCCAATGAGCCTGTATCTTTGGCGCGACCTGCTGCAACATCTGCATCAGTTGGTGTGAGCATGACTGGGTTCCAGCCGGAGCGTACACCACCGCCTTGGTCAGCAAAGAAAGCAAGCAGCGTTGCTTTATCGTCAGCAGCACCATCGCCGTTCACATCCAATGGATATTCGACGCTGCGATCCAATTTAGCACCAAAGTATGCACCGGGTGCCCAGCCTTCAGCCAGGAAGTTCCGGTACCGTGGATAAGATCCACCTACTTTTTGTTCAGGTGCATTCAGTGTAATGATCTTTTCTTCTAAGTAAGAAATGCTACCAAATACATCTACGGAGTAACTGGAGTTACGTACGAGGGATGCATCCATACCAATTTCCCAACCACTGGCTTCTAATTTACCAATGTTGGAAAGCTGAGTTCTGCGGAATCCGCCAGAAGGTGGATACTGTTTTTGAATCAATGCATCAACCACATCGCGTGACCAATACTGGAAGTCAAATGCGATTTTGTCATTGAATACACCCACTTCACCACCCAATTCAATTTCAGTTGAAACTTCAGGTTTCAAGTCAGGGTTACCCACGTTACCCGGCGCAAGGCCCGGACCAAATTCAGAGGCCCATGGGACAAAGGTTGTGAACTGATCAAATGCACCAGGCTGTTGTCCAGCTTGACCCCAAGCAAACCGCAAGCGGGCTGTGGAGACCGGACCCAGTTGACCCATTTGAGCCGTTGGGATGTACGATACATTCATCCGCGGGTAGGTAATGGTGTTGAATTCAGAACCAAAGGCACTGTTTGCATCATTACGTAAACCGGCAGTGACATAGAGCCAATCTTGATATCCAACACGTGTTTGTGCAAGGACACCGGCTTCGATTACTTCGGAGAATCCGGAACTGGCAGTGGTAGAGCCCAAGGCACCCAGGACTTCAAGTCCGGGACCGGGGAACTGCTGTCCGCCGCCATTCATGGATTTCACAATCGTTTGAAACGCCTGGAAACCTAAAACGGATTCGTGAGAGAGTGTACCCATGTTACCATTGTAGTCAGCTTTCAAATCCATGGAATAGACTTTTTTGTCTATTTTACCTTTATACAACTCCCCTTTGGTTGCAAAGCCAATCATACCATCAACGTTATAGCCGAATGGTGTGATGTCTGTGCTTTTATTCAGGGTGGAGTTCATGCCGAAAGTCCCGGAGAGGTTTAATCCATCTGAGACTTTATAGCTGGTTTGTAGAGAAATGGTTGTGTTATCACCTTCGTTATTTTGCCCACGATAGGTGGTTTCACGAGCGGTTCCAAATGCTCTGGAACCGGACGCATTGCTCTCGGTAGCATATTCAGGTTTACCCATCTGAATCAGAGAGGTTGTACCATAAATATTGTTGTTGTTTTGGATCGTATTATGATCCGTGTAAGAATACTGTGTGGACAGACGAATTCTCAACTTTTCAGTTGGAACAATATTCAATGTAGCGCTGGCCATAAATTGGTCGCGCATGTCATTTGAACCCGGTTTTGTTGGGTCAGATGCACCCACCGGTTTGCCAAGCAATTTGGCATTTTCGTCATAAGGTCCATCACTGTTCAAGTAGCGTAAACTTGCAAAGTATGTTGCGCCCGGTGCACCGCCGCGTACAGACGCGGAAACGGTTTGACGTGACCCTTTATCATAGAGCCAGCCCACCATGGGCACTTCGATAACTTCGTAAGGTTTTAAGCCACTTTTGTTGAACAGGCCAGCCATACGGTCAGCGGTCGCTTGATCCCGGGCAAAACCGGAGTTGGGCTTCCATTTGCTTTCATCGTACGTACTTGTACCTGATTCAACTTCTACTGTGAATTGTGGTTTAGAAATAGCCCCTTGCTTGGTAAAGATCTGGATAACACCACTGGCCGCTTGTGTTCCATAAAGTGAAGCAGCAGCTGCACCTTTCAGGATTTCAATACGTTCAATGGCATCCGGATTGATTTCATCCAAACGAGAGGGTTTTCCACCGGGACCGGCACCACCTGCACCATTATCCATCCGAACACCGTCAATATAAATGACGGGCTCATTGGACTGGGACAGTGTAGATGTACCACGAATACGGATGGACGCACCTTCACCGTTGAGACCGCCATTGGGCAGCATTACAACGCCTTTTTCACGTCCTTGAAGAATATCCGAAAAGGTTGAAATCGGTGCATCTTCAAGTGATTCCATATTCACAATCCCGACTGAGTTACCAACTTTAGATTTTTCTACGGCGGTACCTGTACCCGTCACAATGACTTCGTTCAGGTTTAATGCAGCCACAGACAGACTAAAGTCAGCTGTAGTGCTTCCGTCGACGGAAATATCTACATTCATTGAGTTACTTGCGTAACCAATATAGTTGGCATTGAGTCGCTGAGCGCCTGCAGAAACCTTACTGATAGAATATTCACCATTTACATCGGTGGCGGCACCTAAATTGGTTCCGACAACGATGACGTTGGCACCTACCAGAGGATCCCCAGTATCCGCATCAGTGACGCGACCGGATACGGAACCATCCTGTGCAATCAGGAATGAAGCCATTCCAAATAGCAGTAGGACAGACTGTACCGGTCTGGGAATGATTGATTTAATCATTAAGCCTCCTAAGATTAAGTGATTTTTCTCTGGAAAGAGTGTAACATATTACCGTTACACGTATACGTTAGGGTGGTAACTGCAATGTACACCTCTCTCCCATGGGACGCTAACGGTGTACATTCATATAAGGCAATACTTATTTAAAAAATAATTATTTAGTGTATTTTTGCATATTCAATACCTCAATCAATGGTAGAATAACTAAATTACCGTCATGCGTCTGTGGATCAGAACATTAATTCGTAACAGTTTTTTCCAGGTGGGAGCAGGTATTCTTCTCACCATGGTTTTAGGTGGCATTATCCTCCAGTGGTTAGAACCGGGAGATATCTCAAAAGATGACAATCCCTATTGGTGGGCCATTGTGACCATGACCACAGTGGGATATGGCGATTTTTCACCGGAAACACCTGCAGGACGCATTTTTGCTGTTTTAGTCATGTTTATCGGTATTTCACTGGTATCCTTATTAACAGCATCTATTTCTTCCATATTTGTTGCACAAAAAATCCGGGAGGGTAAAGGTTTGGAACAATTGAATTTAACCAATCATCTCATCCTTTGTGGGTGGAATCCCAATGGGGAAAGGGTTCTGGATTCGATTCAGCACCTGAGTGGGAGTCAAAAGCGAGACTTGGTTCTCATCAATGAATTGAATGAAGAAGAAGTCACCATGCTCAAAAATCGATATCAGGGCATGCGCATTCATTTTGTATCCGGCGATTTCACACAAGAAGAAATTTTGAATCGAGCCAGCATCCAAGATGCAGATACAGTCATGGTCATTCCCAATACGACCGGTTCTGAAGTGGCCACCTATGATGAAAAAACCATTTTTGCCACACTCACCATTAAAAGCATGGATCCAACCATTCGCGTTGTGGCTTACCTCTTGGATAGAGAGAACTTAACCCATATCAAACGGGCCGATGCAGATGAGGTCGTAGTCGGGGACGATTTTTCAGCCCATATCCTTGCATCCCATGTGGTGGATCCGGGTGTGCCTCAAATTGCGAATCAACTCATAGAAAGCCATTCCAAATCCCGATTTAAACGGGTGGCCATTCCGTCCCAATTTGTGGGAAAATCATATGATACATTATTTGACCATTTCAAAGATCAGGATGGCTCTATTTTAATTGGCGTATTTGCAGAAGATGAAAATTTAGGAATTGGCGCCATTTTATCTTCCGATGCTTCGGCATTGGATGCATTCATCGAACGCAAATTGAAAGAAGGCGGTATTCCCCTCCAAGAAGAAAGCAAAATCAATGTGGTGGTCAATCCGGGGAAAAGCTATATCCTGAAAGAGGGCGAACGAGCCATTATAATTCCGTGAGGCAATGATGAATAATGATCAATTAAAACAATTTCAAATTTTTGAGGATCTCTCTGATGAGCAGATTAACCAATTTCATGGTAGTCTCAAATCGGTGGATATGGACAAAGGAGAGCAGTTTATTACAGAAGGTGACGAAGGGGACTGTGTATATTTATTGCTCAGTGGCGAAGTGGAGATTAATCAGGCCTTAACCTTATCCATGAATAAAGGGAAGTCCGATAATAGAGAAAAAGCCATTTTAAAACTATCAGCGGATAAGCACCCTCAATTTGGTGAAATGTCCATGTTTAATGAAGGTGATCGCCGCACCGCCAACGTAAGGGCTGAATCACCATGCACCCTGGCCAGACTGGATAAATCGGATTTGTTTGCCATCTGTGATGCAAACCCGGAAATTGGTTACAAAGTGATGCGAAATTTGGGGAGAATCATTTCGGGCAATTTAGTGAAAGCGAATCAAAATGTGCTCAAACTCACTACAGCTTTTTCATTAATTTTGGATCGATAATTCGTCCATTTTTTCTATTTCACACATTTAATTCAATATGTCAACGCCACAACTCGACAAAGCCTATAATTGGGATAAACTAGAGGACCATTGGTACCAGCACTGGCTGGACAATGGCTACTTCAAGGGCGACCCCGATTCTGATAAGGAACCCTATACCATAGTCATTCCACCGCCCAATGTGACGGGGATGCTCACTATGGGCCATGTACTGAATAACACCATTCAAGATGTGCTCATTCGAAAAGCGCGGATGGAGGGGAAAAATGCGTGTTGGATTCCCGGTACGGATCATGCCTCCATTGCAACCGAATCCAAAGTGGTGAAAATGCTAGAAGATCAGGGCATTTCAAAGGATAGCCTCAGTCGAGAAGAATTCATGACCCATGCGTGGGCATGGAAGGAGAAATACGGCGGCATCATAATCAATCAGCTGAAAAAACTAGGCTGCTCCTGCGATTGGGATCGAGAACGATTCACCATGGATGATGGCTATTCCCGTGCCGTATTAGAAGCATTTGTCCAATTATACGATAAGGGATTGATCTATAAAGGCCATCGATTGGTGAATTGGTGTCCTGTTTCTAAATCGGCCATCAGTGATGAAGAGGTGATTCATCAAGAAAAGAATGGAAAGCTTTGGCATTTTCGTTATCCCATCACGGGGACGGATGATTATATGGTGGTGGCCACGACGCGCCCCGAAACCATGTTGGGTGATACGGCGGTGGCGGTTCATCCTGAAGATGAACGGTATCAAGATTTGATTGGCAAAACGATTACCCTCCCATTGGTGGGGCGAGAAATTCCCATCATCGGTGATACCTATGTAGATAAAGAATTCGGTACAGGATGCGTGAAAGTCACCCCCGCCCACGACCCCAACGACTTTGCCATGGGTGAGCGACACGATTTAGCATTCATCAACATCATGAATGATGATGCATCCATGAATTCGGAAGTGCCGAAGCCATATGAAGGATTATCCCGTGAAGCGGCGCGAAAGGCCGTCGTAAACGATTTAGAGTCAGAAGGATTATTAGATAAAGTCGAAGATTATTCGAATAACATCGGATATTCCGAACGGGGAAATGTGCCCATCGAATTCTATATGTCTGAGCAGTGGTACCTAAAAATGGATGCATTGGCCAAGCCCGCTTTGGATGCAGTGAATGATGGCAAAATCAATTTTCATCCGGTCCATTGGACGAAGACATATAACCATTGGATGGATAATATTAAAGACTGGTGTATTAGCCGCCAATTGTGGTGGGGCCATCAGATTCCGGTTTGGACCCATAATGATGACCCTAAAAAACTGCACGTATCTGTAGATGGTCCCGACGATCCGGAAAACTGGACTCAAGATGAAGATGTACTGGATACATGGGCATCCTCATGGCTCTGGCCCTTTGCGGTTCATGCATGGCCAACGGAGGACAAAAATCTGAAAACATTTTACCCAACCGATGCGCTGGTCACAGGCCCGGACATTATTTTCTTTTGGGTAGCCCGAATGATTATGTCCGGTTACGAATTTTTAGACGAAATACCTTTTAAGGATGTGTATTTCACATCCATTCTTCGAGATGAAACGGGAAAGAAATTCAGCAAATCTCTGGGCAATTCCCCTGACCCATTTGATCTATTTAAAGAATACGGCACCGATGCCACACGGTTTGGGACCATGCTCATGGCGCCTCAGGGGTTGGATGTGCTTTTTTCCAATTCCCGATTAGAGATTGGCCGAAATTTCATGAACAAACTTTGGAATGCATCTCGGTTTGTCCACATGAATTTAGAGGAAGGGAATGCGCCGGAAATCGATTTAAATGCAGTGGAACTTGATCTCCCGGAACGATGGATCTTGAGTCAACTGAATCAAACGGCCATTCGGGTGAATCATCAATTGGATCGGTTTCATTTCAATGAAGCGGCCAAAGCCATATACGAATTCACATGGAGTGACTTTTGCGATTGGTACATCGAAATTGCCAAAACACGATTTTATGGAGATGATACAGAAAAAGCAGATGTATCAAGAGCAGTGGCCGTCCATGTCATTAAGGGTATATTGACCCTACTCCATCCATATTCACCTTTTATTACAGAAGAAATTTGGTCCTATTTCAGGAATGATGCGGATTCAGATTTAATCATTTCGCCGTGGCTCAATGGTAATCCATCTCAGGCAGATGAAGCAGCGGACACGTCTATGGGCTTATTAAAAGAAATGGTGACCGCCGTTCGAACCATTCGAAGCCGAATGAATGTACCTCCGGGGAAAAAGGCCGATTTGGTGATTCGGAATGGGAATGGCCATCGATCCAATATTGAATCTTTTGATGAAATTATTAAAACGCTGGGGCGAATTAATGATATCACCCTCGGTGAGGACATAGAAAAACCGGATCAATCCGCCACGGCAGTGGTGCAAAAAATGGAGCTATTTGTTCCGCTCAAAGGATTAATAGATTTAGACCAAGAAATTGCCCGACTTTCAAAGCGTTTGGATGAGTTAAAAGGGCATCTGGCGGGGGTAGAGAAAAAATTAGCGAATGAGAATTTTGTGAACCGAGCACCTGAAAATGTGGTGGCCCATGAAAAGCAAAAACTGCAGGACATGACCGCAGAATTCGATCTCGTCAAAGCAAACTTGGATATGCTGCAATGAAGAAAATCATCGGAATCCTGACCCTATTGTCGCTCACAGCGGCCCAATCGAATCACGCTACCATGACCATGTATAAAGATGGGTTTGCCCTCATCAAACAGCCCGTGGCTTGGAATCTTCAACCGGGCGAAAACACCATCGCATGGGACCTCCTCCCAACAGGTATGATTAAAGATTCACCCTTTTTAACCATGGACAATGCCGATGTAAAGATGCAGCGCCTGAACCAAGATGTATTTCACTTTTCAGAGCATTTATATAATTATCTCGGTGAAACCATTGATGTAGAATTAATCAACGGATCTTCGCTCACGGGTACATTGGTTGAAATTAGCGGCAATACAATTACCATCACCCGAAAGCGATCCATCATTTCATTTAAAAAAGAGCGGATTGATTATATCACCGTACCGGGGAAATTAGACAATGTCATGTTTAAGCCCTCTCTCACTTGGACTATCGATCCGGATAAAAAGTCCGGGCCCGTGCGAGGGAATCTCATTTATCTCTCCAGAGGATTTGACTGGGATGCCATCTATCGCCTCATTTTGGATGCATCCGGGAATGGGGCTGAATTGTTGGCTGAAGCATATATCAAGAATAATAGCAATCTCGATTTTAAGAATGTATCCCTCCAATTGGTAGAAGGGAAGCTGAAGCAAAATGGCCATATGAATATTCCACCCATGATGCGAACCATGGCAGCGCCCAATGAAAATGCAGGACCGACAGAAGAGCAATTGGGCGATTACCATATTTACAATCTTGGCGGCAAAGTGGGCCTCATGGGAGAAGAAAGCATTACCACACGGCTTTACCCATCAAAAAAGGTGTCATTCCAAAAAACATATTTATTTGAAAATGATGAACAAAGCCAGACAGAAGAACCCTTGGGCATTGAATACCAGATCGCCAATACGGCATCCAATAATTTGGGTGTGCCCCTGCCTCAAGGGAAAATTCAATTGTATCAAACCGGTGGAAGCGGTTCCATCGAATTTGTAGGCGAAGATGAAATTCGCCAAGTGCCCAAAGGGGCCACGGCCACCATCATTTCGGGGAAGGCATTTGATGTGGTGGGCAAACGGACGGTGCTGAATTATGATCGCCAGCGGAAGAGTGAAGAAGGGTCCATCAGTATTGAAGTGACCAATACATTAAATAATGAAATCAAGGTACGCCTCATTGAGCATATCTACGGTGATTGGGTGGTGCGGGATGCATCTGCCAATTATCGCAAAAAGGATGCATCGACTATTCATTTCCCCCTCACCATTCCCGCCAATGGATCCCAGACTGTGACCTATACTTATCGCAAGGAATGGAATTAAGTGTTAAGGAAGAAGAATTAAGGAAAAAGGAATAAGGCAGAAGGGGAAATTTAAATTCGATCTTTTCTATCTGTATTCTCTTTTCCTTTTTACTTTTTCCTTCTTCCTTTTAAGCGTGTCATAAGTTTGACCCGATGCCTTCAATAACCCTTTCCACTCCTCTCCCATCCATTAAAGGTGTTGGCCCTTCAAGGGCGGATGCCCTGTCTGCCATGGGCATCAATACAGTGTCAAATCAGCAAAAAATACGATAAATAAAGATGAGCATTTTCTGTGTAACTTGACCGTGGAATCAAAACATCTAAAATGAAATACCCAAAATCATTATTTACTATTGTTCTTTTTTTAGCCGCTAGTTGCAGTCTTTTTGATAAAGAAAAGGAATCGCCCACCAATATTAGCAGTTTAACAATAAGTCCGGATAGTCTTGTATTGGTCGAAGGCCAAAGCCAGCAATTACAATTATCTTTTACGCTCATAGATAGCACTATTCAATTAGAAGAAAAAATTAATTGGTATTCTCAAAACGATAAAGTGGCTCAGGTAAAAGATGGGATTGTGACAGGCTGGGGACATGGCACCACTTTTATTTTTGCTGAATCAAAATTGGCATCTGATTCAATTCCCGTATATGTAGCTGATGTTAAACACAGTGGTCTTGTTAAACTTCAAAACCAGACCGACCATGGTGCCGTCATGGTGAATTGGTTGCCTTTAGAAGAAAAGAAAAGTTATGGAGGAGAAAGGGAAGGGTATGTATTAACAGATAGTATAGGATATTTTATTTTACCGATGCTTCAGGATGGAGAGTGGCTTATTTCAGCAGAATATCCATATTATGCCCCTGAATTTGATACGGTGACTGTAAAGAATGGTTTATTAAACAAAGTAATAAAATCCTTTGATCTCATCCAACAGCTTTCATTTGAAGTTGTTTTGGACACGACTGTATTTAGTAAAAATGATACAATTCATGTAAAATTTAAGGCAAAGAATTTGACTGATAAATATCTGGAAATATTTAGTAGGCAAATGCCAATATATTCGGAAGGATTTGCCTTCACAAAAAATAAAGTCCCAGTAATGATGGATTTGCCTTGGTGGGGCGAAACAGCTTATTATTTTTATGCAAGTGGCGTTCCTTCATTCGACAGTAGATTTTTCGAACCAAATGAAGAGAAGTTCGAAATATCCGATCCAGATAAATGGGGAGAGGACTTTAACATGATAATAGATTTAAATTTATTGAAGAATTATGGTGGATTAGAAGAAGGGGTTTATGAAGTATTTGCTGGATATATTGCAAACTGGAACTATCCATCGGACTATTTCAATGAACGTGCAAAAAACCACCATATATTAAATAGTTCTTTATTTAATAAATTGGATCACCTGAAGATCACTATAAAAAACAAATAAAATGAAAGGTAGAATTAATATGTCATACATAGGAAACATCTTTAGGCTTATTGTATTTATAGCACCGATATTAACTTTTTCACAAGAATATTTTTATGATGCAAAATTTATTTCTGAGAGAGTATTTCTCACATTGGATTATAGTGAAATAGTAGTTAAAGTTGAGAAAAATACATCACTAAATAAAATAATGGAAATTGAAAAGAAATACAGTTTAATACTTTTAGATTATGATTTGGATGATTCAATGTTTGCTATTTATAGCACAAAGAAGATTCCTAATTTTATTGAATCATTAGGTTCGATTAAAAAAGAATCAAATATCAAATGTATTTCCCCAAGTTATGTAGACGGTAATGGGCAGAAGCGATATTTAATACCGAGTCAAATATTAGTTCAATTTGATAAAAGTTATCCAGTTGAACAAACAATCGATCTATTTAACGATTTAAATTTAAAAATACATAAGAAACACTTCTCCAAAGGGTTTTATACAGTTTCCACAAATTGCATGATAGATTATTTTGAAACTTTAAAATCATTAAATAAAATTAAAGGGGTTTTATTTGTCGAGCCTGATTACCTGATAGGAAGTGGAAATTCGAGCATTGATCCAGATTTTGACAAACAATGGAATTTAAAAAACAATAGTCAAGGTGGTGCAGATATTAATATCGAAAAAGCATGGGAATACACCAAGGGCGATCCAGGTGTTTTGGTGGCACCATTGGAAAATGGGTTTAATTTAATTCATGAAGAATTAATGGAAAGTTACGTTGTTGGAAGGGATTTTACTTCACAATCAAATTTTGATTTTGTTGGTCATACGAATGATGTTCATTCATCTAGGGTTTGTGGAATAATAACAGCAGACCACAATGGAGTGGGCATCATGGGAATTGCCCCTGAGAGTAGGATCCTTGCTGTTGCGTGTAGTAGAGCAGACGGTAGACATTTTGAGTCAATTGTTGAAAAAATTAATGCTATTGACTACGTTGTGAATCGATCAATTGATATGTCGGTTAGAGTTGTCATAACTATGAGTTGGGATCCTATCCCCACTGAAAACCAATTTTTAAAATATTCACTGTTTAAAGCCTATAAAAAGAATTGTGTATTGGTGTCTGCCGTAGGAAATAAAACTTATGATACAGTGAGTTACCCCTCTATATACAGTTGGGTTATAGGTGTTGGTGCCACTAATATGGAAGATAAAAGAGCTGAATATTCAAACTGGGGAATTAATTCTGGTATAAATGTTGCTGCGCCGGTAGGTGAAGGAAGTCATGTAATTATTAGTACAGGGAACGGTTTTAATGGATATACTGAAGGTGCAGGATGGGCTGGCACTTCATTTGCCGCTCCTCAAGTAGCTGGTTTGGCAGCTTTGATCTTATCAGTTGATAATAGTTTATCCCCAGATGAAGTAAAGGATATAATTATCAACACTGCAGATGAAGTAGGTGATTACGATTATAATACTTCAGGATGGTCGGAAGAATTAGGGCATGGTCGAATAAATGCAGGTGCCGCAATTTCTTCTATGTTCGAAGAAGATGGAGGCGGCACATTATTAACTCCCACAAATCTAATTGTGTCCAATTATTATCAATTGGGGCAAAATGTGGAATTATCATGGAACGGGCAACCGGGGAGTACATTTAGTCATTATAATATTTACCGAAAATGTATTTATAATATTTTTCCATTAGGCTGTAGTATTATGAAGATAGGGGAAACAACTTCTTCAAATTACACTGATCTTTCAGTTCATATTTCACATAATGATGGTTCTACGGAACAGTTTATCTATTATGTAACATTAGAAAATACAGATGGAACAGAAACTGCCAATTCGAACGGGGCCTCAACATGGGGAGAATCATTTTTCAAGCAGAGAAACTCTGATGATTATGTTTCAAATACGGTTCCTGAAGAATATGGTTTAATTCAAAATCATCCCAATCCGTTCAACCCTGTTACTATGATTAGGTATAGCCTGCCAAAAGATTCACATGTTAGAATTAATGTGTACAACCTGAGAGGGCAACTTGTTAAAACGCTTATTAATCAAACTCAATTAGCCGGTTTTCACACGGTTAGTTGGAATATTAAAGATAATTCCCGTGAAGAGATCGCCGCCGGGATTTACCTGTATCAAATAGTAACGCCGGAGTTCACCGATACTAAGAAATTGGTGGTGATGAAGTAAAGAAACAAATGGCAAAGTATATAGCTTTTGTTTGTTGTGAATTCAATAACACTCTCCACATCTCTCCCATCCATTAAAGGTGTTGGTCCTTCAAGGGCAGAGGCCTTGTCTGCAATCGGCATCAATACAGTTTCGGATTGGCAAAAAATACGATAAATAAAGATGAGAATTTTCTGTTTAATTTGATCGTAGAATCAAAACATATAAAATGAAATACACAAAATCATTATTTACCCTTATTCTTGTATTAATTTTTGGTTGCAGCCTTTTTGAGGATGATGGCCCGAAAGACCCAAGAGATTATACATGGACTATTGATACACTTAAACACCCTGACCCAACCAATGCCCAATTAAGGCTTACAAGAATGTGGGCCAGTTCATCCGATGACATTTATATTGTGGGTCATAGCTTT
>JAERSH010000057.1 GCA_016845785.1 Fidelibacterota bacterium
CGTGCAATGGCGTAGCGCCGTTCAGCGGTGTAGGCATCCTGATCATAGCCCCCAACCACTTCCGATTGCTTCAATAATGTCAATTCACCCGTATCCATATTATAGTCATATGTGGATCGGGGCGTCACCATAGAAGTATAACTATACCGGAGAATATTCGTATTAAATTCCTCATTAACAGAGATGCCTGCTGTATAAGTGGATTCACCAAAATCAATATATTCATCTTTCCCGGACGATTGGTGCATCACCCGAAGTCCGCGCAAACCATCTTTCCGCTCGTTCAAAACAAGATGGTCCTTAAATATTTCCATCCCCAAAAGGTGTACATCATCCCGATGGGCCAGCACTTCCTTCCAATTGGACATATCCGTGGCATTTACGCTGGTTTCCATGAGACGGTTATTCTTGGCTTTCCAATTGGTGATGATATAAAACTTATCCTCATAATGGTCGATCCCATACTCATGTTCTGTTCCACGGGGACTAAAGTTTTTGAAGTCGCCGTCTGGATTATTGGCATTCAAAATGTGGTAGTCGCTCACAAGTGTGCTGTTGTTATAAATAATGATGTATTCACCGGACTTGGACCGATACACACCATTGTAATAGGATTCATCTTTTTCATGATAAACCAATTCATCATTGGCCGCATCGGAACCCATTTTGTGGCGCCAGATTTTTTCCGATAAAAGGGTGACCTCATTTTTGGTTGTATAAAAAACCGTTTTGTTATCATTGGCCCAAGCCACACCACCCGTGGTATTGGGGATGGTCTGTGCGAGTACTTCTCCCGTGGATAAATTTTTAAAATGGACTGTGTAACGACGGCGGCTTACTGTATCTACACCATAGGCCAGCCACTGGTTATCAGGACTAACGGACATACCGCCGATTGCAAAATAATCGTGGCCTTTTGCTAAGACGTTTTCATCCAATAAAATTTCTTCTTTTCCATCCAGTGATCCTTTTTTCCGGCAGCGGATGGCATATTCTTTCCCCTTCTCGTAGCGGGTATAATAGAAATATCCATTATCGAAGTAGGGCACCGATTCATCATCCTTTTTAATTCGACCTACAATCTCATTAAATAAATCATCCTGGAATTTTTCTGTGTGGGCCAGTTGGCCTTGGGTATAATCATTTTCTGCCGTGATATAGTTCACCACTTCTTGGGCATGATTATCTTTTTGTTCAGCGGATTTTTGTTCATCCGTCAGTCGCATCCAGTAATAATCATCCACACGGGTATGACCATGCTCAGTCATTTCAAATGGTTTTTTGGTGACGTCTGGAGGTGTGTTCGGTTTATCCATACATGCGCTCATTAACAGCGTTGATATTAAGATGAGTTTTTTCATGATTTCCTTCCATGCTATTAGTTCGTTTCTAAAATGGTTTATTTCATTTTATTATTTAAGTCTTCTTCCCAACCATAACCATGCACTGGCAAGTAAAATGCCAAGTCCTTCTCTTTGGTGCTCCCACATATTCACCATGCGGTCATCGGCCTGTTGGGGCATCCATTGGTTCAGGATGCCTGATGCAATCAACGTGCCCAAGACAAGCAAAACCACAGCCATTTGATTTAGATACGTTTGTTTAATTTTTTGGATGAATGGCAGGATTGCCACTGCCACATAAATAAGTGCCCACATCCACCCGTCGGGATCGTTCAGATTTACAGCCGCAAAGACAATGAACATTAGAGAGATACCCCATGAGATGATTTGATTTTTATTTACGGCCATTGTATGACTCCCATAACCGGTCGGTGATCTGAAGCAACCCGTTCATCCATTACAGTTGACGTGCCCTTTACAGTGGGTATCCCCCTCACAACAATATAATCAATTTCTACATTGGGCTTGTCCGCCGGCCATGTAAGGTTGGCATCTGATTTGGGAATAATGAATCCCGACTGACGCGCCATATTCATGGTAGGTGAACCGGGCTCTGCATTATAGTCCCCTGCCACAATTACCGGATGATTTCGAATGGCTAACGCTTTATCTAAAGCCTTAAACTGGGCGACTCGCAATGATGACTTCGTCCAATCCAAATGGATGCTGGCAAATGAAATGGATTTTCCATTCACTTTCGCCTCTACTTCAAGAACCACACGGGGTTCTGCTCCATCGGGCAGTCGATGAATTTGAGTTTTAATAATGGGATATTTAGAAAGGACCGCCAACCCATATTCACCCCCATCATAGTCCATGAATTTGGCAAAACTATAATGCATGTCCAAAAGACCTCCCAATACTTTTGCCTGATCAATATTGCCGCTTCTGTTCACCCCATTGTCTACTTCCTGCAAGGCAACAAAATCGGGTCTCCCCTTCTCAATCACGCCGGCAATACGAGGGAGATCAATTTTTCCATCCATGCCTTCACCATGGTGAATATTATAGGCGAGAACACGCAGTTCACAAGAGAATGCCCAACTAACTGTCAGTAACCAGCAGATGAATATTTTCATTTACCAGCCAATCCCGTAATCCTCTCCATAATTGGATGAACCACCCCACATGGTACCATGCTCCCAATCGAACCAGATGGCATTGATGGGGCCTGAAGTCAGTGAGCGTGTCACCACATTATACCCCTTTTTTCTCAAGTCCTTAATCACCCATGGTGGTGTATCCCGATGGACCACAATCCGACCTGCTTCTTTACTATGTGTTCCGAAAGAACTATACATTTGGTAACTGTTCACATTTGCAGCCTCTGCCGCTTCTTGTACATTCATATCAAATTCTACCATATTTAAGAAAAATTGCAGGAGGTTTTGATCC
>JAERSH010000058.1 GCA_016845785.1 Fidelibacterota bacterium
GATGTATTGCGGCGATCCATGAAAGCCCAAATGCGAGAAGCCAACAAAGCCGGTGCATCATATGCCATCATTCTGGGTGACCAAGAATTAGAATCAGGTCAGGCAGAAGTCAAAGACCTCTCCACCGGAGATCAGCAAAAAGTATCATTGAATCAATTGACAGACCATATGAATTCTTTGTCTTTTTAATTTTTTCTTTTAGTTTAATACGTGCGCGTGGGGATGTTGGATTCCCACCCAATGAACTGAATACAAGATTTTTATGAGTGCAAAACCGATATTAATTGTTGAGTCGCCTTCAAAAGCGAGAACCATTTCCAAATACCTTGGGGGCGAATATGAAGTTATGGCCTGCGTGGGCCATATTAAGGATCTCCCCAAAACGGATTTGGGTGTTGATGTAGATAATGATTTCGCCATCACTGAAGAGGTGTTGGATGATAAAAAACACTTCATGAAAGAATTGCGGTCCTTGGCGAAAAAAACCAATCAAATTGTGGTGGCCACTGACCCGGATCGTGAAGGAGAAGCCATCGCTGCCCATATAGCCAGCGAAGTAGATCCGGATAAAATATCTCGTGTACTGTTTACCGAAATCACGAAAGGAGGCATCGAAGAGGGGATGGGTGAAATTCATGCCATCGATACAGATCTCGTGGAGGCGCGCACTGCCCGACGCATCATCGACCGCCTGGTGGGTTATAAAGTATCCCGCGTATTGTGGAGTACCTTAAAAAAGAATATGAAATTTGTGCAGGTCTCTTTATCTGCAGGCCGTGTTCAGTCCGCCGCATTAAAAATTATTATTGAACGGGAACGGCTGCGGCAGGCCTTTCATTCTGCCTTATACTATGATTTAAAAGCAGAACTGCAAACCGAAGAAAAATCTTTTGATGCCACCCTTATCCGCGTGGATGGAAAACGGATTGCCACCGGTAAAGATTTTGATCCCAACACGGGTAACTTGAAAAATGATAAGGTGCTTCTTCTATCAAAAGCTCAAGCGGATGCATTGGTAAAGGAACTGGATAAAGGCGAATTCACTGTATCCGAAATTGAAGAAAAGGTGAAAAACTCCCACCCAAAACCACCATTTACCACCTCGACCCTTCAGCAGGAGGCAGCTCGAAAGCTTCGTTCTTCTGCGCGAAAAACCATGCGAACCGCCCAACGGCTCTATGAACAAGGGTTCATCACCTATATGCGGACTGATTCCACCGTCCTTTCTGAAGAAGGATTAAATGGGGCTCGAAATGAAATCTTGTCCCGATTCGGGAAAGAATATCTCCCGGATCAACCTCGCGCCTACGCCACAAAAGTGAAGAATGCACAAGAGGCTCATGAAGCGATTCGGCCCGCCGGTGTTACCTTTTCATCTGTGGATACGGTGAGAAATACTATTGATGAAGATGCGGCCAAACTCTACGATTTGATTCGGAAGCGGACACTGGCTTCTCAAATGACATCGGCCAAAGTGAAGCAAATTGCGGTTACCATTGAAAATCAAAAATCTGAATTTCGCGCCAATGGAAAGGTCATCCTCTTCCCCGGATATATGGCCACCTATGTTGAAAGTACAGATAAACGAAGCGGTGTTACCGAAGATAAAGAAACCATTCTTCCCGATATGACCAAAGGCCAAACCTTGGGATGTAACGCCCTGTCAGCTGAAGAGCATGCCACGAAACCCCCGGCACGGTTTACAGAAGCATCACTGGTGAAAGAATTAGAAGCACGTGGCATCGGGCGGCCATCTACATTCGCAAGTATTATTGATATTATTGTGAAACGAACCTACGTCCAGCGAGACCGGGGGAAACTCACACCCACATTTCTTGGCTTGGCCGTTACGCAATTATTAGAAAATCATTTTACATCTCTGGTGGATAGCGAATTTACGGCCAACATGGAAGATGGACTGGACGCCATCTCCCGAGGTGAAGTTGATGCAATTCCATTTATGAAATCATTTTATTTTGGTGATGATGATCTCAAAGGATTGGAAGATATGCTGGATGATAAAGTGGATATCGGGAAAGCCTGTTCCGTCCAGCTGGATTATGAGGGCGATCCTATTGAAGTACGCGTCGGGCAATATGGTCCATTTGTCCAACAGGGTGAAGTGCGAAAATCCGTACCTGCAGATGTATTTCTTGGTGATTTGAATGTGGATAAAGCATTAGAAATATTGAACCAAGAAATCAACGAAGATCGAGAATTGGGAAAAGATGCTGAGTCCGGTGAATTGGTATTATTAAAAAATGGCCCATACGGACCATATGTGCAATTGGGTGAAACCAGTAAACGAAAAGGCATCCCTAAAGGCACCTCTCCGGCAGATGTAGATCTGGAGATGGGTTTAAAACTGCTATCCCTTCCACGTACCTTAGGCAAGCATCCTGAAACGGGAGACGATGTAAAAGCGGATTATGGCCGATTCGGCCCTTATGTAACCGCCGGTAAAGGCAAGAACGGGACGATTCCCCCCACCATGTCACCACTTACCATTGAATTGGAAGAAGCATTGGAACTCATCAAAAAACGGAATGCCGGCCCTCAAGAATTACGGACCTTGGGTGATCACCCCACAACGGGCGAATCGCTGGTGATTAAGACGGGACGTTTTGGTCCTTATATTACAGATGGCAAAGTGAATGCTTCCCTCCCGAGAGATACGGATCATGAAACCATGACCTTAGAAGATGGGGTTGCTTTGATTGATAAAAAACGGGCTGCACCTCCGCGAAAGAAAAAGCGGAAAGCAACTAAGAAGAAAAAGAAATGAAACGCATTCTATTCACATACATCTTGATGGGCATCCTCTGGGCTCAAGAAAAAAACGAACTCATTATTGATGTAGAGCAAAGCCTCATGGCCACATGTTGTTGGAGTGGTACGGTCTATGACCACGGGAACAAGGAGATGGAACTGAATATTGCTGCCATGGTGGGTGACGGCAAGACCAAAGCTGAAATTTTGGATTACTATACGGAACAATACGGAGAACGTGTGTTGGCGGTGCCCAAAGCGGAAGGGTTCAACATTTTCGCATGGATCGCCCCCATTTTCATTTTCGGATTGGGCATTACCATTATTTTTCTATACATGAAATCGTCTAAAGATAATCCTAAGCCTGGGTCTTCTCACCAAGATGATGCCATTGCATACAGCGACGAAATCGAACGAGAATTGAAAGAACTAGATTAATTTAGAGTTTATGGCGTTGCGCCCTGAGCCTTCCGAAGGGTGCTATGACAGATTAATTTGCATTTCACACCGTTCATTTATCACAATAATTCCCTAATTTTCCTCCCTTATATCTGAATAATAATTAACGGAGTATTCACTCACCCATGAGTATCGATAAAATCGTATCCCTTTGCAAACGACGGGGATTCATTTTTCAAAGTTCTGAAATTTACGGCGGTTTTGGCGCCGTCTATGATTACGGTCCTTTAGGGATCGCTCTGAAAAATAATATTTCTCAACTCTGGTGGAAAGCCATGACCCAGCTTCATGAAAATATCGTGGGGCTCGACAGCGGCATTCTCATGCACCCTCGCATCTGGGAAGCTTCTGGACATGTGGGTGCATTTAACGATCCACTGGTAGATTGTAAACAATGCAAAGCGCGATACCGCGCCGATGAACTTTTTGACGGCGACCCTGATGATGGGAAATGGGATGAAATCCAATGCCCCAAATGTGGCACCACGGGCAATCTTACCGAACCGCGCCAGTTCAACCTCATGTTCAAAACCCATATCGGTCCCGTAGAAGAAGATGCCAACGTGGCTTACCTTCGCCCGGAAACAGCCCAGGGGATTTATGTAAATTATCTTCTCACCCAAAATGCCATGAGACTGAAAGTGCCATTTGGTATTGCCCAAATCGGTAAAGCATTCCGAAATGAAATTGTGGCGAGAAATTTTATCTTTCGCACACGAGAATTTGAACAAATGGAAATGCAGTATTTCGTCAAACCGGGCACCGATGATGCATCTATGGCAGATTGGAAGGATGAACGAATGTCATTTTACAGTCAGCTTGGGATTGATTCAGCCAAACTTCGTTTCCATGAACATGGCGATGGTGAATTGGCCCATTATGCCAAAGAAGCTTGGGATATTGAATTCGAATTCCCATTCGGCTGGTCTGAGATCGAGGGCATTCACAACCGTACGGACTTTGATTTAGCTCGCCATCAGGAATTCTCCGGAAAGAAAATGGAAGTGTTTGATCAAGCCAACAATGAGCGTTTCCTCCCCTATATTATTGAAACATCTGCGGGCTTGAATAGAATGCTCTTGGCCGTACTCTCCGACGCCTATTGGGAAGATGATGAAAATAATCGTGTGGTCATGAAGCTCCATCCACGGATCGCACCGGTGACTGCAGTGGTCTGTCCGCTCGTGAAAAAAGACGGACTCCCGGAACTGGGCCGTGAAGTGATGGACATCCTGAAACCCCACTTCAAAGTCATTTACGATCAGCAGGGGTCCATTGGTAAACGATATTACCGCCAAGATGAGGCCGGCACCCCCTTCGGCATTACCATTGACCATCAATCCACAGAAGACAAAACCGTCACTTTGAGACATCGGGATACTCAGCAGCAAGATCGTGTATCCATGGATCAACTGGTGACAGCCATTAATGACAGCATGGAGGCTTATTCATGAATCGACATTTAACACTCCGCTCCGGCAACCCCACTTTAAATGCCAAAACATTTACGGGGTTTGACATGACCGCCGGTGGATCCATGACCATCATGGGCACGGTACACAAAACTGCCCTTTCATTGCTCCTGCTCATGACCACCGCATTATTCACATGGAATCTACCCGTAGGCGACCCTAGAGGGAATGACCTCATGATGCTGGGTATGATTGGTGGATTAATCGTTGCCGTTGTCACTGTTTTCAAACATCAATGGGCCAAATATACGGTGCCCGCCTATGCCCTCTTGCAGGGATTGGCCTTGGGCGGTATTTCCAAATTTTTTGAAACCATGTATCCGGGGATTGTGAACCAAGCGGTCATGCTCACCTTTGGCACATTGGGTGCACTGCTTCTGGCCTACCGCTCGGGGTTGATTAAGGCCACCGAAAATTTTAAACTGGGCATCGTCGCTGCAACAGGCGGCATTGCTTTTGTCTATCTCATTAGCTGGATTTTGGGCATGTTCGGTGTCACCGTTCCTGTGATTCATTCCAATTCTAATATGGGCATCCTTTTTAGTATCGGCGTCGTAGTGATCGCTGCATTGAACTTGGTACTGGATTTTGATTTCATTGAAGAAGGTGCAGAAAAAGGCGCTCCTAAATATATGGAATGGTATGGCGCCTTCGGTCTGTTGGTTACATTGATTTGGCTCTATTTAGAAATCCTTCGCTTACTCGCTAAACTTTCATCACGTCGGAATTAATATGAAATCATTTCTCTACTCCCTCCTTTTATTGGGCTTTGCAATTGGAGGCCCGAAAGACAACTTCGCTTTGGTCATCCACGGTGGCGCCGGCACCATCCTGAAAAAGAATATGACGCCGGAAAAAGAGGCGGCCTACCGCGCGAAGTTAGAAGAATCTCTGCAAGCGGGTTATGCCGTATTAAATGCAGGCGGTTCTGCCATGGATGCGGTAGAAGCGGCCATTCATATCATGGAAGATTCTCCATTGTTCAATGCGGGCAAAGGGGCTGTATTCACCAATGCAGGGACCAACGAACTGGATGCTGCCATCATGAATGGTGCGGACTTAAAAGCCGGCGCAGTGGCCGGGGTAAAGACGGTGAAGAATCCCATTACTGTGGCGCGAAAGGTCATGGAAGAAACATGGCATGTTTTATTGGCAGGTGAAGGTGCGGATAAATTTGCGGAAGAACAGGGCCTTGAAATTGTGGACCCCAAATATTTCCATACGGAGCGGCGATGGAAGGCCATCCAAAAAATGAAAGGCAATGAAGAAGAAAAGTATGGCACGGTGGGTTGTGTGGCTTTGGATAAAGACGGCAATATCGCCGCCGGCACATCCACAGGGGGCATGACCAACAAACGATGGGGGCGCGTGGGTGATGTACCCATCATCGGCGCCGGGACTTATGCCAACAATAAGACCTGTGCCGTTTCGGCCACAGGTTCGGGCGAATATTTTATCCGTGCAGCCGTGGCACACGATATTTCTGCCCTCATGGAATACAAACGCTATTCCTTGAAAAAAGCCTCCAAAAAGGTGATTCAAAAAGTGGGGAAACTGGGCGGCTCTGGTGGTGTGATTGCAATCGATGCTAAAGGCAATATTGCCATGCCCTTTAATTCGAAAGGCATGTATCGGGGCTATATCAAAAGTGACGGAAAACCGGTGACGCTGATTTATAAGAACGAATAAAACATGGGGGCTTAAACCCTTGTCCTCTATTTAATTATTCTTTATTATTAAAAATAATAAGTACTAATACCCATATGCAAAATACGGTCTAGACCGTATTGACAACTCCTTATTATCACATTACATTATCGTTGAGATTTATTTCTTGAACATAGTATATGTAGGAGAATCCAAAATGAACAATACAATGAAGTATGTATCAATGTCTCTAGTGGTTATGGGCTTAATGTCCTGTACAGAGAAAAAAGATTCCATCCCCGAAAACAACCCTCTTGCCAATGTTGAAATCGTGAATAATGGTGTGGGTGAAATCGTTATATCATACAATGATTTAAATGATATAACGGAAGATTTACCCAATCATGTTTTTTATAGATTACTAATTGGCGATAAATCACTTGAGCATCCGAGTGGAAAGTTCCATGGATATGTCAAAAAAGGCGACCGTGGATTATTCATCCAAAAATTAGATTCAAATGAAAAATGGTATTATACGGTTGATCCAGATGATTATTCAGGCCAATTGGTCGATGGAATCGGAATGAATATTACTGGAGATATAAAAGACCTCAGCTTTATGAAGCCGAATATGACCTTTTATCAATCCCATTATATTTACAAATCTAAATTAAAGGGGGTTGAACCGGACATAGAGCACCTGAATAGCTTAAGGATGAAAACACAGTAAATTCCATGCACAGCAGTCTATTGTTCAAGATCAGCTGGAGGGCAAAGCTGTTCAATAGATTGTGGTAATTTTAAATCAACAGCTGTATGTACGTGGAATCAATTTACTGAAGAATTAAAGTGTGAATGTGTTCCATGTGAGGAAATACCTGAATAAAATAATAAATTTAGATTTTTAAAACAGTGCCGGATTTTCTGGACCTATTTTTGCGGGGAACGGGGCTATATCAAAAGTGACGGAAAGCCGGTGACGCTGATTTATAAAAACGAATAGTTTTATAGTTTACAATCCTCAGAAATTGTCATCCTGAATGATCCGCCGGCTAGCGGAGAATGAAGGATCTCAAGTAAAAGTTAATTCTAAAACGAACGCTTGAGATGCTTCTCCCCGATGAATCGGGGATTCAGGAATACAAATATCTTTTTCTTTAGCAGAAACCATTGTCATACTGAACTTGAGCATTGCGAATGGAAGTATCTCAAGTGAAAGCTGATTCAATTACGGTTGCTTGAGATGTTTCAATTGTCCCGCTATTGCGGAACGCATTCAGCATGACAATAATTTTTTGTCTTCACTTCTCTATATTTCTATCCACCACCCCTTTAATCCCCTCCTCATACGAGGAGGGGAGACCAATCAATAATGTTACATCTCCTTAAAGACACAAGGGGTGGTGATTATGAATATTTATACTCTACCCGATGACTCTTGAAAAGGATATTCCTCATATTCTTTTTTTATTCTTCTCTATACAATAATTTCCCCGCAGGTTAAATGAGGATTTTCAATTGAAAAAAGGATTCCATTGGAATAAGTGGACGCGCAAAACCCACCATTGGGGGGCCTTTGTTATTCTGCTTCCCATATCCGTTGTGATCGCAACGGGCATCTTGCTTCAACTCAAAAAAGATGTGGCATGGATTCAACCGCCCACCGCAAAAGGTGAAATAAAAAATAATCCCGCCCTCTCCTTTGATGATATTTTAGCTGCGACTAAATCTGTGCCGGAAGCGAATATCCAATCCTGGGATGATGTGGATCGGTTGGATGTCCGCATCGACAAGGGCATTGTGAAAGTCCGGGGCAAAAACCGATGGGAAGTCCAGATTGATACTCACACTGGGGATGTATTGCAAGTAGCCTATCGACGATCGGATTTGATTGAACAAATCCACGACGGTTCATGGTTTCACGATAAAGCCAAGTTGTGGATATTTTTCCCTGCAGGAATCATTCTTTTCGTTTTGTGGATCACCGGAGTTTATATGGTCATCCTCCCTTATACGGTCAAATGGAAACGGAAAAAAAGATCATAAAACATTTTATTCTGACATTGGCATGGCTCATAACAGCCTGCACCGCACCGACGTTTGATATTATCATCAAGGATGGCCAAATCGCCGATGGCACGGGCGATGAACTATATACTGCCAATATTTATATCCGGGATGGGAAAATTGTTACGATCGGGAATTTGGAAAAGGCAATGGGCACCCAAACCATTGATGCTTCTGGACTGATCATCGCTCCCGGATTTATTGATATGCACACCCATTCAGAGCGAAAAAGTTTAGATTTCCCCACCATAGAAAATTACCTTCAGCAAGGGGTGACTACCATGGTAGGAGGAAATTGTGGCAGTTCGCCATTCCCCATGGGTGAGTTTATGGCCAAGACAGAGACCAAAGGGATCGGCCCCAACCTAGCGCTTCTTGTGGGGCATAATACAGTCCGTCGAGAAGTGATGGGTACAGAAAACCGTTTGGCCACGGATGCAGAACTCACCGCTATGCAAAATCTGGTTCAATCCGCCATGGACGATGGCGCTTTCGGTATGTCCACAGGATTGAAGTATATCCCCGGGGCCTATTCCAATACGGATGAAGTGGTGGCGTTGGCTTCTACCGTTTCAGAAAATGGCGGTTTTTATGCCACCCACATGAGAGAAGAAGGCATCGGCCTTTTGGAATCGGTGGATGAAGCCATTAATATCGGAAGAAGAGCGAAACTCCCGGTTCAGATATCTCACCATAAAGCAGTGGGTAAATCCATGTGGGGTAATTCGGTTAAAACTTTGACGCAAATTGAAAAAGCCCGATCAGAGGGAATTGAGGTCACAGCCGATCAATATCCCTATACCGCCACCAGTACAACGCTCACCGTGGTCTTTCCTGCATGGTCCTTGGCCGGTGGGATGGATGCATTAAAAGAAAGATTGGATGATCCTACCCAGCGTCAAAAGATCAAAGACGGCATTGTCTGGAATATTGTTTATGATCGAGGTGGCGGCGATCCCGCCAGTATTGTGGTGGCCAATTATCCACCCAATACGGATTATAATGGAATGAATTTGGGCGAGATTACTATCCTGAAAGGGTTTGACCCTACACCTGAAAACGCGGCCGACGTGTTAATGGATATGGTTTATGCAGGTGGTGGATCGGGCATCTACCATTGCCTCAATGAAGCAGATGTAAAACGATACATGGCCCATCCATTTGTCATGCATGCTTCTGATGGCAGTACCATCGAATTCGGCAAGGCCCAACCTCATCCACGGAGTTATGGGACCTATCCACGGATTTTGGGCCGATATGTCAGAGACCAAGGTGTATTGCCTTTGACTGAATCTATCCGAAAAATGACGCAACTCCCCGCATCAGTTTTGGGATTAACTGATCGTGGTGGAATTAAAACGGGCCATTGGGCAGATTTGATAATATTTGATCAAAAAACTATTATAGATAATGCTACATTTAAGGCCCCCCATCAATATCCATCTGGCATTTCCTATGTATTGGTAAATGGAATCGTGGCTATTGATCATGGAAGTCCTACCCAAACCCTTCCAGGAAAAGTTCTAAAACACACACCTTAAGTTTTAAATTATTTTTGCTAAATATTAGCTATCCTTAGAATATTTTATGTAATTAACATTAATATATTTTATGTTAATAGTTTAATATATTAATTTGACTTAATGTTATACCAGCGCCTAAGTTTGATGCACTTGACCAAGCAGGAGTTTGTTTAATCGGCAAACCATCCGTTTGAGTTAAGAAAATTGCTAACACAATAAGGAGAGCAGGAGAAATATTATGAAACAATCATTCAAAGGGGTTTTCGTTACCCTTTTCGCATTTTCTTTTCTCATGGCGCAAGGCACTGTTTCCGGTACGGTAACCGATGAAAACGGAAATGGTCTTCCCGGCGCAAACCTAGTATTAAACGGTACATCTTTAGGTGCAGCCACAGATAGTGACGGCGCTTATACAATAAATAATGTGCCGGCCGGGACATATACCATTACAGCTACCTATATTGGGTATCAGTCTGCCAACCAATCCGTCTCTGTAAGCGATGGTGACGCCGCAGTTAACTTTTCATTAGCCGTTGATGCGGTGGCCATGGGAGATGTATTGGTCACCGGTACGAGAGCAGCTGGCCGAACAGCCATGAAATCTCCTACCCCGATTGATGGATTTGACAATGTTCAACTCCGCCGTCAAGGGAACGGTGATTTCACGGAAACGCTGAAAAATACAGTACCATCCTTTAATGCTACGCCATTAACCGGTGACGGGGCAGCTTTTGTACGCCCCACGTCCATGCGAGGTCTTCCACCGGATAATATCTTAGTATTGACCAACTCAAAACGCCGTCACCGCTCTGCGTTAATTTCACACTTCGGTGCCGCCATGAATGTGGGTGCCCAAGCTGCGGATATTGGAATGATTCCCAGCATTGCCATTAAACGGCTTGAAGTCTTAAGAGATGGTGCAGCTGCACAGTATGGATCTGATGCCATCGCTGGCGTTATGAACTTTATTCTGAGAGATGATTCTGATGGGTATGAAGTTCATGTCACCAATGGTCGCTGGATGACAGCACCCAATGGCCGCGGCGGTGAATCAGATGTTGCCGTTGCTATTAATAAAGGGATGAAGCTCACTGATAATGGGTTTTTGAACGTTTCAGCCGAATACTCAAGTCGGCCTGAATTATCCCGCGGATATCAACATAAATCTGCAGCCAATGGCTATAAAGGTTGGAGCAGTTCTGGTTTCACAAAGGATGACACCTGGGGCTATGTCGGCCAAAAGGGTGACGTAGATTCTTATCAAACAGCCATGAATTGGGGCCGTCCTCAAAATGATGGATTCCGATCCGTATGGAATGCAGGATTAAAACTGGGTGATAATGTTGAAGCATATTCCTTTGGTAATTATGCGGATACATTTGGTGAATATAGTTTCTTCCTTCGTGCGCCTGGAAAATCTGGCGCATTAACAGCAATTCCTTTGGATCCGGCTGACCCTTCAAAAGGTAATTTCTCTTGGGGAGATACCTATCCCCTGGGATTCACACCTCGCCTTGAAGGTCATGGAACTGATTTTAGTTCGGTCACTGGTGTAAAAGGGAAAATGGCCAATGGCGTAAACTATGACTTCAGCGCCAGCTACGGCATGCACCATCTCCATTATTACCTGAAAAATACACTCAATCTGTCATGGGGTCCTTACTCTCCTCATAACTTTGATATCGGTGATTTGAAACAGGAAGAAGCCAATTTGAATGCCGACTTTTCTTACCCGCTCAATGATGCCATGAACCTTGGGTTTGGCGCAGAATGGCGAGAAGAAAAATACACCATGTACGAAGGACAAAAAGAAGCATGGATGCCTGGTCCATGGGCCGATGTAGCATTATTGACCAACCCTGAAACTGGCAGCAATTATACTGCTCCCGGTCTAGCCGCCAACGGTATGCCCGGAACCAGCCCTGATGCGGCCGGTGTTTTTGATAGAACCAATACCGCATTCTATGCTGATTTTGAATACGACATGGATGCGTTGTTGGTTCAATTTGCTGCGAGATCTGAAAACTTTTCAGACTTTGGTGGTACCTTCAATTACAAAGCAGCCGCTCGGTATTCACTTGGAAATCTCGTCTCTTTCAGAGGTGGTTATTCCACAGGATTCCGTGCACCGACTCCCGGCCAATCCAACTATACTGGTGTGGTTACATCATTTGATGGACCCACCGGAAAACAGGTCCAAGAAGGTACGGTTCGGCCGACCAACCCACTGGCCGTTGCCCTTGGCGGAAAAGAGTTGGGACCTGAAAAAGCAAAGAATATGAGCTTTGGGGTCACATCAAACCCCATGCCAAATCTGAATTTGACATTCGATTATTACACCATTGATATCGAAGATAAGATTCTAAAATCCAGATCGTTGGCCGTAGAAGGAAATCCTTACTTTAAGAAATTGGCTTTCTATACCAATGCATTGGATACAAAAACTTCTGGATACGACCTTGTGGCCGTATATAGAATGGGAAAAACTAACTTTGGACTTGCTTTGAATCATAATGAAACAGAAGTGGTTCGGCAGAAACAGGTCAATGGTGTAAACCCTGTTTCGGATGGTAATGTTCAAAACTTGGAAGAAAACCTGCCCAAAGACAGAATGACACTGACGGTAGATCACCAAGTCCGCGACGGCTTATCCGCCATGCTCCGGATGAATTATTATGGTGAAAGTATCGATGAACGCAGTCAAAAAGATAAAATCGACCCAATCACATTTTTTGATATTGAGTTGAATTATCGTGTCAGTGATCAATTGAACGTCGTCTTCGGTGGCAATAACGTGACCAACGCATACCCCAATGAAATCGCCACGCGCGCTTCACAAGGGATGCCTTACCCGCGCCGATCTCCACTCGGCTACCATGGGGGAATGACATACATGCGTCTCATGTATAACTTCTAAGGTTGATTGCTCTCCCTAATAAAAAAGGCGGTGACAACCTGTTGCCGCCTTTTTTATTATCAAGGCTAATCCTTAACTAAATTGAAACGTTTTAATGGAAATACGACAACTCGAAACACTGGTTGCCATCATTAATCACGGTGGCTTTACTGCCGCCAGCGAATCCTTGGGGTTGACCCAATCTGCGGTGAGTCTCCAGATCAAAGCATTAGAAGAAGAATTGGGGTTGCCTTTGTTTGATCGATTTACACGTCCACCCACGCCTACACAACGGGCACGTGAGTTGGCCAATCAAGCCCGCGAAATTCTCCGAATGTGCTCCGATCTTAATCAAAATGTCGCATCTCACATCACAGGTGGGTTGGACATGGGGGCCATTCCCACTATTCTCACAGGTCTTCTACCGGAAGCATTGGTTGTGATGAAAGAAACCCAGCCCAAATTGCGAATTAATGTAACCAGTGGATTCTCTGAAGAACTTATCATGCAGGTGGACCATGGTATTCTTTCTGCAGCCATCGTAAATGAGCCAACACAATTACCGCCCGGGATGAGTTGGCACCCATTTGTTCATGAACATCTCGTATTAATCGTCCCTGAAGGCACTAAAGGCAATACAGACCGTGAATTGCTGGAAACAATGCCTTACATTCGATTTCAACGAACATCTTGGGAAGGCCGATTGATTGATGAATTATTTAAAAATAGAAATATCACGGTGAATACAACCATGGTAGTGGATTCATTAGAAGGTGTATCTCAAATGGTTGCCCATGGTCTTGGTGTATCGGTGGTTCCCCATAGAGATATTCAAAATCCTTTCCCTACAGGGGTTCGAATTGTGCCCTTAGGGAAAAAACCGGTAAAACGAATCATTGGCTTAATTGAAAAAATTGAAAATCCGAAATCTCATATTGTAAAAAATATGCATCAAGTATTGGTGGATTTGGTCAAAAAACATTCAAAGGAAAAAAATTTTATGCAATACGGTTCTGCCACACTTGTTATTAATGAAAAGGTACAATCCCTTTGGGAAAGCGGGAAAAATGTATTTCATCTCGGGTTTGGCGAATCTCGATTTCCGGTCCATCCAAACATGATAAATGCATTGGCCGAAAATGGTCATCGTCATAGTTATGTATCTTTGCAAGGGATTCCAGAATTACGTAACCGGGTCGCAAATTTTTATAACACCCATTTTGACTTAGATGCTAACGCAGACCAAATAATTCTGGGTGTGGGGAGCAAATCACTTTTATATGCCGTCATGCATTCGTTACCCGGAGATGTGATTTTACCAACGCCGGCATGGGTATCCTATAACGATCAAGCCCAATTGGCAGGACGCCGTGTTGTTACCTTTCCATTGGATTATGACTCTGGCTACCAAGTTTCTTTAGATGCGCTGGATCAAGCCAGAAAACGTACCAGTCCTGGCCCGTGCATGATTGTGCTTACAAATCCAAATAATCCCACAGGAACGATTTTATCCAATGAAAATATTGAAGAAGTCGCAACCTATTGTCAAAAAAATGAAATCTATATTTTAAGTGATGAAATTTACAGTTTACTTACTTACGATAATTTTTCACATGCCTCTCCTGCTACATACAACCCCAATGGCACGGTTGTGTTAGGTGGGTTAAGTAAAATTTTATCCTTAGGCGGTTGGCGAATAGGTGTGGCGATAGTCCCAAATAATCAATTAGGTGGTAAAATTATTGATGGGTTTCGCCATGTGGCTGGATCCATTTGGTCCTGCGTACCTGCACCCATGCAGTATGCCGCTTTAACTGCCTATGAAGAGAATGAAGAAATAGCGGGATTTATGGGTATGTGTCGCCAAATGCACCAAATCCGCACACAATATTTACACAATCAAATTACATCACTGGGCATCCCTTGCCATAATCCTCAAGGTGGGTTTTATGTTTACCCCAATTTCAAACCTTGGGAAGATGCCTTAAGATCTAAAGGAATTAACAACGACCAAGATTTATGCGTTCACTTGCTGGACCATTATGAAATAGCCACATTGAGCGGGTCAGAATTTTTAGATGAATCCACCCATTTTTCTCTTCGTTTAGCTTCAAGTTATATTGATGCAGAAGATGATGCTGCCGGTAAAAGATTATTATCTGCGTTTTCTGAAGATGATGATCCTGAACGATTCATTCAAAACCACCACCCGCGTATGCAGGCCATGATTGAACGCATGGGTGAATTTATTGCTTCTTTAAACTGAGATTGATTTAACTATATTTTTCGGCCAGTGCTTTAAAACAGGCCATCTGTTCAAAGGCCAAATCTTTTGATGCGGATGGATGAAAGGATAGGCAATCAAAACCCAATGTCTTTTTCATAATATCATAAGCATAGTCCGTAAAAACCACCGTTCCATCGTCTTGAATTTCTTCAATTGAATCTAATCTGCCGGACTCCTCATTCATGGCGATGGCTTCATCCAATGTGATTTCAGGCGGCAACACCACTTCTGCCCCATTCCCATTTAACCTTACGGGATATCCTCCCGGCAGCCCATTTGGCCCAGGCGAATGGGTTCTCAAATTTTCATCAAATAATAATGCCCTCAGGTTTTTTAAAGTTGATGATGCAGATACGGTAGTAAATGCAATCCCCGGCGGATAGAGTTTTACCGCATCAAACATCACTTTGTCCGTGTCGAATTGATCCGTCACATCCTTCCCTTCTGCCAATATTTTTAAAAAGTATGGAGCCCCGGGCCTATAGCCAGCCTCTCGTGGGAAAACCCAATGTTGGTGGTGGGCCACCAAATAAATTTCTATTGCCTCTCTGGGTAAATCCAAAGCACGGGCTGTATATGTAGTAATCGCCGGTGCGATCAGATCCACATTCCCAATACCAATGGTTGGCGCCAACCCCATCTTACCCAAAACCGGATTTGTTAGACATGATAAAGATGTATTGATATAAAAAGGAGATAACCCTGATTTTTTAATAGCTTGGGCCAGACTCATTCCTAATGTCAGTTGACAGGGCAGCCATGCCCCCAAACCTGCTGAACTGATTTCTGCATAAATATCTTCTGGCAAATTGCGAATCAGATGCCAGGTGTGGAGTACCGTACAGTTGATGACCGCATCCGGCTTTTCATCCTGGATGAGTGCAGTAGTTCTATCAATATCCAATAGGTCCACTTTAATCGGCTTGAATGAAGGATGCCTTCCATGATGGGCTGCCCCAATTTCTGCATTGTTGCAAGAAAATTGGGCGCGCTCAAGGTCAATATCCCCAACAATCCATTCTAATTGTGATTCATCTCTTGCCACGAATTCAAGAAGATGGTGCCCCACATCACCGACGCCAACGAGTAAAACTTTCTTCATAAATCTCTCTAAATTATGTTTCTTAATTTGGGATTTAAATTACACCGAGTATTGTTCTAACTTCTCACCCATTTTATCCCCTCCCAAAACCCCTAAAAAGAGATCATGAAAAAAATATTTATATCATTACTAATAATTCTAATATCCTGCGCGCCACTCAAGAATAGTGAAGGAAGGAACAAAGAAACGCACCTCCCTTGGAATAAAGGGGCAATTGTAACAGCGGCAAATCCGCATGCCGTTTATGCTGCGATTGACATACTAAAAAAGGGCGGGAGTGCAGTGGATGCTGCCATTGCAGCTCATTCTGTACTAGGATTAGTTGAGCCTCAAAGCTCGGGGATAGGCGGTGGTGGTTTTATGCTAACTTATAATTACAACTCTGAGGTTATTTCTTTTTTTGATGGAAGAGAAATGGCACCAGCGAATGCAACGGTTGATATGTTCATGAATGGCGATACGGTTATGTCATTCGGTGAAGCTCGGCAAAGCGGTAAAGCAGTTGGAGTTCCAGGCACAATAGCCCTTTACTCTACTGTGCATGAACAATCTGGGAAACTCCCTTGGTCATCTCTTTTTGAATATGCAATTAATCTAGCTGAAGAAGGATTTATTGTATCCCCCCGTTTGGCAGGATTTGTTCAAGCAATGCAGTATCAGGGCCGACTCTCAATCAATAAAGGATCTAAAGATTATTTCTACCCGAATGGCATCCCACTAAAAAATGGTGATTTATTAAAAAATCCTGAATATGCAGAAACACTAAGACGCATTGCTAATGAAGGTCCATCTGCATTCTATTCAGGGCAAATTGCTCAATCAATTGTTAATGCCGTTAAAGAAGAACCTAATCCAGGTATACTTGAGCTATCAGACTTTAATGCCTATAAAACTATTTCCAGGCCTGTGATTTGCGGCCCATTTAGAGATATGAAAATTTGCACAACTACCCCACCATCTTCAGGTGCCGCTCAAATAATGATTGGTGGTTTATACAATAATTTAATAAATGGAAAAAATGATAAAGAGGATAGATTAACTGCTTTTGTAGATGCTCAGAGGCTTGCTTATGCAGATCGAGATCATTATTTCGGAGACCCTGATGAAATTGATATCCCGATCCATGCCTTGATAAATCCCAAATATTTGAGAGAAAGGGCAAAACAAAGATTTCAACCTGATCAAATGCCTTATCATGGCGACCCGTCGATCGTTCTTGATACACTCGCGAGTCTTCCAATTTGGGGGACTGATAATACTGAAGAGGCGGCGGGTACGACACATTTGTCAATAATTGATCAAGAAGGAAATGCGGTTTCAATGACTGCAACGGTTGAAAGTGCTTTTGGATCATTTCGGTGGGCAAGTGGTTTCCTGTTAAATAATGAAATGACAGATTTTTCTAGAGAAGTTCCGAAAGATGGCTCCCGATTGGCAAATGCTGTTGCGCCAAATCGAAGACCTCGATCTTCAATGTCACCCACAATGGTTTTTGATAAAAACGATGATTTGTTAATGATTACTGGTTCACCGGGTGGCAATTCAATTCCAGCATATGTTTCAAAAACATTTATTGGTGTGTTTGACTGGGGCCTTGATGCCCAATCAGCTGTTGATTATCCAAATATAGTTGCCCGTGGCGAAAAGGTTAAAGTGGAGATGAAATCTATTGAGGGAAAGCAAATTGCACAATTATTGAAAGAAAAGGGATATGATGTACAAGGGTTTGAACATTATGAAGTCTCGGGAATTCATTCCATCGTTGTATTTCCCGATCGATTAGAAGGTGCGGCCGATAAAAGGCGCGAAGGTGTTGTCCAAACACTTAAGGATTAAAGGATTCACGGAAGATAATTTTATGAAACATAAAACAACATTAATCAACTTAATCTTTTTATTTATATCTACTGTTTATCCATCCCATCCGCTCCCGGTCTTTGGCAAAAATGGTATGGTGGTTTCCACCAGCCTGCAAGCCTCCGAAGTGGGGATCGAAATCCTGAAAAAAGGCGGCAATGCAGTTGATGCTGCCGTGGCGGTTGGATTTGCGTTGGCTGTTACCTCTTCCTCCAATGGTAATATCGGCGGCGGTGGATTTATGGTTACCCGATTCGCAGACGGAAAAACATTTACATTGGATTATCGTGAAATGGCCCCGGCAGCGGCCCATCGGGATATGTATTTAGATGAAAATGGCGATGTTATAAAAGGGAAATCACTATTCGGCCATTTTGCATCTGGTGTCCCCGGATCAGTAGATGGTCTCTTAAAGGCTTGGCGGGATCATGGCTCTGGAAATATTTCTCTAAAACAATTGCTAGCCCCCGCCATTAAGTTGGCGGAGCGAGGATTTGATTTATCCTATTATGAAGCGGATAGGTTTAATCGAAATAAAGACCGTCTCAGTCAGCATCCCGAAACCAAACGAATATTTACCAGAGATGATCGGGAATGGGAACTGGGGGATATGTTCAAACAGAAAGATTTGGCCAAAACATTAAAACGGATTTCAATAAAAGGCCGTGATGGATTCTATAAAGGCAAAACAGCTGACTTGATCGTTGCTGAAATGGAAACAGTGGGCGGATGGATTACCCATGAAGATCTTGAAAATTATGAATCAAAATACCGAGAACCGGTTCAAGGTAGTTTTCAGGGTTATGATGTGATTTCTATGGGACCGCCCAGTTCCGGCGGTGTGCTACTCGTTCATATGCTCAATATGGTGAATGAAATCCAAAGCCGAACCACAGATATTCCTATTGACATGAGTTTTAATTCTTCTGATTATATTCATGCCCTGACTGAAATTGAACGTCGCGCATATGCGGACCGAGCCGAACATTTGGGTGATGCAGATTTTTGGGATGTACCCATGGATATGCTCCTCTCCCCTTCCTATGCAAAAAAACGGGCTGCCACCATTGATTTTTCAAAGGCAAGTAAATCCACAGACATCCATCATGGGGGCCCTCAAAAAGAGAGTGAAGAAACCACTCACTATTCTGTTGTGGATAAGGATGGCAATGCAGTCTCTGTGACCACCACCATTAACTGGGGTTATGGCAATGGTGTAACCGTCACCGGCGCAGGATTCCTGTTGAATAACGAAATGGATGATTTTTCCAGCAAACCCGGCGTTCCCAATGTGTTTGGACTGGTGGGCAATGAAGCCAATGCAATAGAACCGAAAAAACGTCCCTTAAGTTCTATGACGCCAACCATCGTATTGAAAGACAAAAAACCATACCTAATCTTGGGTACGACAGGCGGATCTACAATCATTACCACTGTATTTCAAAATCTATTGAATGTGGCACTCCATGACATGGATATCAAAGAAGCTGTATCTTCACCCCGGGTCCATTCTCAGTGGTTGCCGGATATGGTATTTTATGAAAAGTATGGATTATCCAGTGATGTGGTAGAAAACCTTAAAGCCCGAGGCCATGATATGAAACTCCGAGGAGATATCGGAGAGGCCAACGGCATTATGATTAATGAAAAAGGATATTGGGGTGGTGCAGATTCCCGCGGGGAAAATACAGCCATCGGGTATTAAAGCTTATAATTTAAGACCGGCGATTATTTCACTGAGCAATTGGGTAAATCGCTTCCCGGATTGGGTTGCAGTTTCCATCACTTCTTCATGGGTTAAAGCATGGGGTGAAATACCAGCCGCATAGTTGGTCAAACATGATATGGTGAGAATTTTTAGGCCACTTCCTTTATGGCCAATTGTCCACACCCCGCATCAATATCGGTCCCTTTGCTCCAGCGAACGGTTACGGTAAAGGGTGCATTTTTTAATGATGATAAAAATTCACGGATTGTCTGTTCATCTGGGCGACTGAATTCACCCCCAATTTCATTATAGGGAATTACATTCACTTTACAAGGCAGACCGGATAAATGCTGAATTAATTGCTTCCCGTCTGATGGAGAATCATTAATGCCTTCAAGCAGCACAAATTCAAAAGTGATAAATCGTTTCGTTTTTTGATAATAATACTGCGCTGCAGACATAAGATCATCCATGGAATGGGTTTCTGTGAGGGGCATAATCTTTTTTCTTTTATTCTCATCAATGGCATTGAGACTAATGGCCAATTTGAATTGACGGTTTTCATCTGCCATTTTCCGGATTTTGGGTACAATGCCTGCGGTAGAAATGGTAATCCGCCTCGCACCAAAACCCAAATCCTGGTTGAGTCGTGTGGCCCCATCCATGACGCGATTATAATTTAAGAATGGTTCGCCCATTCCCATAAATACCACATTTGTAATCTTTTTGCCCGATTCTCTCTCAAGCTGAAGGACTTGATCTACAATTTCACCTGCACTTAAATTTTGAATAAACCCCATAGAAGCAGTGGCGCAAAATTTACAATCCACTGCACACCCAACTTGACTTGAAATACATACAGTAGTTCGATCTTTTTCATGCATCAAAACCGATTCAATATTGTGCCCGTTTTGGGTTTTGAATAGAAACTTTCGGGTGGACTCAGTCTTAGATCCGGTAATATGAATGATTTCAAGCGGGTGGAGTAGAATTGCTTCCGATAAATCATTTAAAAGCGATCGAGGGATATTTTCCATTTCATCCCAATTGGATACATGGTTTTTGTAAATCCAGTTGTGAATCTGTTCTAACCGGAAGGGCTCTCCACCGATTGCAGTTAAAAGGGCTTTGGCTTCAGAGGGATCAAGATCTATAAAGGATTTATTAGCCTTAGACATGGGGTGGAATTTCTATCTACACCAGAGGTGACACAAGACATTCTCTTTGGTTCTTCCCAAGGTGACGTGTAAGTTTTCGCCCCTGTATAATTCATCAAATATTTAGAGAAAGCATCGGATGACAAATCAAACAGATATCCAATTATTAGAAAAACTTGGTGATGCAAAGAAATCGTTTTTTAACGAAATCGGTAAATCCATCATTGGTCAACACAATGTGCTTGACCATATTTTGATCGCACTACTTTGTAAAGGCCATACCCTTATTGTTGGTGTGCCCGGATTGGCAAAAACACTCATGATTAAATCCATGGCAGAATTATTGGATTTAGATTTTAGCCGAATTCAATTCACCCCCGATCTCATGCCCAGTGATATTACTGGAACAGAACTAATAGAAGCAGATCAAACTACCGGTAAGCGGGTTTTTCGATTTTTTAAAGGACCCGTTTTTGGCAACATTATTTTGGCAGATGAAATCAATCGTACGCCACCAAAAACACAGGCGGCCCTTTTAGAAGCCATGCAGGAACATAAAGTCACTGCCTCCGGGAATACCTATGATTTAGAGGAACCTTTCTTTGTTTTGGCCACCCAAAACCCCATTGAGCAAGAAGGTACTTATCCCCTTCCCGAAGCCCAACTAGATCGCTTTATGTTTAATATATTGATCGACTATCCCGATCGAGATGAAGAAGTATCTATTGTACAATCCACAACTGCCACTGAAAAACCGCAATTGGACAAGGTCATTTCTAGACAAGAGATTTTGGAATACCAAGGATTGGTTCGCCGTGTGCCTGTGGCCGATAATGTAGTTGAGTATGCAGTAGATCTGGTTGCAGCTACTCGTCCCGGTGAGCGCGCAAAAGATTTTATCAATGAATGGATTGATTGGGGCGCCGGTCCTCGCGCTTCACAATATTTAATTTTAGGTGCAAAAACGCGAGCGGCTTTAGATGGGCGTCCAACAGCCGACATTGACGATGTAAAGGCATTGGTCCTCCCCGTACTTCGTCACCGCGTATTACCCAATTATAATGCAGAGGCAGAAGGCATGAAGGTGGATGATATTTTGATAAAATTATTAGCAAACTAATAATTTTATTGTGTTCATGTGTTTAGGTGTTATGGTAAGGTTGTGGTTAAATGAGTCCTATAACACACGAACACTTTAACACGACGAAATCATGATTGATAAACGAAAATATCTCGACCCAAAAATGGTGGCCAAATTAGATAATATGGCTCTCCGTGCCCGTTTGGTAGTAGAAGGATATTTAATCGGCCAACATAAAAGTCCATACCATGGATTCAGTGTGGAATTTGCAGAACACCGTGCCTATGGTTCGGGAGATGATACGCGTCACATTGATTGGAAGCTTTATGGAAAAACAGATCGATACTATGTAAAGCAGTTCGAGGAGGAAACTAATCTCCGATCACATATATTATTGGATACGAGTGCATCTATGCAATTTGGAAGTGGATCCGTTACCAAATTAGAATACGCCCGCTACCTCTCTGCCGCACTAACCCACCTCATGCTGAATCAAAAAGATGGTATTGGATTGGTTCTTTTTGATGAAAAGATAAACCATTTTATTCCACCGAAAGCCGCCCAATCCCATGCCAAATATATTATGGGAACGATGGAAGATATTCAATCGGGACCGGACACCAATATCCGCCCAGTTCTAGATCAAATGGCAGACAGAATAAAAAAACGGGGATTGGTCATTCTTATTTCTGACCTTATGGATGATCCTGATGCGGTGCTCATGGGATTAAACCATTTTCGACATAATAAACAGGAAGTGATCGTGTTCCATTTAATGGATCGTCAAGAATACAATTTTGATTTTGGTGACCGTACCCAATTCAAGGATATGGAAACGGGCGAAACCATTACCACCGATCCTTGGCATATTCGTTCTGATTATCGAGACCTGATTAAGTCATTTCAGAAAACATATCAAACGGGGTGCCGTAACCAGCGAATTGATTATGTGCCCCTGTTTACCGATCAACCATTAGATATAGCGTTGAATGAATATTTAAATAAAAGGCAAAAAGCAGGATAACAAAAAAGCCCCGCCTATCTCGAGAGATAAACAGGGCTTTTTAAGTTAATAACTTATCGTGCGATCAGCCGCCAAGCTTTTTGGCTTTTTGAAAGTATCGTGTTGCACCTTCCGGATCGCCTTGTTTGATTAATACTCTCGCCATGCCTTTATAATGTTCCGGGTTCTCCGGTTCTAGCGTAATCAGCTCACGATAGAATTTTGAAGCTCTCCGCCATTTTTCAGCATTCTCAAAAGTTTGCGCAATTCCCACAAGTGCTTCTGTGTCCTCTGGGTTTAAATCGTATGCATCCATGAAACTATCTTCTGCATCTTGGAAATTGTTCAATTGCATATTCAAGACGCCAAGATTGAAGTACAGATTGGCTCTTAGTTTTTTATCTGTTTCCGCCTTAATGGCCGCTTCAAATGTTTCCACCGATTTTTCTTTTTCACCCAAATCGTAGTAAAGTGTGGCCAATGTCCGAATGGCATTGGAACTGGTTGGATCAATCTCCACTGCTTTCTTGATATAGCCAATGGCCTCTTCTTTATTGCCTGAAAAGGATAGAATCTGTCCCAGGGTCATATTTGGCTGGAACTCATTAGGCATGAGTTCTGACGCTTTTTTACCACTGGTAATGGCTCTTTCACTATCACCTAATTCATAATAACAATTAGCAAGAATCGCGTAGGTTTGCCCCTCCGAAGGGTCAATCTCTACTGTTTGATTGAAAAGGTCAATGGCCTCTTGTAGTGTTGATTTGTCACTGGAACCTTTAAATTCGTTATATTTTCGAACCGCATTATTATAGCTCTCTGCCCAAAACATGGCACGATAATTTTTGACGATTTCACTAATGGGTCGGTTATTCATTTTTGCTGCAGGATCTGTGTTTACTGCGCGATCGAATAGAGCATTCATTTTAGTCCATTCGCGTTTTTTAGCGTGAACATGATATCCGATTTGCACCATTACTTCGGCATTCTTCGGCTCAACTTCCAGTGCTTTAATTAGATATTCTTCTGCTTTTTCCCAGTTTTCTTCTTTGATGGCCATTTTCGCTGTGGTGTATTCTGCTGAACTCCCACACCCCCAAAGGACGACCGCAATGAGTGCTGTGCATAAAAGTTGTTTTGTCTGTCGATTCATATTTTCCTCAATAAAATTGCTTAAAAATAGCCCGTGAAGTTATAGGATTTTATATCTCCATTCAAGGAATACAGTATAGAGCCTGTCTTATCCTAATTATTCAAACAATGACAATTTTAATTGACGTATTTGATCCAATTTAAATTGCGCGCCTGGGCCCTGAATAATTTCCTCTGCCAAGTATCCACCAATCTCGCCTGCTTTCGGTATTGGAAGTCTTTTTGATAAAGATGCCAGAAATCCCGCTGCATACATATCTCCTGCCCCAGTTGAGTCGGTAGCAGTTAATGGACGGGGCGGTACGAAGGTCTTTTCACCATGATCCAGAACAAGAGATCCCTTTTTCCCCAATTTTATCCCCGCAATACCCACAATACCGGCCAATGTATCTGCTGATACATGATAATCATCTGTTCCAAATAAAATGGACAACTCCGATTGGTTGGCAAACACCACATCCACATCTTGTTCAATCATTTCTAAAAAATCGTCTTTATTTCGATCCACTGCAAACGGATCAGCCACATCAAATACAATTTTTACCTGATATTGATGCGCAATTTCAATGGCAGACTTAATTGCAGATTTTTGTGAATCCGTATCCCACATATAACCGGTAAAATAGAAGAATTTGGCCTGAGATAATTGTTCTACATCAACATCCCCTTTAGAGAACTCTCTGCAGATCCCTAAATGGGTATTCATGGTCCGCTCACCATCGGGGGTCACAAGAATAATACTGGATCCGGTTGGCCCATCTCCCTGAACCAATCCAGAAATGACACCATATTTTACAGCTTGTTGGATATACGTTTGACCAAAATCATCCTGACCAATTTTACCGGCAATAAGTGCAGGAATACCCAATCCTGAGCATGCCACCATGGTATTGGGTGCCGATCCTCCCGGATGATAATCAGGGGTACAATTTTGAAAATAAGACCTGATTTCATTTTGGCGATCTACATCAACAAGATGCATAACACCCTTATCAATTTCTAATTGCTTGAGATCTTCATCCTTAGCAGAAATAACCACATCGATTAGTGGATTCCCAATGCCGTAAATAATGGGTTGGTTTTGATTCATGAATTTGGAATGTTTTGATTGATGATATTAAAATTTCAAAATCTTATCATTTTGCGGGTCGATTTTACTTGACCTTTTAATAGAGTCCAAGTCCGTTTTCTATAATACATTGAAGAAAATTTGAATTTATTTTGAAAGAGTTAAAGGCTTGCCACCTTCAGAAAAGGCCGTGTATATTCATTGACCATGTCTTCCAAAACCTTTGCAATAATCACAGATGTACATTCGAATGTGGCCTCTTTAAGGGAGGGCCTTTCCATTATAGATGCAAGATCTGATATTGACCAAATCATCTGTCTAGGAGATTGTTTCGCTCTTGGTCCAGACCCAATAACCACCTTAGAACTCCTTCAATCAATCCCCGATTGTATTTTTATTCGCGGGAATCATGATCGGTATTTACTTGAAAAATTGTGGACACAAGAACGACCCAACTTGGAGGGAATGTCTCCAGATGATCCCATTTGCCAAGCCATCGTTGCCAACGAAGAATGGACGGCCAATGAATTGGGTGATGCAGGGGTAAAGTTTTGCAATGCCATGCATATTGCCCATCGAGAAATTGTAGGCAGTACACTGATAGAGTTCACCCACGCCTGGTATCAACGAGATGATGTACCGCCCACCATGGATGAAGCATTGGCATGGCGGAATCATGTCTCCAACGGTAATCCAGATATTGAACAATTTATTTTTGTCCATGGCCATGTACATACCCCACGAAATGAATCGGCAGAAAACATGACCATCCTATGTCAAGGTGCGACGGGACTTCCATTTGATGAAGATCCGAGAGGTGCGGTCGCCTTCTTAACCGTAAGCGAAGAAGTAAACTGGGATGTGGTTCGTTACAACTATAACCGAGATGAAACCATCGATCTTCTTGAAAAACGACAACCGCCTTTTTACACAAATTTGCAAAATACTGTTCGTCACGCATCGATACGAAACGACCTTTAAGGTCAGCCCCCTTTCCCGTAATTTCTCCCCTTAATTCAGACCACAATATGCTCTATTTCGATCACAGCGCCACCACACCTATCCACCCGGATGTACTCGCCAAAATGCAATCCGTAGCCCAAGAACATTTTGGAAATCCGTCCAGTGTTCACGCCGCGGGACGGAAATCACGAGCATTAATTGAATCGGCGAGGCGAACCATTGCAGAATCGATTCATGCAGCACCAAGTGAAGTTGTGATTACCGGCAGCGGTACCGAAGCAAACAATGCGGTTTTATGGTCTTTAGCCCACACCGATAAAAAACATGTGATCACATCTGCAGTTGAACATCCAGCTGTGTTAAAAGTATTGGAAAAGCTAAATCCTTTTGGCGTGACATTTACCGCCTTGTCTGTGGATGATTTTGGTTTAGTGAATCCTTCTGATCTAGCAAAAGCCATTCAAGATGATACAGGTTTGATTAGCATTATGATGGTGAATAATGAAGTCGGGACAATTAATCCTATGAAGGATATTGTTAGCGTGGCTCAATCCAAGAATATCCCGATCCATTCGGACACCGTGCAAGCATTAGGCAAAACACATTTATCCGTAAAGGATTTTGAAGCGGATTATTTTAGCTTTTCTGCTCATAAACTCTATGGTCCAAAAGGTGTGGGATTTTTATATAAAAGAAAGGGCGCATCTCTAAATCCACTCATTATTGGTGGCAGTCAAGAGAGCAATCTCCGCGCCGGAACCGAAAATGTCCCGGGCATTGTGGGTTTAGCCGAAGCCGTTCGATTGGCCACTGCACATTTGGATAAACGAATGCTTCATCTCACTGAATTGGAATCCATTTTCAAATCGGAATTGGCAGCAGCAAATGTGGATGTCATATATAATGGCCATCCTGATGGTCGTGTGCCAGGTGTAATCAGTGCTTCATTCCTGGGACAGCGTAGTGATATTTTATTGGCAAAACTCGATCGCGAAAATATTGCTGTCTCCAGTGGTTCTGCCTGTGGCTCAGGTTCTGTGAAACCATCTCCCGTTTTGGCCGCTATGGGGATTTCTGAAAAACAAAATATTTCAACATTAAGAATTAGTTTTGGCAGAGGAAATTCAACCCAAGAAGTAAAAACCCTCGTCTCCACCATTTCAAATATTATCCATGGCTGAACCCATCATTGTTGGAATCAGTGGCGGCGTAGATAGTTCCGTCACGGCCCTTCTTCTTCAACAGCAAGGTTACGATGTTGAATGTGTATTTATGAAAAATTGGGATGGGGACGATGATAACTGCACTGCAGAAGAGGATTATAAAGATGCGCTGTCCGTCTGCGATCATTTGGGGCTGCCATTAAGAAGTGTAAATTTTGCCCAAGACTATTGGGATAATGTATTTCAATATTTTATTGATGAATATGCAGCAGGGCGAACACCAAATCCGGATGTCTTGTGTAACCGTGAAGTCAAGTTTAAAGCATTTTTGGATTATGCCTTAGAACTGGGTGCCGTCAAAATTGCCACCGGCCACTATGCTCAAATCCGAGAATATGATGATACTTTTCAATTACTTAAGGGATTGGATCCGAATAAAGACCAAAGTTATTTCCTTTACCTTTTGGGACAGGATGCACTGTCAAAAAGTATGTTTCCTATTGGCGAAATGGATAAAACAGATGTACGAAAAATTGCTGAAACATCCGGGCTCATCAATCATGCAAAAAAAGATAGTACAGGCGTATGTTTTATCGGTGAACAGAAATTCTTTAAAGATTTTCTAAAAAAATATATCCCGGCACAACCTGGACTTATCCACACAATCGATGGTAAAAATTGTGGGGAACACGATGGCCTTATGTATTACACCATGGGCCAACGAAAGGGGTTAGGTATCGGCGGTGGTTACGGAGATAAAGAAGCACCATGGTTTGTTGCGGACAAGGATTTGGATAACAACATTTTGATTGTTGCCCAAGGACATAATCATCCTGCCCTGTATCATCAGAGTCTGACCGCCAATCAAATGCATTGGATTAGTGGAAAACCGCCCACATCTTTGGTGGGAATCGCCGCGAAAATCCGATATAGGCAAGCAGATCAGCTATGCACCATTACTGATTTATCCCATGACCAAATTCATGTTCAATTCGACACGAAACAATTTGCCATCACCCCGGGACAATCTATTGTGTTTTATGCGGGTGATGTGTGCTTGGGTGGGGCCATAATTAAAAATCGTAAATAGTTTAAAATTCGCTGGAACTAATAGGCCCTTTTCTTTGTATTTTACCTATGCTTATGAAGACCATCATTAAAGGAATTGGGGCACTGACAATCTTATCTGCTATCGCAGTGGGACAATTGCGCTCGGCCCTCCCAAATCAATCCCTGCCGGTGAATACCCAAGGATTATCCCATGCCAGAAGTATTTCATTATTTGATCCCAATCGGATTTCAATGAATCATAGTTTTGGCATTAGTATGTCCAATTTTGGGGGACAATCCATTACGATGGGTGCATATACGAACAATATGAATTATATGATAAAAGATAATTTGAGATTATCGACCCAATTTAGTTTGGCATCTCCGGTAGGTGGTATGAATCCATATGCACAAAATGGATTGGGGGGTTCGCAATTTTATTACGGGGCCAGTTTGGATTATCAACCCACCGAAAATTTATTCTTGAAGTTTTCCATGAATAACTACCCACAATATGGCCAAAGACGGCCCTATTCTCGTTTATATCATTCCCGATAGTGGCCAAGTTAAAACGTCGCAAATCATCTAAACTTTTTTCGACTCCTCGTAAAAAATCTCGAGGCAAAAAAGCACAACGCATGGGTTTAGTCAATGCTGGGATTGCGGTCATGTCTTTATTATTGGTCGCCTTTATTTTTTCCTTTTCGGGACGACAAACTCAAATGGGTGTACCCATCGAAGTGAAATTCCCTTCCATGCCGGATACACCAAAATTGGCTACAGAAATTTATGATGCCAATCCCATGATGGATGTTGAAATCGAAATCTTAAACGGATGCGGCGAACCGGGCTTGGCAGCCAAATTCTCGACCCTACTCAGACAAAATCGCGTGGATGTGGTTCGTTCTGAAAATGCAGATCATTTTGAATACGATAAAACCATATTAATCCAAAGAAGTGAAAATGTCTCTGGCATGAAGCACGTGGCTGATGCATTAGGTTTTAGTATTGATAACCCGGCGCAAGTCATTACATCCGTCGATCCCAATCTGGATGTAGATCTCACTTTGATTATCGGTAAAGATTTTCGATCTATATCTTCGATTCAATCTTATTTAAGTAACTGATTTTTCGCATTGACAAACCCCTCTCCTAACACTGCCGACACCTCTGGTGATTTGGCAGCGCAAATTTCCCAGTTCGCTTTAGATAAAAAAGCTGATCACGTGTTGAGTATTGATGTACAAGATCTCACCAGTATCACAGATCATTTTGTAATTTGTTCTGCAGACACGGATGTGCAAGTAAAGGCGATAGCAGATGGTATTCGAAAAAACACAATTTATAAGCCTACGCGCATAGAAGGGTATGAACAACTGAATTGGGTTCTTCTAGATTATATCGATGTTATCGTCCATATTTTTAAGACGACAGAACGGAATTATTATAATTTAGAAAAACTCTGGGCTGATGCACCAACCACCGAATACAATGATGACGATTTTACCGCAGCTAATCCAAGCACTGACTGACGTCCTTCATTCTCTCGGATATCCCGAGAAAGAGATTAAACTTTCACCGCCCAATAATCCTGAATTTGGGGATCTTTCAACCAACTTGCCCCTTATCTTAGCAAAGAATTTAAAACAAAATCCAATGGTGATTGGTGAAACCATTAAGGATGCGCTTGATCTTTCTCAAATCAATATTGAAACGATTACGGTTACACCACCAGGTTTCTTAAACTTTAAAATTGATAATGCCTATTACCATGAAGTATTATCCACTATTCTTGCAAATGAACAATATGGACGAGGTCAATCCGGTGATGGCCTTACGGCCAATGTAGAATTTGTCAGCGCAAATCCAACTGGTCCCCTAACAGTCGGACATGGACGTAATGCCGTATTGGGCGATACGGTTGCCAATATATTGGAGTGGAATGGATATCATGTTACCCGTGAATACTATTTTAATGATGCAGGACGACAAATGCGTATTCTGGGTAAATCCGTCGAAGCGCGATATTTTGAACTATTAAATAAAGATTTTTCATTCCCTGAGGATGGTTATGAAGGTGAATATATTAAATCAATTGCCCAGACTGTTTTGGATGAATTTGGGGGTGAACTTGAACCAGTCGATGATCGATTTAAAACGCAAGCTGAACATGCAATTTTTGCCGATATAAAAAACAGTTTATTGAAATTGGGAATTCATTTTGATCAATTCACAAATGAAAAAACTTTTTATGAAAATGGGGACATCGATCGTTTTCTAGATGAATTAAAATCAAAAGATCTTATTTATGAAAAGGATGGCGCCACTTGGTTTCGATCCACTGCGTTAGGCAAAGATCAAGATCGCGTGTATATCAAAGGTACGGGTGAGCCCACCTACCGTGTGCCCGATACAGCCTATCATAGGGATAAAATAAATCGCAATTTTGACCTCATCATCGATGTCTTTGGTGCAGATCACGCCGACACGTATCCCGATGTGCTTCTCGCTTTAGATGCTTTGGGGATGAAGACGGATCATATTCGTGTGCTGCTGTATCAATTCGTAACATTGCTCCGCGGAGGAGAAAAAGTGAAGATGTC
>JAERSH010000059.1 GCA_016845785.1 Fidelibacterota bacterium
GAAATGGTTATGCCCGGTGACAATGTGGAACTGGAAGTGGAATTGATTACCCCTATTGCTATGGATAAAGAACTTCGGTTTGCAATCCGTGAGGGTGGTCACACTGTCGGTGCCGGTGTGGTAACTGAGATTGTAGAATAGTTAAGGGACGACTGTGGCTAAACAAACCATTCGAATCAGTTTAAAGGCTTATGATCATTCTTTGATTGATAAGTCCACTGAAAAGATCGTTAAGACTGCAAAATCAACTGGTGCGATTATTTCCGGACCAATTCCATTGCCGACTAAACGGACGATCTATACGGTGCTTCGTTCTCCATTTGTGGATAAAAAATCCAGAGAACAGTTCCAGACAAAAATCCATAAACGGCTAATTGATATTCTTAATTCAACACCGAAGACAGTTGAAGCATTGATGAAGTTAGATCTGCCTGCAGGTGTTGACATCGAGATTAAGGTATAACGATGCGCGGTTTAATCGGTAAAAAAATTGGTATGACCCAAGTATTCAATGATGGTGGACAGGCTGTGCCTGTAACTGTGGTTGAAGCGGGTCCTTGTGTGGTGACTCAGGTCAAAAAACAAGCCACAGATGGTTATGACGCAGTCCAGGTAGGGTATGGCGAACGTAAAACCAAGCATTCCAACAAAGCCTTGGATGGCCATTTTGGTAAAGCAGGTACAGACGCAAAAAGATTTTTAGCGGAATTTGTTCCTGTGCCGGATTATGATTACCAAACCGGTCAGCAGTTCGGCGTTTCTTTGTTTAAAGAAGGCGAATATGTTGATGTAGCTGGTACAACCAAAGGTAAAGGATTCTCCGGTGTGATGAAGCGTCATGGTTTTGGTGGCGGTCCAAAAACGCACGGTCAAAGAGAACATCCTCGTTCTGCTGGTTCAATCGGTCAAGCATCTGATCCTTCTCGTGTATTCAAAGGGATGAAAATGGCCGGTCAGTACGGAAATAAAAGAATGACCGTTCGGAATTTGGAAGTTGTTTCCATTGATAAAGAAAAAAATCAAATTTTGTTGAAGGGCGCAATCCCCGGGGCAAAAAACGGAATTATTTACATTACGAAGTAATATGAAATTAAATGTTTTAAAACAGGACGGCAGTAAAGGGACAGCATTAACGGTGGATGATTCCGTATTTGGTATCAAGCCGAACGAAAGTGTTGTGCACCAAGCCGTTGTTGCTGAGTTAGCCAATGGTCGACAAGGTACCCATGCATCTAAAAATCGTTCAGCGGTTCGCGGTGGTGGTAGAAAACCTTGGAAACAAAAAGGTCGCGGTGTTGCTCGTGCCGGTTCAACCCGTTCACCCATTTGGAAAGGCGGCGGTGTTGTTTTCGGTCCGGAACCTCATGACTATGATACCAAAATGCCAAAGAAAATGCGCCGATTAGCCAGACGTTCTGTTTTGTCAAACCGTGCTGGTAATGGTGATTTGATGGTGGTGGATGAACTTTCAGTATCCTCACCGAAAACAAAAGAATTTGTTCAAGTGCTGAATGCACTGAACCTTGAAGGGAAAAAAGTAACCGTCCTTGTGGCTTCTTATAATGATAATGTTTTCTTGGCCGCTCGGAATATCCCAAATGTATATGTTGTTGAAGCCACGTCAGCCAGCACTTATGATCTATTGGATTGTGAAGTGTTGTTGGCAGAAAAATCAGGATTGGCTTTATTAAATGAACAATTAATGGTGAAGTCATAATGTCTTACCAAAAAACGATTATTCGTCCTTTATTTACTGAAAAGATGAGCCGGTTAGAAGAGTCGGAGCAAAAATATGCTTTTCAAGTGATGAAGGGTGTAAATAAAATTGAAATTAAACGGGCCATTGAAGACAAGTTCGATGTGGAAGTGGCAAAGGTTGCGACCATGAACCGTATGGGTAAAGAAAAGAATATGACCGTGAAAAGTGGCGGTCGAACTATTCGTACCCAAGGCAATCGTGCCAGTTGGAAGAAGGCCATTATTACGTTAAAAGAAGGTCATGTGATTGACCTCCTTAGAGGGGATGTGGCTGAATAATGGGTGTAAGAAGTATAAAGCCAACCACCCCAGGTAATCGTTTTGCCACGCGTCCCGATTTCGCAGAAATTACGAAGAGCACGCCCGAAAAAAGTTTAACCACTGCATTGAGAAAAACAGGTGGTCGCAATAATAAAGGTCGGATTACCGTTCGCCATCGTGGTGGCGGTCATCGTCGCAGATATCGGATCATTGATTTTAAGCGGGATAAATTTGATATTCCTGCAAAAGTAGCTGCCATTGAATATGATCCCAACCGATCAGCCAATATTGCATTATTGCATTATGCGGATGGAGAAAAGCGATATATCCTTTCACCCTTTGGTACAAAAGTTGGTGATGAAATTTTATCTGGAGAAAATGCACCTTTGAGAGTTGGGAATGCACTACCCATCGGAAAAGTTGCCACCGGTATGTTTGTTCATAATATTGAATTAGAACCGGGAAGAGGCGGACAAATGGTGAGAAGTGCAGGAGCAGCAGCGCAAATAATGGCTCACGATGGTGGATTTACCACTGTAAAGTTACCCTCTGGTGAAGTACGTCAGGTGCGTGAAAATTGCTTTGCCACTGTAGGTGAAGTGGGTAATAAATCTCATGAGCAGGTTGTGTCCGGTAAAGCCGGCCGTAGCCGTTGGCTCGGAAAACGTCCAACCGTTCGTGGTGTAGTGATGAACCCTGTTGATCACCCCCATGGTGGTGGTGAAGGAAAGACTTCAGGTGGGCGTCACCCCGTTACGCCTTGGGGTAAGCCAACCAAGGGATATAAAACCCGGAAAAAGAATAAAAAATCAAATGATTATATTGTGAAGAGGAGAAAGTAGGATGGCCCGTTCACTGAAAAAAGGACCATTTGTAGATGTCAAGCTTCAAAAGAAGGTTGATAAAATGAATGAAGGCGGTAAAAAGCAGGTGATTAAAACCTGGTCTCGTCGTTCCATGATTACTCCAGACTTTGTGGGGCATACATTCGCTGTTCACAATGGAAATAAATTTATTCCTGTTTTTGTATATGAGAATATGGTGGGCCACAAGCTTGGTGAATTTGCTCCCACTCGTACATTTAGATTGCACTCTGGCGACAGAAAGAAATAGATATTATGGAAGCAAAAGCAATAACACGTCATATCCGTCAATCCCCTAGAAAAATCAGAGTGGTGTTGGATGAAGTGCGTGGTCGTGGTGTAGAAGAAGCGTTGAATTATCTTCATTTTTCGAAAGCCAAAGCTGCCACACAAATTGAAAAAACACTCCGTTCTGCCATCGCGAATTTGATGAATAAAGCAGAAGATGCATCTGTAAACACTGAAGACCTTCGGGTAAAAGAATGCTATGCAGATGGTGGTCCGCATATGAAACGATTTCGTGCTGCTTCTATGGGGCGTATTTCAAGATTAAATAAACCAACGGCCCATTTGACGGTCGTTGTGTCAGACGAGAAAAATTAGGAGGCCGGATTGGGTCAAAAAACACATCCAGTAGGATTTAGACTTCAGGTCAACAAAGATTGGCGTTCGACTTGGTTCGCAGGTGATTCATTCGCACCGGGACTTGAAGAAGATGTGCGCATCCGTAAATATTTAAAAGCGCGTTTACCCAATGCAGGTATTTCACGCGTTGAAATTAGCCGTACATCAAAAACGGTAACGGTGACCATTCACACTGCTCGCCCGGGAATTGTAATCGGAAAAGGTGGCGAAGAAGTCAACCGATTGAAGGATGAGATTAAGCAGCTGACAGAAAGAAATGTTCAGGTGAATATTTCTGAAGTGAAACGTCCTGAATTGGATGCAGCATTGGTGGGATCTAATATTGCCCATCAATTGCAGAAAAAAGTATCTTACCGTCGCGTGGTGAATAAAGTAATTCAATCCACCATGCGGATGGGTGCAGATGGAATCCGTATCAATGTTGCCGGACGGTTAGGCGGTGCAGAGATTGCCAGAAGTGAAAAATTTTCACAAGGGCGTGTTCCGTTGCATACACTGCGTGCAGATATTGATTATGTATTAACAGAAGTGCCGACACAATACGGTATTATTGGTATTAAAGTTTGGATTTGTAACGGCGAATCATCCAGGTAATATAAATGTTAGAACCAAAGAAAATTAAATTTCGCAGACACCATCGCGGCAACCGAAAAGGAATGGCCAAAGGTGGTGATTATGTGGCATTTGGCACATGGGGATTAAAAGCGGTTGAGCCGGGATGGATCACCAGTCGTCAAATTGAGGCATGTCGTATCTCTATTACACGAGTGGTACGTAAAATTGGTAAAATGTGGATTCGCATTTTTCCGGACAAACCCATCACCAAAAAGCCAGCTGAAACACGAATGGGTAAAGGTAAAGGTTCACCGGAATATTGGGTGGCCGTTGTAAAACCCGGCCGTATTCTGTTTGAAGTTGAAGGTGTTGATCGTGCCGGCGCTGAAGAAGCGTTTCATAATGCAGCCCATAAACTGCCCATTAAAACAAAAATTGTAGGTCGTAGAGAAGTCTAATGAAAAGACAAGCACTAAACGATTTGACTTTGGCCGATATCGAGACCAAACTAAGTGATAACGAAGAAGCATTGCAGAACTTGCGTTTTCAGAAGGCATTGCAGCAGCTTGAAGATCCCATTCGGATTAATCATTTAAGAAAAGAAATAGCCCAATTGAAAACGGTAAAAAGAGAATTTGACCTTGGCCTTCGTGGCGGAAAGGATGAGAAATAATCATGGCTGATAGAAAAAGACAGACCTTGGTTGGGGAAGTCGTGAGCGACAGGATGGAAAAAACAGTTGTGGTGCAAGTGACTCGAAAAATTCCGCATCCCGTATATCGGAAATTCGTAAAAAGATTTAAAAAACATTTAGCACATGTTGAATCAGTGGAGCCTAAAGTAGGTGATATTGTTCAAATCAGTGCCATGCGTCCCATGAGTAAAAGAAAACGGTGGCGTGTGAGTGAAATTATTCGTGAATCTGTTAAAATTGGTTAATAGAAGTGATTCAACAAGAAACTAGACTTAAAGTAGCCGACAATTCCGGCGCCCGAGAAGTGTTATGCTTCAAAGTGTTGGGTGGCAGTCGTCGTCGGTATGCATCCGTAGGCGATATCATCGTTGTTACTGTGAAGCAAGCTATCCCTGGCGGTATGGTTAAAAAAGGCCAGGTATCCCGTGCCGTTGTTGTGCGTACTAGAAAAGAAGTCCGTCGTGCAGATGGCTCCTATATTCGGTTTGATGACAACGCAGCTGTTTTATTAAATACGGCTGGTGAGCCAAGAGGTACACGTGTATTGGGTCCTGTCGCTCGCGAATTGCGAGATAGCGGTTATATGAAAATTGTATCCATGGCACCGGAGGTTCTCTAATGCATATTAAAGCAGGTATGACCGTTCGCGTCATTCGGGGTAATCATCGCGGTGAAGAAGGCAAGGTATTACATGTCTTCCCGAAAAAAGAACGGGTGATTATTGAAGGCGTCAATTTAATCAAACGCCATACAAGACCGTCTCAGGAAAATCCTCAAGGTGGTATTGTTGAAAAAGAAGCAGCGCTTCATGTGTCGAACCTAATGGTGGTCCATGGTGGAAAACCAACACGGGTTGGTTATAAAAAATTAGATGATGGATCCAAAGTGAGAGTGGCGGTTAAAACAGGTGAGGAAATAGGTTAGAATCATGGCTGGGAAAAAAGATACACAAATGGTTGCAAACCTACGTAATAAATATTCTGAAGAAGTGGTGGCAGGAATGATGGATCGCTTTCATTACAATAATGTGATGGAAGTACCAAAAATTTCTCATATTTCAATCAATATGGGAATTGGTGATGCGAAAGATAATCCCAAGAAATTGGAAAGTGCTTTGCAAGAACTCACCCTGATTGCTGGACAAAAACCAGTCACAACACGTTCACGAAAAGATATTTCAAATTTTAAAATCCGTAAAGGATTCCCGGTCGGCTGTAAAGTGACCCTTCGTGGGAATCGTATGTATGACTTTATGGAAAGATTGATCAGTATTGCATTACCACGAACTCGTGATTTTCGCGGATTATCCTTCAAATCTTTTGATGGACGTGGCAATTATTCTTTCGGTGTGAAAGAGCAAATCATCTTTACTGAGATCGACTATGATAAAATTGACAGTATCCGCGGAATGGATATTACTTTTTCAACAACAGCAAAGACCAACGATGAGTCCTATTGGCTGTTGAAATTAATCGGACTCCCCCTTCGGGATAAGCCGGTAAAACAAGAAGTTGTTGAGGCAGCTTAATGGCTAGAAAATCACTGATTGTAAAGGCAAAAAGAAAGCCAAAATTTAGTTCCAGAGCGTACAACCGTTGTTTTAATTGTGGTCGTCCTGATGGATACTTGAGAAAATTTGGTCTTTGCCGTATTTGTTTTAGAGAAATGGCACTTAAAGGTGAAATCCCTGGTGTGACCAAGGCAAGTTGGTAGGAGTATAATCGAATGGCTATGACCGATCCAATTGCAGATATGCTAACCCGAATTCGGAATGGAATGGCGGTGGATAAACGATTTGTTGATATCCCCTCATCCAATCTGAAAAAGCGTATCGCATTTGTACTGAAAGAAGAAAAATATATCGAAGATTTTATGTTTGTCCAAAATGGCGTTAAAGCATCGATTCGAGTTTTCTTAAAATATGACCATAAAGGCAGCGCTGTAATATCCGGCATCGAACGGGTCAGTAAGCCCGGTCGCCGTGTATATGTGGGCGGACATGAAATCCCTCGTGTATTGGATGGATTGGGCATTTCAATTTTGTCTACATCCAAAGGTGTTGTATCCAATAAAGCGGCCAAACGCATGGGCGTTGGCGGTGAAGTTCTCTGCAATATTTGGTAGGCAAAGATGTCCAGAATCGGTAAAAAAATTATTGAAGTCCCAGAAAGCGTTACCTTAAATGTTAGCGCTGGTGTCGTGGATATTAAAGGTCCTAAAGGCACGATGGCTGTTCCTGTACATAGCGATATGCAGGTAAAACAGGACAATGGAAGTGTTGTGGTTGAAAGACCCTCGGATTCCAGAACACACAGATCTTTACATGGTACGACACGTCAGTTAATTGCCAATGGTGTGCAGGGTGTTTCTGAAGGCTTCACAAAAGAATTAGAAATTAGAGGTGTGGGTTACCAAGCAAATATGCAGGGAAAATATCTCGTTCTTCAGCTGGGATTCTCACACGATATTTATTTTGAACCACCAGAAGGAATTGAAATCAAAGCCAATCGGACTGAAATAACTGTGAATGGTATAAACAAGCAGTTGGTGGGTGAAGTGGCGGCGAAAATTCGTTCATTTAGAAAACCAGAGCCCTATAAAGGTAAAGGTGTTCGATACAAAGATGAATATGTGCGTTCAAAACAAGGTAAAACCGTTGGCGGTGGTGCTTAATGAAAAAATTATCAACAACAGAAATTCGCAATCAGCGCAGGCGTAATCGGAGTAAACGGGAAAATATGGCCCATCCGGAGCGTCCGCGGTTGGTTGTGTATCGTTCCAATAAACATATCCGTGCCCAAGTGATTAATGATCATGACGGCGCAACGCTTGCATCTGCTTCATCTATGGATAAAGACATGGATAGTGCAGTTAAAAAAGCAGAATCAAAAACAGACATCAGCACCTTGGTAGGTACTGCTGTTGCTGAACGGGCCTTAAAAAATAAGGTCAATAAAGTGGTTTTTGATCGGAATGGTTACCCATATCATGGTCGTGTGAAAGCGGTGGCAGATGCTGCACGTGAAGCCGGCCTGGAATTCTAAAGATTAGAAAGTATTATGATTAATCCTGCAGAACTGGATCTGAAAGAAGAAACTGTTATTCGCGTTACCCGCGTTGCAAAAGTAACCTCCCGAGGAAAAAATTTCCGATTTGGAGCATTGGTAGTTGTGGGTGACGGTAATGGACATGTTGGCATTGGCCAAGGTAAAGCTGGTGAAGTAATGTCCGCGATTAACAAAGCAAAAGAAGACGCGAAACAAAATATTGTTCGAGTACCATTGGTCAATGGAACGATTCCTCATAAAATTGTTTCTCGGTACAGCTCAAGTCAAGTGATGCTGAAACCGGCCGCACCTGGTACTGGTATTATCGCCGGTTCAGCTGTACGAGCCGTGATGGAGCAAGTTGGTGTTCACAATATTTTGACCAAACGGTTTGGCTCTAACAATCAGATGAATGTAACAAAAGCGACGATGAAAGCACTGACTGAGTTGCAGGATGCTGTCAGTATTGCAAGCAAACGTGGCATGACCATTAAAGAAGTATTTAGTTAGTCGATATGGCCAAAGCAAAAACATTGAAAATTACCCAGATCAAAAGTCCGATCGGTTATAAACAAAAAGCCAAATCAACGTTAAAAGCGTTAGGCTTACGTAAAATGCATCAATCTGTAGAGCAGGTAGATTCTCCTGTACTCCGTGGCATGATTAACCGTGTAAACTATTTGGTAAAGGTTGAGGAAGTCTAATGAAATTAGGTGAATTAAAACCATCTGAAGGCGCAACCCATAGCAAAAAGCGCGTGGGGCGTGGTCATGGTTCAGGGTTAGGCAGAAATGCCGGCCGTGGAGACAAAGGTTATCATTCCCGCTCCGGATCAAAACACCGTCCGTGGTTTGAAGGTGGTCAAATGCCTCTACATCGTCGTGTGCCCAAAAGAGGATTCTCAAACTACCTGTTTAAAAAAGAATTTCAATTGGTCAATGTATCCGATCTTGAAAAATTAGATGTGGATGCAGTTGATGCAAATGTATTAAAAGAAAATGGATTGGTTAAATACGCCATGCGCCCTATTAAAGTATTGGGTGATGGTGAATTAACCAAAAAGGTTAATGTGACGGCCAATGCATTTAGTGCGTCTGCCAAAGAAAAAATTGAAAAAGCTGGCGGCTCAACTACGGAACAATAGTGCTCGATAAATTTAAAAATATATTTGCCATTCCTGAATTGCGTAAACGTGTACTGTTTACGTTGGGTGTCCTCATTACCGTTAGGTTAGGGGCTCATATTCCGTTGCCCGGTATTGATGCGGATGTGCTTTCAGCTGCATTCCAAGGGTATCAAAATACCTTACTTGGATTATATAACATGTTTGCAGGAGGTGCATTTCAAAAAGCGACTCTATTTGCATTAGGGATTATGCCCTATATATCTGCATCCATTATTATTCAGCTGATGAGTACAGTGGTGCCTTATTTCCAGCGTTTGCAAAAAGAAGGGGAAGCTGGCCGCAAAAAGATTACACAGGTAACACGATATTTAACCGTATTGATTGCAGCCATGCAGGCCTATGGTGTTGTGGCTGTCTTTTTACCTTCTCTGTCTGCCGGTGGCCAATCCGTGGTGATTAATCCCGGCTTTGGATTTACGTTTACCGGTATGGTAAGCTTGATTACTGGAACCATTCTTTTGATGTGGTTGGGTGAGCGGATTACTGAACGAGGCATTGGAAATGGAATATCTCTCATCATTATGATTGGTATCGTTGCAGGATTGCCTAATGTTATTGTCAGTGAAGTAGCATTAATCAGCGAAGGTGTTCGGGGCATTCTCAGCGAAGTCATTCTCGTTGGTATTATGTTTGCTGTCATTGCCTTTGTTGTGTTATTGACTCAAGGGACGCGAAAAATACCCGTATCCTATGCCAAACGTGTGGTTGGCAGAAAAGTGTATGGTGGTCAGTCCACACATATTCCTTTAAAGGTGAATACAGCCGGTGTGATGCCCATTATTTTTGCTCAATCCATTATGTTTATCCCCAGCACGATTGCTACATTTTTCAGCGATAACGTTTTTATGCAGGGTGTGATGCGGTGGTTCTCATTCGACCATCCTTTTTATTGGTTCATTTTTGGGTTAATGATTGTATTCTTCACCTATTTTTATACAGCGATAGCATTTGATCCGACTCAGGTTTCTCAGCAAATGAAACAGCACGGTGGATTTATCCCGGGGATTCGTCCGGGGAAAAAGACTGCTGAATATATTGACAATATTTTATCTCGCGTAACCTTGCCCGGCTCATTTGCGTTGGCATTGGTTGCTATTTTTCCATATATCCTTATGCAGGCCATGGATGTGAGTTATGATCTGGCATCATTTTTTGGTGGTACCAGTTTATTGATTATTGTGGGTGTAGCATTAGATACACTTCAACAAATTGAATCGCATCTGATGAGCCGTCATTATGATGGATTTTTGACTAAAGGTAAAATTCGCGGCCGGAGGCGGATGTAGTGGTTCGAATTCGAACACAGCGAGAAATTGATTTAATTTCCACCAGTTGTCAAATAGTGGCGGATACATTGGATATGCTTACAGAATATGTAAAGCCCGGCGCGCGCATTATTGATCTAGATGAAAGAGCAGAAGCATTTATTCGTGCTCAAGGCGCACGTCCAGCTTTTAAAGGCTATATGGGTTTTCCTGCAACATTGTGTGTGTCTGTGGATGACGAAGTGGTCCACGGCATCCCGAATGATCGTGTTCTTGAAGAAGGCCAAATTGTTGGTATCGATTGTGGGGCTGAAAAAGACGGTTATTACGGCGACCATGCCCGAACATTTGCCGTCGGTAATATATCCGAGGATAAACAAAAATTAATGGATGCCACTCGTGAATCCCTTATGCGTGGTATTGCGGCAGCCAAACCAGGGAATTATGTATCTGATATTGGTCACGCTATCCAATCTTATGTGGAAGAATTGGGATATTCTGTGGTTCGTGAATTGGTAGGCCATGGAATTGGTACTGAGCTTCATGAAGAACCTCAAGTTCCTAATTATGGGCAGCCGAAGCAGGGATATAAACTTCGTGAAGGCATGTGCATCGCCATTGAGCCCATGATTAATTTGGGTGTCAAAGAAGTGAAAACCGATTCTGACGGTTGGACGATTCGTACAGCAGATGGTGAAGCATCGGCCCACTTTGAGCATACAATTGCCATTACAGAAAATGGACCAGAAATCCTTAGTAAAGGAGAAGCACTCCGTGGCTAAAGAACAAGCCATTCAAGTTGAAGGTATCATTAAAGAAACCTTACCCAATGCCATGTTTCGCGTAGAAGTGGAAATTGGGGATAACACCCATGAGGTTTTGGCTCACGTGAGTGGAAAAATGCGGATGCATTTCATTAAAATTTTACCCGGGGATGTGGTGAAACTTGAAATTTCACCATACGATTTAACCCGTGGTCGTATTACGTATCGGAATAAATAGGAAGATATGAAAGTTAGAGCTTCAGTTAAAAAGATTTGTGCCAAATGCAAGGTCATCCGCCGTAAAGGTGTTGTGATGGTGATCTGTGAAAATCCAAAACACAAACAGAGACAAGGTTAGGAGTTTTTTGTGGCGCGTATAGCAGGTATTGATATTCCCCGCGAAAAGAAGGTCCCTTATTCCCTGTGTTATATCCATGGTATTGGATTAGCAACCGCAATGGAAATTTGCGATAAGGCGAAAGTGGATCAAGACGCTCGGGTTAAAGATTTATCCGATGATCAAGTGGCCTCCGTTCGAGATGCAATTACATCACTTGACATCAAAGTAGAAGGTGAGCAACGGACTCAGGTTTCTATGAACATTAAGCGGAAAAGAGATATTGGGTGTTACCAAGGGTTACGCCATCGTCGCGGTTTGCCTGTGAATGGACAGCGGACCAAGACAAATTCAAGAACCCGTAAAGGTAAACGCCGTACAATCGGTCTTGGTAAGAAAGTGTAGGTAAAGAATTGGCTAAACCATCCAAGGATAGAAAAAAGAAAAAGAAAAAAGGGTCGGTGGACGCAGCTGGCGTTGCCCACATTAAGGCCACTTTTAACAATACCCATATTACGTTAACCGATAAATTTGGGAATGTAGTTGCATGGTCTACTGCCGGTACTAGCGGATTCAAAGGATCCCGTAAAAGTACCGCTTATGCTGCAACATTGGCTGCTGAAAAAGCAGGGCAAGAAGCTGTGCAAATGGGCATGAAAACAATTGAAGTAAGAGTAAAAGGACCCGGTTCAGGCCGCGAATCTGCCATTCGTGCTTTGGCTGTTGCCGGATTAGAAGTGACTTCTATTCGTGATGTCACCCCTTTACCACATAATGGATGTCGTCCACCAAAAAGACGACGCGTTTAATAAGAGAGTTTAATGGCAAAATCAAACGTACCTAAAGGCAAACTCGTTCGGAAATTCGGAGAAAATATCTTCGGAAATCCCAAATATGATAGTTTGCTAAACAAAAAACCTTATACCCCAGGTCAGCATGGCCCGACCCGTCGACGGCGTTTATCTAACTATGGTATTCAGCTTCGCGAAAAACAAAAAATCAAAGCCATGTATGGCGTATTAGAGCGTCAATTCCGGAACTACTTTCATAAAGCAGAAAAAATGAATGGCGAAACCGGTACCAACTTGCTCCAACTATTGGAATGTAGATTGGACAATGTGGTCTATCGCCTTGGCTTTGCATCTACACGTGCACAGGCACGTCAATTGGTAAGCCATGCACATTTTCTATTAAATAACCGGAAATGCAATTATCCATCCGCGATGGTAAAACCTGGTGATATGATTCAAGTGCGTGATAAGTCCAAGAAAATGGAATTCATTATGGAATCCATGAAAAGAATTAAGGGTGATATTGAATTGCCCTGGCTAGAATTAGATAAAGCAAAAATGACTGGTTCATTCATCGCCGTTCCTGAACGGGATGAAATGGCCCTCACTGTCAATGAACAATTGGTTGTAGAACTCTACTCCAAATAAAGAAAAGGCAAGATATATTTATGGCTAAAAAAGAATACGATCTGAAGATCAAAACAGAAGATAAGTCCCTCACCGATACTTACGGTAAATTTATTGTTCAGCCTTTAGAAAGAGGATATGGTGTTACGGTTGGGAATGCCCTCCGTCGTGTGCTGTTGACCAGTTTGCCCGGCGCTGCCATTACCAATGTAAAGGTAGACGGTGTTCTCCATGAATTCTCCACCATTCCTGGTGTGAAAGATGACATGGCTGATATTATTCAAAACCTGAAAGGTGTTCGGTTTAAACTATCTGAATCAGATGTTGATCCTGTGACGGTTACCTTAAAAGGTAAAAAGAATTTAACCGGTGCGGATATCCAAGCAGCTACGGATGAGTTTGAGGTGCTGAACCAAGATCATTACATTACCGAAATGAATGCCAAAGGATCCATCGAAATGGAAGTCCGGATTGGTGTGGGTAAAGGTTACGTACCTGCTGAAGAAAATGAATTGCCGAATGCACCAATCGGTACACTGGCTATTGATAGTATTTTCAATCCTGTGACCAAAGTGACATACAATGTACAGCCCGTTCCTGGTGCGAAAGATCCAATTGAAATCCTGAATATTGAAGTAGAAACCGATGGTTCTGTTACACCACAGGATGCGATCAGTTATTCTGCAACCGTATTGATGAATCATCTTCGTTTGGTTGAAGCCATCGCGAATCCTGAAGTGCTTGAAGTCACTGAAAAAATCAGTGAAGAAGTGATCAAAATTCGCAATCTGCTCAATTTGACCATTGATGAAATGGAATTGTCTGTTCGGAGTCACAACTGCTTACAGGCCGCCGGTATCAAGTACATCTATGAATTGGTAAGCAAAGAAGAAAGCGAAATGCTGAGGTATAAAAACTTTGGTCGCAAATCGCTGACTGAATTGGTGGAAAAACTGGACGAAATGGGTATTAGTTTCGGCATGGATGTAGATAAATATTTGAAACTGGAAGTTTAATCGAATAATGAGACACCAGAAAAAAGGCCGCAAATTAGGCGTAAACCCTTCCCACCGGAAGGCCATGCTCCGAAATTTGGCAGCCAATTTAATCGAACATAAACGGATCAAGACGACGGATTCTCGCGCTAAGGAATTGCGCACATTCATCGAACCGTTGATCACCAAAGCGAAAAAAGGTGATTTAAACGCTATTCGACAAATTGCAAAGAAATTACCGCGTAAAGATGTGGTCCATGCATTGGTCCATGAAATTGCGCCATCCTATGCAGATCGCAATGGTGGATATACCCGTATCATCAAACTCGGATTCCGTGATAATGATCGGGCCTCCGTCTCATTGATCGAATTTGTAGATTTCAGCGATGCAGACGCAGTAGAAGTGGCTGAAGCATCCGAATAGATTCTTGATCAATACGACCAAAAAAATCCAAGTAAGGGCAGCGATTTTCGTTGCCCTTCTTTTTTGTCTCCAATCGCCAATCACAGCACAACGGGGTGAATTTGAAGGGCGGTATCTTTGGGTAGTTCGCAATACCATGACTAACCAGAAGCAGATCGATCAAATGCTTCAGTTCGCCACATTGAATCGATTCAATCATATACTCGTTCAAGTGCGGGGAAGAGGTGATGCTTATTATGAATCCGACTTGGTGCCCAAATCTCATTTAATTCAAGATAAGGACTTCGATCCTTTGGCTTATATCATTCCCAAAGCGAAAGAAAAAGGGATACAAGTGCACGCATGGGTAAATACCTATCTGTTATGGTCATCTCGGGTAAAACCTGTTCAAAAAGATCATGTCCTATTTACGAATCCCGAATGGCTGGATCAAGATAATCGTGTTCCTATGGATGTGAATAAGGAAATGCGAAAATTCAATGGGGGACAAAATGGGAATGAAGGTTTTTACCTTTCGCCGAACCATCCCAAAGTAAATTCTTATTTATTATCTGTTTTCAAGGATTTGATCGAAAATTATGAGTTAGATGGCCTTCATTTGGATTATGTCCGATTCCATGATTCTGAGTACGGACTAAATCCCGGAGCCATTGCCTATTACCGAAAACATAATGGCTTAAGCGCCAATCCTACTGAAATCTCAGAGGCATCCATTTGGAGTGACCATAGACGTAAGTCCGTGACTGATTTGGTAAGGGAAACGAAGAATTTGATTGAGTCCACCCGTCCACACATGGCATTGACTGCGGCGGTGAAACCCAATTTATATCAGGCAAGAGAACGATTCTATCAAGAGTGGGATGTATGGTTAGCGGCGGGATATTTGGATAAAGCTGTGGTGATGAATTATGCGAAAGATTTAAAAGATTTCGCTGCAAATATTGATATTATGTATGATAATCTTCCATCAAAATATCGGAAGAAAATTGTTATGGGGATCGCCACCTATAATCAACCGGCAAGGCATGTGGTGGATAAAGTAAAATACACTCGCGTGACACGCTTTAACGGCATTTCATTTTTCTCTTATAATGTAATGGTGAAAAACCCTAGATACTTTCGGTCCATTAAGAAAATTCTTTACCCGAGAGGGTGAGGTGAAACTTTACGAAACTTTAAAGTTTCGTAAAGTTTTGACATAAGTAGTTACATTCGTTTTAACAACTTTTCATTATCGGCATGACTGCCAATCCAAAACCATATAATTTGATCTTCTTTTTGAATTCCAACTGAACGATAATCTCTACTAATTCGTGCTGAATAAATCGGTAGTGAAGAATGGACTTTCTTAAAATGTAAACCGGGGTGGTGTGGGTCTTTTTGAAATAGAATAAAGGCAGATTTTGCCTGTTTCCGGATTTGGGCAGGAAGTTTTTGTTAAACTTTCCAGAACTTATCCGTCGTATGGGAAATCACAGTTTATTGATATTTAGTTCTTTAGTTTGACCATTTTTAAAATCACTGAGTGCTTCTTCAGCTAATGCGTTTAGCTGATTTTCTGATTCGGAAAAAAGTTTATTCCATTTTTCTTCCGAATTAATTTCAGCCATAATCCACTTTGCCATGTGATTTTGTTCTTTTTCAGGCAGTTTTGACAGTTGCTTAATTGCACTTTCTAATTGATTAGTCATTTTAATTGCTCATTGTAATATTTGATTTTCATGAGAATTTTCGGTTTAAATGAATTTCATCGTTAGAATTATTATTATCAAGATTCCATGCTATTTCAGATCGATTTTAAAAAAATACTTTATCCGAAAGGGTGAGGTGTACCTTTACGAAACTTTAAAGTTTCGTAAAGGTAGTCGTTCAATTCAATTGTTTATTCTATTGTAAGGTTATGGAGTATGTCAGGCATTGATTAAATTTCAGACTTAATTTTCCCTAATGAAAAGGATTTATAGAATGGCAAAACGGACCATTGTCGCCCCTCGCGGCACAGAACTTTCTTGTAAAAACTGGCAGATCGAAGCACCTTATCGCATGATCCAAAATAATCTGGATCCTGACGTGGCAGAAAATCCGGACGAACTTGTAGTCTATGGCGGAAAAGGTAAAGCGGCCCGAACATGGGAATGTTATGATGCCATTCTCAATACGCTCAAACGGATGGATGAGGATGAAACCCTTTTAGTCCAATCAGGGAAGCCTGTGGGCGTCATTAAAACACATACCACATCCCCGCGCGTTCTCATTGCCAACTCTAACCTCGTTCCCGATTGGGCCACGTGGGCGCACTTTAATGAATTGGATAAAGAAGGGCTCATGATGTACGGCCAAATGACGGCCGGATCATGGATTTATATTGGCACACAAGGCATTTTGCAGGGGACTTACGAAACGTTCGCAGCCGCCGCAAAACAACATTATAATTCTGATCTTACAGGGAAACTAGTCGTCACCGCCGGTCTCGGCGGCATGGGCGGCGCTCAGCCACTTTCCGTCACTATGAACAATGGGGTAACCATTTGTATTGAAATTGACCCATTTCGGATCCAGCGACGGCTCGAGACAAAATACCTCAATGTGGCCACAGATTCCTTAGATGATGCCCTATCCATGGCCAGAGATGCGCAACAAAAGGGACAACCTTTGTCTATTGGACTTCAAGCCAACGCAGCAGATATTGTGCCCCAAATGGCGAAAATGGGGATTGTGCCCGATATGGTTACAGATCAAACGTCTGCCCATGATGAACTGGACGGATATGTACCCAATGGGATGACTTATGAAGAAGCACTGGCATTGCGAAAATCTGATCCGGACACATACATAAAAGAAAGCTATAGAGCCATGGCCGAACATTGCCAAGGCATGTTGGATTTGAAAGCACAAGGCGCCATTGCATTTGATTATGGCAACAACCTCAGGGGACAGGCGAAAAAAGCTGGGGTAGAAAATGCATTCGATTTCCCGGGATTTGTTCCTGCTTATATCCGAGATCTATTTTGTCAGGGGAAGGGACCATTTAGGTGGGTTGCTCTATCCGGTGATCCGGAAGATATTTATAAAACTGATGCTAAAGTGTTAGAGATGTTTCCAGAGGATGAAACACTGACGCGGTGGATTAAAATGGCTCGAGAACAAGTGCAATTCCAAGGATTGCCCTCACGTATTTGCTGGCTGGGATATACCCAAAGAGCCAAATTCGGCGTAGCATTGAATCAAATGGTAGCCAGTGGGGAACTATCAGCGCCCGTGGTGATTGGCAGGGATCATCTGGATTGCGGTTCGGTCGCATCTCCCTATCGAGAAACGGAAGCCATGAAAGATGGTTCAGATACAGTAGCGGATTGGCCATTGTTAAATGCGCTCACGAGCACGGCCAGCGGTACGACGTGGGTGTCTATCCATCACGGTGGCGGTGTGGGGATGGGTTTGGCCCTTCATGCGGGACAAGTCATTTGCGTGGATGGTTCTCCTGAAATGGAAAAACGAGTTGAATCGGTACTGACCAATGATCCGGGGATGGGCATCTTTCGTCATGCAGATGCGGGCTATGAAGATGCGATCCAAAATGCGAAAGATTGGAATGTTGATATTCCCATGATTGACGATTAAAGATTTTTGATTTATGAATCATTACAACCGATAGAAAAAGTTGAACCTCTCATGATTGAAGCAGATGAACTTGTGTCTATATTTACATCTTCCAGAAAAACGGCTAGTGGTAAATGAATAATCAACAATCTAAAATCAACAATCTAAAATCAACAATCCTAACCAATATCGGGTGTTTAGTATCCGCCAATTCCGATGGTGTAACTTCAGTTGAGAACACCTCAATCTTAATTGAAAATGGTCAGATCGCTGCAATTGGTGAGGGCAAAGCAGACCACCAAATAGATTGTGGTGGGAAGATGGTTACGGCCGGATTCGTGGATTCACACACCCATCCTGTGTTTTATAATAAACGGGATGAAGAATATGCCATGCGGTTGGCAGGGGCTAGTTATGAAGAAATCGCTGAAAAAGGCGGTGGTATCGTCTCCAGTGTAGAGGGTGTCCGACAAGCATCCAAAGAAGCATTAGTTGATAAAGTGGCTAACCGCATGGATCGATTCATTTCTATGGGTACCACCACAGTCGAAGCCAAATCCGGATATGGGCTTGACATACCATCTGAACTCAAATCATTAGAGGTTATTGATGAAGTCAATAAATCCCATGCCATCGATATGGTGCCTACATTTATGGGTGGTCATGCCTTTCCTAAAGAATACAAGGACAATCAAGTTGGCTATGTGAATCTCATTTGTGATGAAATGATTCCTGCAGTGGCTGAACAGGGAGTAGCCATTTTTAATGATGTATTTTGTGAAGAAGGGTATTTTACTATAGACCAAACCAAACGAATTTTAGAGACTGGGAAAAAGCATGGATTAAAGCCTCGCCTTCATGCAGATGAATTTGTGGATTCCGGTGCGGCAGAACTGGCTGGAGAAGTGGGTGCCTTTTCTGCAGACCACCTTATGGCAGTGAGTGACAAAGGAATCGGACAAATGACTGATAACAATGTGGTGGCCACTTTGTTGCCGGGGACCACTTTCTTTTTAGGGAAATCATCCTATGCCCCGGCTAGAAGATTAATCGATGCCGGCATTACAGTGGCATTGGCAACGGACTTCAATCCCGGGAGTTGTCATATTCAATCCATGCCATTTATCATGACATTGGCTTGCATGCATTTGGGAATGACCGTAGAAGAAGCATACCAAGCGACAACATTTAATGGGGCAAAAGCATTGGGTTTAGAGAACGAAATCGGATCCATAGAAATTGGAAAAAAGGCCGATGTAGTGGTCTGGAACATGGATTCATTATTGGATATTCCTTATCATGTATCGAATCATAGTATACAAAAAGTTATTAAGAATGGAACTCTTGTATTTGGGGCTTGATTTTCCCCCTAGTCTTCGTGTAAAATTGCGCCTGTTTAACACATATAAATGGTAATTAAATGACCCTTAGAAAAATTCTGGCACTGGCAACGATTCTGGTAATGAGCACACAATTCGTTTTTGCGAATTATGCTTTTTATCGAAAAGTGGCCAATACGTGCAAATATTATCGCGTTTCTGTTGACCAAAAGAAAATGGCCCTCACCAAAAATGCCGATGGATCATATCATTTCTCTATTGAAATGGAGAGTCTTCGGAATAACTTTGAAATGGTGATGCTTGTGGGATTTATATCCGTGGGGCAGGCCATGAGTCATCAAGAAGCGTTCGCAAAGAAAAAATCTGGTTATACGGCTGTTGTGCCTTCTGATACAGAAGTAACGGTTTCAATTCCCGTATCAAGACAAAGTACAATTATCACGGCAAAGGCAACTGCAGGTCAAATCCGTCAATTGACGGAAGGAAAAATTGACTCCGCAGGATTTATGCGCCTGATAAAAAATTCAATTCAAACACTGTAAAAGGAGGAAGAATGTTAGATCCTACCAGTTGGGGTGGCATGTTCGCACAATACGGTCGTTCTTTATTATGGGCGATCACAGCAGCGATTGGTTTTGGTTTAGGTGTTGGTATCTCTCTGAAAGTTTTCGATTGGTTATCAACAGATATTGACGAATGGGCAGAGATTAAAAATGGAAATATGGGTGTATCCCTGATCTTTGTATCTCTCATCGTCATGGTCGGATTGATCGTTTATAAGGTCATCTAAACAAGATACAAATATCAATCTTCTTAAAACCCCCGAATTTCGGGGGTTTTTTGTTTATATAAGTTTAACCAGTGCTTCTAAGGATGACTGATCAAGGAAGTCAAATTGACCGACCGTATCTCCATCAATGTCGAGGACGGCAATCAATTTTTCTTCTCTAATCACAGGAACTACAATTTCTGAAACGGTTTGATCATCGCAGGATATATACCCCGGAAATTCAGAAACATCATCCACAATAACCGTTTTCCTGGTGCGAGCCGATTCACCGCATACCCCTCGGTTAAAATCAATATGGCCGCATGCGAGTACATCCCCTTGATAAGGTCCAATCTCTAACAAGTCTTCTTTCACCACACGGTAAAATCCACAGAATACCCATTCCTTAAATTCTGATTTTAAGATTGAGGATAGGATTGCCATCTTTCCGATTTCATCCATGGGATAACCTTCAAGAACGGCTTTTGCTGTATCCATCACTTTGGTATATCGTTGACGTTTATCCATAATTCATCCAGAAAAAGTATGCTACTGCTGCTCCAACGGATGTATTGATAAAATTGACCATATCATTTCCAATCCATCTGGAACCAAATATTAATTGTGTTTTTTCGTCACAGTGGTACCGGTCTTCCGTTTGATTGCCGCATTTGGTGCACTTGAATTGGGCTTGGATAAACCGTCCAAATATGGAATCAGTGAGTGAGCCAATCAATCCCGCAGCGGCCAATGGAATGAGTAGATCATTTAAACCGAGGATGACTTCTCCCATGATGCCAATAGTCAATGCACCCAAAACAGAACCGATTATACCCAATAAGGTAATGCCGCCGGAAGTGCCTCTCTCAACGATCTTTTTGGAAAGGACGAGACGAGGTTTGGATCGGGAATAAAAACCAATTTCCGTTGCCCATGTATCTGCCGTGGCCGCACCAATGGCACCTAAGTACATGACAATTGCCGGGGGGAATCCCCAAAAGAAGTAAATAATAGCTGCCACTGCACCTACACCGCCATTGGCCAACACCTGAAGCATATTCCGTTCAGCATAATCTTTGTGATGAAGGTGTGAAAGAATAGATGATGTGGCAAAGAAAAAGACCAATGGTGTTATCCATGGCCAACCACCCGTACCAAAAACAATAATGCCGATAAGATATCCACTGATGGCCCCACTAGAAGAGACGGCCTTTTGGCGCCATGATAAACCAAAAACAGCTAGAGACAAGACCATCCACACTATCAATTCGGGTAGGTTGCCATGGGTGTAATTGATTAAAAATATCTCGTATGAAATAAATGTTATTAATGGGGTGGAAAGATTGTCAGACCCTCTGAAGCTTACTGATTCTGCTAAGGCAGCGGAAAATGCCGTAAAGAGACTGAGGCCTATTAACACCGGAAAGGGGATTAAAAATGCCGCGCCATATATCCGTGCGAGGAAATCCGTACCAATCATGATAATGAGAAATGTAGTCCCAAACATGGCCAAGGATCCTCGCCGGGATTTTACATCTCTCCATGGTGTGAATGTGTTCCTGCCTTTAGCACCGACAGTAGCTGCAATGGGATCTGCCAATGTCATGACTAAAATCGCTAAAATGAATGAAATGGGTTTGTCCCACCAAAATAGAGACAGGATTAATACAGCAAAAGGAAAGTAAACCGTACCATAGCTTTTACGAGCAGTGGCATGCATACTGGCCAATTTATCCGATTTCAACAGGAGCCAATTAATGGCAATAAATATGGATGAAAGTGCAATTAATTGAGTATTGCCCATAAATAAAAGGGGACATACAGCAACAACCAATCCAACGAGTATATGGACAAATTTTCGTGTGGATTCCGGCGGTTTATTTAGTCTGGTCCGAATGATCTCGGCCAATCCAATTACGAAGAAAATACCAACGAAAATGATCCCAAAGAGGGTCCAGTCGTTCAAGTTAGGGAATAGAACCATAGTTGAAGTTATAAAAAACCCCCCGGTTTATACGGAGGGTTTTTTATGTATTGATTTGAATATATTATTTATTCGACTGGATTTCCTTCAGCGTCCAGTAAAATGGGATCACCAAACCCAAGAGATTTCATACCCTCAAGTTGTGTGGCACCATCACCAACAATAAGATAGATCATCTCGTTTGGACGAATATATTTCCGCGCCAACGCATTATGACTTTCTACCGTCATTTCACGGACAATTTCTTCTTGATCATTGATGTAGTCAAAGGGGAGATCATACGTGGCAATGTTCGAAATCATGCCCCGTAGCGCATTCAATGTTTCGAAACGCCGTGCATTCGATTTGAGGGTCACATTCTTTGTGAACGCCAAATCTTCTTCTGCAATCGGTTCACTATATTTTGTCATGAGATCCTTGAAGATATTCACAGACTCTTCTGTCGTATTTGATCGAACACCAGAGGAAGCCGTAAATGTACCGGCGAATTTGGAACCGCTAAAACCGGTACGAGCACCATATGTGAATCCTTTTTCTTCACGTAGTACCAGATTCACATCCCCACTAAAGTTGCCACCCAATTTCATATTCATTACGGAGTTAGCATAAAAGTCCGGATGGGTACGAGGGAGGCTCAAATATCCGATACGAATTTCAGATTGCTTCGCTCCCGGGACATCCACGAAATAGACTTTGCCTTCTGTATTAGGTTCGGGCATGTCATATTCAGGGAATGTTACATCCCGTTCTTCCCATCGTTCTACCATTCCTTTAAAGGCTTTAATGGCATCACTGCGGCTAATATCACCCACAATGCTGATGGTGGCCAGATGGGGTGCGAAATTCGAATTCACATAGGATTTCACATCCTCAATACCAATGGACTCCACTGACGCTACCGTACCCATAGCATGATTGGCTAAAATATGATTACCATAATTGAGTTTGGTATATACTTTCGAAGCAATAGAAGAAGGAACAGCAGCACTTCGTTTAATGCCTTCTATGGTTTGGCGTTTCAGCCGTTCAAATTCCTTTTCATCCCAGCGAGGCTCAAAAAGGATTTCTTCAACCAAGGCCAATGTGGCATCCAGATTTCGCTTTAGAGTGCTCACTTCAATGCCGATGGATTGCTTGCTTGTGTACATCCGAATAGATGATCCCAATGATTCGATGGCTTCTTCTAACTCTACTGGTGTTTTATTGGCTGTCCCTTCCATCATGATATCGGTGACGAGGTTGGCTACACCAATTTGATTGGGGTCATCTAACAGCATGCCGCCTTTGATATTAATACCCAAACTGATGAGTGGTAATTCATCGTGTTTCGCCCCATAGAGAGAAACACCTTTATCCATTTCCTGCTTCCAGATTCGCGGAATGCTCACACGTGGTTGCGGCCCATCTGTCGGTTCGATAGAGCGATCAAAAGTGGATGGAATTTTTGCCACGTCCAAGCCACCTTCGGTAGTTTCTTTCGCTACATTCTTTACAATCTTTTCTTCCACGACTGGAAAAAGGGTTGACCCATCAGCTACTAAATCCACCTTGCCTTTAGGCACAAAACTAGAAAGTACATAGTTTTGGCCTTTGATGTATTTTTCATAGACCCGTTTCACATCACTCATATTCACATCAAGGACTTTTTGCAGTTCTGCTGCAACCGCATCCGGTGAGCCATAATATTCGTTATAATAGGCCAATTGGAATCCTTTGCCTAATACGGAAGAGATACCTTGATAAAACCCGGTTTCATATTTGGCTTTTAACCGATCTAAATCTTCAGCAGAAAAGCCATCGGATTCAAAACGGGCAAATGCTTCGTGGATTGCATTTTCAGCATCAGTCAGATTGGTTGTAGGGAATCCATCTACAATAATGTTAAAAGTACCGGCAATTTCTTGGGTACCACTATATGAGTAGAGATTGGGAGCCAATTTCTTTTCTTCAACAATGACTTTATACAACGGTGCTTTTTTACCATCACCCAATAATTGACTGAGCAACTCTAATGCTGCTGCATCAAAATGCATTTGATCCACAGTAGGGAACGCCATGGTTAGACGAGGTGATCGAGCAAAATTATCTTCGTGATACACCTTTTTTGTTTCAGATAAGGTAACCAGTTGTGGTTCCGGATCGCCATGATCAGGACCGCGTTTTATTTCGCCAAAATATTTTTCAACCCATTGTTTCACTTGAGCTTTTTTGAAATCACCGGCGATCACCATGGTGGCATTGTTGGGGCCATACCAATTTTCATAAAAACTAACCACATCTTCTAATGTGGCATTCTGAAGGTCTTCCAATTCACCAATTACGGTCCAATTGTAGGGGTGGCCTTCCGGATACATATTTTTAATCATGACATAATTAGAGTGGCCGTAAGGGCGGTTATCCACCCGTTGTCTTTTTTCGTTTTGGACCACTTCTTGCTGATTCTCAAACGCGGCTTGGGTTACCGTAGAAAGCAGCCATCCCATACGGTCGGCTTCCATCCATAGGACGGTTTCAAGGGCATTGTTGGGTACAACTTCATAATAAACGGTACCATCATTATTGGTCCCGCCATTGAGTGTACCACCAACGTTTTGGATCTTTTTGAAGAATTGATCTTGGCCTACATGTTGGGATTCTTGAAAAAGCATATGCTCAAACAAGTGAGCAAACCCGGTCCGTCCCGGTGTTTCACGATTGGATCCCACATGATACTGGATAGCTACACCAACAATGGGGTCCGACTTATCCTCATGAAGAATGACAGTTAAGCCATTTTCCAATTCATATTTTTCATAATCAATTTTAAATGGTGTCTTCGGGCGTTCATTGCAGCCGGTTAAAATAAATGCTGTCAATAGCCCAATAATGGACATGCGTTTTAACATGGATAAACTCCTTTTAATTCAAATAGTTTTTTAGAATAACAAACAGGCGATCTGGTTGTTCCCTTGATAGACAAAAATTACAGATTTTGGTTGTCCAAACATATTAAAATAACGGGTAGAATTAAATTGTCGAGTACGTATGCTCAACTCACACAAAAAAAAGCCCCATCCCGATTTCCCGGGACAGGGCTTTTCATGTCATGTAGATCTGTGGTACTTAGAAGGAGTAAGTCGCCGTAATATTAAAATATTTGAAGGAAGTTTCCACATCCAGACCTAATGCGTCAGCCGTACCTTCATCAGCATCATCCAATTCCATATCCATGTCTAAATTATGAATGGTGTATAATGCTTCAATCCCAATAGGGAAGATAGGCGGTTTTACCCTTAGGCCAACACCATAGGAAAGTGCACCTTTTACACCCTCTTCATGACCAAAGGACGTACCCAAACGAACAATGCCACGAGCCATGGGTAATCCTACAGGTACTTTGGCAACACCGTAAACGAATCCCATATTGGAAGGGCCGCCATCTTCATCGTCATCATCACCACCAAGTGATAAATTATATTCAGCGCCGGCACCGATTAGTCCCAGTAATAGCATTTTTTCATATCCAAAAGTTAATCCCATACCATCAGCATCCATACTTTCAGATGCAGATACACCCATCATTTTTACTTTCATATCCATCGTCCGTTTTGCATCCACACCTACGCGAAGTTGGGCCGTTGCAATCGTCGATAGCACGATTAAAAAGATTGTTAGTTTTTTCATTATTACAATACTCCTTATGGTTTTAATTGCCCTTAATATAAGATAAAAACCCCGCATGAAGCGGGGTTTTTATTTTGGTAGCGGCGCAGGGACTCGAACCCCGGACACCCGGATTATGATTCCGGTGCTCTAACCAGCTGAGCTACGCCGCCATTATGCCTTCAAAAAAGCCCGGAAAATTAGCTTAAATCATTATCTTTCTTCAAACAAATTTTCTGAGATTTTTCCCTATTTACCATTTAATTTCCGCCGCTTTTAATAGGCTGATTTTGAATCAGTCATACACCTCGAATTGTTATTAGGAGAGCTATGTACAACTCTATTGAAGAATTTATGGGCCACATCGAGGCCAAGAATCATGGTGAAAAAGAATTTCATCAGGCCGTTCATGAAGTGGTGGAATCCCTTTGGGACTTTCTCCAAGATCATCCTGATTATGTTCATGCACGAATTTTAGAGAGAATCACTGAACCGGAACGGGTGATTATGTTTCGTGTACCGTGGCGGAATGACCGTGGCGAAGTAGAAGTGAATCGTGGATTTCGTGTAGAATTTAATTCGGCCATTGGACCGTATAAAGGGGGACTTCGTTTTCACCCATCCGTGAATTTGGGTATTTTGAAATTTTTAGGGTTTGAGCAAGTATTTAAAAATAGTTTAACCACATTGCCCATGGGCGGTGGTAAAGGTGGTTCAGATTTTGATCCAAAGGGTAAATCCGACAATGAGGTCATGAGTTTTTGCCAATCCTTTATGACAGAACTCTGTCGACATATTGGTCCGGATACTGATGTGCCTGCAGGTGATATTGGCGTGGGCGGCCGCGAAATTGGATACATGTTCGGTCAGTATAAGCGGATTCGCAACGAATTTACGGGCGTATTAACCGGGAAAGGACTCAACTGGGGTGGTAGCTTAATTCGACCGGAAGCCACCGGATATGGCTGTGTTTACTTTGCCGATGAAATGCTGAAAACCAAAGGAGAATCCTTTGCAGGGAAAACAGTCACTGTTTCCGGTTCAGGGAATGTGGCTCAATATGCCACCGAAAAGGTGAATGATCTTGGTGGTAAGGTGGTGTCCCTATCCGATTCCGGCGGTACCATTCATGATCCCGAAGGTATTGATGCTGAAAAGCTGGCATATGTGATGGATTTGAAAAATGTGAAACGCGGTCGAATTAGTGAATATGCTGACAAAATTGGCGGTACATATTTAGAAGGGCAGCGTCCCTGGAATATCCCCTGTGATGTGGCTTTGCCATGTGCGACCCAAAATGAAATTAATGCTGATGAAGCCAAAGCGCTGGTTAATAATGGGTGTAGTGCTGTGGCGGAAGGGGCGAATATGCCTTCTGATCCGGGAGCTGTAGAAGTATTCTTGGGCGAGAAAATATTATTTGGTCCGGGTAAAGCAGCCAATGCGGGCGGTGTAGCGGTCTCCGGATTGGAAATGAGTCAGAACTCTAGCCGCATATCATGGACGCGAGAAGAAGTCGATCAAAAACTTCACCGAATTATGCAAAGCATCCACAATGCATGTGTAACCCATGGCAGTTCAGATGGATTCAATGATTACGTAAAAGGGGCCAATATTGCTGGATTCATCAAAGTGGCTGATGCCATGATGGATCAAGGTGTGGTCTGATTTAAGTCGAACTAAACTTTAATCAATTAAAAACCCCTGTTCCCAGAGTAAGACTTAGGGCGGGGGTTTTTTATATCCCGGAAGCTTCGTGTTCGTCCATTGCTTCTTGGACAGGATCCAGAGGCTTAATGATGGTGCCTTCTCCTGATTGGCCATCGATGGTGACGGTAACCGGTCGATCCAATTGAATCCATTTTGTATGCTTTGTGACGGCTTTTTCCGTCTGGTTATTCACCCAATCCAAATCTAAAAAATCAAGTTTTTTCTTATGATTTAAGGTGAAATATCCAATACGCATGGATGTAACATTTTGGAAAAAATGACTCCCAAATGAAGGATCCACAGGGAAGTTTGCCATCCCATATTCTATAATGACTTTTGCATGTGAAATTTGATCCCACTCTACAGGGACACCGAGCCATGGATCGGCAGATCCCCACCGGCCGGGACCGATGAGAATGTATTGCTCTCCTTTAGGCATTTTTCGATTAATATGTTCGATATCTTTCGCAATAGTTTGGGTTTGAGATACATCAAATGTTTCCGGATCTACCATGATTATATTTTGAATATTATCAATGACGCCATTTCCTAAGGCCACTTGGCTTTTACATAAAATATCATCATCGTGAATAGACTCAAACTCCTGAATGCGATCCAATCCGCCAATGACCATTGGTTTAATCTGTAATAAACAAAATTCATGAGGTTTGTCTGAATCCTTATAGAGATTCATTGCAAATTCAATTTCTACAGGACATCCTAAGGCATTCTCTCCCATGGCCAATACATCCATGAGTAAGTCAGGAACAGGTGCTGATTTCCATTTCAATAGGGAGGGGAACGTTATCACCCTTGTGCCCCGGTGGCGGAGTGAATCACGAATAACATTATCCGTTTCAGACACCACAGATCCGGCCCAATGGAGTTCACCATCTTTCTCAGCCACATCTAAATCGTACACTGAAGTGTTTTCTTCTTCGCCATATTTTAACAGTTTTGTCCCTTTTTTTAGATCCAACCCATAAAATTGATTTTGTGAATTATCGATAGAGGAACGAACCGAATAGTATTGAGGAATGATCCCCGGATATTTGGGTGAAAACCGCAGCGATTTTTCACCTTCAGCAATGGTTCTACCCAAGCCCAGGGCGAGATAGGCCACCCCTTCTTCACGCTTCATATAAGAAATAGGATAATAATTGAAACTTTGTGCAGAGCCACTTACAGAAGGGTAATATCGGTCATCATGTTCTTTCCCGATCAATTCCATAATAATGACAGCCATCTTTTCTTCTTCATGTCGATGAACAGAATTTTCAATGAGTGATCGGGGCTCTTTCAAATATGTGGAAGCATAAACCAACTTGATTGCTTTCATTAAATGATCCAACCGTTCAGTTTTGGATTTATCCGAATTGGGGAGCATATAGGTGGCATACATGCCTGCAAGGGGTTGATATTGGGAATCTTCCAATAAACTGGATGATCGCACCGCAATGGGGTATTTCACTTCAGAGAGATATTTTGAAAGGGTCTTGGTCAGTTCTTTGGAGAGTTTTCCTTTTAAAAATGCCTTCATGATGGATTTATCAGACTTTCGTTTTGAAAATGCAGTCTTCCATAGTTTGTTCTCATTCATAAATGCATCAAATTCATCTGTGCCGATTACCGCCACTTTAGGCACTCGCAATTCCAAGTTTGAATAGGCATCTGCAATGTTGGATTCAGACAGTAAGTTATTCGCAAATGCCAATCCTCTGGCCTTGCCCCCTAAAGAGCCTGAAGCCAACCGAACAAAGTTTAAGCTCTCATCTTTTGCCGCGGATGAATATTGAACAATTCGCCCTTCATTTTGAGCGTGAATTCCCACATCAATTTGTTCAATAATCAGTTTACGCAATTCATCTAACGTATTGAAATCATGTATTTTAAGTGGACGAATATTGGATGCAATAGAAAATTCGCCGCGAACGGCTAACCAGTTAGAAAAGTGGTTTTTAGATGCATGGTATTCCAAGGATTTTTCCGGGATTTTATTTAAGTGATAACGCAGTGCATTCATGTCGCCAGCTCGGGCAATTTCTTTTTGTCTTTTGTCCCGGAAAATGAAATCCCCAAACCCAAAGTTATTAACAATGAAGTCTTCTAAATCTTGGAGGAGAGTGGGAGATTTTTTATGGATAAATGATGCATTCACATGTTTTGCATCATTCACATGGTCCGGATTAGTGGATTGCAGTACCACGGGCATATCTGAATCTTTTTCTCGAACGTATGATGCCAGTTTGACGCCGGCATGCAAGTCTAAATCCCCATTTTTTGGAAAGCGAACATCTGAGATTAATCCTAAAATATTGTGCCTGTAATTGTCATATAGGTCTATTGCCTCCTCATAAGTGGACACAAGAATAACTTTGGGTCGGGCACGAAATACGAGAAGTTTATCCGTATCGGATAGACTTTTATTAATCAGATTTCGCGCATGTTTAAGGGCAGTACGATAGATTAAGGGTAGAATGATGGAATAATAACGAGGGTCATCTTCAACCATTATAATGGCCCGGATATCAGCTATTTCATAATCCCGTTTTAAATTTTCTCTATCTTCGATGTTTTTAATAATGGCCGGGAACACGTTGGCATTCCCCGACCAAATAAAGACTTTATCAATGGTTTGGGTTAACCGTTCTTGGGGGAGAGCGGTAATCTCAGATTCATCAAAAGCCAATAGGATAACTGGTTTGTCCGGAAAGTCTTCTTTCACTTTTTCGCCAAAGGTGATGGGATCCATATCCGCAATGCGCATCATAACGATAACCAGGTCATAACTGCGGTCAGACAGCATTTTTAACCCCTTATTGGCACTATCCGCATGCCAAACCCGAGGGGCATAAGATAAATTCATCCCTAAGTATTCATAAAGAATTTGTTGGGTGAGTCGCCCGTCTTCCTCTAAAATGAATGCATCATAAGGACTCGCGACGAGAAGAATCTCATGGATGCGGTACAGCATGAGGTCCTGAAAATTAATGGATGATTTTGGGTCAGTAGCCATATTTGTCTTATAAAATTACCGCCCCTTTGCATCGATATAAATAGAATTCTATGTAGATTCGATCCATGCCATTTTGGAATTCAGTCTATAATTTGTCCATGAAATGGATTTTCCCTAACAATTGTATCTGCTGTAAAGCAGACTTGGATAATGGAATTTTATGCAATCCATGTATCAATGAATTGGATACCACCGGCGGGAAAGATCGCGTATCCGATATATTTTTTCCGGAATATATTGATGAAGCATATGCATGTTGGTGGTTTAACGACACATTGCAAGACGTCATTCATCATTTGAAATACGCTGACCGGGCGCGTGTGGGTAAATCATTAGGCTATATGGCAGGAAAGCAATTTCTGGATACATCCATTTCATCATTGGATATGTTGACGGCTATTCCGCTTCATAAAAAGAAAAAAAGAGAACGGGGATATAATCAAGCATTATGGATTGGAAAAGGAATATCAGAAGCGATTGATGTTCCAATTGACGCATCTATCATTCATCGGCAAAAATATACCGTTTCACAAACAACATTGGATCGAGAAGAACGTCTTCAAAATATGGAAAATGCGTTTGTAACTTCCCGCCCCTTAAATGGATTAAAAATTGGTATCATTGATGATGTATTAACCACAGGCGCCACCATGTCTGCATGTGCAAAAAAATTAAAACAAAATAGCGCAGAAGTGGTCGTCGCGATCACCCTCGCTACACCAAAAATTCAAATAGAAAAAACCTCGTGATAAAATCCCTCAAATCTTTTGACCTGAAAAACAAACGCGTTTTGATTCGCGTGGACTTCAATGTGCCTATCGAAAATGATCGCGTTGTGGATGATTTTCGAATTCGTGCTGCATTGCCAACCATTCAATTTTGCTTAAAAGCGGGGGCAAAAGTTATTCTGATGTCTCATCTGGGACGGCCAAAAGGTCAACACAACCCAGAATTGAGTTTAATCCCTGTGGGCGAATCATTGGCTGATCTTTTAGAAATGCCCATCAAATTTTCAGATGATTGCGTGTCCGAGGATGCCCATGATGTCACTTTAGGATTACGCTCAGGTGAAATTCATCTACTAGAAAACCTGAGATTTCATTCTGGCGAAACGACAAATGATCGTGGATTTAGTACAGCATTGGCAAAGCATGGGCAAGTTTATATCAATGATGCCTTTGGTACAGCCCATCGATCTCATGCGTCCAATGTGGGTGTGACTAAACATTTTATGCATAAGGGCATGGGATTTTTGGTCGAGACTGAATTGCAATATTTATCTGAAGCGATGCAAAATCCGACAAAACCATTAACGGTTATTTTGGGTGGTGCAAAAATTGATACCAAGTTGGATTTAATTCATCGATTCATTGGCAGAGCAGATCAAATCCTGATTGGGGGCGGCATGGCATTCACATTCCTAAAAGCTCGTGGAAAGGATGTGGGCAATTCATTGGTTGATCCGGCCATGGAATCGACTGCAAAACAAATATTGGCTTCAGCTCGGGGTAAAACAAAAATCATATTCCCAAAAGATTTTGTATGCGCCACATCCATGGAAGATGCTAAAAATACGGTCATCCATCAGGCGGGAAATATCCCGGACGACTTAATGGGGCTTGATATTGGTCCTGAGACGGTTGAAGCATTCACTGATGTTATATCCGAATCGGGAACTATTTTATGGAATGGTCCTATGGGTGTATTTGAAGTGGATGGATTTCACAAGGGAACGGAGCAAATTGCCTTAAGAATTGCTACAGCTACTGAAAATGATGCAACAACCATCATCGGTGGTGGGGATTCTGCAGCAGCCATCAAGAAATTTGGCCTCATGAATAGTGTCACCCATGTATCCACAGGTGGCGGGGCATCTTTAGAACTCTTATCAGGCAACACAATGCCTGCAATTTATTCATTGGAGATTTAGATGAGAAACACGCCCATTGTGGCCGGAAATTGGAAGATGCATAAAACCATCGAAGCAGGTATCTCTTTCGTCGGTGAAATCCAAAATCGCATATTGGATACAGTGAACGCAAAGGTTATATTCTGCCCGCCGTTTACGGCCCTTTTTCCCATTGTTGAATCATTGGGACAGCATCCATTTGGTGTTGGGGCCCAAAATGTGCATCATGAGTCCCACGGTGCATTCACGGGTGAAATATCAATTGATATGCTCAAATCAGCCGGTGTGGATTACGTGATTGTGGGTCATTCTGAACGCCGACATATATTCGGCGAAACAGATGGATGGATCAATCAAAAGATCCAAACGGTAATTGAAAGTGGATTGACGCCTATGTTTTGCATTGGCGAAACATT